>JAUCQB010000076.1 GCA_030372985.1 Phycisphaerae bacterium
GACGACAAAAGGTGTCAGGATGATTTTTCTCTTTCCTCATGCGGTCAACTCGGGTTCAACTCTTGACTCTTGATACATCCGTCTCCAACTCCCACACCGTGTGTTGCCTGACCCATTCATCGTGCCAGGCTACCTCCGCAAAGTCAATCGCCGGAGCCCTGTGAAGCGAAGTCCGCCCACCGCTGCTCTCTGTCATCTCTTTGCCCACGTAGCGAACCTGAACAAACCGCTACCAAACCGCCAAGCAGTCACCTGCGGGCACAACAGAGTACCGGCTACACTTTCGCGCATTTAGCGTGTTTCGCGGTTTCAACTCCCGCGCGAATGTCAAGAGTGAAGAGTTGAGCCCGGGCTTTCCGGCAAGAGGATGTCGTGCGGAGCACGACCTACCGGACTGTTGGTGCGTGAGTCCGTTGGTCTGGCAAAAGGATGTCGTGCGGAGCACGACCTACCGGTCTTTCGGACCAACCCCCGCCCATCCGCGTCGATCCGCGGGCCGTACAAGCTGTTAGCTCTTAGCTTTGGGCTCTTAGCCATCCGACTTGATGCGCATCCGCCGCCCCGCTGCCTTGCCTCATCCCTCTGCCTTCACCCTTCATCCTTCCCCCGTTGCCCCGCTCCCTTGCCTCATCCTTCCGTATTCATCCTTCATTTCACACTTCGACCACCTCATAGCGCTTGGCGACATAGGTGCAGCCGACGTCGATGCAGTCGATGTGGCCGATCCGCAGGCGGTGCTCGCGATGGCTGTGGCCGCAGAAGACGTAGCGCACCTTGGGGCAGTTCAGCAGGAGTTCTCCGAACCGCGTACTACCCAGGAAAGCCGAGCCGAAGGCCCAGCCCGGGTGTGTCTGATGCGGGACCAGTTCACGGAAAGGCAAGTGGTGGATCCCAAAAACGATCGTGCGGCAATGCTTCTCGAGTTCCCGCAGGTGGGCCGCGGCGCGGTGGACTAGCCGCTGACAGAGATCGACGTCGCTCATCGGCAGGCGGACATGCTCGCCGTCCATCCAGCGGGTGCCGATGTGCATGGCCTCTTCCGGAACATCCGATAAGTCCGCCACCAGGTGCGCGTATCCGTCGAGGCGCGAGGCAGCGCCGGGGGCGATTTTGGCTTCGTAGAACCGCAGCGGGATACCCAGCCGCTCGGGTCGGAAGCTGTAATCGTACCAGCCGATCGAACCGGCCAGTCCGACCCCCTCAACCTCGGCCGGGGTGACGCCGAGATC
Source organism: Phycisphaerae bacterium (assembly GCA_030372985.1). GTDB lineage: Bacteria > Planctomycetota > Phycisphaerae > UBA1845 > PWPN01 > JAUCQB01. The sequence goes on from JAUCQB010000076.1 coordinate 1,230, forward strand.
GTGAAAGCCGGCTTCCCGACAGATTTCGGGCAACACTCGCTCCAAGCGGTCGAGGGAATCCTCACCGGGGCTGGTCCAGATATCGTGGTTGCCGGCAACGAAAAACCTGCGGCCCTTGAATTTGTCGAAAAGACGGAGCCCATCGCGTACAATGTCCGCGTCCCGGCCGCCGACGTCGCCGAGAACCAGCAGCGCGTCGGCGTCGAGACCGCAGATCTGCTCGGCGACCTTGCGGGCAGGTTTCATGCTGCGGACGATGTCGTAATGAATGTCGGCAGTAACCACAAGCCTCATGCGGTGCCTCCGGGCGGTGAGTGTACCTGAGGCGGCAGAAGCTCACAACGTGAAGGAATTGTAGGAAGGGTCTTGGATCCCGGCACGCAAACGCACGGAGCTGATCGCGGCCGGCTTTTGATGAGCCTGATCGAACCGATTTCGGTGAGCCTCGTCGAACCGATTTCGGTGAGCCTCGTCGAACCGAGACCGCTCTTGTGGAGTTTGGAAGAATCATGACTGATGTCCTGGCAATTGAGAAACTGCACAAGAGCTACCGGCTGGGCAACCAGGTGATCCGGGCGCTCGACGGTGTTTCGCTTTCGGTAGCCCGCGGCAAATTGGCGGCCATCATGGGCGCCAGCGGTTCGGGCAAGAGCACGCTGCTGCACATGGCCGGCGGACTGGATCTGCCTGACTCGGGAGCGGTGAAGATCGAGGACCGGGAGCTGACGCGCATGTCCGACCGTCAGCGAACGTTGTTCCGGCGACAGCGCATGGGCATCATCTTCCAGGCGTACAACCTGCTGCCGACGTTGACGGCCGAGGAGAACGTGGCCGTGCCGCTGTTGATTGACGGCCTGAGCAGCAGCCGGATTCAGTCTCGCGTGGCCGAGATGATCCGACTGGTACATCTGGAGCATCGCACCGGCCACCGTCCACAGGCCATGTCGGGCGGCGAGCAGCAGCGCGTGGCCATCGCGCGGGCCCTGCTCAATGACCCGGCCCTGATCCTGGCCGACGAGCCGACGGGCAACATCGACTCGATCAGTGCGGTCGAAGTGTGGGAACTGCTCCGCCGGCTGGCCCACGAGATGGGAAAAACGGTTCTGATGGTCACACACGAGGCCGCGGCGGCCTCTTACGCAGACAGGGTTTACGTGCTCAAGGACGGGCAGATCGTCGGCACGATTGAGGGAATGGAACCAGGTGATGCGGCACTGGTCGCAACTCGGTATACGGAACTGGCGCGTTAAGCCGGGGCGAACGGCCGGGGCCGTCGGGGCCATCGCTCTCGGCGTCGGCGTGGTCATCTGGGTGACCAGTGCCTACGAGTCGGTGCGCCTTTCGCTTGAGGACCAGGCCTGGCTCTGGATCGGGCGCAGCCACCTGTCCGTCGAATCCATCTTCGGGCAGAACGGCCAGGTGAACCAACATCTGGCGGACAAGATCGCCGCTCTGCCGAACGTCGCCCACGTGACCTGCCGCCTGCAATACTACATGTACCTTCAGCCGCTGATCGAAAAGACCGGGACGAACGAACTTGTCGAGGGCAGCGGCGTCTCGGTGATGGCCATGGGCATCGACCCGGCGACCGAGTATCACTTCAGGCAATACCGGGAAGACCGCGTCGGCGACGGCGGGCGCCTGCTGACCGCGGATGACGCCGACGGCCTGCTGGTGGAGCGTCAACTCGCCGAACAGACCGGCATCGAAATCGGAAGCAAAGTTCTCATCCGCTGCCGCAGCCCGGAATGGATCAACGCGACCGAGCGATCGGCGACTTTTACCATCATCGGCATGATCGAGCACCGGCGGGTGGCCAAGCAGCAGCCTCCGCTCATCGTCGGGCGGCTTGACCGCATGCAGGAACTGTCGCAGATCAGCAAGGATACTGCCCGGGTCACCCGCATCGACATCCTGCTTCACGACTATTCTCAGAAGGCCCTGCGCGACACGCAGCAACAGGTTCGCAGAATCGTGGACCGCGACAAGCAGGGTTTCCTGGTGAGTTCCAGCGAGGCGAAGCTCGCACAGGTCGAGGACGCCGAGCAGCAGACGGCGTTCGTCATGGGCCTGTTGTCGAGCGTGGCCCTTCTGACCGGCTTCTTTATCATCCTGTCGACTCTGAGCATGGGCATGGTGGAACGAATCGCCCAGCTTGGCATGCTCCGATGCCTGGGCATGACGCGGGCGCAGACGGCCATGATCGTGTTGGCCGAGGCCCTGCCGGTGGCGCTGACCGGCGTGCTGGCCGGCATCCCGATCGGCATGGGATTGGCCAGGCTCAGCGTCTGGCTGGCGCCGGAATACATCGGCCAATGGGTGGTCAGCCGGCCGGGCCTGGTTCTGGCTCTGGCCGGCGGGCTGATCACCACCCTGGCCGGAGCGGCCATCCCCGCGATCCAGGCGATGCGCGTCTCACCGCTGGCCGCCTCCCGACCGCAGTCTCAGCCGACCCCCGGGTTGGTGACCTGGATCGCCGGAGTTGTCGGCCTGGCGATGATCGCCGTGTACTACTTCTACGTCATCCCGCAGATGCCGCTGATCGCGTATCTCCGCCATCCGTTATATCCGCTCGTGCTGATCTCACTTCTGTACGGCGGGCACGCGCTGATCATGCCTGCGGTCATCCGACTCGTCGGGCAGGTGGCCGTGCTTGTCGCCGCCGCCGTGCTCCGCGTTCAATGGCGTCTGCTGAGCGACCAGGTCGGGCGGGCGGCGTGGCGCTCCGCGGCCATTTGCTGCGGGCTGATGGTCGGATTGTCGCTGATCGTGTCGCTCGTGGTGTTCGGCAAGTCCATGGCCAGCGGGTGGGACTTCCCGAGCCAGTTCGCCGAGGCATTCGTGTTCATCAGTCCGCCCGTGGACCGGCAGCAGGCCGAGCAGCAGGTTCGGGACCTCAAAGGCAGAGGCATCAAGTCAAGCTGCCTGGTGAACGAGGGCTTGCGCTGCACGATCTTCGGCAGGAGCCTGTTCCACTTCCCCTGGTCCACATTCGTCGCAGGCAATCCTGACGAGTTCTTTGAGATCGCCAACCTGGAGTTTGTGCAGGGCAACCAGCAGGAGGCCGAGGCCAAGCTGCGCAAGGGCGGCTACATCCTGGTGACGCCCGAATTCACCCGCACGCATCAGGCCGGGCTCGGCGACAAGGTCAATATCCGGTTGAATGACGGAAAACGGAAGATGCACCGCTTTGAGATCGCCGGCGTGGTGACCTCGCCCGCGCTGCAGATCGCCGCCAACTACTTCAACGCCAGCGGAATGCTCACGCAGCAGTCGGTGTTCGTGGTCATGGGCACGTTCGAGGATGCCCGGCAACTGTTCGAGGTCCCTGACGTGGCCAGCATGTTCCTGATCAACTTCGATCTGCCGGAGACGCCCTCGCCGCCCGAGTTCGCGGAGAAGCGGCCGCCGACGGTGAGCAATGCCGCCCAGTTGGCGGAGATGCTCGACACCTGGCGCCATTCGCTGCCGGAGCGTGCCGTGGAACTGGACCGGATTGCCGAGCAATGCAAGCCCCTGCGAGCGTCCGGCATGCCGATCCATTGGCTCCAGGTGCCGCTGCTCCGGGTGTTTCAGGAATCGATGCTCAGCGGCCCAAACCCCGACTGGGCCGGTCTTTCGCCCGCGCAGCGATGGCGCACGTTCCGCGAAGAACTGGTGATGCAGCTTCTCGCGGCTCACGTCGGCTCATCCAGCCCGCTGCACGCCTCGGTTCGGGCTCTCAAAGACCAGATCGACCAGGATATCCAGCGGGCCATGCTCCTTTTTGCCAGCGTCCCGACGGTGGCCCTGTTGATCGCCGCCCTGGGGGTGGCCAACCTGATGATGGCCAACGTCACCAGTCGCACGAGGCAGATCGCCATGCTGCGGGCGGTCGGCGCGACCAAGTGGCAGGTCGGGCGCCTGGTGATCGGCGAGGCTTTGGTCCTGGGGCTGCTGGGCAGCGTGGCGGGAGTCGCCGTCGGACTGTTGGCCGCCCACGGAGTGAACAGAATCGTGCTCAAGGTGTGGGGCTTCAATCTGGAGACCACGGTGCCCTGGCACTGGGTCGGGCTCGGCGTGGCCTTCACCGCGGTCATTTGCCTGATCGCCGGCCTGCTGCCCGCCCGATACGCCTCGCGAAACAATATCATCGACGCGATGCAGACGACGTAGGGCAGCGATCGGTCGGCGGTTGTCGATCATTCACTGAAACGGCGACAAAACGCGGAAGAGGCGGCAGAGATGGTCATTCCGGACTTGCGCCCTGGTCTTCATTTCGTGCTTTCACGGTTTCGTGTTTTCGTGATTCAGACTCACGATCACACGAGGTTTCCGTACTGGCCAAAGGATTCGCCGCCGGAGTGGTGCGGGAGCGGATTCTCGCGCCGGCGAGCTTTGCGCACTGGTCCTCGCGGAATTCGCCTTCCTGCTTTCCTGGAGGTCTTCTTTTTGCCACCTTTGTCTGCAACAGGTGAACGATGACAAGAATCCATATCTGGACGTGTGCTGTCATCCTGCTCGGCTCAACTTCGGCTTTCTCGGAGATCGAACGTTGGTACATGAACGAGGAGTGGTACGACTGGCATGCGGCCTCGGAGTTCGCGGCCGACAAGATCGGCGTCGTCAGCGTCGAGGTCCATTTCGTCGGGCCGGGGGCGGTGACGCCGCGAGGGCTGTACATCCGGGGCGATGCCGACCAGCCGCTCGAACAAATCGAGGTCCTGGGGTTCAAGGACCATCGCAAGGAACCGTGGAAGTACGAGCCTGTGGTCATCAAGGCCGAAGGCACACCCACGGGCAAGAAGTGGGTACGACTCGCGAGGGGGGCCAACCCGCGCGGCTTCGAGCCGCTGACGCTCAAGCTGCCACTGGGCTCCGACTCGTCCGCTCCCAAATTCGACTACGTCTGCGTCAGCCCCAACGAGCGTTACATCACCCACGGCCGGGCCGAGCGATGGATCCGCGACCGTGAGAAGGGCAAGGAGATCCGCTGCGGCATGCCCTTGGGCGGCATCGGGGCCGGCAAGATCGAAATCGCCCGCGACGGCTCGTTTCGCAACATCACCACGAACAACAACATCGATGCCCCGTTCCACCATCCCGACCTGTGCTTCATGGCAGCGAGCGTCAACGGGCAGGCAAGAATCCTGCGCGACGAACCCGCCGTCGGCTTGACGCCTGTCGAGACGATCGGTTTTGACGCCCGCTATCCGATCGCTCGCTTGTCGTTCAACGACAAGGTCTGGCCGGTCGTCATCTGGGTCACCGCCTGGTCGCCGATGATTCCTGGTGACTTGGGTGATTCGTCGCTGCCTGTGGCTGTGTTTGACTGTACGATCGATAACCCGACCGATCGCCCCATCATCGCAACGATTGCCCTTGCCTGGGAAAACCTGCTGGGTTCGACTGGGCGTCCTCAACCAATCCGCGACTGGGCTAAGACCGGTCACTACCTGCGATGCTTGGACAATGAAGGAAACAGACAGGTCCCCTTTGAGGACGACGCTCTTGTGGGCATCCGCTTCCAAGGCGGCCCCAGACATGAACACGATTCAGAAGGCAGTTACGTGATCGCGACGCCTAAGCAGAAACTGGCCATGCATGATTGCCTCCTCCCAGCATTCAATGAGGAGAATGGAAGGGACTTCTGGAGTCAATTTGCCTCCACTGAAGCGTCCCCGGCGACGAAACCCTCTTCCAACGGCATCGCCGCCGCACTCGGGGTCAACGTCACGATTGAGCCCCGCTGGTCTGTGTCCTTCCCCGTCGTCGTAGCCTGGTACATGGACCACTTCTATCAACTGGGCAAGGAAGACCTCGGTCACTACTACCACAACCGGTTCACGAACGCACAAGAGGTTGCTGCGTACGTGCTCAAGAATCGTGAACGGCTCTTCGCCGAGACCAAGGCCCTCCACGACCTCTTCGACCGCAGCAACCTCCCCGCCTGGTTCACGGATACGCTCCTCAACGACCTGTACGTTCTCAGCACCGACACCTGGCTGACCAAGGACGGCCGCTTCAGCGTGTCAACGAGGGCGCGACCAACATGTACGGCGTCATGGGCACCATGGACCAGAAGCTTTATGCATCGCACCACCTGGCCCTGCTCTTCCCGCAACTGCAGATGCAGGAACTCCGGCAGTTCGGCCAATTGCAGAACGCCAACGGCGGCATCACTCACGACCTGGGCGTCGCAGAGCTCGCTGAGAAGGTCAAAGCCTTTGACTGGCCGGACCTCTGCTCGGCATTCAGCATCCTGTCGTACCAGGTGCATCGCTACACCGGCGACAAGGCCTTTGGGGAGGAGATGCGCCCCAAGGTGCTCAAGGCCGTCGACTGCCTGGCCGGCGACTGGGATCCGGATAGACTCGGCGTCCCCGGACGCGGCAGCACCTTTGATGACGAAGACAGCTACCGCATCTTCAGCTACACCACCGGCCTGTACCTGTGCACGCTGAAAGTGGCGATGTCCATCGCCCGCGAGATGAACGACGAGTCACTGCTGGCCGTGTATCAGGGACGCTATGACAAGGCCCGCGACCTGGCGATGAGGGAGTTGTGGACGGGCAAGTACTTCCGCTACGGCTCTTCGCCGCCACCGGAGAACAAGCGGAGCGACGCCAGCCATTTCTCGCAGATGGCCGGCGAGTTCTGGTGCCGCACCCTCGGTGTCGACGGCATCTTCGACGATCAGGTTCGCCAGACGGCCCTGGCCAATACCCTCGCCCTTCATTGGAGCAAGAGCTTCAAGCTGCCACCCAAGATCGTCACCCCCGACGGCCGGCTCTTTCCCCGCGACGGCGAGCACCGCAATGCCCCGGTAAGCTGGCCGATGCACTCGCGCGCCCTGCTGTGCGGCAGCGCGATGCTGTTTGGCATGGAGCAGACCGGGTGGGACCTGCTCAAGGCCATGCGCGACAACATCATCGCCGCCAACGGTCCGGACCCGTGGGACCAGAGTCTGTACTACGACCCGATCACCGCCCGGATCGACTGGGGCGTCTTCTACATGACCGCCCCGGCCAGTTGGCTGGCCTACCAGGGCCTGACCGATACGCATTACGACGCCATCAGCGGCATTTTGACCCTCAGGCCGAGCGCTCTGGCGAAAGTCTGCCCCGGCAAATGGCCGATCATCACACCTGTGTTCTGGGCGACGGGTGAGGTGATCGGCAGTGAGCAGATATCACTCACTGTCGAGCGATGCCTGATCGAAGGCCACAGTATCCGTTTCGTCCGACTCGCACCCTACCAGCCTGATGGTATCATTCAGGTTGACGATCAATCAGTTGCGGCGGTCCGGAATCGGGATGGCTTTGTGCTGGACAAGCCGGTCCATTTGAAGGCGGGTCGTCGGATCAAGGTCTGGTTCAGGCCCGTGGAGTGACGTTATGAGCAAGCCATTGTCGCGTCGGGTGTTTCTGTCGCACACGGGTGCGGTTGCGATCGGAGCCGCCTGGACCCCGCCGTTGCCGGCCCAATCAACCCGCCCCGCAGATCGGCCGTTCGGTGCCGGCGAGCGTGTCGGTGTGGGCCTGATCGGTTGCGGCCGGCGCGGCTGGCAGCTTCTCGACCTGCTGCTCCGACAGGATGATGTTGACATCCCTGTTGTCTGCGACGTCGATTCGGAACGGGTTGCCTTGGCCGCGCAGCGCGTGGAGCAGGCGGGCCGCCGCAAACCGGAGGCAACCGTCGATTTCCTCAAGGTGCTCGATCGATCCGACGTCCACGCGGTTGTCGTCGCGACGCCCGACCACTGGCATGCCGTCCAGCACATTTATGCCTGCGCGGCCGGCAAGGACATCTATGTCGAGTCACCCGTCGGTCACAACGTGATCGAAGGGGCGGCGATGGTCCAGGCAACACGGAAGTACTTCCGGGTCGTCCAGGTAGGCATGCAGCACCGCTCGGCGGCCTGGTTCGGCGACGCGGTGCAGCAGGTGCGGGCCGGAAAGCTGGGCAAGATCGCTGAGACTCGCACTTGGAACTTCGTGAAGGCCAAACCGGTTCCTCCGTCCGACGACGGCCAGCCGCCGGCGTCGCTCGACTATGACAAGTGGGTCGGCCCCGCCTCAATGCGGCCGTACAACCGGGGTCGCGGCCACGGCCTGTTCTACAACTGGTGGGAGTACGGCGGCGGGCTGCTCACTCGCTGCAACGTTCATTACCAGGATCTGATCCACTGGGCAATGAGGGTGAACGGCCCGGCAAGCGTCACTGCCGTCGGCGGCAACCAGGGCCTGGGCGATTTCCGCGAGACGCCGGACACGATGGAGGCGGTCTTCGAGTACGACACCCAACTCCTGCCTCGTCCGGGGCGCTTCATGCACGTTTACTCGCTGCGGCTGAGCAACGGACACGCCGTCTGGGCTCCGCCGGTCCCCGCGCACAACAGCAGTTTCGATGCGGCCAGCTCCATGCACACCGGGGCGCTGTTCCACGGTGAAGATGCGACTCTCCTGGTTGACGAGCTTGGGCTGGCGGTCTTCCCGACCGCACTGCGTCAGGATAAGCCGATTGACACGCGCCCGACGGATAACACCGGCCCACCGTTTGACGTGTTGACCATGGCGCACATCCAGGACTTCGTGAACTGTGTGCGAACCCGCGGCGAGCCGCGAGCACCGATCGAGGCCGGCCATTACGCGGCAGCCGCCTGCCACCTGGCCAACATCGCCTATCGCACGGGTCACAGGGTCTACTGCAAGCTCGCCATGCAGGCCTGTTTCACCGATTCGACATTACAGGCCGTCGATACACAGGCCACTGAAATGCTCCGTCGCGCCGCCTACCGCGAGCCTTACGGGCCACCCAGAGTGTGAAGCGGGTACGTGATCTCGAAAACGGCGGGGGACGGTGACGCCGCCATGAGGCGATGAGCGAAGGCACTCCAATCCGCGATTGGGGTCAGTCTGAGGGATATGTGGGCGGCGTGTCGTATGCAGCAGCCCGCGCCCGTATTGACGGACCTTTCCCGATTGCTCACGACCCGACCGAATCGGCCGACCTGCTCAGTTTCGTAAGCGGTGCAGGCACACATGACCGCTCAGCGGCAACAGCCGGTGAGGCCGGTTCGGGCGAGGGCGGGCACGCCGTCGAGGCGGCCGCTCGCCTGACAGGGATGCTCGGCCCAGGCGGGCGAGCATGCCGGGTGATCGGGCCGCGTCGAAGTCGCCATGCCCAACCCAGCGTGCGGCGAATGGTCTGAAGCGTGCCCCACATTCCGAGAACCTGCATTCCGGAATCCACGAGGTAGAGCTTGGTCTTAGGTTGGATGATCGCGCGCAGGAAGCGCAGTGGATTATAGAAGTACAGGTACGCCAGCATGATGTTCAACTGCTTTCGCCAAGGCCGCGGATCGCTGGACGCCACCACGTAGTTGCCGTCCAGCATGTGCTGCTCCACCCTGCGCCCGCCGGCGGCGGCATACACGAGGCCGGAAGTGAAGTTCTCCTCATATCCCCGCGAACCCGTCGCCGGTGTGATCATCAGCACTTGCAGACCGGCGGCGCCGGCTCGGCGAAGGCGACGCACCTGGTTCAGCAGGCCCCGGGGCTCACCTCGCGTATACAGAGGCTGGCCATCGTGGTGCATCATCATCGGCATCGGGACGATGCCGTGATGGGACAAGAGACGGAAAGCCTCTTCCGTTCCACTGACGCTCTGGCCTTTCTTGATCAGCGCGCCGGTCATGTCTTCCACGCCAAGCCACAAGGCCCTCATTCCACTTGCCCGGATGGCTGAGAGATGGTCCCGCATCTGGAGGGTGTCGTGAACCGTCACCTCGGTCGCCCAGCGAAAGATCTTGCGGAACCTGGTTCCGTTAATCGAAGTGCGAGCCAGGGTCTCGACAATCTCCAGCGTCCGCTGCTTGTCGTTGAAGAAGTTGTCGTCCGTGCCGAAGAAGTACTTGATGCCGTACTCCTGGTGCAGCCGGGTGAACTCGTCGGCAATGCGCGCCGCGCTCTTGGCCCGATGCTGTCGCTGGTTGTATGCCGGTATGGGACAATAGGGACAGTTGAACTTGCAGCCGAAGGTCAGCACCAGCGATGCGAGCGGGCTGTACCTCCGCATGCGTCCGGCCGGCAGGCTCGCATTGGCCAGGGTGGCTTCGCGGCTCGGCGGTTCGAGGAGTCGATATCCCAGCACCGGGTGCGGCAGTTCGTCAAGGTCGCCGAGCAGCCGTTGTGTGCCGGTATCGACCAACTCCTCCGCCACGCCCTCTTTCTCGCCCCGGGCGTACACCAGGCCGGGGATGTCGTCGAGCATGCCGTCGTCGCGGGCCCGTTGAAAGGCCGACCGCAACGGTTCACCTTCTGCCCGAACGCTCAGCAGGACCTCCATCAGGTTGAGCAGGACGTATTCTTCGCCGGTCACGGCCACGTCGGCACCCCAGCACTGGTCGGGATCGGAATTGAACACGTCCCACGGCTCGTAGATGGCCTTCGGACCGCCCGCGATGATCAGGGGCCTGTTGGCAGGGTCGATCTGGCAGGCTTCGCGAATCAGGGCGTGACACCGGGCAGTGTGAATCTGCATGCTCGAAACCATGAATAGATCCGGCACGCGCCCGTCGAGCCGCATCAGGCTGGGCTTGAAGTTGGGGCTCCACTGCTGCAGAACGATCCGAGTCTTCGAAAACCCGATGTCCGCCATCGCCGAGCCGATTGCCCGCACGCCCGCGGGAACCATGCGCGTATCGGCGTAGATGAAAGGGAGCATTCGCGTGCGGTGGTCAAAGGCACAGGCAATCACGCTTGCCAGGTCGTGCTTGCCTGAGAGTCGGCGCAGGGAGTCGCGCAGGCCGGTCATCTGGCCCGGCTTGAGCAACTCATCGCCGCGTGCCCGACGCGGTATCTCCATGCCAGAACACCCCGCTGATCAGGCGAACCGGGCTTCGGTTGTCGCCGGACGTCACATCGTTGTCTGACCTTCACTGCCGAGGCAAACAGCATAGACGCAGGCCGCGGATTTGTCGAGTTGAAGACCATCAGAACCGGGGACAGAAGGTCACTGCCGCGATCGAAATGCATGAACCCACCCGTCGTATCGGCATGCATCAGCCGTCCCGATTATGGCACAGCGGGTGTTGAGGTGAAGCCCAATTCGGGCGGAGTCGCGCCCAACTCCTCAAAGGTAAACGGCCGACCGCATTCGGGGCAACGTTGCTCGGTCAGGCCATACAGGTAGTAATCGCAGCTCGGGCAGTGGCCCTTCGACTCGTAGAACGGGGCCAATCGGCAGGTCAACAACTGGCCGAAGGTGCGCAGCCAGGTTTGGTTGGTCAGCACGGCCGCCTCGCCCACCGAAGCCAGCACGATGATCAGGCATGCAGCCAGCGACAGGTAAAGACCGTAAAGGGGATCGCCGAAGGCCAGCCAAAAGCCGAACCAGACCAGCCCCGACAGGCCACCAAAGAGCCAGAGGCACAAGCGGCGCTGGTGCGGGCGGCGAATCGCAAGGACCATTCCCGTCAACAGAAGGGGCGGGCACAGCAGGTTGAGCACGAGACTGACGTAATCCTCGATTACCCAGGGAGGGGCGGACCAGCCACCTCTGAACCCTTGCCAGAGTGTGAAGACCAGCACGACAACGGCTGCATAGGCGAGCACAACGACCACCGTCAGCGTGCTCGCGCTCCGAAGCTTGGGCCAGGCGATAAGCAGCGCCAGGGCGCCAATCAGCAAGGCGGCGCCGAACGCGTAGGCCACAAGATAAACCGCGACAACAGTGAGAACCTCGATCGACCACGAACCGCTCCGCGCTTCATCCAAAACCTCAATCAGGGAAGTCGCCGGGACAATCGGCACATTGCAGCCTTGAACGGCCGGAAGGAAGAAACAGGCGCTCAGGAGCAGACCCGAAAACAAGCTCAGCACTCGCCATTTGCGGGCCCGGCGATCAGGCACGTGGCTCCTGGGTGGCTGGGACATATCGAGACAGCTTCAACGACGCCGGCTTCCAGGTCAAGCTGTGCGAAAATGACGAGAGCCACCGAGCATGCGCCAGGCCGAGGACCTCAGACAACAGCAGCCGCGGGCAGAGCAAAGCGCCACCCGCGGTGGCGTTATCCCCAATACCTGGTCCAACCCTCAAAGGGTCGTACCCGGCGAGTGCCAAACCCTCAGCCATGGGATGAATCGATGGCGGATACGTTCCGGCGACGCTGCCGTCGGCTGCTGCTGTTTCCGGCATGCGCCCTGATCGCTTCCGGCAGTAAGACTCTCGCACGCACTGCTATGCCCGCGGATACACCCGATGGCCCTGCGCTTGATCTTGAGGCCACGGGCGGACAAGATGGCCTGACTGTGGCATGGCCGGAACGGGAGCCCGTTTCCAGACCCGTGGGGGATCGGCTCCCAGCCGGTCTGATTGGAGGCGCTTGGGACATGAGCTCCGAGTGAGCAGGAACCCTTCCGACAAAGAGGATGTCAGCCATGATCAAATCGATGCTACCCGTGATCGTCTTCGGCGCGGTTGCCGTTTGTGTGTCCACCGTCCTGGGTGCCGATACCGGCCCGGAGCCCAAGCCACCGGTGCGGACCAACAAGCTCCGGGTATTGATCGTCACCGGCGGGCACGATTTCCAGCGGAAGGAATTCTTCGAGATGTTCGACAGCCAGCCGGATATCACCTGGCGAGAGGTCCAGCAGCCCGAGGCCCAGAAGTGGTTCGCCCCAGACAAGGCCGACAGCTACGACGTGATGGTCTGGTACGACATGTACTCGCAGATGACCGAGGAGTCTCGCAAGAACCTTGAGGCCCTGCTCAAGAAAGGCAAGCCGCTAGTGGCCATGCACCACGCTGCCGGAGACTACCAGGACTGGCCCGAAGCGATCAAGGTCATCGGGGCAAAGTTCAACACCAAACCCGGCCCCACGGAACGCAAACCCTCGTTCAAGCATGACGTCAAGGTGCCGGTGAAGATCGCCGACCCGCAGCATCCGATCACCCGCTTCATGAAGAACTTCGAGATTGAGGATGAAACGTACAAAGACATGGAGTTTCTCGAAGGCACTCATCCGCTGCTCACCACCGATGAGCCGACGAGCGACAGGGTGATCGCCTGGACGCACACCTATCACAAGAGCCCGGTGGTCTACATCCAGCTCGGACATGACGCCAAGGCATATACAAACCCCAACCTTCGCCGGCTGATCGCACAGTCGATCCGGTCTGTCGCCGGCCGTCTGCCCGATCCGTCAAGGGAAGGCTTCGTTCAGCTCCTTAACGGAAAGGACTTTACGGGCTGGACGATCGTCGGCGACCCCAAGGGCTTCTGGTTCACAGACGGTGTCCTGCGAAGCGAGAGCGGCAAAGGTGGCCAGTGGATGCGGACGAACAGGACATACCGCGATTTCATCCTGCGGGTCGAGTGGCGGATCGGCAAGGACGGCAACTCGGGCGTGTTCGTGAGAGCCGCGGCAGAGGGCTATCCTTGGGAAACCGGCAGCGAGATCCAGATCAGCAATGAGCCTCGTGATATCGCCCACTGCACCGGGTCGCTTTACGGGACCGCGGCCGTCGATCCGCGACCGGACGAGACCGCCGACATCTGGCACATGTTCGAGATCCACTGCCGCGGGTACCACTACAAGGTCTTCGCGGACAACATCCCCATCGTCGACGTCGATGCCAAGACCATCCCGGCCCTGGCCGCCAAGCCGCTGGAGGGCTATATCGGCGTCCAGGACTCGCACAACCGAACGTCATACGTGGAGTACCGTGGCATCTGGGTCAAGGAGCTCACACCGATGAGTAGTGACAAGGAGCCGGCCTGGCGCGTCGGAACGCAGGCGTACACGTTCAACCGGTTCACGTTTTTCGAGGCTGTCGATAAGGCCCAGTCGATCGGGCTCAAGTACATCGAGGCCTATCCGGGCCAACGGCTGAGCCCCGGCCTGGGAAGAGCCAAGTTCGATCATGACATGGCCGCCGACCTCAGGCAGACGACCAAGACCAAGCTGGCGGAGGCGGGCATCAGGCTGGTCAACTACGGTGTGGTCGGCCTGGGCAAGGATGAAGCCTCGGCCCGCAAGGTTTTCGATTTCGCCAAGGATATGGGCATCGAGACTATCGTGTCCGAGCCGGAGCCCGGAACCTTCGACATGCTCGACAAGCTGACCCAGGAGTACGGAATCAACGTCGCCATTCACAATCATCCCAAGCCGTCACGGTACTGGAACCCGGACACGGTCCTGGAGGCGATCAAAGGTACAAACCCCCGGATCGGTGCCTGCGCCGATACCGGCCACTGGATTCGCTCGGGACTCGACCCGATCGAATGTCTCAAGAAGCTTGAAGGCCGGATCATCAGCCTGCATCTGAAAGACCTGAACGAGAAGGCGATGACCGCCCACGACGTTCACTGGGGCGAGGGCGTGGCGAACATGAAGGGCATCCTGGCCGAGCTCAAACGGCAGGGCTTCAAGGGCGTCTTCTCGGCTGAGTACGAGCACAACTGGGAAAACAATCTGCCCGACGTGGCGGCTTCCGCGAAGAACTTCGAGCAAATGGCGAAGGAACTGGGAATGGACTGAAGCAGACCGTCGTGCTCTCGCTTCGGCAGGAAGGCTGCCGGGGCCGCAGGTCGCGTGGGGCGCACTTTCGTAGAACCCGCACACAGTGGGTGATCGGTTGAACCGATGTCCGGTAAGCAGCCAAAACAGCGGCTCGCTCCAGCCAAGCGCCTGCTCGGTCTGCTGTTACTCGGTCTGATCATCGTGGTTTCGATGGTAGGCGGCTTCTGGGCTTCCGGCGGCTTCGCTCGCGAGGAGCCCGGGGCCATGGAAGGTTTCGCCCACCAGTTGCTTTTCGTCATCGTGATGGCGGTCTTCGGGGCGATGGTGCTGGCAGGCGGGGTGCTGGCCTACGCGATCGTATACTACACCAACGGTCTGACCTCCGACTTTACCCGCCCGTTCTTCGCGTCATTCAAGCCGAGACTTTATTTCGCAAACGTGTTCGTGGGGCTGCTGTTCATCCTCGGGATTGCATTGCTGATCGGGGCCTTCGCGACGCCGATTCTGGCAAACCTGGGCTTGGGCTCAACGCTCTCCTTTCTCCTGCCGCTGGGCTGCACGCTCATTATCATGCAGTTTGTGCTGATGTGGCTGCAGATCTGGTCCCCGCTTGAAAGACGGGTGATCGCAAGAAGGCTCTCTGCCCTGGGCATCACGCCGGAACAGATCGAGAGCGGGATCCCCATCGGCATCTCGGACCCGACCCAAAGCAGCTTCCGAAAGATGACGCTGGTGGAGGACGATCTTGGCATGCTGTGGATCGCCCCGAACCTGCTGATCTACCGGGGCGATACCGACCACTTTGACATCCCAAGGGACCGGTTCATCGCCATGGAGCGAAAGGCCGACGCCGGCAGTACCTCGGCCTATGCCGGGGCGGTCCACATTATTCTGCGGTTCTTCACCCCCGATGGCCAGGAGCGGCAGGTTCGGTTGCACACCGAGGGCTGCCCGACGCTCAGCCGGAAGGCCAGGTCGCTCGACGAGTTGGCCGGTCGTCTTCAGGACTGGGTTGACCAGTCCGGCTCTGTCCCGGCCGCAGAAATCGAGGTCCTGGCCATGCCCCCCGAGGGTAATCAGTGATACTTCGCCGGACGGCACCCCGAGTCGGGAACAGGCCGGCGGGCCGTCGGCCATGTGGCCTTGCAAGGGCGTAGGAAAGCGGCTGAGCCGCGGTTCGCGCCAGATGCTCCAACCTCTGTTTCCAGGTTGATGTGTTCCACCAAGACTGAAGTATTGGGCTTTATACTGTATATGACGTTTGAGACATTTGGGGGGCAGGATTTCTTCAATTCCATCTTCCAATTGGCCGCCGGTCGGTTACAATGCACGAGTTGCTTCCCCCTTTGGTGCCGTTCTGCTGAAAGGCGGGACGGCAAGAAGCTAGTCGCAAGGACTGGCAATACCCCTACCTTACGGTCCTGGTTCACCCCGGCCGGGACCATGAGTGCCGGAACTTGCGATAGCTCGCCAATGGCCCCGGTCCCCCCTACCGGGGCCTGTTTTTGCGCAGGAGTCAAAAACCGCGTTATCGGGCCGAAAAACGGGGTGCACGCGGCGCGATTCATCGCCGAGACGCGGCATGTCTCGCCTTGATCGTTGCACTGTCGTGAGCAGATCTGAATCCTGATGGAATCTGATCGCTGTCACGACAGGAACCGTTCGGGCCGTTCTGTGTTTACCTGCCGGAGAGCAAATCTGCGAGATTTACGATCACGCCTCGCTCGCCCTTGGCCAGCAACGCGCGTTGGTCGCGTTTCGCGACGCTGATCGGCGGGCCTTCTTTCCCCGCCGGCACATGCGGGCGATCGAGCCCCTGACCTACGGACATCGACCTCGCCGCCAGCGTCGCCGGGAGCTGACCTGTTGCGACCTTCAGCCGCCTTCATGTTTGCCGTCATCGCCGTCGCCGGAGCGCCGCTGCAGCGGCAAAGATGAGCAGGCAGAGTGCCGACGGCTCGGGAACAAAGAGCACGCTGGCATCGCTGAAACCCGGCACATCGGGGTAGGAGTCGAAGCCGATGCTCCCGGCGTTGAACTGGCCGTCGAAGCCGCCCGGGTCGTATCCCGACAACATTTTGACCGACGCTTGCCCTACGCCCCACGGGGCAATATCACCCAGCGGGTAAGCGGGGACGTTGCCCGTGGCCAGTGCCGGTGGGTTCCACACCGTGTCGCTGAGGAAAATCGAGCCGCTGGGGTCGCCATAGAAACACCCATAGTTCTCGATGATCAGCACGGCATCAAGGAGCCAGCTTCCGGTCAGGTTTTGCACGGTCACCATGTACATGATGCCGGGCCCTGGCACATAAGGGAGCCCGGGCTGCGTCATGAGTTGCGTCCCCGCGGGCGCGCCTTGATAAGGCAGGTCGATGACCTCGCGATTCACCATGAACTCCGGCGAACCATCCGGGGGAATGGTTCCGCCGGGAGAAAGGTCGATCCACACCGGGCTGATGCTGAATTCCTGCCCTGCTGCGGACTGGAGAACCGCAAGCAGCACAACAGTTCCCAGAATTGTCGCCGCCGTGAATGAGTGTCTCATCGGTTCCTCCTTTCGGACCCTTCGGTTGAGCCGGCTGGTCTATGCTTGTTGATCTGGCCTCCCGCTTCGCGCGACCGACCGGCCGCCGGCATCCACCGGCCGCCCACGCGGCGCAAGAAAAAGAGAGCCCGCCTTCCGGCGTCTCTCTCCCTGTTCGATCCGATCTGCACTCCTACGGTACCTGAACCTGCTTTTCCCTACGGCATGGCCACACTGATGGCTATTCTCCCATATTTAGGTGGCGGCTTCAAGGCTCTGGATGGCCGGAGGGCAAGGAAACGGGTGGGCCGGGTGATTTCCAGAGGTCCGCGTGGCCGCGGGTCGGCCTCCGGCGATGCGCCCACGGCCGGCCGATTCCGGCGAACGAGCCGACTTGCCCCGCCAAAGCCGGGATAGGCCGTGTGCCGGGCCTGCCGGCCCGATTGCCGGCACGGGTGTCTCGCCACAGGGTATCAGCGGCCGGACCTGTGGAGCATCCGAGTCATGCGGGGCGATCGAGACGGGGCACAGGGTTTTCGAGCCCGTCTGACGGGTGCAAGCCGACCCGCCCTGGGGGAAAACCCCCACCGGCTGCGTCCGATAGCGAAACACGGGCCGACAATCCGGGAAAACCTGTTCGAAAAATCGCGTCCGCTTGAGAAAGACAGTACCTCTCGGGCATAGCATTGGGTGAGGACACTTCCGCTCCGGCGGGAGAGGTGCACAGAGTCGGGGAGAGGGCGGGCTGTGCCGGTCGGCCAACACGCTCCAATAGGAGTCCCCATACACAAGTCTTCTGGCTCGGTGGGCCGGTCTGTGCGGCGGAGACGGCATATGGCGTGCGATTTGTACTTGCCTTTGTGGAACCGCGTTCTGCTGGACGTGTGTACGCAGCGGGACTTCCTCACGCCGGGGTGTCCGCTGCAGGTCGCCCATCTCCATGCGCTGATTGCGAACCTGGAACGTGTGTTTGACTGGGTACGATCGAGCGGTATCGCGGTGGTGTCACTGGTGGAATCGCACCGGCCGACCGAGCCGATGCGCGACTTCCCGCAGCATTGTATTGACGACACGCCCGGACACGAGAAACTACCGTTCACGCTGCTGTCGCCGCGGACCATCGTTGAAACCGACAACTATTTGTCTCTGCCGCCGGATCTCCAGGCCAACAACCGTCAGCTCATCTTCCGCAAGCGGACTCGCGATATTCTCAGCAATCCGAAAGCCGACCGCTTTTTGACTTCGTGGCGGCCGGAGGAATACATCATCGTCGGCGTGGGCCTCGAAAGAGCGATCCGCGGCTTGGCCCTGGGGCTGTTGGCCCGCCACAAGACGGTCACCGTGGTCACCGACGCATGCGGCTGCTGGAGCAGCGCAGACGCCGAGCTGGTCGTTCGCCAGTTGGGCGCCAAGCAAATCAGGCTGACGACCGTGGATGAGCTCACCAGGCCCCCGGTGGTCGTGGCCAAGCGGCGCCTACTTCGGCTCCATCGAAGTCGGCGTCACCATCCGGTGAGTTCCCGACCAGCCAGGCTGTCTCCTCGATCCCGGGTCGCCAACGGCTGAGCCCGCCTCCACTACTCTGACTCGCTGATAACCGCCGTCCAATCACGTCGGTCACCAGTTCCTACCGGGATGTGGTCACATTGACTTATGGCTACCTTCAGGTAGGATCTTTCCCCGGCGTCGGGACCCCCTGGCCGACGACTTGGAGGAAAACGCCATGACCACCTCCGACAGCCAACCCAGCGGGGCGGCCAAGGAAGAGCAACTCCCCGTGAAACGGGAACTTACTGAAGTCTCGCTCCTTTTTGAAATCAGCCAGATGCTGGACCGCAGTCTCGATCTGGGCGAGGTCGTCGGTCCCATTCTCCAGCTCCTGCACGAGCGGATGGGCATGTCCCGCGGAACGCTCACCCTTCTGGATCGCGAGACAGGGCAAGCGTACATCGAAGCCGGCCACGGCCTGTCCAGCAGCCAGCGCAAACTGGGGCTCTATGCTCCAGGCGAGGGAATCACCGGCAGGGTGATCGAAAGTGGGCGGCTGATGGTCGTCCCGCGGGTGTCAGAAGAGCCCCGGTTCCTCGACCGCACGCAGTCCCGCAAGCACCTGAAAAAGCAGGACATCTCGTTCATCTGCGTGCCCATCAAACTCGGCAAAGAGATCATCGGGGCACTGAGCGTCGACCGGTTGTTTTCCGAGCAGGTTCAGCTCGATGAAGACGTTCGGCTTCTTTCGATCATCGCATCGATGATCGCCCAGGCCGTCCGATTGCGCCAGTCGGCCCAGGCCGAGCGTCAGCGGCTGATCGAAGACAACCTCCGGCTCCAAGACGAGCTCAAGGAGCGATTTCGGCCGGCCAACATCATCGGAAACTCAAGGGTCATGCAGGCGGTGTATGACCAGATCGGCCGAGTCTGCAAGAGCGACGCGACCGTGCTGATCTGCGGGGAGAGCGGGACGGGCAAAGAACTGGTCGCCAACGCCATTCATTACAACAGCCCGCGGGCCGGCAAACCGTTCGTCAAGGTCAATTGCGCCGCTCTGCCCGAAACGATCCTGGAAAGCGAGTTGTTCGGCCACGAAAAAGGGGCCTTCACCGGGGCGGTGGCCCAGCGTGTCGGCCGTTTCGAGATGGCCTCGGGAGGGACCATTTTCCTCGATGAAATCGGCGATTTCTCGATGGCCACGCAGATCAAACTGCTCCGCTTCTTGCAGGAGCGCGAGTTCGAGCGAGTGGGGGGGAACAAGACGGTCCGGGTGGACGTCAGAGTGATCACCGCCACAAATCGCAACCTGGAACAGCTTATTGCTGAAAACAAGTTCCGGCAGGACCTGTACTACCGGCTGAACGTTTTTCCGATTCACCTTCCGCCGCTGCGGGAGCGCAAGTCGGATATTCTGCTGCTTGCGGATCACTTTGTCCTGAAGTACGGCAGCCTGAACCACAAGAAGATCAAGCGGATCTCGACCCCGGCCATCGACATGCTGATGGCCTATCACTGGCCCGGGAACGTCCGCGAGCTGGAGAACTGCATCGAGCGGGCGGTGCTGGTCAGCGACGACGACGTCATTCACGGACACCACCTGCCTCCGAGCCTGCAGACTGCGGAGGCGTCTCGCACGACGCTGGTCGGCACGCTGCAGGTGGCGCTGGACAGCCTCGAACGGGAACTGATCGTGGACGCGCTGAAGTCCTCCCGGGGCAACGCCGCCAAGGCCGCCCGGGAACTCGGTTTGACCGAGCGCGTAATGGGCTTGCGTATTCGCAAGCACGGCATCGACCCGGATCGGTTCCGCGCCAGGTGGTAGCCTCGGGGAGGACCACCGACTCCTGCCTGGCAGAGGCGGGCGGACAACGAGCGCAGGCATGCCCCACGCGCGACGCGTGAGTCCTTCCCGGTTTCTCTTTCGGTCACCTCCGGTTCGGCTTCTCAGTTCATACATTTTTGTAGCTACGGCGTCGCTGTACCCACACTGATGTAGGCACGACAGCATGCGCCTGGTCTTGATGCCTCGCTTAACGATTGTTCTTAAAACGTTGATATAAAATGATTTGCATCAGGACGGCGCGGCGTTTCAACCGGACCCGGCACGGCAGTTGCAGAGGCCGTGTGGCCGTGGACCTGGCGCCCGGCACGAGACCAAACGCCGGCAGAGATTGCCAGGGCATCGCGGTGACGACAACCGAGGACCCTGGCCGCCTGCCGATCGTGAAGGCTCGCGGAGGAGCCGGCTGGTCACCAAGGCGAACCGCCAATGAGCGGCGCCTGTGTGGAGGAGATGATGAAACGACGGGCAATTGTGCTGGTGGCAGGACTGGTGTCGCTGTCACCGGGGCTGGCGTGGGCGGCCGAGGCGCCGGAAGTCGACAGCGGGGCCACCGCGTGGATGTTGACCTCCACGGCGCTGGTTCTGCTGATGATTCCGGGCCTGGCCATGTTTTACGGCGGGCTGGTGCGATCCAAAAACGTCCTGGGAACGATGATGCACAGCTTCGCCGCGATGGGCGTCATCAGCGTGCTGTGGGTGGTTTGCGGCTACATGATGGGCTTCGGCAAGGGGGCGGGCTGGTGCGGATGGGATCCCGGTCTGCTGTTTCTCAAGAGCATCGACGACAAGATCATGGAGCAGTACCGGGTCCCGGAATACGTCTTCGCGATGTTTCAGGGCAAGTTTGCGATCATCACCCCGGCGCTGATTGCCGGGGCGTTCGCCGAACGCGTGCGGTTTCGGACCTACTGCGTGTTCATCGCCGTTTGGGGTCTGCTGGTCTACAACCCGCTGTGCCACTGGGTCTGGGGCGCCGACGGCTTTCTCTACAAGATGCAGGCCATCGACTTCGCCGGGGGGACCGTGGTACACATTTCCTCGGGGATCAGCGGTCTGGTTGCGGCGCTGTGCCTGGGTGCTCGACGCGGATACCCGCAGAACGCGTTCCATCCCAACAACCTGGTGATGACGCTGATGGGTGCAGGCCTGCTGTGGGTCGGCTGGTTCGGTTTCAACGCCGGCAGTGCGGTTTCGAGCAGTCTGGCCACCGCCCAGGCGTTGACCGCGACCCAAACGGCGGCGGCGGCCGGAGCCCTGACCTGGATCATCGTCGAGGGCCTGCACCAGGGCAAGGCCACCGCCCTGGGGTTTGCCAGCGGAATTCTGGCAGGTCTGGTGGCGGTGACGCCGGCGGCGGGTGTGGTACAGCCGAGCGGAGCGATGGCGCTTGGAGCGATTGCCGCCTGCGTGTGCTACTGCGCCATCCTTGCGAAGAACCGCCTGGGATACGATGACAGCCTGGATGCGTTCGGCATCCATGGAGTTGGCGGATTCACCGGCGCGGTCATGCTGACCTTCTTCATCCGCGAAGGCTCACAGGTCCGACCGATGCTCTCCCAACTCGGCGTTCAGTCCCTCGCCGCCGGCATCGCCGTGGCGTATGCGGCCGTGCTGACGCTGATCATCGTGATCGTCCTGGAGAAGGTGTTGGGCTTCCGCGCTGACTCGGACAAGGAAATGGCCGGCCTCGACCATGCGTTCCATGGTGAGCGCGGCTACGGCATGCTCACCGCCAGTTGAGCGAATCGAGGTCAATCATGAAGCTGATAACCGCCGTCATCCAGGAAGACATGCTGGATCGCGTCCGCGAGGAGCTGATTGCCGAGGAAGTCTACCGAATCACCGTCACGCGCGTTTCCGGCCGCGGCCAGCAGGTCGGCGAGGAAATCTACCGCGGCCAGCGAATCACCCCGAACCTGCTGCCCAAGGTGCGAATCGATATCGGCGTCAACGAGGAATGGGTCGAACGAACCATCAAGGCGATCATCAAGGGGGCGCGGGCCAACGGGGGCTCAGTGGGCGACGGCAAGATCTTCGTCACCCCGCTGCTGGAGTGCATCCGTATCCGCACCGGCGACAGGGGCGGCCAAGCCATTTGAGGTCCCGAGAAGGCTTCCCACGAACCTACAAAAATGTGGCCATATTAGCCAATAAGCTACATATTTGTAGGATGATGACGAAGGGCTCGAAATGGCTATTGCTTTAACTACTGCTTGGCCTTAGCTTTACGTGCCCACCCATCGTTTCGGCTCCGGGACAGCGCCTGTGGCATGGGTCATGCTGAAACCGTGGCTCATGCGGCACAGGCGTTGCAGTCCCCAGCCGCATTCCGTGAAACGTGAGGGCCTTGCCGGGGCTGCGAGCCGGCCCCGGCAGAGGCCATGAATTCAGGAAAGGCATCAAGAGAAAGCACAGGACCACCATGAGTGGAAGCGAAACCCGATTGCAGGCAATCGCGGCGGTCACCAACTACAAACCTATTTCGGCCCCGTTGAACTTCGCCGAAACCAAGCCGGGGGAAATCTTTGGCAGCAACGTGTTTTGCACGAAGGAGATGAAGAAGCGGCTTCCCAAGGAAATCTACCGATCGGTGAAGGCGACCATCGACGCCGGGGCCAAGCTGGACCCGTCGGTGGCTGACGTGGTTGCTGCGGCGATGCGGGACTGGGCGATCGAGAAGGGCGCGACACATTACGCCCACGTTTTCTTCCCGCTGACCGGGCTGACGGCCGAGAAGCATGACTGCTTTCTGCAGCCGGACGGCCAAGGGGGCGCCATCGCCGAGTTCACCGGCAAGGCTTTGATTCAGGGCGAGCCGGACGCCTCGAGCTTTCCGTCGGGGGGCATCCGGGCGACGTTCGAGGCCCGCGGATACACGGCCTGGGACGTGACCAGCCCGGCCTACATCCTCGAGAACCCCAACGGCACCACGCTGTGCATCCCGACCGCGTTCGTGTCCTGGACCGGCGAGGCCCTCGACAAGAAGACACCGGTTCTGCGCTCGATGCAGGCGCTCAACACCCAGGCCCAGAGGATTCTCAGGCTATTCGGGCACACCGACGGATCCATGGTTTCGGCGACGGCCGGCGCCGAGCAGGAGTATTTCCTGATCGATCGCAACTTTTTCTTCGCCCGACCGGATCTGATCAACGCCGGGCGGACGCTGTTCGGTAACAAGCCGCCCAAGGGTCAGGAGTTCGAGGACCACTACTTCGGGGCGATCCCGGAGCGGGTGTTGGCCTTCATGCTGGAAACCGAGCGTGAGCTGTTCAAACTTGGCATCCCGGTCAAGACCCGGCACAACGAGGTTGCCCCGGCCCAATACGAGATTGCGCCGACCTTTGAGTCCGCCAACGTGGCCACCGACCATCAACAACTGATCATGATCACGCTCAAGCGCGTGGCCGAGAAATACGGGATGGCCTGCCTGCTGCACGAGAAGCCGTTTGCCGGCATCAACGGTTCGGGCAAGCACCTGAACTACTCGCTGGGCAACGCCAGCCTGGGCAATCTGCTGGACCCGGGTGACACGCCTCATGCCAACGCCCAGTTCCTGGTGTTCTGCGCGGCCATCATCCGGGCGGTGCACAAGCACGCCAAGCTCCTGCGCGCCGTGGTGGCAACCGCGAGCAACGACCACCGACTGGGAGCCAATGAGGCCCCACCGGCGATCATGTCGGTTTTCCTTGGCGATCAGCTCACCGAGATCTTCGAGCAGATCAGGAATGGCGAGGTGAAGGCGTCGAAGAAAAAGGACTTTTTGCACGTGGGCGTGGATGTTCTTCCGCCGCTGCCGAAGGACGCGGGCGACCGCAACCGGACGAGTCCGTTCGCCTTCACCGGCAACCGTTTTGAGTTCCGGGCGGTCGGCTCAAGCCAATCGACCGCCGGCCCGCTGGTGGCACTCAACACCATCGTCGCCGACTCGCTGGACTACGTCGCCACCCGCCTGGAGAAGGAGGCCAAGAACGACCCGAAGAAACTGCATGCTGCGGTGCAAGCGGTGATCAAGGACATCATCACTGAGCATGGAAAGGTGGTCTTCAACGGCGACAACTACTCGGAGGAGTGGTACAAAGAGGCCGACAGGAGAGGCCTGCCGAACTTGCGGACCACCATCGAGGCCCTGCCGGCCCTGGTGGACAAGGAGGTCATCGAGATATTCACGCGGCACAAGGTCCTCTCGAAACGCGAGTTGCAGAGCCGTTACGAGATCTATCTCGAGCAATACGTCAAGAGCGTGATGCTGGAGGCCTGTCTGGTGCTGAAGCTCGGCAAGACCCAGATCTTCCCGGCCGCGATCCGGTATCAGAACGAACTGGCTCAGACCTGCACGAACCTGAAGCTCGTCGGCTATACGTTCGACACCAACACGCTCGACAAGATGACCGAGCTGGTGAAGGAGTTGCAGGACAGCCTGGCGGCGCTGGAGAGGATTCTGGCCAACCACGCCCACGACAAGGAAGCCGAGGCCGAGCTTGCCTGCCACGAGGTTCTGCCGGCGATGCTGGCGGTCCGAAAGGCGGCCGATACACTTGAGGGCATGGTGGCCGACGATCTCTGGCCGTTGCCGACTTACCAGGAGATGCTGTTCATCAAGTAGCGCCGCGAGGTGCGTAAGAGGAACCGGCCGAAGGACCGCCGGGTCCGATTCGCGGAGACCCGGAACCTCCGACGACGCTGACGGTGGCACTTGAAAGCAGCCCCTTTGAACGGTGGGGCGCTCGCCACCACAACGAGTATCGCAGCCGGACGCGTGATGGGGCCTCGATGGGTCGACCGCACGGCGGTCACCCATGGGAGGCCCCGCGCCCGCGCTTGGGAAGCACGGATGGTCGGGCGGATGGTGGGGCAGCCCGACGGCCGTCTGTTGAATCGGTCGGCTCGCCGAACGGGCCGGAGACCCGTAAAATGTGCTGCTCTGCGTACTGAGAGGCAGCGCGATGCCGTCAGGGTGACGGGCACCAGAAATGCACCGAGGAGTCCATTCAGCAGATGAAGTTCTCGCGAATGCCAGACAAGCAGGGTTTGTACGACCCGGCACATGAGCACGACGCCTGTGGCATCGGCGCCGTGGCCGACATTTCCGGCCGTCGCGATCATACGATCGTCGAATACGGAAAGCAGGTTCTGATGAACCTGATCCACCGCGGCGCCGCCGGGGCGGACGAGTCGACGGGCGACGGCGCGGGCATTCTGATTCAGATTCCGCACGAGTTTCTGGCTGCTGAGACCGAGCGACTCGGATTCCGGCTGCCGGAGCCGTTGAAGTACGGGGCGGCCATGGTGTTCGGGCCTCGCGACAGCGGCCTGCGGTCCCGATGCGAGGGCATTCTGTGTGAAGCGGTCGACCAACAGGGCTTGAAGGTGCTCGGTTGGCGTGATGTTCCCACCGACAACAGCACCTTGGGGCAATTAGCCCGGTCGAGCGAGCCGGTCGTCCGGCAGTTGTTCATCGACGGAGTAAGACTGGACCCCGAGGCGTTCGAACGACGTCTGTACATGGTCCGCAAGCGGGCCGAGCGACGGGTTCGCGAACAGCTCGGCGCCGACGACGACGACTTCTACGTTCCCTCGATGTCGTGCAGGACAATGGTTTACAAGGGGATGTTCCTGGCTCCCCAGCTCTTTGCCTACTATCCGGATCTGGTCGACGAGCGGACGATCTCCGCCCTGGCGATCGTCCATCAAAGATACAGCACGAACACCTTCCCGAACTGGCGATTGGCCCAGCCTTTTCGCTTGTGCGCCCACAACGGCGAGATCAACACGTTGAGCGGCAACCGCAATAAGATGCGGGCTCGCGAGCGGCAACTGGCCAGTCCGCTTCTGGGGGAGGACCTGAGCGACCTCTCGCCCGTCCTGACGCCGGGCGGAAGCGACTCGATGTGTTTCGA
This sequence comes from Phycisphaerae bacterium, assembly GCA_030372985.1. Classification (GTDB taxonomy): domain Bacteria; phylum Planctomycetota; class Phycisphaerae; order UBA1845; family PWPN01; genus JAUCQB01. The sequence continues at coordinate 27,492 of JAUCQB010000076.1, forward strand.
CAACGCCCTGGAGCTGCTGACGCGGGCCGGGCGGTCCTTGCCGCACGCGATGATGATGCTGATCCCCGAGGCCTTCGGACCCCGGTACCACATCAGTACCGACAAGCGGGCTTTCTACGAGTATCACGCATCCATCATGGAGCCATGGGACGGCCCGGCCGCGATGGTCTTCACCGATGGCCGGCTGGTGGGCGGCACACTCGACCGCAACGGTCTGCGGCCGGCCCGCTATGTCGTCACCACCGATGGTCTGATGGTCCTGGCCAGCGAAACCGGCGTGATCGATTTCCCCGCCGAGCGAATCCAGGCCAAGGGTCGGCTGCGCCCCGGCCGCATGTTCCTGGCCGACCTCGAACAGGGCCGGATCATTGTGGACAACGAGATCAAGGGCAAGATCGCCCGGCAGAGGCCCTATCGCCGCTGGCTGGAGCAGAACCGGATCGAGCTGCGCGGGCTGTTCAGCGCTCCGGCCGCACCGGAGATCGACCCCGACACGCTGGCCCAGCGCCTGCGGAGCTTCGGTTACACCCGCGAGGACCTCCAGATGATCCTCGTGCCGATGGCCAAGGATGGACAGGAACCGGTGGGCTCGATGGGGACCGACACGCCGCTGGCGGTTCTCTCGGACCGGCCCAAGCTGCTGTTCAACTACTTCAAGCAGTTGTTTGCCCAGGTGACCAACCCGCCGATCGATCCGCTGCGGGAGGGTCTGGTCATGTCGCTGATGTCCTTCACCGGCAAGAAACGCAATCTTCTCGCCGAGAGCCCCGAGCATTGCCGGCAATTGAAGCTGACGCACCCGGTGCTGACCAACGAGGACATTCGCCACCTGCGAGAAGTGCGTCGCGACGACTTCAAGGTGGCGACGATCCCGGCGGTGTTCGACGTGGACTACAGCGAGCCCGGGCGGGCTCTTCAGCGGGGCATCACCAACATGGTCCGGGCGGCCGCCAACGCCATCCATGACGGGTCCTCGTTGCTGATTGTCAGCGACCGTGAGGTATCCCCGGAAAAGGCTCCGATTCCATCGCTGCTGGCCACCGCGGCACTGCACCACGGGCTTTTGGACATGGGTCTGCGCGGCGAGGCCGGCCTGGTGATCGAAAGCGGTGAGCCGCGCGAGGTCATGCACTTCTGCCTGCTCTCGGGCTACGGGGCCGATGCGGTCAACCCATACTTGGCCCTGGAGGCGATCCATTACGTCAAGCAGCGAGGCGAGTTCCCGCCCGAAACCGACGTCGGGCTCCTGGTGGACAAATACGTCACCGCAGTCAAAAAAGGCATCCTCAAGACCATCTCGAAGATGGGCATCTCGACGCTGCGCAGCTACCAGGCGGCGCAGCTCTTCGAGGCGATCGGACTGAACCACGAGGTGGTGGAAAGCTACTTCAAGGGCACCGCCTCGCGCATCGAAGGAGTCGGGCTCGACGTGATTGCCCTGGAGGCTCTGGCCCGACACAAACGGGGATTTCAGCCGCGGCCGCCCGGTTCGCTCGAACTGGATTTCGGCGGCGAGTATCACCACCGGCTCGACGGCGAGGAGCACCTCTGGAACCCCATCACCATCTCGCGCTTGCAGTACGCGGTGAGAAACAACGATCCCAAGGCTTACGCCGAATACGCGAGGGCGATCAACGACCAGTCTCGCAAGCTGGCCACGCTGCGGGGCCTCTTCGAGTTCGTGCCCGGCAAGCCGGTGCCGATCGAGGAGGTCGAACCGGCCAGTGAGATCGTCAAGCGATTCTGCACCGGAGCGATGTCGCACGGGTCGATCAGCAAGGAGGCCCACGAGACGATCGCCATTGCCATGAACCGGCTGGGAGCGATGAACAACACCGGGGAAGGCGGCGAAGATCCCGCCCGCTATGTGCCGCTGCTGAACGGCGACTCGGCCAACTCGGGCATCAAGCAGGTAGCCAGCGCCCGGTTCGGGGTGACGATCGAGTACCTGGCGAACGCCAAGATGCTCCAGATCAAGATGGCCCAGGGGGCCAAGCCCGGCGAGGGCGGCCAGCTTCCGGGACACAAGGTGACCGAGGAGATTGCCAGGCTGAGGCACTCGACGCCCGGCGTGTCACTGATTTCGCCGCCACCGCACCATGACATTTACTCGATCGAGGACCTCAAGCAGCTCATCTACGACCTCAAGTGCAGCAATCCGGGCGTGCAGGTGTCCGTGAAGCTGGTCGCGGAAGTCGGCGTGGGCACGGTTGCGACCGGAGTGGCCAAGGGGAACGCCGACGAGGTGCTGATCAGCGGCCACGACGGCGGCACCGGCGCCAGTCCACTGTCGTCGATCAAGCACGCGGGGATCCCCTGGGAAATCGGTCTGGCCGAGACGCAGCAAACGCTGGTTCTCAACGGCCTTCGCGACCGGATTCTGGTGCAGGCCGACGGGCAGATGAAAACCGGCCGTGACGTGGCCATCGCCGCCTTGTTGGGTGCCGAGCGGTTCGGGTTCGGCACGGCCGCGCTGGTTTCGCTGGGCTGCATCCTGATGCGCAAATGCCATTTGGGCACTTGCCCGGTCGGCGTGGCCACGCAAGATAAGGTCTTGAGGGGCAGGTTTACCGGTCAGCCCGAGAATGTCGAGCGTTTCATGTTCTTCGTGGCTGAGGAGCTGCGCCAGATCATGGCCCAACTCGGCTTCCGCAAGGTCGAGGACATGGTCGGCCGGGTGGATTGCCTGAGCGTCCGCAAAGGCATCGACCACTGGAAGGCCAAGGGACTCGATTTCTCCGCGGTTTTCGACAAACCCGACGCTTCCGACGGCCGGCCACTGCGTTGCGTTCGCTCGCAGCCGGAGACACTGATGGACCATCTGGATTGGGAGATCATCAGGCAAGCGGGCCATGCCATCGAGAAGGGGCAGAAGGTCTCCCTCGAGATGCCGATCCGCAACGTTCATCGCACGGTCGGAGCCATCCTCAGCAACCGCGTCTACAAGACCCACGGGGCCAAAGGACTGCCCGACGACACCATCGAAGTCACCTTCCGCGGAACAGCCGGTCAGAGCTTCGGCGCATTCCTGGCACCGGGCATCACGTTGCGTCTCATCGGAGACTCGAACGATTACCTCGGCAAGAGCCTGTCAGGAGGGCGCATCATTGTCCAGACCCCGCCGGGGGCGACCTTCGCGCCGCATGAGAACATCATCGTGGGCAACACCCTGCTCTACGGGGCCACTCGAGGCGAGGTTTTTGTCAACGGCGTCGCGGGCGAGCGGTTTGCGGTCCGTAACAGCGGGGCAACGGCCGTCGTTGAAGGCGTCGGCGATCACGGCTGCGAGTATATGACCGGAGGAACGGTGGTTGTCCTGGGGACCACCGGCCAGAACTTCGCCGCGGGCATGAGCGGCGGCGTCGCCTACGTGCTCGACGAGCACCAGCTCTTCGACACGCTCTGCAACCTCGATATGGTCGACCTCGAATCGATCTGGCAGGAGGCCGATCAGAAGCTGCTGAAGCATCTCATTGAGCGACACCATCGGTGGACCGGCAGCCGGCAGGCCGAGCGTATCCTGGACAAATGGGAGGAACTGGCCGGACGGTTCGTCAAGGTCATACCCATCGACTACCGCAAGGCGTTGGAGAGGCTGCGCGAACAGGAACAGGCACAAATCGAGTACACGCCGGCGACCGAGGAGGTGTTCCGTGGGTAAGCCGACGGGATTCCTGGAATACAACCGCGAGGAGATCGATCATCGCCCCCCGTTTCAGCGCGTCAAGGATTACGCCGAGTTCGACATTCCTCAGCCCGAGCCACGGCTGATTCGGCAGGCCGCCCGCTGCATGGATTGCGGCATTCCGTTCTGCCACAGCACAGGTTGCCCGGTATTCAACCTCATCCCCGAGTTCAACGACCTGGTTTACAGGGGCAAGTGGCGTGAGGCGAGCGAAAACCTGCACTCGACGAACAACTTTCCCGAAATCACCGGCCGCGTGTGTCCGGCGCCCTGTGAGCCGGCCTGCACCCTCAGCATCAACACCGACCCCGTGCTCATCAAGCACATCGAGTACCAGATCTCCGAGCGGGCGTTCGCCGAAGGCTTGGTCCGGCCGCTGGTGGCCGCCCGGCGGACCGGCCGTCGGATCGCAGTGGTCGGATCCGGCCCCGCGGGTCTGGCGGCCGCCCAGCAACTGGCCCGGGCCGGGCATGACGTGACCGTTTTCGAGAAGGATGATCGCATCGGCGGGCTGCTGCGGTACGGGATCCCCGATTTCAAGCTCGACAAGTCCGTCATCGATCGCCGGCTCAAGCAATTGGCTGCTGAGGGCGTGAAATTCGAGACCGGTGTACTGGTTGGGCAGGACATCTCCACGCGTTATCTGCGCAAGATGTTCCACGCGATCTGCCTGGCGATGGGTGCCGGCCAGCCCCGCCCGCTCGACGCCCCCGGAGCCGAGTCCCGCAACGTCCACTACGCGATGGACTTCCTTGCGCAACAGAATCGCCGCAACGCGGGCGACTTCTCACCTGAATTGCACACCAACGCTATCACCGCCAAGGACAAGATTGTGGTGGTCATCGGCGGCGGCGACACCGGCAGCGACTGCATCGGCACCTCCCTGCGGCAGGGAGCCAAGGAGGTCCACCAGTTTGAGATCCTGCCCAAGCCGCCGGAGAAGGCAAACCCTCGAACGCCCTGGCCGATGTGGCCGCAGATTCTGCGGACCTCGTCGTCGCAGGAAGAGGGTTGCCGGCGGCGATGGAGCGTGCTGACCAAGAAGCTGACCGGCCGCGACAATATGGCAACCGAACTGCACGGCTGCGAGGTCGAATGGGTGCCCGGTGCCGGCGGCATGGAGATGCGCGAGAAGCCCGGTACGGACTTTACGATGCGGGTCGATCTCGTGCTGCTGGCCATGGGCTTCGTTCACGTGGTCCATGAAGGGCTAGTCGGCCAACTCGGGCTCAAGCTCGACCCGCGCGGCAACATCGTGGTCAACGACTATATGACCAGCGAGGAAGGCATATTCGCGGCCGGCGACGCTCACCTGGGCGCATCTCTTGTGGTTCGGGCCATCAGCACGGGTCGCCAAGCGGCGGCGGCGATTGACCAGTGGCTCCAGGGGTGATAGGTGGGCGGGGATTGACCAGCGCCCCTGCCGGCCGCCAGAACCAGGGTGACGAAATTGGGTTTGGCTTGCGGCCTGCGACCAACCCGTTTCTCGCCAACAGGTTCACTGCCGAGGGCATGCCGTTATGCCCAGCCACCCCGGTTGCCCCGTAACCTTACTACGCAAAAGCTTTTGCGCCGCTATCCATGCAAGGCACCTGAAATGGGAATGACTCGATTCCTTCGTCAATGCTCATCTATAGGTGGCAATAGCCCATATCTGTAGACATCCGATCCTGGAACGGATAACATTAGTTGTGACAGGCTTCTCTTGAACCGGCCCTTACCCCCCACAATCGTGGCAGGGATCGGGACAGAGTAGAAACGCAGAAACAATCATGGTGCGGGACCGCCATCTTGCCGGTCCCACACGGACAGGTTCCAGGTGCCTGTTGACATCTCTTTGAAAAGGAGGAGTACGGCATGAGATACTCGGCTATCGCTGCGGGGGTTGGGTTGGCCATGGCGGGGATGGCCTTCGGGGCGGCGTCATTCAGCATCACCGGTCCGGGGGGCGTGTCGACGTTCGAGCCGGCTCCCGGCCAGGAGTTCTTGATCGCGATCTACCTTTTCACGGATGAGCCCATCATATCATGGTCAATGACGCTGAACGGTCCGCCCGGCTACATGCTGCCCGCGTTTCCGGGGTTTCCGATTGTCTATGGGAGCAACCCGATCTGGGCGATTCCGGATACCGCCCCGTGGAGCACGACCCAAAGTGCCCCCTTCCCCGTCGACATCGGAGGTATCGTCGCTGATCCGTACGCGTCCTTCCCGGGTGGTCTGGTATTCCAGACACACGTTGTGGCCCCGGCGGTGATCACGCCTGGAATGATCTTCGGAACGAACGCGTTCGTCGGCACCGTAAACTTCGAAGACATTCCGGCCTCTGTAAGCCCGCTGATACTCACCCCCGAGCCGGCCGGCGCCCTGTTGCTGCTGGCGGGCGCGCTGATACTGTTGCGGCGACGATAGGCAAGCTGCAAGAGCCCCCATATCGGCCGCGGCAGGGATGTGGCGGCACGGGCGAACGCAGAGCGGATTCCGTAGCGAGAGGCGGCCCGGAAGGTATTCCGGGCCGAGCGGATTGACTGGGCATGGCCACGCAAGGCCGTGGCCATGGCACCCGGAAGCCATGCGGTATTCGCGATACTATGGATGGAAGACAATGACATTTCTCTTTGGCGAGGAGGAATAGAACATGAGACACTTGGCCATTGCTGCGGTGACAGTTCTGCTGACGGCAGGTGCGGCCCTGGGTGCTGCGACAGCGACGGTGACCGGCCCCACTGTGGTAATGCCGGGCCAGGTCTTCGAGATTCAAGTCGTTTTGACCGCGGATGAGCCGATGGTCGGGTTCATGCTTAATGAGATCACGGCGACCGGCGGTCTGTGGCCGGGGCCGGTTGTTGGTACCACGACTGAGGAGAGGGCAGCCTACCACTACGCCAACACCGCAGGCTGGTCTACTGACTGGTCTACTGTCCCGGGTGACCCCCTGATGGGATGGGCCTCGCAGACAACCTTCCCGGTTGGCCCGATCGGTACAGTTGCTGCGGACCAGTTCGCCGGCAACGGAGTCTGCTTCCGCATGAATGTTGTTGTTCCGGCCGCGCCGCTGGACTACGTGTTCGACATCTGCGTGACCAGCGGTGTTTACGGAGGAATGGATTTCGTAGACGTTCCCTTGGACGCAGGTTGGGCACACGGGCTGGGGCTTTGTATCATCCCTGAGCCGGCCAGCGCTTTGCTGCTGCTGGCCGGGCTGGCGATGGCAAGGCGCAAGCGCAGGGCCTGAGCCCGTCGAAGGATTGCTGAGGCGGCAAAGACTGTGTCGCGTTGACCTGGCATGGCCACGCAAGGCCGTGGCCATGGCATCCTGATTCGCCGAGGCTACGCACGACAGGCCCGGACGACAGCGGCACGCGGCGGGATTGCATCAGTGCGGCAGTCGCGGTAGGTAGTATGTGTAGGCTCACGCCGACATTTCTAAGGGAGAGGAGGAATACGAACATGACAAGGCTGGTTTGTGTTGCGGTGGCGGTTGTGCTGACGGCAGGGGTGGCCCTGCGTGCGGGTACCGTGACGGTGCTGGGCCCTGCCGTCGTGGCCCCAGGCGAGACTTTCGAGATCCAGCTCGATCTGCAGTCGCCGGAAAACCTGATGCTCGGCTGGTTCATCGACGGGATCATGGCGACCAACGGCGCCGTGCCGGGCCCGGTGACTGGAAGCACTGCGGCAGAGCAGGCGGCCTACCACTACGACAACACCTGCGGCTGGGATACCAGCTCGGCCAACGTCCTGCTGGGATGGGTCAGTCAGACGGCTTTCCCGGTCGGGCCGATGGATGGCGTGCCTGCCGCCGATGGTGGCACCAACGGCGTCGCCTTCCGCATGTCGGTTGTCGCCCCGGATACCCCGGATTCCTTCTTTGAGGTTACCGTGACCGGGGGCTTACTCGGCGACGAGCCCTATTTTGAGCCACCTGAATTTATCGTGCTGCCTCTGAGCGTCTACGTGACCCCCGAGCCGACGGGTGTTCTGTTGCTGCTGGCGGGCGCGCTGATGTTGAGGCGACGACGGTAGAGGCTGATCGCACCGCGTTCGGCGGCGATGAGGCGACACGGCCGAAAACGGAAGGGATACCGGAAGAAGAACGGCCCGGAAGGGATTCCGGGCCGAGCGACTCCGAATTGACTGGGCATGGCCACGCGGAGCCGTGGCCATGGCACCCGGCACACACGTAGCGGCACCCGACAGATTTCTCAACGATTGGTGATTCGCCGGCCCATCTGTGCGGGGTCCCAGTGATGGGACTGGCCGTGGCGGTGGGTGTAATCGCTCCACAGTTCATACCAGTAGGCCAGGAACTGATAGGGCTCCCAGCGGTCGTAATACGTGCGGAGCGAGGCTGGGGTGAAGCGTCGGCCGGGGTGACGCTCGCTCAGAAACCGCTTCAGTTCGGTGTCGACCGCCAGCAGGTTGTAGCGCCCCAGCAGCATGCACAGGTGGGCGGCGGCATAATCGCCGACGCCGTGGATGGACCGAAGGATGGGGTACAACTCGTCACAGGAGCCGTCGAAAGACTCGATGGCCTCCAGATCGACCTCTTCGTCGACGACGTCGCAGGCCAGCCGGTGCAGGAATTCAGCCCGATACCCGACGCGGGCCTTCTTTCTCAACGTTGCCGGTGCAACCTCGGCCAGGCGAGCGGGCGTCGGGAAACCGCGCCCGGCCGTGCCTTTGGCAGGCACGCCCCAGAGATCCGTGATGTTTCGTACCATCGTGACCGTCTGTGCCCATGAGGTGTTGCACGTACAAATGACCTTGACCACGTCCTCGAAAAGCGAGGCACTGCGCAGCAACCGGCCGAAACGCATCTCGGCGGCCTGGCGGTGAGTCTCCGATGCCCGGCAGAGCTCGTGGAATCCGGAAAGATCCTCATTGAGCCGCAGCATGCGGTACACGGCCCTCAATACGGCCATCCGCTGCGATGGAGACAGACCCGCGGGACAAGAGACGACCAGACCGCCGCCGGATGTGTCTGCCTTCGAGCCGGCCGTCGTCTGACGGATCACGACCGGAACGGCCGTATCCTCATCGAGGGTGACGATCGTGCGCAAAGACTGCTTGGCCGGGTCCCAGGTATTGGGCGCCAGCACGAAGAAACCGTGCGAGCAGACGGCCGTGCGGAAATCGAAGTCCGGCGGCGTGGCGATCGTGCGTTTCATGCCGGGCGATTATCCGGGATGCGGGAATACCTGCAAACGCGCGAATGAAACACTGGCGGGCCAGCCGCTCGACGTGGCTCGCGGTAGACCGCCAGTGGCACCCGGCGACCGAGGATGGATTCTCGGTCGAGCCCCGAGAGTCTTCTCGGTCGAGCGAGTCACTGGCTTGCGCAATTGGGGTCGGCGCAGATGCCCGGCCCGCTGAGACACCCCAGAAAGAGCCCGAAGTCGTCCACATCCACATCGTCGTCCTGGTCTATCCGGGCCCCCGTACACTCCGGCGACTCCTGCTCGACACCCGGACCGCTGTAGCAGGCCTGGAAGAGGCCGAAGTCGACCTGATCCACATCGCAGTCTTCGTCGAGATCGCCGGGAACCAGGTGCCTGATACTGAACGTGCGAACCGGGGATCGCATGTACATCCGAGCGCCGTTCACATCGGGGTTCGCCTCGCTGGACAGCACCCGGTAGTAATACTGCCCGGTCGGCAGGTCGCTGATCACAAGCTGGTGACTGAGGACCATCGCTGCGGAGCTTGCCGTCGAGCCGAGAGCGGTCGTCGGACCGTATTCGACCACGCTGTCAGTCGGCCAGTCGGTCGCCCACACGACCGTCACGCGACCCGGCCCGGTCTGCTCTGCCTGCGAAGACCATGGCCCGCTCTTGACCCGGAATCGCCTGCCGCCTGCGTCGGCATAGTCCTTCTTTGTCGACAGGGGGCTGACCTCATAGGCGGTCGCGGGTGACAGAGTGTCCATGGTGAGCTGATGAACAGTGCCCTCGGCCGTGCTGAATGGCGTGTAACGCTCGTTCTGCCAGCCCCACGTGCCGACCGGCGTCCACCACAGTTGCCGGCGGGCCGGGACGTTGGTGTTCCAGCTCACCGGGATGGTCGTCCCGCTGTCAGGGATGTCCGCGATGAGGCCGGTCATCATCACCGGGCTGGCCGAGTAGGAGTTGAATGAAGTTCCGATGGCCGTGGCGGCCTCAAACGCCGGGTTGTCATAAGTCGTGGCCTTCTGCAGACTGAATAGCTTCTCGTCCCCGGGGTCCAGGAAGGCCGGATAGAGGAACCAGCAGGCACAGTATACCTGGCGCGCCCGACTTGCGTTGGAGGCGCCGATTTCCAGGTAGAAGCTCCGCATCACTGACATGGCCTGCGGGTTGGTGTCGGCGCGCCAACCCCATTCCGTGATGTATACGCCCACGCCTGGGCGGGCGTTCTCTTCGTCCAGCATGTCCAGGAAACCAACCGGGACGCTGTTGGGGGTGTGATCTGTCAAGCCGTCGTAACCGTCCGGGCCAAGGGTCCGAACGACCTGGCGGACAAGCTCGCCGTTCGTCCAGTGCCCGACGAGCACCTTCGCCTCAGGCTGGACGGCGCGAATGGCATTGCGCGCCTTGGTAAACCCGGAGGCATAGATCGCGGGAGTCATTCCTTCGACGAAATCGACTTCGTTCGCGATGGTGTAAGTGCGACAGACATGCTTGAGAGCGTTGGCCCACTGTCCACAACGTTGAGCGAACGTGTTCTGGTCGGCCTCGGTGATCGGCATGATGTTACCCATGTCACCCCAGTCGAGCCGCTGGAGGATTGTAAACCCCTCCGCAACGGCCGGCTCATAGTGCCCGCCGACATCGGGCATTGCCCCTTCGCTGAGCGAGGCCTGCTGCACAACCCAGCCTGTGCGGTGGCTCATGACGTCGACGTTGGCGCCCCAGTCCCAGAAGTGGATACCGAAGACGTGCATCGATTCAGCCTGGACTGTTGAGAGCGGCAACAGGTACAGCGTGGCCAAGAGGATCGCGATCCGCCAAAGCGATAAGCACGGCATACCAGCGCCTCCCCAAAGTCGCTCTGATACGGGCTGAGCCGTAGCGAAACCAACCTTTTACTCCACGACTACCTGGTTCAGTATAACACCAAGCCCCCATCCCTGAGAACCTCGATTTCAGGCACGATTCATCCCTGGCCGCCAAGGTGCCTATCGTGCGACGTGCCAGCGGCTTACGCATTGTCAGGCCCCCCTTCATCTCGTGCCCTCTCCTTTAGACACAAGGCGTCACGCGGTTCAGGTCGGTTGGCCACCGATGAGGCTTTGACGTATGATCCATCCGAAATCGGCTCGCCGGGCAGGTTAGCGATCTCCCGGTGATAACCTCTTGGAACAACAGGACATGCATACTGATCGACCGCTCGGTGTGGCGATTCTTGGCTTCGGGTTCATTGGGAAGGTGCATGCGTACGCACACCTGAACATCCCTTTGTTCTACGATCCGCCGCCGTTGAGGACGCGCCTGGTCGGTGTGGCGACCAGCAGCAAGGAATCAGCGGCCAAGGCCAAAGCCCTGATGGGTTTCGAGGTGGCGACCACCGACCAGCTTTCACTGATCGGTCGGGATGACGTGGATATCGTCCACATCTGCACGCCGAACGACCTGCACCGGGAGGCCCTGCTGGCGGCCATCCGGGCCGGCAAGCATATCTACTGCGACAAGCCACTCACGGCGACAGTGGACGAAGCCGAGGAGGTCGCGGCGGCATTGAAGACCTACGCAGCGACCGGCCAGATGACCTTCAACTATCGTTTTCTGCCGGCGACGATGCGGGCCAGGCAACTGGTGGACGAGGGCCGGCTTGGGAGAATCAGCCACTTCCGCGGAGCCTACCTGCACGCCGGGAGCATCGACCGCAATCGGCCGCTCAACTGGAAGGCCGACGCCTCCAGGGGCGGGGGAGTACTCAACGATCTCGGCTCGCACGTCATCGATCTGCTCGGGCATCTGCTCGGTCCGCTGGAGCCGATGCACGCGGTGACCAGGGTCTGGTCCAGGCAACGGCTCAGCACCGCCGACCCGTCGCGGAAGATCGCCAACGTGGGCGAGGACTTCGTCATGGTTACGATGCGGACGGCCGACGGAGCACCGGGCATCGTTGAGGCCAGCAAGATTGCCGCCGGGGCCGAGGACGAGCTGCGGTTCGAGATCCACGGCGAGAAAGGGGCGCTGCGGTTCAACCTGATGGAGCCGAACTGGCTTGAATTTTGCGACTTGGCTGACTCGGAGGCTCCGCTGGGAGGCGAGCGAGGCTGGAAGCGAATCGCCACGGTGGGCCGCTATCCGAAACCCGGCGGCTTCCCCAGCCCGAAGAACACCCTCGGCTGGGAACGCGGTCACATGCACTGCGTGTTCAGTTTCCTGGAGGCCATTGCCAACGGTCAACCGGGCAGCCCGGACCTTCAACATGGCGTCGAAATGCAGCGACTGCTGAATCGGATTGCGAGGATGGCGACGGCGGCGTGTTGAGTGCCGAGTACCCTGAGACGATGGGGTGTGAGCGGCGTCTTTGGCAGGTCGCCGCGACTCGCCGAGAAACGGCTGGCTCGCAGGCCGGCCGCTGCGTGATGCCAACGATGTTGACCACACCCGGGCGACCCACTTCCCGTGCGTGGAATTGCCGGTACAATAGCCGGTAATGCAGAATTACCGCGTTCAACTCGACACTTACAGCGGTCCGCTGGACCTGCTTCTCTATCTCATTCGTCGTGAAGAGGTCGACATCTACGACATCCCGATTTCGCGGATTCTGGATCAGTACATCCAGCATGTGCAGGTGCTGGAGGTGATGGATCCCGACGGGGTGGGCGATTTTCTGGTCATGGCCGCGACGCTGATGGAGATCAAGTCGCGGCTGCTGCTGCCCAAGCCGCCGCCGGAGGTGGGGGATGAAGACCTGCTCGATCCGCGGGCCGATCTGGTGCGGCAACTGCTGGCGTACCGGGCGTTTCGCGACGCGGCCGGCCTGCTTGGCAAACGGGCCGATGAGCACGCGAAACGGTTCGGTCGGCCCAAGCTGCGACTGCCCAGCGAAGGCGAAAACGACGTTGACATCGAGGATGTCCAGATCTGGGACCTGCTCACGGCGTTCAACAAGTTGCTGGCCTCGGTGGGGGTCAGACGCGGCGTACACGAAGTCATCTATGACGACACGCCGGTCACGCTGCACGCGGCCGATATTCAGGACCGCCTCCAGCGGGAGGGGCCGTCGATGCCGTTCGAGAAGATCTTCGAGGGCCGCACTCGCAGCGAGATGATCGGCCTGTTCCTGGCCCTGCTGGAACTGATCCGCCAGGACCGGGTTCGCATCGAGCAGACCGAGATCTTTGGCCCCATCTTTGTGCACCTGATCGACGCCACACCGATCACCGAGGTGATGGCATCCGCCGATGAACGCGGTTTCAAGGAGTACGCTCCGGGCGAGGAAGAGGAACAGCAGACCGAAGAAGCCCCCTTGGAGGAAGTCTCGCCCCAAGAAGAGGGGCTGGAGGCCGTGTTTGAGGACGAGGAAGACGAACTCGCTGAAGAAGATGACGAATACCGCCGCAGGATCAATGCCATCGAGATCGGCAACATCGATCTTGGAAGATCTCTTGACCCGCAGGCGACAGACACCGGCACCCCGGAAGGAGACCCCGGCTCGTGACGCCCGAGGAGAAGCTGAGGGACTTGGGTTATCCGCTGCCGCCGGCACCCGCTCCGGTCGGCTCGTATTTGCCCGCGGTCCGCACGGGCGATCTCGTAACGACGAGCGGCCAACTGCCCGTGCGCGAGGGCAAGCTGGTTCTGACCGGTAAGATCGGCGACAGGCTGTCGATCGAACAGGGTGCCGAGGCCGCGCGTGTGGCGGTGATCAACGCACTGTCTCAGTTAGCGGTCGCGGCCGGTGGTCTGTCGAACGTCAAACGGATCGTCAGGCTGGGCGTGTTCGTCAACAGCGCCGACGGCTTCACCGAACAGCCAAAGGTGGCCAACGGGGCCAGCGATCTGCTGGTGGCCGTGTTCGGCGACGCCGGTCGGCACGTCCGAGCGGCCGTGGGCTCCAACGAGCTTCCGCTCGACGCCCCGGTCGAGATCGAACTGACCGCGGAACTGAGGCAGTAGCGCCGGCAACTCCGGCTGAGGTGTTCCCATCGGCCGATCCAAACCGCACAGCAAGTCAAGACCTCGTCAGCCGCTGCCCGGCACGCTGCGGGTTCGGAATGCACTGCTTTGCCTTGGCGGGAGCGTGGCACTCCTGGTTTTGAGCGCCCCGTTGGCTCGAACGTTCTTCCAGCAGATCGACCTGATCGTCCGGCGCGGTGTCAACCCGGCGGCCCAGCAGGCCTTCTCTAACGAGTTGAGGCGATCCGCGGAAATCATGGGTATTCATCGCGCCTGCAGAACGCTTGCCTCGTCGAAGAGCCGGGCGGACGACCAGACCATCTTGGCGGAGCTTCGGCCGGACAACGGATTGCGAGCCTGGCTTGAGCTGCTTCTGGTAATGCGTCAGGCTGATAAAACGCCTGCCAGTCACCCGTCCGGCATGGATTCGACCATCTTGCGAGCCATCGCCAGCGCTCGCTCGGCGCCGCCCATTCGTCTGTACACAACCGAGGTGAGCGCCCTGGGTGAGAAAGCACTTGCCGAAGAAACCCCAAGGCGTCGTGCCGCCCATGTGGCATCTCTGGCCTACGGTGTCTGCGTGAACGTCAGTCGGCCTGTTTGGATTGAGCTGGCCAACCGACTGGAGACGCTGGCCGACCGCTGGGATCAGACGGGCAGGCAGGCAGAGGCCCGGACGGCCCGCGAGGCCATTCTCGATCTCATGACCGACGTCACGCGGGATGCGCGGACGCCCGACCTTGCCGTGCTGGCCTCGGAGATGATGCTCTCTCCCTCGGCCAAGCTGGACAGGAGTGAGCAGGCAGAACGACTTGGCGAGTTCCACGACCGATGGCGGCAGGCTTTCCAGGGCGATCAAATCAACTGGGTACCGCACACGGGGCAAACCGTACTGGCCGAGAAAGCCCACGACCGGCTGATGCGTTCGATGACCGCGACACTGGTGACCATGGCCACCTGGGCGGTTCTTGCAGCGGTCGCGCTTTTCCTGATGGTGGCGATTCTGGTCACCCAGCCGCCGGATGAAATCTCCGTCCAATGGCGTCGGCTCAAGCGGGGACCTCCGCAAGCCGCAGTACTGGCCTGTAGTCCTTTGCTCGGGCTCCTGGCATTCGTTGCCCTGGCCGATATTCCGTGGACATGGCTGATCTCGTACCCGACGCTGAAGGCAGGACTGCTCCTGCCCGGACTGCTGTTGATTTCAACCGGCACCGCCACCTGGATTTCTGTCCGGCTCAGCGAGCCGTTCAAGCCCTGCCCGCTACCTGGCAAGGCGGCCTGGGCAGCGGCCGCACTCTGCGTACCGACGCTGCTGGTGCTGGCGATGTTCGTTTCTCCAGGCCGTGAGCCCTGGCAACCTCCGATCTTCATCCAGCGTCTGCGGTTGTGGGGCACGGCGGTCGGAGGACTCAGCCTGACCCTGGCGGTCGTATGGCTGATCGGCGGCGTCATTCATCGAACGCGGGTTGGGCTGCCCGCAGGGGTGTGGGCTCGGGCCAGTCTGGGTACGGTGGCCTCGGCGCTACTGCTGACCTCTCTTGCGTTGTGGGTGGTGCTGGCCGTCAACCAGTATTGTGACATCCGGCACGAGCAGACTTTCGTCAAGGCCATGGTCGACCCGGTGGCCGACAAGCTCGGACCCGACTGGCTCGATCGTTATTTCCCTGCTGACGTTGTCGGTGGAACGACAACCACATCAGCGGCGCGCTGACGTTTGAACATTTAACTGATAAAGAACCCCGCTTCGCAGTCGGTTGCCACGAACCGGCAGACTCTGCCGGCGCGAGGCCGCACACAAGACAGCCTTCAAACGGGAGCTCAACCCGCCATCACAGAAAGATTCTGGCCCAAAAACGACGATTTCACCGGTTTGTCTCTGCAAAAACGCCTCAGCACCCCATACTTGAATCTGGCAGCACGCTCTGAGTATAATGTGTTTTCAATTCCTTTCTCCGAAGGAGGTCACGTCATGTTCATGTATCAGCTTCGCATGCCCGCGTATTTCGGCTTGCTGTCCGTCGCGTTCCTGCTGCCCGCCCTCGGGGGATGTGCTCCCCAACAGTGCGGTTCTGATGCCGAGTGCGACGACGGCCTGTACTGCAACGGAACGGAGACGTGCAATCCCATTTCGGGCTTCTGTCAGGTTGGCACTCCGCCGTGCCCCGACGGACGGACCTGCGACGAGCAGACACGGACATGTGAGAATGAGTTGCCTGAGGTGACCGCCCTGCGACGGCTGGTCGAGGACTCCGAGCAGACCCCCTCCATCCAGATGCGAGACGGGGTTCCCTCGTTCGTGTCCGTCGCCGTTCCGGTTCAGCCGGAAGACGGCGACGACGCGGTCGTCCACGCGTTGCACTTTCTTGATCGGTACAAGGCGTTCTATGCGATGAAGAGCCCGCAGTCGCAATTGTACCTCCACCGAGCGAAGTTCAACGCCGAATTCAATGCCAGAACCCTCCGTTTTCGCCAGCGGCACAACGGCATCCCGGTCTACGGGGCTTCGCTGGTGGTTCTCATCAGGGACAACAAGATCCTGATGACTGCCGGCCACTATCTGCCGGAGATCCCGGCGATGCCCGCGGCAACGATCTCTGCGGCGACCGCCAAGCAGGTGGCCCTCACGAGCGCGCTGACCAGCGGAGCCGCGTTCAGCGCGGCCTCGTTCGGCGGCACCGTGCCCGGCGGGACCACACCCGGCGGGACCACGCCCAGCGAACCCGCGTCGAGCAGGCGGGTCTTCGGGGAACCCTCGCTCACCTACTTCGACAGACTTCTCTTCCAGATGAAGTCGACGGGCACCCACCTGGCCTGGCAGGTCTGCGTGGTCGGGCGTTATTTCGAGGAATCCTCCGAGAGTTCCTGGCTCTGCTTTGTCGACGCCCACGACGGCAGCCTGCTGGCCTGCGTGGACCAGTCGCGCGACGAGCGGGACCTCAACATCTACTATGACACCGGCGCCTCGACGGTGTTCTGGGATCAGTGGTTCGACGCCTCCTGTGACGCCGGTGAATACTACTACCCGGATCCAAACGGCGACCCGGCCAACGACGGGCCGGACGCGTGCAACTACATCAATCTGATCTACGACTTCTTCCTCAACAACTTCAACCGCCGCGGATGGGACGGAGACGACGACAACGTCGACGTCTTCTTGTACTCCAACCTGCCAGCGGGCACCTGTGCAAGATATACCTCACTGGCCGAAAACATACTTCTTCCCGAAGGGCACGTCGTGCCGGACCTGATGACCCACGAGTTCATGCATGGGTTCGCCGCTCATACGACCAGCTTTGACGGCAGCGGCGAGCCGGGAGCCGTCGAGGAGCACATCGGCGACGTCATGGGAGCGATGGTCGAGATGTACGCCTACGGTGCAAACTTCCAGTACAGGTGGAACCACGGAAACCTGAATGGAGCGAACATCTGCGGCCCCAAGAACATGAGTAACCCCCACGAGAAGGGCACTCCGCCGGCGGAGGGGGCCTACCCGGATCACTACAGCGAGCGCTGCACCGAGGACAACGACTACTGCGATTACGAAGACGATGACGGCGGCATACACACGAACCGCATGCTCCTCGACAAGGCGGCCTCGCTCCTGTGCGACGGCGGCACACACTACGGCTATCACCTCGCGGGCGCCGGCTGGCTGAACACGGCCAGCGTGTACTACTGGATTCTGATGGACGAAATGCCTCCGGAGGCATGCAGCTTCGTCGACCTCCGCAACGCGCTCGTCATCGCGTCAAATATGTATGCTCAGAACCCCGTACTGACATGCAAAATCAAAAACGCGTTCGCGGCGGTCGGCGTTTGCCCCGAGGGGGCTGACACCGACTGTGATGGAAACGACGACCAGTACGACCAGGATGCCGACGGCGATGGGGTCCCCAACGCCACCGACAACTGTCCGCACCTGTTCTGGACCGGCAATGCCGACATGGACAACGACGGGATCGGAAACGCCTGCGACGACGACGTCGACGGCGACGAGTACAACAACGGCGTCGACAATTGCCCTTACATCGAGAATGAACTCCAGTGGGACCAGGATCAGGACGGCAAAGGGGACGTGTGCGACGACCACGACGGCGACGGGCTTCTGGATCTCGATGACAACTGCCCCGACGACCTCAACGCATCGCAAGAAGACACCGACGGCGACGGCCCCGGCGACGCCTGCGACACGGACGACGACAACGACGGCATACCAGACGTCACCGACAAGTGCCCCCTCGTGGCCAGCCCCAACAACGAAGACCAGGACGATGACGGCGTGGGCGACATCTGCGACAACTGCCCGACGACGCCGAACTCGGACCAGACAGACTGTGACGGTGACGGCATCGGCAAGGCCTGTGACGACGACGCCATGGAGAAGATCCTGGATGAGAACTGCGACCTTCCGGTCGGACCGAAGGAGTGGGGCAGCCTCTTCGTTCATCCCGGCGACCTGGTGACCCTGACGTGCCCGGATTGCTCGAATTGGCTGGGACCCGACGATCGGATTCGGGTGAACTTCAAAAACGCGTTGAATGTGGCCGTCCACGTGGTGGACGGGCGCGGACGCATGGCCGGGCGACTCAAGGCGGGCGCGGGGCAGTCGCTGATGTTCAAGCCTGACGCCAGCTTCCACTATGTGACCCCCGGCACCTCGGAAGAGCCGTTCCACGGCACACAGTATTTCCTCTATGTGCCCGAGATGCCGGCGGGCGTCAGCGGCGTGCAGCTCGAGTTTCAGATCGAACGCGTTTCGGCGACCGGAGGATGACAGCGCGAGTCGAACGTCCTCGCATGCCGTGCGGGGCACTGCCGAAACCTTTGACAGTCCGTTGATCGTGTCGCGATCCTGCCGTTCCTGCACATGCAGCCAAGGCGAGGCGCCTCAACCCTTTGGCCCGAACGTCGCGCGGATCATGCGTTCAGACGCCCGATCATCGCGTCAGAACGCTGTCCGGTTGTGCTGCTGCACGATCCCTCCTGATGGATGCTGCACCGCACCACCGTCGGTCTCTGCCCAGCCGCCCGGCCTCCAGTCCGCGTTTCGAATCACTCATGCACGTCGGCGGATCATGTGTCTCAGGCCTGCCCGATCGATATAATTGGCCATATCCTCATGCAAAGAAGGGAAACCGAAATCATGTCTGAGACCGAGGCCCACCGATCCTCAGCCAGTTCGCGTCGCGAGCAAGCCATCAGGGAGTTCGTGAGTGATTTTGCAGATTGCGAAGATCGTGAGCTGCTTGAAGACATGCTCCTGACGGTATGCCGTCTCGCCTCCGATGGAACCGGGCGAGGAGAGTTGAAGATCTTGAGCAAGGCTCTGGCTGAGCTTCGGTATGCTTTCAAGGTCTTCGCTCCGTACGCGGAGGTCCGCAAGGTCAGCATGTTCGGATCGGCCCGCACGCCGATGGATCACCCGGACTACCTCCAGGCAGACCGATTCGCCCGCCGGATGCGGGAGCAGCGCTGGATGGTCATCACCGGGGCGGGCGACGGGATCATGCACGCCGGGCACGTCGGGGCAGGGCGTGAAGGCAGCTTCGGCGTGGCGATTCGCCTGCCGTTCGAGCAGGCGACGAACCCGATCATTGCCAAGGACGCGAAGCTCATCAACTTCAAGTACTTCTTCACCCGCAAGCTGATGTTTCTCAAGGAGGCCTCGGCGGTGGCGCTATTCCCCGGCGGGTTCGGCACCCAGGATGAGGGCTTCGAGGCGCTGACGCTGGTACAGACAGGCAAAAACCAGTTGATCCCGATCGTTCTGGTTGACGCGCCGGGCGGGACGTACTGGCCTCGGTGGCGCGACTATGTGACCAGCGAGTTGCTCGGCAAGGGGATGATCAGCCCGGAGGACATGAACCTGCTACGGATGACCGACGACGTCGAGACGGCCGTGCAGGAGGTCGTCCAGTTCTACCGTGTGTATCATTCGTCTCGCTACGTTCGCAACCTTCTGGTGCTGCGGCTGAACGAGCCGCTGAGCGAGGCGCGGATCGAGAAGCTGAACGATGAGTTCAAGCACATCATCACCACCGGTCAGATCGAGCCGCGCACCGGCCCCATCGAAGGCGAAGAGGGTGAATACCCCGACAAGCCGCGGCTGACGCTTCATTTTGACCGCAAGAGCATCGGGTATCTGCGTCTGATGATCGATGAGATCAATGAAGCCCGCCGGCCGCCGGCCCTTTGACTTGCCCCCAACTCACGCTAAGATCGGACGATATGCGTTGATCCATGCCGTGGGGGATTGCGGCGGGTTCGCGGCCGGTCAGGCTTTGGGGTGGGTCTGGCGAGGCGGCGGTTCCCGTGTTCGGAAAGAGTGCCGTGGCCAACCAGTTTCGAGCCGATTTCTCGCCCCAAGAGCTTGCCACCGTCCTGGCGCGCTACGACCTGGGCAGCATCCAGCATGTCGAGCGTCAACTCAAGGGCTCGCGGCGGAGTCCCAAAGCGATCATCATGAGCGACCGGGGACGGTTCCTGCTCAAGCGACGGGCCCACGGGCGAGATCACCCGCTGAAGGTCGCCTACGCCCACGGCATTCAGCAATACCTGGGTCGACAGGGTTTTCCGCTGCCCAGGCTCATCCCCGTCCGTAAGGGCGATGACACGATGGTCATCCACAACGGACATATCTATGAGGTCTTCGAGTACGTTCACGGCGAGGGCTATCACCGTCTGGTCTCCGAGACGTTCGACGCGGGCCGGGTGCTGGGCATGTTTCACCGGCTGGTTCGCGGGTATGACAGTGACTGGGTGCCTTCACGCCGCGGCTACCATGACACGGACATTGTCCGCGAGTGCCTGAGTTCGATCCCGATGAGCGTCGGCAAGAACGACAGCGCGTTCGGCCGTGAGACCGAGTTGCTCACCACGGTGAACATCCTCTATGACGCGTACGAGACGGCCGTGGAGAAGGTCAATGAGGCCGGCTTTCGGGAGTGGTCCACGCAGACGGTTCACTCGGACTGGCACCCGGGCAACATGGTATTCCTGAACGGCCATGTCGCCGCGGTCATTGATTACGATTCGCTGCATATGCTTCCGCCGGTCACTGACGTGGCCAATGGGGCCCTGCAGTTCTCGATTATCGGCGGACCCACCGACCCCCGCGAGTGGCCGCCGGAACTGGACCTCGAGCGGGTCCGCCGGTTCCTCATGGGATACGAACTGGAGACGCCGTACACGCCGGAGCAGATCCAGGTGCTGCCGTCGCTCATGACCGAGGCGCTCATCGCCGAGGCGGTAGCTCCGATTGCCGCGACCGGCTCTTTTGGCCGGATGGAAGGCTTCCGCTTTCTGCAGATGATCTGCCGAAAGGTGGGCTGGCTCCAGGAGAACGGCGAACGGTTGATTGCGATGCTGCAGCCGCGATGATCCCGGAAGCAGGAAGATATCATGATTCTCGCGATCTTCCTCCTGCAGGTCCTTCTGGCGACAGCCGACGCCCCGACGACCGGGCCCGCCTCGGTCCCCACCAGCAGGCCGGCCATGGCGATCACCGACGGCGTGCTGGATCGGCTCGTCGCCGACCTGAACAGTCCGCGATTCGCGGTACGTGAGCGTGCGACCCGCGAATTATGTGATCTGGATGCCGTTGTCCTCCCCAAACTGGCTCAACGCTACCATGCCGCTGTCGGAGAAGAGGCCAGGCATCGGCTGCGATATGCCATGGAGACGATCTTCTACCGGCAGGAATTGGCGGGGCGCAGCGGCTTTATCGGCATCCGGTTATCCCAGCAGGCAATCACGGACGTTGTCGACCCGGTTGACAGCCGCAAGTGTTACGGCATCTACATTATCGACGTTATCCAAGATATGCCGGCCGCCCACGCCGGTATCCAGGGCGGCGACACCATCATCAGCCTCAACGATCAGCCGTTACCGGCAGACCCCACTTCACAGGAGTTCATTTCTTTGATCGAACGGACGCCGCCGGGATCGACGATCCGCATTCGAGTCTTGCGGCCGGAGAAGCGAATTCGAAGAATCAGCATTCAACCGGCAACCGATGAGGCCTCGCCCACTCTCGGTCTGACACTGTCGCCGCCGCCGGCGGGTCTGGTGACCGGTGGAATCCGCGTGGTGCAGGTGGCGAAGAACTCGGCAGCGGACGCCGCGGGCATCAAGGTCAATGACCTCATTTCAGCGGCCAACGGCGTATCGGTCGCGACGCCATTCGAGGGAATCACCCTTCTGACCAACGCGCTGCAGTCGGCCCGCCCGGCCGCCGGCGTGCAACTGGCGGTTCAGTCGTCCGAGGACGTCACGCTGGAAGTCACCGTCGGACGCCGCTCGCCGCAGTATGTGACCAACCCCCGCGACAGACAGGAGATACAAAACCGTTTTGCCCGCTGGTGGCGCGAACAGGGCGGCCAACGGCTACGCTCACCCGAACCGATCCAGCGTGTGATTCCCTTTTTCCCCCTGGAAGCCGGCCCGTTGGAGCAGGAGCGAAACGCGGACATCCGTTAGCACGTCAAACACCGGCCCGGTTCGATTTACCACAGCAATGACCGTGTTTCTTGCCCGTCATCGGGATGGCGGTTCCGCCGCTCGTCCATTGCCACGACTCGAGACCAGCCACATTGACAGCCACGTCCTTCGCCCGCACACTGGCCGCGATGACCTCATGACTTCTGTGGAGATAGACCATGACCATTCATACCGATCGCCGAAGCCTTCTCAAACAAACGCTTGCCGGAGCGGGCGCCGCCTTCCTGGCCGGTCGATCCGCCCCTGGGGCAGACACGCATCCCGCCACGGCTGGAAGCCGATCCGCCGCCGAGGAGCCTGCCGGGGCCCCGAAGTTCTCCGCCTACTCCTTCGGGGCGAACATCTGGGTGCGGATCGACAACCGGGTTTTCACCTGCTACCGGGCCAACGCCGACCAGAAGTACCCGTATTTGTATCCGCTTGTCGGTCCGGCCACCGGACTGTCCATGACCGACGAAACCTGCGAACCGTGGCCGCATCATCGTTCCGTCTTCTTCGGCTGCGATCGCGTGAACGGGGCGAATTACTGGCAGGAAGGCAACGATCGCGGTCAGATCGTCTCGCGCGGGCCCAAGCTGGAACCGCTCAAGGGGCGGAGAGACTCGAGTATTCCCGGCGAGGTGACCATCAGTGATATCTGTGACTGGCGCGTACCTGGGCAGCCACCGGTCATCGTAGACCGACGACGATATACGATCGCCGCCCCGTCGGGCGACCTGAGACTCCTCGATGTTGACATCACCGTCACCGCGAAGGTTGACATCCACATCACCAGGACGAATCACTCGCTGTTCGGGATCCGCGCGGCCCGGGAATTGGCCCCTGTCGGCGGCGGGATGCTGATCAACAGCAACGGGCAGATCGGCGAGAAGGCCACTTTCGGGCTGCCGGCCAGGTGGTGCGGCTACCAGGGCCGGCGCCTGGGCATCGTGGAATCCATCGTGGTCATGGATCACCCGAACAACCCCTGGGCACCGGATTGCCCGTGGTTCACCCGCGATTACGGCAACATCTCACCGACGCCGTTTCTCTGGATCGACGAGCAGAAAGGCTGGGACCTGCCGGTCGGCGAGTCCATCCGGCTGCGCTATCGCGTGGTTGTCACGAAGGGCGAGATCGAGAAAGCCGCCATGGATGGGCTCTGGGAGGCTTTTGCGAAGGCACAACAAGCTTGAAAGCCTGCCAACTCGCCTGGAACCTGGAGCGGCGTTCGCCCCCTGCCCGTTGTTCGGCAGCACGAACGCCTGAGCACCTGGTCCTACAAGAGTGGCCGGTCGCGGAAAGCGTCACCGCAGTTGCCGCAAGTCACGTCAGACAACCCGAAAACTACTTTGCCCTGCCGCTCACGACCTTGTTGAGCTCCTCAAACATCCGGGCGCGGGCATCAGGCGAGCTGCGCATGAAATGGGCAATCGATGCTGCCACGACCTTTTCCCTGACGTAGCCCAGTCTGTCGGCTTCCTTGTCAAAGGCGGCCACGAGTTTGTCCGGCAGGAAGTACGATCTCTTTTCCTTTTGCATCCTCGATTCCTTCCACAACAGGTAACTATGACAACTCAGTCATACCTGACAAAGGGTACTCGGCGGTCCGAGACGAATCAAGGGGTAACAACCAGGCGTTTGGTGTCTTCCGGAGCACACGGCACTCACGGCCGACGGGTGTGCCTGGGGCATCCGGTCCGGGGTCCGATGCAAGCCGACACGTCTCATCTGGATCTGTCTTGCAGAATCTCATTCCTGAATCGCTCGGCGAGCGGATCATCGGTCGCGGTCATCTGTCTGGACAGTTCTTGCCGAAAACGGGCAACCTTGTCTTTGAGAGCAGGATCGTCGATCAGGTTTTGCAGCGCGTTGGGATCCGTTTCGACGTCGTAGAACTCTTCGGGTACACGGTACAGGAAAAGCCTGACCCTCGCGGCGATGGCCGGGTCGGTCCTGGCGGCCTCCTGCATAGCCTTGAACGTCAAGCCGGCCTGCGGCTCGTTCTTGAACACGGTCTTGCCGTCCGACCACGGGTTCCAGATATAGACGTACTTGCGCGTCTGGAAGGCACGCATCGGATAGTCGTTTCTCCCCGACGTTTGGAAGAACAGCGTGAACACCCCGCCGCGGGACTCATCCTTCTCGCCCCGCAAGAGCCCCACAAACGAACGCCCGTCGACTCCTTCGATCGACTTGAGGCCGGTTGCCTCCAGGATCGTGGGCGTGAAATCGATTCCCGAGATGAAGTGGCCCTTGTCGACGGTGCCGGGCTTGACCTTCCCGGGCCAGCGGACGATCCACGGCGTCCGTGTGCTGGCCGGGTAGCAGTTGGTCTTCGAGAACGGCAACGACATGCCGTTGTCGCTCAGAAACATGACCAGGGTGCTCTGCTCGAGGCCGCTCTCCTTGAGGGCCTTGAGGATCTTTCCTACGGTCTGGTCGCAGCGATGCACCGAGGTGAAATACTGGGCCAGTTCGGTACGGATGTCGGGCAGATCGGGCAGGAAGCCGGGAACGACGACTTCCTGGGGCTTGTACGTGCGGCCGACAGCCGCAGCTTGCCCCGCCCGCAGTCTGCGATTGGCGCGGTTCGCCTCTTGTTCACTGCCGGCAAAGGGGCGGTGGGGGTCCTGCGAATTGGCCATAAGGAAGAATGGTCGATTCTCGTTGCGAGCCCTCTCGAAAAAGCTCCTGGCGTGTTTGTAGTACAGTTCCGGATCGCGGCCGTTGCCCAGTTCCTCGGCCGGCACAATCGTGTCCCAGCAGAACTTCTCGCCGGGGGCCAGGTGCCCCACTTTGGCCATGATGCCGTTGAGGTAGCCGGCTGCTCGCAACGACTCCTGCAACGTTGGCACATCAGTGCGAATCGGCTCGAACCCCTTCGCCCCGTTGCGGTGAGGGTACCGGCCGGTCATGAGCACCGATCGCGAGGGCTGGCACACGGCGATGGTGACGTGGGCGTGCTCGAAACGCATCCCCTCGGATGCCAGCCGATCGATGTGCGGGGTGATCTCCGGCACTTTGCACCCGGTCACCCCCAGAGAATCGTAGTTCAGGTCGTCAGCAGTGATCAGCAGCACGTTGACCCGGCCGACGCCGGAGGGGGCCCCGCCGGCAGCGTCGGCCTGAACCCGGAACAAGCCCGATCCTACCGGTCCTGCCACCAACAGGCACACGGTCAGTTGAGATAATGGTCTCATGGGAGATGAAACCTCATGAAAAAGTCAGGCGCGGCCGTGTCGCCCGGAAGGCTTCGGCGCCGGGTGTGACCGAACGGCTCGCTCCAGGTTTTCGATGTTGACCTGCCCGGCCTGATTTGTCCAGCCGTGGCATCCGGCCTCCGCCGCGACGATAATACGGTCCGGCAAGTCCTCAGGAGAACCGCCATGAAACGAAGATCTTTCAAGAAACATCGTTGGGCCGCGGCAATCACGTTGGTTTCGCTGGCAAGCGCGGTCTCGGCCGCCGACCGCCGGGCCAACTTCGTGTTCATCCTGGTCGACGACCTGCGGTGGGACGCGATGAGCTGCGCGGGGCATCCATTCGTCCGGACGCCCAACATTGACAAGATCGCGTCCGCCGGCACCCGGTTCACGAATGCCTTCGTGACGATCTCACTGTGCGCCCCATCCCGGGCCTGCTTCCTGACCGGAACCTATGCCCACACCAACGGCGTGCGGACCAACGAGCGGATGGAATTCGACCACTCCATGCCGACTTACCCCCGGCTGCTGCAGGCGGCCGGCTACGAAACGGCGTTCGTCGGCAAGTGGCATATGAAGCCGGTGGCCGATCCCCGGCCGGGGTTCGATTACTGGCTCAGCTTCGTCGGCCAGGGCGAGTACATCAATCCGAAGCTCAACGAGAACGGGCACAGCTTTCAGGCCACCGGCTATATGGCCGATCTCCTGACGCAGTACGCCGTCGACTTCATCAAGCGGCCGCGAGAAAAACCCTTCTGCCTGAACCTCTGGCACAAGGCCGTGCACGGGCCATTCACCCCGGCTGATCGACACAAAGATCTTTACCAGGATGTCCTTTTGCCACAGCCGGCCAGTTTCCGCGACACCTTCGAGGGCAAACCGGCCTGGCAGAGTCGGCGCCGGTCCGCAGCCAGGAACGAGAAGCTGGCAACCCGTCCTTCACTGGCCGACCTGCAACCGCCGGCATGGAACCCACGTGATGAGCAGAAACTCAACTACTTCCGCGCGCTGGCGGCCGTGGACGACAGCGTGGGCCGCATCCTCGACGTGCTGAGGGAGACGGGTGTTCTCGATAACACGGTGATCATTTTCGCCGGTGACAATGGGTACTTTCACGGCGAGCACCGCCGCGGCGACAAGCGGGCCGCGTACGAGGAGTCGATTCGCATCCCGCTGGTGATGTGCGGACCGGGGGTTCCCAAGAACGGGGGAGAGTTCGAGCCGATGGTCCTCAACATCGACGTGGCGCCGACCATTCTGGATCTCGCGGGAGTCAAGCCGCCGACCTCAATGCAGGGCATGTCGTTCAGACCTCTGCTGGCAGGCGAGAAGCCTGCCTGGCGCAAGTCCTTCCTGTACGAGTACTTTCAGGAAAAACGGCTTTCCCAGGTGCCCACGATAGCGGCGGTGCGTACGGAGAACTGGAAGTACGTGACCTACCCCGAGATTGAGGATCTCGATGAGTTGTACGACCTGACCAAGGACCCGATCGAGATGCACAATCTGGCCAACGATCCGGCCGCCAAGGGCCAACTGGAGAAGATGCGGGCCGAGCTTGAACGGCTGAAGAAGGAAACCGGCTACACGGCTGCACCGAAAAGGTGAGTTTCAGATACTGGCTCCGCCGGGGATCGTTTTCAGAGGTGGCACTCTGCGTCGGACTGAAGGAACAGTCTGTTTTCCTGCCTCGGCCCTCATCCGTGATATCCGTGCTATCCGTGGTCACGCAATCGCATGACCAAGAATTGGCCAGAGTTGCTGAAAAGCGAACCACGGACTGCACTGATGGCACGGATGAAAGGGCCATCGCCTTTGTCTCTTCGCCAGAGCAGTATGGTATCTCCTGAATCCCGAGGCGAAGCATCCTATGGGCCATCGCAACGACGAAGACTCGGCACTGCGCGATGCAGTTCTTCAATGCCTTGCTTCGTCACACGGGTTCCCCAAAGGTCGAGGAAGCCAGGCCTTCGTCTGCTATCTGAGTCCTCTCCAGACTTAGGTATTCCAGGTTCGTCAAGTTGCCGATGTGGCGAAGGCCTTCATCTGTGATACGCGTCCTTCCAAGAAACAACTCGGTCAGGTTTGTCAGTCCCGAGAGATCGGCGAGCCCCTCATCGCCTATTTGGGTTTCCCAGAGCCATATGCGCCGCAAACTTGTCATCTCTGCCAGATGGGCCAGCCCGTCATCTGTCACCGCGGTCTGGGCCAGGAAAAGATCCCGCAGCTCAGGAAGCCTCTTCAAATGCGCTAGGCCGGCACTTGTCACGGCGATCTCTCCGAGAAACAAAGCCCGAAGCCTGGATAACCCTTTCAGGTGTATCAGTCCGTCATCGGTGATGCGCGTTCGTTGAAAGTCTATGCACCGCAAGTCAGAAAGCCCGCTGAGATACTCCAGATCTGCATCGGTTATGGGTGTATAGTCGAGATTCACCCAGCAAAGACTCGTGAGGTCGGCCAGGTCTCTGAGATCGGCCTGCTCCGGCGCGTTGGCGTAGCTCAACCCCACGACGGTCTCGATCACTGGCAGGCCATGCCGCTTGCTCTATTGGTTGCGCCTTTGCGGTCCAAGAGGTGCGGTGTCCACGTAGATATTGCCCGCGTTGAACTCAGCGATTGCGTCTTTCTCGATGCGATATCGCCGGTAGAGCCATCCACCTGCGAGAAGCAGGAACACTAAGAGTACCAGGAATGCGGCAGTGAATCGCCGCCGAAGACTGGACCACCATTCGCGACGCGACTTCGTGCGGTAAGTGCGGCGATCGGCCGGATTGAAGGGCCGGCCGCACTCAGGACATCGATCCTCGGCCACGCCATCCAGGGCGTACCAGCACCCTCGGCAATACATCGTCGCCTTGGTCAGCGGCGGGAACTCAAGCATCGGTTCAGGTGGCGGACGTCTCATGGCTCACTCAGGGACAGTCGCCTATTTCGCGCCCCTTTTCGCGCCAGCGCCACATCTGGTTGGCCGTCGCGCGTCAGCGAAGGCCTGCGCGATAGTTGGACACCGCCTCGGAAACCCGCAGCGCCCTTTCGTAGACTCGCAGGCTCTTAATCGTTCCCTTCAGCGACGGAGGAATCTGCAGCGGCAGGGTATCGCCGAGGTCGGCCAATCCGGTGTCAAAGCGGCCCCAGCCAAACTGGCGATGCTCGCCGCCGTCGCACAGGACGCCGTCGACGACGAACATGATGATCTTCGGTCCGCCTTCGACGATGGCCGCAAGGTGGTGCAGGCGGCCAGGCTTGATTGCCCCCGGATCAGTGTCCCAGATGGTCCGAAGCTTCTTTCCATCCCTGAGTTCAAGGCCTACGGTCCCCTTTTCGGTGACCAGGAGCCTGACACCGGAGCCACGCTCGGTTTGCCCGTCCAGAATGACCTGATCGGGTTTCAGGTCATCCAGTTGGAGCCAGATGTCGATGGTGAATCCGGCAGCTTCGACAAGGTTCGGCAACCGGACGCGCCGGACATCATTCCCAGGCTTGACCGGGGCTTGTTCAAGAAGCAGTCCACGTTTGGCCACCTCGGCCGCCCGACCCTGGTTCCAGAGCCCTTCAAACAGCGAAGGATCAACCTCGTGAACACGGGCGATTTCCTTCTGGGTCTCGGTGACCCAGCATCGGCCGTCCTGCTGGACCAGGTCCGGATAGCTCATCCGCGTCTCGGGGTCAGGATCCCAGAGCAGGATCTCCGGCTGACTCCAGTGGATGCGGTCATCCTTTTCCACGCCACCGGTGACCCAGGCGGGGTTGCGGCCGTCAAAGTCCTTTCCGCTATGGTTGTGGTACCAGAGAAGAAACTTGCCGTTCAGCGTCTTCCACAGACGCGGGCAGGCACGCGGCGTCTTGATCTTCCGGCCGCCGGGAGTATACGTCGCATGCTCCGGGCGGGTCCATGTCTTGCCGCCGTCGCGGCTGTAAACGTGACACGGGTAGCCGGTCGTCGTGCGGTAGATGCAGTACAGGCTGCCATCAGACAAGCCGACGAGATTGTGTTCTTCCTGCACCGAGCCGAATTCCGGGGCCCTGATGCCGTGATCGCCCTCGGGCAACAT
Organism: Phycisphaerae bacterium; assembly: GCA_030372985.1. Classification (GTDB taxonomy): domain Bacteria; phylum Planctomycetota; class Phycisphaerae; order UBA1845; family PWPN01; genus JAUCQB01. Next base: position 57,016 of record JAUCQB010000076.1, read on the forward strand.
CTGCCATTCGATCTTCTCGACATCTCGCTCGGTCAGGATGTTATCCGAACGGAAGAACCAGCCCTCGCCCTGATCGAGCATGTAGCGGCCAAGTTTAGTGAAGCCAAAGAACACGTTCGGGCCGACGATGACCGGCTTGCCGATGCCCCACATGATCTGCACCTTGCCCTGCCAGTCGTTGGTCCGGTCGCAGGCGGTCACGCGGACCGGCAGCCGGTGGCGTTTGTCTGACCACGTCCGCCCGTTGTCATCGGAGTACTTGCAGACGTACCAGCCGAGCATGTCGGCGCGAATGTTTTTCTTGTCGCCGAGGGTGGTAATGCGGTCGCCGTTGTAGTCGTAGAAGGCGTAAACACGGCCGGAGGGCGTGATCAGCGGCATGACCCAGGAAGCCTCGGGGCCGTCGGCCGGCTCGATGTCGATGGGCGGGCTGCTCCAGGTCTTGCCCTTGTCGGTGCTGATCGAGGCTACCACGTGCTGGCCAAGCTGACCTTCAATTCCTTTGCCCGTGGTGAAGGTGCACAACCAGTTGCCATCCCGGGTGATGACCACATACGGTTGATCACAGTAACCCTCGTCGGGGATCACCGAGCCATAGCGGATGTTCCGCAAGTCGACCCGAGGACCAACCGTGCAACCCGCCGACAAGGCCGCGGCGACTGTAGCTGAAACGATGAATCGCGTCCTGATCACGTATATTCCTCCCGACGGCACTGAGGGCTTTCTCGACTCGCTCCCCGCCAGCACTCCCCAATCGCGCGCACGGGCGGAGCTACGGCAGGTATTTGACTGCATATCCGCCGGCGCCGCCACCGTTGCATCTGCTTGTCCACCGGTGATGGGTCGTCCCTTGCGGTGCCGGCTCGACGCGGCACGTGGCTGAAACCGGCATACGAACACTTCCCGAACATACGATGACAGCCAGGACAGTCTGCGATGCGCGTTGAGGCCGATTCGCTGCAACTTTGCCGAAACGTGGCCAACAAGAATGGGTAGGTTCTCTCGATGCACCTGGAGCGGCTGTGGACTTTTGGGTCAAAAAGTGCTATACTCTTCGGGATGGCAAAGAAGAGACCATCCAAACCGGGTTATGGGGACCTGTTCAAGGCCGCCAAGTCGGCGTCGAGCCTTCTCGTGCTCTTCATCCCGAGCCAGGATCGAGACGAGAAGCCGATTGACCAGGAGCACTGGAAGGGTGAAGCCCTGACGGCGCTGGGCAAGCTGTTCGGCGGTGCGACCGCCTACCCGAAGGGAACAGGGGTCTGGCGCGACGATGAACAGGGTGGCAAGCTCTTGTTCGACAAGCCCATCGTCGTCCAGTGCTATACCTCCGAGGAGGCGATCCGACGCCAGGCCGGCGCCCTCCGAGAGTTCCTGGTGCGGATGGGGACTGAATGTCGCCAAGGGGCCGTCGGCTTCGTGATCGACCGGGATTATCTGGAAATACGTTTCCCCCTTCTTGGGAAGGGACGGTGAGAATATGGCGCACAAGATCAAGCAGATTGCTCGAGAGATGGGAGCAGAGATTGTCGGTCGGGTTCCTGACACGGGCGGGGGCGCCTTCGGCGCCGCGCGCCTCCCTCACGTCGTCCGTGCTCTGCAAGAACGGCTCCAACCCAGCCGCGGGCGGCGCCCGGGGCGGCCCACATCCAAGAACTGGGTCGTTCGCTCGAAGGTCCCGATGAGTACAGCGACTCGCAGCAAGCTTCGGCGCCTGGCCCGGCAGATGAGCACGACTGAACGCAAGGTCAGCCCCATGCAGGTGGCCGCCCAACTGCTTGAAGAGGCGGTAGCCGTCTGCCCCGCCGAGTGACCTCGTGTCTCTTAGTCGCGTCTCCGCCAGACAAAGTCCCAGAAAGGTCGCTTGGCATGGACCACACCGATTCCAGTGACTCGCTCCAGCAACCGCCCAAGAAGGTCGAGACACCCTAGACAATTGCTCGGAAGCATATAACGCCTACCGGCACAATCAGCAGGAGAATGGCAAGCCCAATAGCACTATGGGGCTTGGGCATGATGCGGATTCCGATGGACTCACGCACGTCTTGCGGCAACAAGTTGAACAGAAGAAACAGGGAAAGCAGTATTGCGAGAAGGGCCAATTGCCAGCGCAGTCGCTTGGGGCGGTGGCTTCGTTCCGCAGTCTCTTTCAGCACAGCCCGGTTCGTTTCGCTGACAAGCGTGCAGCCGCAACTTGGGCATGCTGAAAAGTGCTCTGCGAAATCAAGACCGCATTTCGAGCAGTGAATCATAGCATGACGCCCACAATATGATGAGCAACAAACCGAGCCATTCTGATCGAACATACACGTCGCAGCCATCAAGATCATTGAAGGCACGACGCCTTGCCGTGAGTAGAAAGATACCATATCACCTGTGGATGTTCCACACCGTCCGTTGTGGAACTGTCATCCATGGACAAACCTGCAGATTAGTGCCAGATCACCAACCATGAATCCCTATGGCACAAAGGCGGGTGTGATTCAGCGGCAGAGCACCGACTGCTCAAGAGACCGTCCGGCAGTTGTGCCCTGCTCATTCTGGCCGCGTGGCCGCAACCCGAAGGGCCCGGCGAAGGGCGTGCCCGGCCTCGGGATCAGTCACCAGCGCCCGGTGGTCAGCCAAACTCATGTTCGTGACCAGCCACCCCGGCCACTGCCGCCATTGCTGTGGATGGCGCACCGTTTCGCGGGCGAATTCGCCGAAGACCTTGCCCCACGGCTTGAGCCTCAAATCCTCCGTCCACAGGCCGCTCCACCGGGTAATGTCCTTTGAGCCGGGCGTGTCGGCGAACGCCCAGTTCAGCCAGCCGCACGCACGTCCGTGGCTGACGTCAAGAAGCGCCTGGCACCACTGCACCTGGTGCTCCGGCGGCTTGGGCGGGAGGTTCCAGCCCTGGTGCGCTTCGGAATTGCCGCCGTACCAGTTGAATTCGCCGATCAGCACCGGCTTGCCCACGCTGCACTGGTAGAGTACCGCCTCCAGGTAAATCCGGTTGGCGGCCACGCCTTCCGGCGAATCGCACGGCCGGGGTTGGTCGAGGGGGTAGAAATGGACGGTTGTGAAATCCACGTACCGGGCGTTGGACGAGGGGTTGAAGCCGGCGTAATGCTTGACCTCCCCGATGAGAACCGGGGCAGCCCACTGAATGTGCCCGACCGTGACAAGGTGATTTCGATCGACAGAGCGAATCGCGTCGGCCATGCGGCGGGTCCATTCGTCGGCGATGAATTCGCGGAATTGCTGATAGTCGTAGAGACGACCATCGTTGCGGGCGGCTTGAGGCGGGGGGACCGGGATCTCGCCCGCCCTTCCGACTTGGTCGACCGGCCGTTTCCACGCCTCGGCGATCTTCTCGACCAACCCTTGACCGACTGACGGGGGTCGGTCAGGGGCTGGCCCGTACCGGCGCCTCAGCCAGTCGTTCCACTTGGCCTTCATGCCGGGCGAATCCCAGCCGATCATCGGCTCGTTATACAGGTCGTACGCCCAGAGGGCGGGCTCATCCTTGAAACGCCCGGCGAAGTCCTTCCACCATGCCTCGTCGGCGGTCAGCAGGGTTTCGTCCGCGAATCGGTCGCCCTTCCGCCAGTCCGGTGTGCCCTCCCAGTGATCCGGCCCTGTCGGCATTACGTAGATGCCGAATTCGCGGCACATTCGCAGGAGTTGGCGGAACTTGGCCTCGCCTTCCGGATGGACGCGGCCGGGCTCGACGTGGAACGACTGGTAGGTCAAGAAGACCCGGATGGAGTTGAAGCCCTGCTCGTGCAGCATTTCCAGGTGCCGCCGCACCCGGGCTTCGTCGAACTTCTGCCACAGCTTGGGGGCCCAGCCGGTCTGGTGGTCGAAGTAGTTGATCCCGACCATCACGATCGGCTGACCGGTCCCGCGTTCCCGGAAGGCGGTTGTCCGAACCGGATCCACCTCAATGAAAGGCATTTCCGCAGCCGCCACAGGGCCGGAGGAGAGGGCCATTCCCTGCAAAACGACCATGGCAACAAGATGTGACTTCATCGATCGCCTCCTCTCACGGTTGACGGTACCGCTCATCTTCTGACCCACAGGCAACAGGGACACATTGTCAGTGAATGATTCCCGAATGGCCAGAGCCTGACGGTCGGCAATCTGGTTTTTCAGTTGAACATGGCATCCGCATGCGGTAAGATCCTGGTGGCGCGGCCGTGGATGCCCAAATCCACTCAAGGAGCAGACAACTCATGCTCGTTCTGACACGCCTCCCCAACGAGGCGATTCTGATCGGCGATGATATTGAGATCACCGTCCTGGCGATCAGCGGCAGCTCAGTCCGGTTGCGAATCAGTTGCCCGCGCATGGACCCGCCCGTCCGCGAGGAGACCCTTCGGCTGGACAATCTTCTGAGCATCAGTGGCAAGGTGGAGGTGCGCGTGGTCTCCATCCGCCAGGAGGGCGGACGGGTGCGTCTCGGCGTGAAAGCGCCGCGGAGCATTCCGATCGCACGGGAGGAGGCCAAGGAACAGTTCTTGAAGAACCAGGTCAGTCCCTAAGGCGGACCGCCTTTTTGCGGGCCGCAGCCAAAGGGCACTGCGATCCAGAAACATGCGCGCACAATGCACAGAGGTTCCGAAGTTGGGGACAAATTCGGCTGAACGTCACTCCAGCAGTTCGTAGTAGCAGTTGCGTTTCTTCGGCTGCCAGCCTGCATCGGTAATCAGGCGCCGGATCTCGGCCTCATTCAGTTGATAAGCCGTGCCCGCGGCCGAAACGACGTTTTCTTCCATCATCACCGAACCCATATCGTTGGCCCCGAAGAACAGGGCCAGTTGCCCGATTTTGGGCCCCTGCGTAACCCAACTCGCCTGGAGGTTTGGGATGTTGTCGAGGAACAGCCGGGCGATCGACAGGGTCTTGAGATACTCATGGGCGTTGGCCAGAACCAGGTGCTCTCCATCGGGCGGGTCGGCGCAGCTTGCCACGGTGGAGCCTGGCGCAGCCGGGTCAACAGGTCTCATGTGATACTGCTGAGCCAGCGCCGTCCCGGCCGGCTGAAACGTCCAGCAGATGAACGCTGTGAATCCGCTCGTTTCATCCTGCAGTTCACGAACCCGTTGCAGGTGCTCAATTCGCTCGGGAATGGTCTCGATATGCCCGAACATCATGGTGATGGTGGTACGCATGCCGAGCATGTGGGCCTGCCGCATCACCTCGAGATACTCGTCCGTCCTCGTCTTGCCGCGACTGATGCGCTCGCGCACGCGGTCCACCAGGATCTCCGCCCCGCCGCCGGGAATCGTGTCCAGACCGGCCTCGCGCAGCCTCAGCAGCACGTCGCGGACCGACATCTTGAAGACTCGCGAGAAGTAGAATATCTCCGGCGGACTGAAGGCGTGGATGTGAATCTTCGGGAAGCTGCCTCGAATGAATCGCAGGAGCTCCAGGTACCAGTCAAAGCTCAACAGGTCCGGCGGAGCCAGCCCCCCTTGAAGAAGAATCTGAGTGCCGCCGATATCGACCAGCTCCTGTATCTTGCGGCCGATCTGGTCAAAGCTCAGAACATAACCCGCGGGCGAGCCCTCTGTGCCAACCTGACCTTGCGGCGGGGCCTTGAAATTGCAGAACAGACACTGGGCCGTGCACCAGTTGGAGTAGTTGATGTTGCGATCGACGACATAGGTGCGATAGGGTTCCGGGTGCAGCCGGCAGGCCTCGGCATAAGCTCGCCGTCCCAGTTCGTGGATCGACAGATCGGTGTACATCGCCAAGGCGTCGGCTTGGCTCAGGCGAGAAGAAGAGGCCTTGCTCACACCGGCCGAGGTCATGTGACCAGCGCTCCGGGCTGCGGGATCAGCCCTTCGGCCCTGGCCAATTCGAGGAACTTGTTCATGCCCGCCTCGGCGGCCGGGGTGATGGTGTATTTCATGAGCCGGGTCAGGTAATCCCTGGCCAGATCCACCGGCCAGCCCAGGGCCGGACCGTGCTCGACCGCCAGTTCCGCCGCCCGGGCCACGCCCCGATCGCGGGCCTGACTCAGCAACTGAGCCAGACGTGATGTTTCGCGGTCAACCGGTGCCGCCCATGCCGCGAACACGAATGGCAAGCCTGTCCAGGCCCGCCAGGCGCCGCCCAAATCGACCCGGTACGGGAAGCTGCCAACCTCCGCCCCGACCACCTTGTCACCGATCAGCAGGACCGACTCGCATTGCTCCAGGCTGGTCCCGGGCTTAAGCGGGACCACTGCCAATGGCCGTCGGTGGAACCCTTTCCACACCAGCCGCGCCAGCATCACCGAGGTGTGGGAATGGGTATCGACATAAAGAGTGGTCATGTCCGCCGGCGGCACTCGCGAGAACACCTGGACGGTGAGCGTATCGCCGTTGCTGCCGATGCCCGCGTCCGAGATGCGTTTCCACCGCCCGCCCGCCCGGCCGATATCGATAACCGGTACGAGAGCGGCGTCCACGCACCCGGCCTGCAGCATGCCGGCCAGCTCTGCCGGGACCGCAAGCTCCAGCCGGATGCCCCGCTCATTGGCCAACCCCTCGATCAGCGGCTTGGTGTTGAGGAAGGAGACGGCCCCGAGACGGTAGTCTGTCTGTTGTTGTTTCATAGGCCAAGGATTATACCGGCTCGGATCAGATCGGCATACTCCGGCCGAGAAGCGGCAGACGAGGCCACCCGGCGTCTGTGTGACACGGGCAACCTCCGACCGAATGGGGGCGCGCCGCCAACCTGAAACAGGATCTGAGGCTGGCGGAACGATTTCGACCTGCTACACTGCCACCATCGCCGCAAGCCGGCGGGACAGGATGGGCACGATGATTATTTCAGGCAGCATGCGATGCGGCATCCTTTTGGCGGGTCTGCTGGCCGGCCTGGCCGGGTGCTCGTCACAGTCAACGCGGATCCACCTGACCACCTACGACGAGGCCGGCCGCGAGCAGCACCACTATGCCGATTTCAACCGAGTGGCGTTTCTGGTCAACCCGAGCGGGCTGCTTGAACTGGGCATGCGCGTCGAGCAGCCGAGCAAGCTGGACCCCACCCAGACGATCACCCAGCTGATCCACATCAAGGAGGTGTGGAAGCCGGTGCCGGGACGTACTGCCGTCGAGCGAACGCAAATCAATGTGCAGATCCGGTACGCGATTCTCACCCCACCCACGGGCGTACGTTATGACGGTGCCGGTTTTCTGTACGCCAAGTACAAAGAGGGCTCGACGACCATCAGCGGCGAGATCGAGTCCGGCCGGCTGGCCCCGAGCTACCGCATGGCGGATGCCGTGCTCCCCTTCGGCGTCGCCCGCATCTCCGGGCCGTTCAGAGCGGTTCAGAACCCGGGCGAAGTCATCGAGATCGCCCGGCAGCTTGACCTCCTGTTCAGCAAACAAGCGGGGCGGTAGCTCCGATGAGCGCTGACCCCCATTTCACCCTGTTCAGAGGATGGTGCGCAAATCGCCTTCAGGACCAGATGAATCGTCGCTTCCCCACCTTGAAGCAAGGTGGGGTACCCGCGCAATCGTGAAACCAGCTTCAAGAAGAACCCGGGCCACCCGACCCACCCGAGCCAAAAGCTAACAGCCAAGAGCTAATAGCTTTCTAAGACTTCTTTCTGACTGCTGAACGCTGACCGCTGACAGCTCCCTCACTCATCAATCCCCAGATCCGTCTTGGTCATCAGGGCGCCGAAAGTAAAACCGGCGCCCTCGATGTTCTCACGGGCGCCCTCCTGGCGGTCGATCACCGCGACGATCTTCTCGACGGTCGCGCCGGCCTCGGCGATGGTCTTGGCCGCTTCGAGCACCTGGCCGCCGGTGGTGGCCACGTCTTCTACCAGAAGGATACGGTCACCCTTCTCGATCTTGCCTTCGTACATCTTCTTGGTGCCGTAGTCCTTCTTGGCATTGCGGACGATCACGAACGGCAGGCCGCAGGCCATCGAGGTGGACGCGGCCAGGGCGACCCCGCCGAGTTCGGCCCCGGCGATTCGCGTCGTTTGAGGGCCGATATGCCTGGCGAATCGCTCGCCCAGTTCGCGAAGGATCTTCGGCTCGGCCTCGAACAGGTACTTGTCGAGGTAATACTTGCTCTTGCGACCCGAGCGGAGCGTGAAATCGCCCCTCAGCAAAGCCGCCGCCGCCACCGCGTCAAAAAGTTCCCGGTCGGTCATGCTCGTCATCTCCGTAACAGAAGGTCGGACCGGGATCATACCACGAAGTACCGAGACGCAAAACAAGCCGCGCCGGCCGATCCGGATTGCGATGATGGATGCTGCTCGGCCGCAACTGAAGCGAGAGACCCCGCCGCGCGCCCCGCAATCGCCTATTGGGCAACGTTGGAGGACGGCGGCACAGGTTCACCGCCGACTTCGAGCACAATGCGCCGATAGGCGGTGAGCGGCGGCTTGCCGGTGTCGGTGATCTCCAGAATGACGTGAATCGTTCGCCCGGAGGCCTCCGGGGGCAGAGTGACAACGGCCTGCGGCTCGCCGGCTCCGGCGATGGTCGGCTCGACCTGGCAGGTGCCGGCCTCGCGGTAGATCCACCAGCGGTATCGAAGCTGATCGCCGTCGGGATCAAAGGAGCCCTCTGCACTCAGTTGCACCTTTCCGCCCGGTGTGGCCGGGATGCGTAGCACGCGGAGACCCGTGTCTCCGTTGCAGCGGGCCACCGGCTCATGGTTTGCCTCACCGAATGGCAACATGCACCAGTCCATGCGCGCCGCGAAGGCGTTCTGATAAGCCGGCCGCCATCGATGGATCGTGTAGAGCAGATCGGGCCGGCCGTTGAGCAGATCCTGGGCGGGAACATACTCATGGCCGCGGCCGCTGCCGACGAATCGGCCGCCCCAGTTGCCGTGCTCAGGTTGCTCAGGATCGCTCAGGCCATTCGGCAGCAGGTAAAGGAACGACGGCGTGTCGCCCTCCTTGACGCCGGCTTTCTTGTGCGCGTCGGCGGGGTAGACGCGTTTGAGCGGCCCGCGAATGTGGCGCTCCATCCATTCCGGCGAGACGAGCGTCTGATCACCTTCCGCGTAGAACCCCTGATAGATCCGTTCCGAGAAGATCCAGAAAACGTCCGGGTGATGCTGCTTGACCCACCTGGCGGTTTTGTCCTGATCGGCAACGGAGTGAACGCGGATCTTCTTCTTGAAGGCCGCGAGCTGCGCTGCTGAGCGAGTGGTTTGGACTTTCCAGATGGCCTGGGCCAGTTCACGCGGGCCGCCCCAGATCGCAAACCAGACCGGGCGCTCGTCCGGGTCGTCGACAACCCCGATGATCCAATCCGAGGCCTCAGAGTCCATGCCGGGGGCGACCTTGTGCGGGTCGCCGTTATGACCATCCTTGACCAGACTGAGCAACTGTTGCTCAGAAGGGTAATCTCGCCGGTGGCTCCGGAGGTTGGGCAGAACTTCGCCGTAGGCTTCTATCGCCTCACGGATCAAGTCGGGTCGCGTCTTCTTGTCATGCCCCCAACCGAAGCCTGTGCAGAGCCCTTCGACCTTGAAGTCGCAGGCGTGGAGCAGAAATCGGACGAGCGACTGGCGATCGTCGGGATCACCGCCGATGTCGGTCATGACCACGATACGGGCCTTTGATTGATCGGGAACCGACAGCGGCGAGGCAGACTCGGCCCCGACCGACGACGTCGACATCGCGATCAGGATCACGACACGGACAAGACGACAAGCGGTCATGATACCTCTCCTTCGCCTCTCACCCGTGCTCCTTGTTCGCGAGACTCGTCCTGCTCTTTCTGCGTATTCACGGAGACTGTCGCGGTCCGAACAGCGACTCGATCGCCTCGACCGTCCGATCGACCAGCATCTGCCCGCCCTCGGGACCGACCCTGGTGCTGTGAACCACAGCGCTGTAGCCGCCGCCGCGAACGGCCCGCTCGGTCGGAAGATAGCCTCCGCCACCGGCCAACTGGATGACGAAGGTCTGGAGCGCCTGGCTGCGGGCCTTCATCTGGACGCCGTAATCGGTGAACAACTCAAACGGATTCGTGCAGATCACCGCATCGCCGATTCGCAGCACGTGCAATTCCACCTCGTACACCGGCTTCGGATCGTTCTTCTGGGCCTCAAACCGTTGAACGGTCCGTTCGTGCCACCTCATCCGTGTGTGCAAGCGGTCGGTTGCCTTCGGATCCTTGGCGATTTCGTCGGCGGCCTGCCGCGCGGCGGCCTTTGCTTCGGCATACTCTGCCTCGGTGACCAGACGCATGGGAAGGTGAACGGTTTCAACCCTGTGGATCAGCGGCACGCCGGCATGCCGATCGTGCTTCACCGCCTCGTAGGCCTCGTCGACCGCCCGCGTGATGCGCCGGGCCAACTCCGCCGTTTGATCCAGCCCGCGCAATCGCAGCATCCGCTCCTCCGCCGCCTTGCGGTGTATGGGCCTGGGCGACTGGTCGCCGGCGGCCCCCGGCCAGCCGAGGATACACACCTCCGAACCGTATCGCTTGTGCAGCGATTCACGCACCGGGTGCCAGAAGTCGGCGTTGATCGTGGTTCGACTTTCAACCACCTGCGACGGACAGGACACGTTGACCCCGATGCTGATGAGCTTGCCATCGGCGTCCCAGAAGAACAGCGTGCCGACGTCGTGGTCCTCGTAGCCCTCGATGCCGCGAAACGTCGGCACATCGGTCTTTCCGTACATTACGGCCGACCCGTCAGCGTAAACCGCGCGCCGGTTGTAGGCCACCACGGCATGCCCGAGCCCCCAGGTCACGCTGCCCGGCTTGCGGTTCGTCCATGCTCGCTGGATCACCTCGGCAATTCGCTCGACGAGAAAGGCTCGACACGTTTCGACCGGCGTGACGCCTTCCTTCGGAAGCTCGTATCCGCCTGTCTCCATGACAGGTGCCGTGTGAGTATGGGTTCCGTTCACAATGATCTTGTTCGTATGCAGTTCCGGCAGTCGTTTCCGTACCTCCTCGCGTACCGAATGCAGCACGATATCCGGGATGGAGATCAGGTCGCAGGAAACCATGACCGCCGTGTCGAGCGACTTCCCGCTCTCGCGTGCTTCCAAGGCCACAGCGTTGGCGGTCAGTGGCGTTTCGACCTCACGGGTGATTCGCAGATTGAACTGGCCCTGTAAAGCCACTGGACCTGCGGGGGTAATGTCCACGCTGGCCGCGCCGATGAACAGCGCGGGTTTCATTGAGGGCGCTTCGCCGGTCGTGGCCGGCTCGGCACGGAACTGCCGCCGGATGACCTGATACTTGGCTGCCTGTTTGACCGGATCCTGGTGACAATAGACGAGGACGCCGTCAGCACATGCCGTCGCGGCGGCGATCACCTGATCGACGTATTCCGGCGTAGAGTCCCCCAACCGGCTGTGCCGCGTGGCATAGACATCCACAATGATGGGCACGCTCGAGCCCATCAATTCTCGCAGGCGGGCGACTTCCGCTTCGACCCGATCGGCATTGGTGAGATTGGCGCCGCCCGATTCATGCCGGTAGGGAAACAGCAGGCCGTCGACCAGCCCGGCATAATCGCGGGCAAAGGCGGGCGTGACGGCGCTGAAGTAGCTGCACGGCACGAAGGCCAGTTGCGGATGGATCTGGCGGGTGGATGCACGGATGGCTTTGATCCGCGAGGGCGTGAACACGCGAAGATTGTGAGTGAAATCGTCGATGCTCCAGGCGACCAGGTGCGGATGTTCGCGGCTCAGCCGGGCAATCTCGACTGCCCAGCGTTCGTAATCCAGCCGATACGGTTCGGAGAATCGTTGGGTGTGCGGGGGCGACTCCGAGGGGGGCACCAGTGTCACCCAAACCTTGAGTCCGGTCTTACCCGCGCGAGGCAGGAATGCCTGCAAGTCCTCCCAGTCCGTCTCGGCGTGCCAGATCAGCCAGTGATAGGTGTTGGCCTGCAGATCGGCGAGCTCCGACAGCAGCCGGTCCACGTCCACCCGCCCGTTCGGCAGGCGCGGAGCGGCGTCGTAGGTCCCCCGGCAGCCGATGATGGCTCGCACGGCCGGGGCGTGTTCGTCGGCGGAAGCCGAGGATGAGAATGGAGCACCGGCACACAACAAGGCCGGCCATAAGACGCCCGCGACGACAGCCCAAAGTTCGTTTTTCATAGTCGAGATCTCCCGGATCATCTTCTCCGACTCCGGCGACGCCGGCAAGCGTTGCAGGGTGATTGTACGCCGCCCCTTCGTAGGACAATTGAGACACTCCCCTCGCCACGGCCGGCGATGCGATCGGCACCTTCGGCCGTCGCCTGGGCTGCCTCGTTGAGGTCGGCAATCCGTCAATCAGCACATGCAGGATCAGCCGGGATACTCTCCCCGCTGACGCATCGCTGGAACAGGCTGTAGTCGGTCTGGTCCACATCGCCATCGGAGTCGAAATCGCGGTCGGCGCACTCTGCCGGCGCCCGTATGCCTGTCCCCGTCGCACAGTCTTCGAAGAGCGTTGCGTCGTCGGCATCCACGTCGCCGTCCTGGTCATAATCCGCCGGCCCGACGCAGAGAAACTCGATGTCGTCCAGGTACACCGTGAACGGGCCGACCGTATCAACCACCGAGAAGGCCAGGTGCTCGAACACGCCCTTGTCGTTGGCCGTCGCAAGAATACCGTCGCCGGTGAAGCCATGAATGGGGTCCCGCTGCAGATCAAAGGTGAACGTCTGCCAGACGCCCGGCATCGGCTCGACCAACACGCCCTGCGGGGCACCGTTGATGTCCGTCTCCGCTCCGACCCACTCAATGGTTCCGCTGGCCCCTCCATCATCTCCGACTTCCGCTGTTGTGTCCGTCTCGCGAATGCCCGCCGCCAGGCGGAAGCGACCGTTGTCCGCGCGCATCCGCACGCGGATCAGATGATGGAGCAGTACCGTGGGGTTGGGGCGTCCGGGTGCGTTGTGGGTCGTCAATCGCATCCAGCGTTGGGGGTCCGTATCAAGGTATTGCCATTCAACGCGATAGCACGTGTCACCCCTGAAAGGCGCAACCGCATCCGTCACCGCCGCGACGTCGGGCGAGGTGGCCAGATCGTTCACGGTCGTGCCGCTGTAGCGCGGTGTGCGGAAGAGGACGTTGTCCCCGGTGTTGTACGATTCGAAGTCCATCAACTTGAATGGTGAACACGGCGCGAAGGCGCTGACCCGTACCTGCCAACTCTCGTCGTCGCTGCCCAATGAGTTTGTGGCTCGCACCGTAAACGCGATCAACTGACCGGCCTGGGCAATGGTCGGCGTCCAGTCGTGAAGGTATCCATTGGAGTCGACTGTCGCGCCCGCGGGCCTTTCGATCAGGGTCCAGGAGTCGGCGGTTCCCTGTGTCAAGCTCAATTGTCGCGAGTATTCCGTGCCAACAACCACCGAGTCCGGATCGGGGGTCACCTCGGCAATCACGGGGGGCAACGGCGCGTTCACGACGATGTCGTAGCGTGCCACGTCGCCCGCCGCCACCGTGGCGATGGCCGTGCCGTTGCTGCCGTATGCCGGGTGCGATGCCGTCAAGGTGTATGTGCCCGGCGGGACGAGCAGGAACGAGTAGAAGCCGTCGCCGCTGGAGAGTCCCACATAGGACGAGCCTGTTCGGACCACCTGGGCGTCGGTGACCGGCTGCCCTGTCGTGGCGTCGGTGACGTAACCGTAGATGATGCCGGTCGAAGGACTGGTCTTCCAGCTCATCGCGGGCAAAGCCGTCGGCACTTGGTAGACGTCGGATTTGTAGTCGTCCCAGAACGTGAACGAGCTCCAGGAGAACACGCTGTTACCCTGTGCTCCGCGCGTACGGGTCAGATCGATCTGGTCGAGCAGCCAGGTGACTCCCTCGCTGGTGATCTGCCCGGCGACCACATGCCGGCCGGCACAGCCCGCCAGCCAGGCCTGCAGGCGCGTGTCCCAGGTCGAGCCCTCTCCACCGGTCGAGTACATCATCGGGACAATGATGTCCAGACCGCCGGTCTGAGCCCAGAGCAGGGCCTCCTGGTGCTGGTACGCCGGGGAGGTGTTGGGATCGGGGAAGACCGCCACGCTGACTTTCACATCCGGCTTGACCGCCATCACGGACGCGTAGATGTCGCGCACCATGCGCGTGATCTGGTCGCGCGTCCAATGGCTGAAATCGAGGTTGCCGGGATTGCTTTGCGCGCTTGCTCGCCGGGCCTGGCTGATCGGATCGTACGAGAAACTCGAGTTCGGCGTCCGGATGCGATCAAAGTGCACGCCGTCGACGTCATAGTTCTCCACGACGTACAGGACCTGCCGGCGCATATAGGCCTGGTAGGCCGGCACACCGGGGGCGATCCACACGTAATCGTTCTCGTGCCATTGCACGGGATTGCCGGCCGAATCATGGATCAGCCAGTCGCGGCGGGCCGGGTCTGACGCGTCGCAGTGAGCGAAGAACAGGTGGTTTGCGTTCGCCGGGGCCGCGTGGGCACCGCTTTGCCAGCACGTGTGCGTGTTGATGTAGGCATGGAACTCGATCCCGTTGGCGTGCGCGGCGTTGATCATGTAGGCCAGCGGGTCCCAGCCGGGGTCGGTTCCGCCGATCAGCGGCGACCAGACCTCGTACGGCGACGGATAGAGAACGTCGGCCTGCCCGCGTATCTGCATGAAGACGGCATTGAAGTTGTTTGCCGCCAGCGTCTGTATGATGTTGTCGATCGCGGCCTTACAGGTGGCCTCATTGGCGTTGGGCCACTCGAACCGCGACACCCACACGGCCCGAAGCTCGGACGATTGGCCAAAGACCGTGCCGGCCGACGTGCACACAACGATTGACGCACAGACAAGCCTGCGGAATGTGCTGTTCCTTCCTCGCTCCATGACACCGGCTCCTCCCGATCGTTTAACACCGCCACTTGGCGTTTTCAGCAAGCGGCCCTGCCCCAGGGCTCGGCCAGGGGGCACGCCAAGCCGAGGGCACCCGCCCACAGGCCGGGGTGACAAAGCCGCACCATCCACGCGCGGTTTGCCTCACCACCTCCTGCGATCCGATCCGCTGGCCTGGGCGGCACGAGGCCACCCAGTCGCTCCATATCCATTCTACCAGGAACCAGGGGCCAAGAACACGCATGATTCTGCGAGAGGGGACCGCGAGCCGCCGCGAGGCCGGGCGGCACACTTCAGTTGAAACAGGTGGCATCCGGAACCCTGCTGGACCCACTGAGGCAGCCCTGGAGAGCGCCAAAATCGGCCTGGTCAACGTCGCCGTCATCGTTGAAGTCGCGGTTGTCGCAGCCGGTATCGGGCGTAACATCAGGTCCTGAGAGACAGCCTTGGAACAGCCCCATATCGTTGTTGTCGACGTCACAATCGCCGTCCAGGTCAGGACCGATATACGGTTGAATCGACAGGACGGCGACTTCGGAAGTTGCGCTGCCGCAGTCGGCGGTCACGAGGCAACGATAGTCACCCGAGTCGCCGGGCTGTGAGTTCCCGATGGTGAGCGAGGCCGTGGTCGTGCCGGAGACGCGCGCGTCATCGACGAGATCGACACCGTTTCTTTGCCATTGGCAGGTCAACGCGCCCTGGCCGACGGCGGAGGCAGTAAGGTTGACGGTCCCGCCCTCGCAGAGCTTTTGCGACGTCGGCTGCTGCGTGATGAGGGTCGCCGCCAGCAGGGAGAGTGAAGCGTCATCCGAGGTGGCACTGCCATAGGTGTTGGTCACGAGGCACCGGTAGGCGGCAACGTCGCCTGCATCGATGTTTGAGACCGTCAGTGCCGCCGTGTCGGTCCCGGCGTAGTGTCCGCCGTCGGTCAGATCGGCACCATCCTTCTGCCACTGGTACATCAACGGGGTCTGGCCCGTAGCCGAGACGGCAAACATGGTCATGTCACCGGGACAAACGCTCCGGCTGCTCGGCTGCTGCGAGATCGTCGGCATGACGGTTGAGCAGTCGGGTGTGGCATCGTCGAAGTAGACATACCCGCCGGAATTGACCTTCGTAGACCGCGCGTGCAGGAACACCGTCACCCGGTCCACCTCGGCGGTCACAGTGACCGTCCGCAGCGACCAGCTCGTCGAGGAGGTGAAGTCCTTGTACTGAGAGGGCACGTTGTTCCAGTCGGTCCCCCCCGCAGGATCGACGCCCAGGTAACCTTCCATGACGTTGGAGGCGCTGGTCTTGATCCACACGCTGAACGTGTACTCCTGGCCAGGCGCGACCGCCACCTGCTGGTACACCCCGCCGGTATTTGTGCTGTTCGCCGAGGCGACCCGCTGCGAGTAGATGCCTCCGTGAGCATCGGTGCTGGAGGCACAGGTAACGCCGCCCGCGACACTGTAGCGAACCCAATCCCGGCCCACACCCGATACGAATCCGCCTTCGAACGACGCATTCGCCAGACACTGCCATTGAGGCGGGCTGACGGTGAGGGTGGCGGTTTCGGAGGTGGCCGTTCCTTCGCCGTTGGTTGCCACGCAGCGATACTGGCCGTTGTCGGCGGAATCGCAGTTGGCGACATGAAGCGTGTCGGTCGCCGATCCTGACATCCGGGCGTCGTCGAAGAGGTCAACACCGTCTTTCTGCCAGCGGTACAGCAGCGGCAGCGCCCCCGCCACAGAAACGTGGAAACAGGCATCTGCGCCCGCCTCGACTGCCTTGTCGGCGGGCTGGATCAGAACCGTCGGCGGGCCGAACCCGCCCACCAGGCGGCCCATGCGCGTTGTGACCCGGTACTCGTTCCATGTCCCGGTGTTCAGCGCGTAGACGTCGCGGACGTTCAACGTCCAGGTGCCGGCCGGGTTCTCGCCCCAGAACTGGTTGGACGTGAACGTCCAATTGATGTCCGAGCCGGTGTCTGCAAGGTCCCGCGAGAACACACGCCCTGTGGTACCGCTTGGGGAGGTCAGCCAGGCCTCCAGTTCTCCACGCTTCGCGTGCGCGGCCTTCACATACACGAGGACTTCTTCCAGAGCCGAGGTTTCAGAAAGCGTGAAGGATCGCGAGATGCCGGTGGCGCTGTTGTCTGGAATACTTGCGTTGACGAAGATTCTTCCACTGTCCTCGGTGGTCAGTGCCGACACGCCGCCGTACTGCGCCGCCACAGAGGTGAACTCGTCAGCGTCCACGAGACCGAAACCGTAGTTGGCGTTGAAGTGGTATCCGGCCGCGTTGGTTATCCACCCTCCGCCGCTTTGCTGGCTGGTATCACCGGCATCAACGATATCGCTCGTCAGAGCCAGGATGTGCTTGGCAAATCGGGTATTCAAGGCGGGCTGGGCCTGTTTGCCGAGGGCCATGACGCCCGCTACGAGCGGACTGGTCGACGAGGTCCCACCGAAAACGGCGGTGTAGTCCGTGTCGGGGAACGAATCCGGACCATTGTATCCGCCGGAACCGGTGCGATCCGTCGTGGTGATGCTGAGGTAACCGGACGATGAGCTCGGTGCCGCGACCGTCACGCAAGCACCGAAATTGGTGTAACTTGAATACCTGCCGTTGCTGCCCATGGCGGCGACCGTGATCGCATCGGGGCTTTTCTGTAAATCCCTCGTATTGCAGTCATCGCCCTCGTTCCCCGCGGCAAAGCAATGAATCGTGCCGGCGGACGTCGAGGTCGCCAGCACGCTGACCTCCGAAGGCGTCGTGTAGTAAGGTGCGGTGACGCCGTAGCTGTGATTCTTGATTTGGATGTTCGTATTCGTGCCGCTGCTGTGGTAGAGAGTGGCGTCCACGAACATCTGCGTGGTCTGGTAGACGAAATCGATCCGCAGGCCGGCCAGTCCCGCGTGAGGAGCCGCGCCGGTGACCCCGATGCCATTCCCACCCCGGGCGCCCGCCACCCCCGAAGTCGAAACGCCGTGCTTGTCATCAGCATTCACGGGGCTCGGATCGCTGTCATTCTGTCCGAAATCCCAACTGTCGGCGGAGACGTAGTTGGGCGACAGGTCGGGATGCGCGGCCTCCAGGCTATCGTCGACAATGCCGATGACCACGCCGCTTCCGGTGATATCACGGTTCCATGCCCCCTGTACGCGGGCGTCCAGGCCGGACACGTGCTCATTCACCAAATGCCACTGCCCGGGCCAACCTGTGGATGGCGTGTTCTTGTGGAAATACGGGTCATCGGGCACGAAGGCCATTCGGACGTAACGGGTTTTCTGATTGAGGTAGACGGCTCGAACCTCGCCGTCGGGGCGATAGGTGTCGTGAAGTCGCCTTGCCGCCTCTGCAGATTCGGCGGACAGAACGAGTATGTTTGGATCGCTCCGGAGCGCATGCTTCACCTTGAGGCCGTGGTCGCGGGCAAAGCGTTGAGCGTCGGCGCCCGGTTGGAGAAAGACCAGCAGTTCCTCGGTGTCTTCAGGCATGGCCTGGGTGCCACCGACGGGTGGAGTCTGCGCGGGACCCGCCAACGCCGGCCAGGGACCGAACAACGGCATGATGGCGACCAAAAACCGTCCCAAGAGTCTGACCGGACGCAGCATGCCGATACTCCGCAACGGGCCTTGCTGATAGGTGCGGGAAACAGTCACAGACGCCCTCTTCCCCCGTATCCGAACGCCAGCCCCCGGGTGGCCGCGCACCGTAAAACTATTCTAGCACTGCAAATAAGGCGATTCGAGTCCCATTGCCCGACTTTTACGATTCTCTCGGCGACTGCGGGGTCTCAACGTCCCAGAACCGTCAGCCCAGGCCGACGAGCCCCCAAGTTCACCTTTGGCAGATGCTTGCAGCTGCGAGCACACCCGCCCGGCGTTGCCGGCAGGTCCGTCCTGCCGGCCATTTTCGTCCAACCGGTTCGTAATCCAACAAACGGTTGGAAAACGCCCCGTGCGATGGTATATCTAATGGGAGAGAATAGTGTCTGTCATGTTCGACAGGGAGTCGTCAATTGATTGAACCGTAATCGGAACCCAGGAGGCCTCTGAATCTCCAAAGGGAACGAGCCCGCTTGACGGGAGGTTCCCGCAACCGAGTTCAAGCCATCCCCCTTAGAGCAGGGTTCTTTCAATCAGCTCCCATCGGCATTGCGGTGGATGCTGTTCTCTGGATAGCAGTGCCGCCCGCCGTCCTCGGACGGCGGGCGTCTTTTTCACCGACGTTGCGAGGACCGCGTGACATGGAAGTCGTCATCTGCCCGACCCACGACGATCTGAGCATCCGCGCGGCCCGGATCGTCGCCGAGTTGCTTCGTGCCAAACCGGACCCCGTTCTCGGCCTGCCGATTGGCTCGACTCCCATCGGTCTGTACCACGAGCTGGTCCGAATGCATCGAGAGGAGGGCCTCAGTCTCGCCCGAGCGCGGACCTTTAATCTGATCGAATACGTCGGCCTCGGTCCCGAGCATCCACAGAGCAGCCATCGCTTCATGCGCCAGTACCTGTTTGACCACGTGGACATTTGTCCGGACAAGGTTTATGCCCCTTCGGGTCTGGCGATGGATCTGGATGCCCACTGCCTGTTCTACGAGCAACAAATTGCCGATTGCGGCGGGATCGACCTGCAGGTTCTCGGTATCGGCACCGACGGGCACATCGCATTCAATGAGCCCGGCAGCTCATTCAGTTCCCGAACCCGGCGGGTGGCCCTGGCCCGCCAGACCATCGACGACAATGCCCGCTTCTTCCCGAGCCGCCAGCACGTGCCGCTGATGGCGGTTTCACTTGGGATCGGCACGATCCTTGAGGCCCGCCGGATCCTGCTGCTGGCCAGCGGCCCGAATAAGGCGGGCATCCTTGCGGCCGCCGTCGAGGGCATCATCAACGAAATGTGTCCGGCCAGCGCCTTGCAGCTTCACGAACACGTCACGGTTCTCACCGATGAATCGGCTGCCTCGCGGCTGACCGTCTCGGCCGGGCAGCGGCGGTAAGAGGAAGGCTAAGTCAAGAAAGCCTCTCAGGGCGATTCCGCCTTTCGCCTTCATCCCTCATGGCCAGCCATCGCCGTCCCCCGAGGCGGACCAGCAACGCCACGAACCACGTCCCGGCGGTCAGCCACATGACCATGACCGGCAGCAGCAGCCTCAGATCCAAGTGTCCCAAGGAGACCATGTGCACGCGAATACCCAGAAGGCTGAACAGGACCAGCACGATGACAAACCGGTGACGGCCAGACAGGATCGTCGCCACCAGTCCGGCGGCGCAGGCCAGGGCCGTCCACCGTGAGTAGCCGTATTCGAACGAACGTCCTGCCAGAACGTGATAGACACCCCGCAACTGCCGGCTCACAAGATCACTTGGCGTCCGCATGCCGAGAAGGTACTTGGAGGGTGAGACCGGTTCGCCGGCAAAGGGGTCCTGTGCGACCTGCTCCGCCGTCGGCATCGGCACATCGGCGGGGACCGGCCTCCCCAGAAACTCGAGGTTGACCAGTCCGCGAGCGTCCCGCTGTTCCATCGCCAGCGCGTTGCCGAATGTTCGATACTGGTTGACGTAGAACGGGAGCACGATGATCAGCGGCAGCATCAGGCCCACCGTGGCCTGCCGCCATGTCCATTTCCGCGAGATGGCCGCCCAGACCAGCAACGCCATCAGCGGAACCACCTCCACGTTGCGAAGCCATATCAGGACGCCGCCGGCGACGCCAACGAATATCACTCGTTTCCACGAGCAGCCGGCCCCGTCGAACAGCAACAACAGCACCGCCATCCACAGGCAGAGGCCCATCTCCTCCCGCAAGCCTTCGCAACAAAGCGAAACAAGGTACGAGTCGGCAGCCAGCAACCCGGCCGCCACCACCCCGACCACCGGATCGAACAGGCGGGCAACGACCAGACCGACAGCCGGCAGCATGGCCACGCCGAAGATCCAACTCCAGAAACGCATGGCGTGGTCCGGGTTGGACGCGAGGCGCAGAATGGGAGCGTGCATCGCCGACCACAGCGGAGACTTCAGGCCTGCAGCATATGGGTTGAAAGTCTGCTGTGCCTGCTGCTGGAAATGCCGGACGTCCGGCTGCAACGGATTGGCCAAGGCCTGCTCCATGACGTCCTGGCGCCAGAAGGTGCCGCCGGCCGTCACGGCGGCCAAAGCCAGAACCATGGCGCCTTTGGGCCATTCACGGCGAACCACCAGCCAGTATCCCGCCAGCAACCCGACAAGCACCACCATTCCCACAGATACGACATCAAAAGCCAGACGTGCGCCGCCAGCCACGCGGACAATCAGCACGGCCGCCAGGACCATTCCCGCAAGAACGGCCCTCCGGCGGGCCGCGATCCCCCCGGGACAAACCGCCCACCATGCGGCGCCGGCAGCGGCCAGAATGATCAGTGTCGCCGGATCGGTCATCCTGATACTCCTGGTGGCGCGAATCCTAATGACCGCCGTCGATCCAGGCAAACCTCGCCACAGCCCCACGCGGCTAATCCAAAAAGAACACAAGACCAAGACGGTTGTCTGCCGACATTCTATCATGGGTATAGCCGGGACCGTCCTTCAGAGGCCGGAATCTCCGTCGCGTGGGGCGTGTCCGGCCGGCAGTCACGCGATTGCACGGAAAGCTGTCCATGAGCGAGCTTCGCATCCTTCCGATCCAGACACTGGGTCACGATTTCATTGAAGAACCCTACCTGCCGCCGGGCAAAGATGAGTATTACCTGCGTAATCTGCAGTGCCCGAGCCTGCCGGACCGGTATCGAAAGCTCCGCACCGACGAGATCGAGGTGCTGATTCGCAACGGCAACACCGCTGACAGTTGGGACAACATTCGCGTCACCGAGCAGTTCGCGCCGCATCGAATCAAGCGGTGCGAGTTTTACGGGCTGGTGCGAATCGGCCGGCTTGAAGAGGTGATGCTCGATCATCATGAGATGCGCGTGCCCGTGGGAATAACCGACAGTCGCATCATTGCCTGCGACCTCGGCGATGACGTGGCCATTCATCACGTGCGTTATCTGGCCCACTACATCATCGGCGACCACTGCATTCTGTTGAACATTGACGAAGCCCACACCACCAATCACGCCAAGTTCGGCAACGGAATCATCAAAGAAGGAGAATCGGAAGATGTCCGGGTCTGGATGGACCTGATCAACGAGGCGGGAGGCCGCCGGGTGATGCCCTTCGAGGGGATGACCACGGGCGACGCGTACCTGTGGTCCCGCTATCGCGACCGGACCAGGCTCATGACCCGCTTCGCCGAGATCACCCAGCGTGCGTTCGACGCACACCGGGGCATCTACGGAACGATCGGAAAAGACTGCGTCATCAAGAACACGGGAATCATCAAGGACGTCAAAATCGGCGACTGCTGCTACATCAAGGGGGCCAACAAGCTCAAGAACCTGACCATCAACTCAAGCGCCGAGGAGCCGACCCAGATCGGCGAAGGCGTCGAGATGGTCAACGGCATCGTCATGCCCGGCTGCCATGTTTTTTATGGGTGCAAGGCGGTCCGGTTCATCATGGGCACCAACAGCAACCTGAAGTACGGTGCCCGGCTGATTCACTCCTATCTGGGCGACAACTCGACCGTTTCCTGCTGTGAGATTCTGAACAACCTGGTATTCCCGGCCCACGAGCAGCATCACAACAACTCGTTTCTGATTGCCTCGCTGGTCATGGGGCAGAGCAACATCGCCGCCGGCGCCACCATCGGGTCGAACCACAACAGCCGGGCGCCCGACGGCGAGGTTCACGCCGGACGCGGCTTCTGGCCGGGCCTCTGCGTCAGCGTCAAGCACAACTGCCGGTTTGCCTCGTTCACGCTGCTGACCCGCGGCGACTACCCGGCCGAAATGGACATTCGCCTGCCCTTCTGTCTGGTGAGCAATGACCCGTCGGGCGACCGACTCCGGATCATGCCGGCGTGGTGGTGGCGACACAACATGTACGCCCTGGCCCGCAACACGTGGAAGTTCAGGGCCCGTGACAAGCGCAAGGCCAAATGCCAGCACATCGAGTTCGAGTATCTGGCCCCGGACACCGCAGAGGAGATCTTCGCGGCCTCGAGGCTGCTGGAGACGTGGGTGGCCAAGGCCGCATTGCGAAGGCGGGGCGAATCAGCCGAACACATGTCGCCGGACGCCCTGCCCGAGATGGGCCAGCGGCTGCTCACGGATTCGCCTGCCGAAGTGGACGAACTGGAGATACTGGCCGAAGGGACCGAGAAATCCTCGCGCAAGGTCGTGATCCTGAAGGCTCGCCAGGGTTACCTGGCTTACCGCGACATGCTTCACTACTACAGTGTGCGCAACCTGGTTGACTACCTGGTAGCCGATCCACAGGCGACCCTGGCGTCGGCCGCCCAAACCCTGGCCGGCCCGCGATGGCAGAACTGGGTCAATGTCGGAGGGCAGATTGTCCGGGCGGACGATCTGGAAACCCTGCTCTCGGGGATCGAGCAGGAGCTGCACCAGACATGGCATGCCATCCATCGAGTGTTTGACAGTTGGTGGGCCAAATACCCGCGAGATAAGCAGCAGCACGCCTTCGCTTGCCTGACAAGCTTATTGGGGAGCGACTCACCGTCGATGGACCAGTGGCACGCCGCGCTGGACCGCGCGGTCGAGATTCAGAACTACATTGCCGAGGCAGTTTTCAGCTCTCGTAAGAAGGACCATGAGGACCCCTACCGCCGAATGGTCTACCAGACGCCGGAGGAGATGGAGGCGGTCCTGGGCCGGGCCGAGGATAACAGCTTCGTTCGGCAAGTGCGCGAGGATACGCAGGCATTCATCACCCGAGTCGAGGAGATCCGACGGCGGGCATAGCGTTTTCGCCAGCGCGGGGTGGGAGCAACTGCCGCGGTTTGGCGAACGCTACCGGAACAGGCTTCGTCAGGGACAGGGCGTGGCTTGATTAAACGGCGGAACGATCGCCACCCTGAATGGCCATCACTGTCCTTTTCTCATTCAGTCTGGGGGGCCGGCCTGCCGGTGTTAACCAAGCCCCTACTGCTCGACGGCGCGGAACAGCCGTCCGTCGCCCGAGTCGAGCCTGATCTTCACCTGGCGGTCCGCAGACAGGGGTTCACCCTTTGTCCACCTGCCTGTCTTGCGGTCAAGCTCCTGGAGCTTGCGGCCGGGAATCGCAACCTTCACTTCTGCCTCCGCGGGCTCCTTATAGTTGCGATTCACGATCATGAAGCTCGTTGTTCGTCCGGACGCACCGAACAGGCCGAGCACAAACTCGCCCTTACCTACGATCTGCACCGGCGCGTCGGCCGGAACCGCCTGCGTTCCGTAGGGCAACGGAGCGGTGTGGTAGACGCCCACTGAGTTCAGTTCCAGCAGCGATGGCCCCAGTTTGACCATTTCGGCGTTGAGGTTGGCGACGTCTCTGGCCAGCGGCGAGGGCTTGCCATCCTGATACAACCCCCCGTAGACCTTCGGCATCCAGTAGACGAAGTAGCTGATCCCGCGCCCGCCATACGCCATGGTCGTGTACGCCAGCCAGCGCATCTCGGCCGCGTTGGGCAGCCGCCAGACCTTCTCGCCGTTGCAGGCCTGGACGATATTGAGGAAAGGCTTATTCGCCTCCTGGGCCGCTTGTCGGATCAATGCAAGGTTTAGGAAATACTGGCTGCCGTCGCCGCTCAGGAGGAAGTGATAATGGTCGTAACTGATGAGGTCGGGCTTGACGATCTCGATGAACTGCTTGAGATGCTCGCGGTAGGCCAGGACGGTCTTATCGCTGGTGCCGACGCCCGCGAAGTTCTGGGGGTAGCCGACCTTGGCCCGTTCCGCGGCGTCCGCGCTGACACCGAGTTGCGCCTCGCTCGCGTAGGTAGGGAAGAGGTTGATGTAGGCCAGGTGGTCGGGATCCCGCTCCCGCAAGTACGCGACCAGTTTTCCCAGGCCGGGGAATGCTCCCGCCCCCGGTTCGTCGGTGATGTAGTACGCCTCGAGGGCCGGGTGCTTCTTCACCCGATCGATCAGTGCGTCCAGCTGGCTTCGTTTGGCCGGGTCGTCCAGCACGGCCGGGTTCAGCAGGCTGTTGTTCAGCATGGCCCGCAGCCCGTGCCTGGCCGCGACGTCCAGACCTTCGACCGGCACCTCGGTCAGGTTGTAGTTCTCGGCGGCAACGTTCGCCAGCGCCTCATCCGTCGCCGGCGGAGGGCACCAGAACGTGATGATGAACTGTTTCTGTTTCCATCCCGCGGCGGCAGCCGGTTCGCCGGCGTTGGCCGCCAGCGACATCGCTGTAAGAAGTGCCGATGAAATCGCTATCCATTTATGCATGGGAGCTCCTTTCGGAATTACACCTCGACATCTGCGTCAATTTGCGTGATCTGCGGGCAACCTTCTTCCCTCAACTCATTCATTTGATGTCCGTCTCCTCTTTCGGTTGTTGATGACCCGCTCGTACTCGAGCTTAGGAAAGTGGCCGAAGTTGACCAGCAGCCCAACCTCCAGGTTGGCGGCACTGAGATAGTTGAGCACTTGAGCTCGATGCTCGTCCGTCAAGGTGGAGACCGCCTTGATTTCCATGATCACCTGATCAAAGCAGAAGAAGTCGGGGACGAGGCTTTTCGTCAGCGGCTGCCCCTTGTAGGTCAACGACAATTCCTTTTGAGCATCGAACGGGATACGCTGCATCCGCAACTCGATTTCCAGGCATTCCTGGTAGATCGGCTCCGTGAAGCCGCACCCCTTCTCGTTGTACACCTCAAAACAGGCCCCGATCAGGCGGTAGGTCTCATCCTTCAGCGGATAGTCTGATTCCATATGAATGAATCCTCCGGTAGCTCTCGAACACGCCAACGACACCGCGAGCACACATATGCCCGAGGGCACCACAGCAGCGTCAGACTAACAGGCAAAGCCATGCTTTCAAGTGCGGCGGCACGCAGACCAAGAAGACCGTGGGTGCCCGCAGATCAACCAAATAGACGCAGATAGAAAAACAGAGAAACGCCTTTAGCACTCTTGCGACCGCCACTGCAACGTTGACGACACTCCGGCTCGCCGGATCGCGTTCAGCGAGTTTTCACTGCATCGCGGTTGCCGAGGCGGACGACCCTGGGGGCACCGAGACCTGACGGCCACGGCAAGGTGTACGGGATGCCCGGCAGCAGGTCGAAGCAGTTGTCCGCCAGCGGGGCCTCGCCGTCGACATCGAGACAGACGCCCCAGGCGAACGCCTTGGATGACAACGTCAGCACGCCATTCTTGACCGACAGGTCGATCTTCGGCTCGACGAACTTGAGATCCTTGAACCGCTCGATGAACAGCCGATGCTGGCTGACCATGCGGCCGTCTTTTGACAGAACCGCGAAGGCTCCACTCGCGGCCGTGCCCATCT
Source organism: Phycisphaerae bacterium (assembly GCA_030372985.1). GTDB lineage: Bacteria > Planctomycetota > Phycisphaerae > UBA1845 > PWPN01 > JAUCQB01. The sequence goes on from JAUCQB010000076.1 coordinate 83,163, forward strand.
GCTGCCACTTGGCCTTCTCGATCTCCGCCAGCACGGTCGAGGCATTGGCGGCCAGCGTCACCGACTTACGTTGCTCGCTCTCCAGACCACCGGCCAGCTTGAACAATCCGCACCGGACCTCGCCCGACCACTCGGCCGGCGTGTCGTTCACGCCGAACACTCGCACCAGGTCCTCGTCCTCGGCCACGACCACCCGCACCGGTTGAAACGCGCGGCGTACGGGGTGATAAGCCAGCTTCTTGCGCAGGTAATAGTCGACGATCGTCCAGCCGTGGGTCACGGGCCAGGAATCGTTGTACATCCAGAAAATGGCCGAAGAACTGCTGAACATCCGTCGGCGGTAGTTGGCGATGTACTCCTGGAGGCCCTCGGCCTGCATCAGGGCGCTGACGTAGGCGTAATCCTCCCAGTCCATCTGCTCGGGATTGCGGCCGGTCCACATCTCGACGGTCGCGTAGGCCCGGCCGAGGTCACCCGGCGTCGGAGCGGTGCAGGCAAAGGGGTTGTCATGGTGATCCCACTCGGGCGACAGCAGATATCGCTGGTCCTCGGAAAGGAACTGCCGCAGCGTCGCCGGCGAGGACATGCCGATCACGCCGCCCTCGTTGGGGAAACGGTCCACGTACCGGCGGTACTTCCAGAAATCCGCACCGTGAGGTTCGAGAATCGACACACCCCAGGGGTGCTGATCGCCGATCGTCGGGTCGTTGGGCTCCTTGTAGTCCGGCGAGAACGGTGAGCTGATCCAGTAGGCCGTGGCGGGGTTCTCGCGAATCGCGATCCTGGGGATCTCGTGGTGGAACAGCGCGTAGTGCGGGTGGGTACGGGGCTTGCTGTCGTAACCCCATCCCCAGTCGCCCCACTCGACCTCATTGTTCCCGCACCAGACGACCAGGCAGGGATGATGGGCCAGGTCGCGCACGGCCCAGGCCACCTCGCGACGGACCTCGGCCGCGAATTCCGGATGATCGCCCGGATACTTGCAGCAGGCGAAGAGGAAATCGTGCCAGATGAGCACGCCGGCCTCGTCGCAGGCTTCGCACAGGGCATGATCGGCGAAGCAGCCGCCGCCCCAGATGCGCAGGGTGTTGAAATTCGCCTCGACCGCCAATCGGACCAGGTCGCGGTATCGCTGAGGCGTGACGCTGCTGTAGAGCAGGTCGGCGGGCACCCAGTTTCCGCCCTTGCAGAAGATCGGGCGGTTGTTAATCCGAATGATGAAGTATTGGCCTTCCTCGGGATGAGGCGACTGGTCGATCTCGACGCGGCGGACGCCGGTCTTGCGGGTCATCACCTGCGTCTCACCGCACGCGTCAAGTTCGACGTCGACGGTATACCGGAACTGCTCGCCGTGGCCGATCGGCCACCAGAGCCGCGGCTCGGCCAGGGTCATCGTCAATTCGTGGCTGCTCTCGCCGGGCGCGATGCGCACCTGTGCCGAGACCTCCTGGCCGGTCTCGCGGATGCGGGCTCGCAGTGTGGCCTCGATCTCCGCCGTGCCTCGATTGACGATGAACGCCCGCGCGTGAACCTTCGCCGACCGCAGGTCCGGTGCCGGCATGGCAAACACGGCGGCCTGCTCCAGGCAGGGTCCGGCGTGCCATTCGAGACGGACGTCGCCGAGGATCCCGATATTCATCAGCCGGGCGTTCCAGTCCCAGCCGCCCTGGTACTGGGGCTTGCGATGCCAGGGGCGCTTGGTCAGCAGGTCTATCAGGTGACAGTGGTATTCGCTGCCGGGCTTATCGGCGGCCGAGTGGATGCCGGTTGAGAGCTTGACGATCAGGAGATTCTCGCCGGCCTGTAGCTTGCCGGTCACGTCAAAGCAAGCCGGGCGGTTGGCGTTGGCATGGCGGCCGACCTCCTGTCCGTTGAGCCAGACGACGGCCTCGAATTCCAGCTTGTCGAAGACAAGCCAAACGTTCTGCCGCCCCGCTTCCTCGGAGCAGGTGAACGTCCGGCGGTAGATCCAGAACTGCTCTTCGACCCAGCGGGCCTTCAGCGAGTTCAACCCGACGTTTGGATCATCGATGAGCCCCAGATTCATCAGGATCTTGTGAACGGGAGCCGGTACGGCGGCTTCGAGCATTTTGCGACCGCGCAGGGCAACGGCCGTGTAGTGGTCCGGGTTCACGAGTCCGGGGCCTTCCGCCCAGGTCAGACCCCATGTCCCGTTAAGCACAATCTTGCCAGGCATAACTTCCCCCTGAACCAGCTCTTGCGATGCGCCGAATCCCCGTCGGTGGGCTTCCTGCCCGCCGAAAACAGACGGGGAATGGGCCTCTCGCAATGGAACAAGGGGATAGACTCTACTCCGTTCCCGCATGAACGGCAAACCACACCGGCCGGCGAAAAAACACCGGGCAGGTTGGTTAAGTCTCAGGAAGAGGCCTAACATCTGGTTGTAGTGCCGGGCCGCTAACAGCCCGACAAAGCCCTGATTACCGGCGGCCGGCTTAGTTTTTGTGCCCGGACCATTACGCAGGCCACGAAGTGTGTGACACTCATGCGTCCTCATCGTCTCTGTCCCCTGGAAGGGTCGCCTATTGGCCGGTCTTGGGCGAGCGGGGCCAGCCTGCAAGACCATGGTGCTGAGGTACGATCATGATTGTGGGTGTTGTGAAGGAAAGCTTCCCCGGCGAACAGCGGGTCGCTCTCGTGCCGTCATCTGTTCCCCCCCTCAGCAAGAGCGGTTTTGAGGTCGTCATCGAGACCGGCGCCGGGCTTGCGGCCGGTTATCCCGACTCCCATTATCAGGAAAAGGGAGCCCGGGTGCTGCCGACGCGTGATGAGGTTTTTGCGGTCTGCGGCATCCTTCTTCAGGTGCGCACCCCTGGGGCCAACCCGGACGCCGGTCAGGCCGATCTGGGCCTGCTTCGCGGCGACCAGATCCTCATCGGCCTGGCCCAGCCGCTGACGGCCGCCCAAGCCGTCGATGCCGTGGCGAAGCGGGGCGTCACGCTGCTGGCCCTGGAACTGATACCTCGCATCACGCGGGCACAGAGCATGGACGTCCTCTCCAGCCAGGCGAGCATCGCCGGCTACAAGGCTGTCTTGTTAGCCGCCGACAGGCTTGGAAAGATGTTTCCCATGATGATGACCCCGGCGGGCACGATTCAACCGGCGAGAGTCCTGGTGGTCGGAGCGGGCGTGGCCGGGCTGCAGGCGATCGCAACCGCCAAACGGCTCGGCGCCGTGGTCAGCGGCTACGACGTGCGGCCGGCGGTCAAGGAACAGGTCGAAAGCCTCGGCGCCAGGTTCGTCGAGCTGCCCATCGAAACCGCGGGGGCCGAGACAAAAGGCGGATATGCAAAGGAGCAGAGCGACGAGCAGATTCGCAAGCAGCGCGAGTTGATGGCCAGAGTCGTGGCGGAAAGCGACGTGGTGATCACCACGGCGGCGATCCCCGGCAAGAAGGCCCCCGTGCTGGTGACCGCGGATATGGTCAGAAGGATGCAGCCCGGTTCGGTGGTGGTGGATCTGGCGGCCGAACACGGCGGAAATTGTGAGCTGACTCAGCGAGACCGGACAATCGTGGACAACGGCGTGACCATCGTCGGCACCGCCAACCCGGCGTCATTGGTGCCCTACCATGCCAGCCAGACCTACTCGAACAACATGGTCAAGCTGCTGCAGCATCTGATGGGCAAGGAGAAGCAGTTCCGGATCGACAGGAGCGATGACATCACGCGCGAGACGCTGGTCTGTCGCGAGGGACAGATCGTGCATCCGCGCGTCCGGGAAGCAATGGGCCTGGCGCCGCTGGCCGGCCCGGAAGGGAGTGGTGGTTGATGCTGATCATGCTGTTGACGATTTTCGTGTTGGCGGTCTTTGTCGGCTTCGAGATCATCACCAAGGTCCCGCCGACGCTGCACACGCCGCTGATGTCCGGCTCGAACGCGATTTCGGGCATCACCATCGTGGGAGCGGTGCTGGCGGTCCACGCGGGCCATCCGATTCTCACCGGCATCATCGCTTTCCTGGCGGTGACCCTGGCCATGATCAACGTCGTGGGCGGCTATCTGGTGACGCATCGGATGCTGCGGATGTTCAAGAGCAAGGGGTAGTTCGGTGTCAGAGTCCACGCTCAACCTCGTTTACCTGGCCGCGTCGGTACTGTTCATCCTGGGCATCAAGGGAATGACCCATCCCAAGACGGCCGTCGGCGGCAATCTCATCAGCGGCATCGCCATGCTCGCGGCCATCGCGGTTACGATCATCTTCGGCAACGCCCACGGAATCGCCATCGTGCTGGCGGGCCTGGTGACCGGAACGCTGATCGGCGCAATCCTGGCCGTCAAGGTCCAAATGACCCGGATGCCGCAGATGGTCGCCCTGTTGAACGGTTTTGGCGGAGCCGCCTCGCTTCTGGTGGCCTGGTCGGCTCTGATCGAAGGGGTTGTGGACGTCACGGCGGCCGGCGGATCGGGTGTTGCGCGGGCGGATCTCGCCGGAACCGCAGTGGGAAGCATCCAGATGACCGTGGCCACCGCCGCTTCGGGGCTGATCGGCGCGGTGACCTTCTGGGGTTCGCTGGTGGCATTTGCCAAGCTCGAGGAGATCAAGCAGTTCCGCAAACCGGTGTATCTGCCGGTTCACCAGCTCATCAACACCGCCCTGCTGTTGCTGGCCCTGCTGCTGGGGGCCTGGATCGTCTGGCAGCCCTGGCACGGGGTCTGGGTGTACTTCCTGCTGGTGGTGGTGGCGAGCGTGCTTGGGGTGACGCTGGTCCTGCCGATCGGCGGTGCGGACATGCCGGTGGTCATTGCCTTGCTGAACAGTTATTCCGGGCTGGCGGCGGCGGCCACGGGATTCGTCATCAACAACAACATGCTGATCATCGCCGGCTCGCTGGTCGGCGCGTCCGGCATCATCCTGTCGGAGATCATGTGCCGGGCGATGAACCGCTCGCTGGCCAACGTGTTGTTCGGCCGGTTCGGGCCGGCCGCCGGAGGCCCCAGTGCCGACGACGTTTACGGAGGCAGAGTCAAGAGCACGACGCCCGAGGAGGTCGCCATGCTATTGGAGGGGGCTCGGCGGGTGGTTATCGTCCCTGGCTACGGGATGGCCGTCGCCCAGGCCCAATACGCCATCCGCGACCTGTACAACGATCTGGAGAACCGCGGAACGACGGTCGAGTTCGGCATCCATCCGGTTGCCGGACGCATGCCCGGCCACATGAACGTGCTTCTGGCGGAGGTGAACATACCGTACGACCGGCTCAAGGAGATGGATGAGATCAACTCCAGCTTCGAGCAGACTGATGTGGTCATCGTGCTGGGAGCCAACGATGTCGTCAATCCCGAGGCTCGCCACAACCCCAACAGCCCGATCGCCGGCATGCCCATCCTCGACGTGGACAAGGCCCGCACCGTCGTGGTCATCAAGCGCAGCCTCAGCCCTGGCTTTGCGGGCATCCCCAACCCGCTGTTTGCGATGGACAACTGCCTGATGCTCTTCGGCGACGGCAAGAAGGAGGTCGTCGCGCTGACCGAAGCGTTGAAACAGCAATAGGAAGGCGGCTCGCGATGTGTGGACGGGAGGCCCAGGCTTTTCTCTGAAGGATGGGTGGGCCGGGTGGCCCAGGTTCTTCTTGAACCTGGGCTCTCGATCACGTGCGGTACCGTCTCAGCAACAAGACCGTGCCTTCAATGAGTTACCCTGCAAAAGGAACCCGGCGGACAAACCGCCGGGATCGCTGCAGATCAGGGCACACGGCGTTTAGAGCGCGCCCTACCGCCAAGCTGAAAGCTGACCGCTGAATGCTGACAGCTTTCCTTCCTCGGTTCTCAGTCAAGCACGGCAGTGCTTTCTGCCGATTGGGCTTGCCCAACATGCTCAGTGGTTGCGGCGGCGATTGATCGCAACCGGTTCACTTGTGAAATCAGCATCCCACCGAGCATGACCGCCGCCCCGAACCATTCCCGCGGCTCGAATCTTTCATTGAGGACCAGGAATCCGGCAACGGCGGCGAATACCGCCTCGAGGCTGAGCACCAGCGCGGCGTGTCCGGGCGGCGCGTGCCGCTGGCCGAAGAGCTGCAGCGTGTACGCGATTCCGGCCGAGACAACCCCACCGTAGAGAATAGCCCACATCGCCGCCCGCAGACCTTCCGCGGTCATCTGCTCGGCGGGCAATGCCCCGATGAGGCTTGCGATGGCCACTGTCGAGAACTGGACCAACCCGAGTTTCAGCGGATCGGTTCGCGGAGCAAGCCTGCCGATGAGCAGCACGTGGATGGCCCATACCACCGCCCCGATCATCTCCAGCAGGTCGCCGCGGTTGATCTCCAGCGACTCGACCACGCTCAGAAAGTAGAGTCCTGCAACGGACAGGATCGCCCCGATCCACGTGGCGATTCTCGTGCGCTGCCCAGCCATAAAGCCCAGAACCGGCACCAGGGGCACGTAGAAGCCGGTGATGAACGCGGCCTTGCCGGCGGTCGTGTATACCAGGCCCGTTTGCTGGAGACTGACCGCCACGAAGAGCACCATCCCTGCCAATGCCCCGCCGGCAAGACACGGCCGCCACCCGTCACCGGTTGGTCCGAGGGAGATCGGCTGGCCGGTGGTTCGGCGCCGCGATCGCATGGCAATAATCGGCACGAGCACCATCGCACCCAGCGCGAACCGCACGCCGGTGAAGGTCAACGGTCCCATATGCCGCATGGCAACCCGTTGGGGAACAAAGGCCACGCCCCACAACAGGGCGGCCAATAGAAGAACCGCGTCAGCCCGCAGGCTCTTGTGTCTCATGCGAACGAATACACCCATCCGCGAATCGGCCTCCCAACCGCGATCGTCTCCAACGATCTTTCCCAAAGGTGGGGGCGGGCGTTGGATAAACAAGGGAACGGCTCCGGAAGGGGTCTCCCGGAGCCGTTGTGAGTGTTTCCCTGTCTCAGAAGCTCGATGCTCCCTGGCAGCGAGCAACTCGGTGAAACCAGGGACAATAGGCAAAGAGCTGACAGACCGGGCTCTTCACCACTTCTTCCCGTCCTTACGGGTGCCGCAGAGGTTGACTTCCATGCCCAGGGCGGCCGCCATGGCAGCCTTCACCAGCACCGCGTTGTCCGCGGACTTGGCGTCGCGGGCGTAGACCACCTGAATGTGGTTGGCCTTGTGCTTGGCCATGAACTCGTCGCGGCTGACACCGTAGGTGACGCCGTGCATGATCGGCCACTGAGAGCAGGTCGCCTCCCAGCGGCGCTCGGTCTCTTTCTTGGGCAGCCTGACGACGCCGCCCCGGCCGATGTCGATCTTGAGCTTGCCGTCCTCGATGAACACCCGCGACCAGACGATTTCGCCGGGTTTGGAGACGCCCTTGATCGTCCCGCCGCCGAGGCGGAAGAACATCGACGGCTGCCGCTCGCTGCTGGCCCCTTTCCACCCGCCGATGAGGTGGGCCGGCGGGACCGAGCCGCTGATCAAGAACACCCAAACGTAGTCATCGACCGTGCCCGAGCGGTCCCAGTCGCCCCAGCGAACATCGTGCAAGGTGTTCTCCGGCGGCTGGCCCATCGCCCGGTGAATCCGGTAGGTCATCAGGCAGTCCAACCCGCAGCACTCGTCCACCTCGTTGAAGTGCGGCAGGGCCTCACCGGGGTACAACAGTCGCTTGCCGTCACGGCTGTACACCGGCGGGCGGTCGACGTTGTTCAGCGTTCCCTCGACCAGGTCGCTGGCCGGCAGCAGGTCCTTGAGCCCCTGCTGGTACTGGATGCCGATTGTGTGGCAACCGAAGTCGTCGGCAATGCGCATCGCGGCAATGTACATCTTGCACTGCGTCAGAATCTGTTTCTCGGTCAGGTGTTTCTTCTCGTCCGGGCCGGTGACGAAGGTCATGCCCTTACGGGCGTACCACTTGCGAACCTCGCGGGCCTCGCGGTCGCTGACCTGCGTGGTCTCGTAGTAGAGAGCCGACTGGCTCAATCGCTCCTTGTAGACGCCGGTCGGGTTGAGCATCTCGTCAGGGATGATGGCGTTGTACATACCCATGCAGCCCTCGTCGAAGACGCCCATGATGGCCTTCTCGCGGCGGAGCTGCTCAGCGAGGTCCTCGCCGAGCGCCCGCTCCCTGCCAGGCACGCGCACCTTCGACAGCGGTGTGACGTGCTTCATGGGATGCGTCACCGTGCCGGTCTTGAGCCAGCGCTGCAGGGAGGCCCGGAACTCCTTGGACGAGAAGTCCTCACTCCAAAGCGTGGAGTACTTCTTGCCGGCCTTGGTCAGCGAGCCGTTGAGGTTGAGCATGCCGACGAGGCCGGGCCACTGGCCGGACCAGTTGGCGCAGGTCAGGATCGGCCCCTGGTGCGAGAGCAGGCCGGCAAGCACGTGGTGCGAATACTGCCAGACGGCTTCGGCTACGATCAGCGGGGCCTTGGGATCCATGCCGGCAAAGACCTTCATGCCCTCGACCTGCGAGGCGATGAAGCCGTGCTTCTCGTTTCGTTTGTACGGGTGGGCCCGTACGAGCTGGTAGCCGGAGTCGGCCACGGCCCTGGACAGAGCCTGCTCCATCTCGTGCTGGGCGGGCCAGCAGACCTGGTTGGCGGACAGGCGAAGGTCACCGCTGGCGACCATCAGAACTTGCTTTTTACCAACTTTTGGCGTTTTTGAGAGCCTCGGAAACTTGTAAGCTGCCATGATCTGGAGTTCCTCATCTAAACACTGCCAGGCGACATGCCCGGCCTGCGACACTATCTACACGCATTGGCCGGGGGGTGCAAGGCGATCGGGCTCGGAGAGCCCTCCTACGGTCGGACGGGTGGGTCGCCGGGGGATGGGCGGGAGGAGCCGGGCAAACGCCGGGCGAAGACACCCAGGTGGTTGGCCACCCAGCGTTCGTATTTGCCGCTGGGGCTGCTGAGCAACAACGGGCTCCCGTCAGGGCCTTCGATGACCAAAGCCGTACTGCCGCCGCCGTCGAGATTGAGACCGTTCCAGGCACCCAGCCGGCGCAGCCATTCGGCGGTTTCAGCCGTGGTTGCTCCTTCGCTGTAATCGGTCTGCCGGCCGTCGATGGTCAGGAGGATCAGGTACCGCTGGTCCTTGCTGACTCCGACGGCGGACCTCGGCTCCAAGTCGTTGCCCGTACCGACGTTGCGGCCATCCAGCAAAACGGCGCGGAACCCGCTGAGCCCGTTGTGGGCGTTGCCGGTTACTACCGGTGATTGGGCAATCCAGGCCTTACGATCTTTACCTATCAGCAGAGCGTCATATGGATTGGGCGGCGAGTAGAGGTTGCCTCGCGAAAGCGACAAGCCGCTGACATCGAGGGGCTGGCGTGCCCGGCCGGCCGTGGGCAGGAAGACCGAACCGTTGATCGCCACCTGACACTTGAACTCGCTCAGGAACTCGGAAGGCGTGCGGGCGTTGCAGTCCATGGGCTCATCGCCATTGGAGGGGGTAACGAGAAAGTCGATCGTCGGTTCATGGCAATCGACGCGGATGGCCCGGATTTGCATCGGCCTGGGAAACGACCTCGAGGCCCGAAACATCTCGACGCCGACGAAGACAGGCTGCCAGGGACCGATCTGGTCGCCCGGCCCCGCGGCAGATGGCCGTGACGCCAGGGGTTCGGGGTGCTCGGGCTCCAGGCGACTGATGACAATCAGCGAGATCGCCAGCAGCCCGCCGAGAATCAGGGCGGCAATGGATATCCTGCCTCGGGAAAACCGTTCCACGCACGTTCCTCGCTCGCGCGGCCAAGGGGCGAATGACCACCCTTCTTATCGGCTGGAAGGGAACCTCCTGTTGATGAACGCGGCACGGGACCAGCCGAGGGGACACCGGCTTGGCTTCCGGTTCCTCGGCAACATCAACCCGGCCGGCAGGACGCCCGGCGCAGGTTTCGCCGGCTCTCGGCCGCGTGGGCATGGCTGCTGGGGTTCAGGTGACGCGGTCGGCAGGGTTTGCGTGTAGAATAGTCGGCCGTTCCATAACCGGACGGAAACAGAATGAGCAACAAGAAGTTGTACGGCATCTTCACTCCGAACATGGTCCCGCTGGACGATCGCGGCCGGATCAACGAGCCTGAGCTGCGCCGCATTGTCGACTGGCTGATCGAAAAGGGCATCACCGGCCTGTATCCCAACGGAAGCACGGGCGAATTCACCCGCTTCAGTTTCGAGGAGCGCAAGGAAATCGTCCGGATCGTCGCCGAGCAGAACGCCGGGCGACGGTTCGTGCTCGCGGGCGCGGCTGAGGCCAATGTCGAGAAGACCATTGAGGCGGCGGCGTACTACCACTCGCTGGGAGCCACGGCCGTCGCCATCGTCGCCCCGTTCTACTACAAGATCAGCCAGGAAGGAGTGTACGCCTATTTCAGCGAGATCGCCCGGAGCAGCCCCATCGATCTGACGCTGTACAACATCCCCCAGTTTGCCAACGACATCAGCAACGAGACCATCAAACGGCTGGCCGCCGAGCACCCGCGGATCATCGGCATCAAGGACTCGAGTCGCGACCTGCCGCGATACGTGAACATGATGCACGACATCACACCCATCCGGCCGGATTTCGTGTTCCTGATCGGCTGCGAGGAAATCCTGCTGCCCTCGCTGATCATGGGCGGCGACGGCGGAACGGTGGCCACCAGCGGCGTGGTGCCCGAGGTGGTCATGAAGTTGTACAACCTGGCGATGGCCGGTCGCATCGAAGAGGCCCGGCAGGTCCAGTACGGCCTGCTCGACCTGATCAAGATGATCATCTTCGGGGCCGACTTTCCCGAGGCGGTGCGACAGGCGGTCGGTCTGCGGGGTTTCAAGATGGGTCGCGGGCGCCAGCCGCTCTCGCCTTCGCAGCAGTTCAGCCTGGAAGATGTTGCCCGGACCGTCCAGTGCATTCTCAATCAGTTCGGCCTGACCGACGCCCCGCCCGGCGGCTGCGACCCGTTGCCGCTGGGTCTCGATCGCCAATCGCTCGACCAGATCGTCCAGGACGTGCTTCACGGCCTGCGGGCCAAGGGGGGTTGATCATCCATGCAGGCTCAACGTGCATTCGAGCGTGTGCGAAAGACCATCAGGTCACCCGGTAGGGCAGCGTCGAGGTCGCCGCAGCGACCGAGACCTGCCGGCCTCGCACGCCACCGGCAGCAGGTCTTCGCCCTACGCATTGCACGCACGCCCTTGCCGTGTCTGCCGCTCTTCACCAGTCCCCAGGCCCCAGCCCCCAGCCCCGCACCTGGGCCACATGAACACCGACACGTTACAGGGGGTATCTGGTGAACGCGATGGCCTCACCCACCCTGGACAGCGTCGGCTTTGTGGAGGTCATGGGCCTTGGTACGTCCCTGGTCGTTGCCGACGTTATGGCCAAGGCGGCAAATGTCACCATTGCGGGAATCGAGTCCAACGCCCTCGGCGGCATGGGTGTTAAGGTCACCGGCAGCACCGGCGACGTGCGGGCCTCGGTGCAAGCCGGTTGGGCGATCGCCGAGCAGATGCACGCGGGGATCAACCACACCTTCTGGCCCAACTACTCGGCCCAGGCCGATTTTCTCATTCACTCGAAGCAGGAGGTCAATGCCCTCCTTGAAGCCAACGATCATCTGCTGCCGCCGGATGCAAGCGTGCCGGCCGGCAGTGCCGCGAAAGGAACGGAAAACACCATGGCGAAACAAGATGCGATCGGTTTCATCGAGACGCAGGGTCTCGTCGGCATGATGGAAGCGGCGGACGTCATGCTCAAGGCCGCGAACGTCGAGATCATCGGCAAAGAGAAGATCGGGGCCGCCTACGTCACGGTGATGGTCAGAGGCGACGTCGCAGCGGTGAAGGCCTCGGTCGAGGCGGGCGCCGCCGCGGTCAACAATCTCGGCGGCAAACTGATCCTCGCGCACGTGATTCCTCGGCCGCACGAGGGCCTGACCAAGCTGTTGCCGGCGTAGGGTCGCGATGACGGTATCCGGGCCGGATGGCTTTCATGAGCAAGAACAGCCCCCTACAACCCGCAACCCGGCCGCGAGGCATTCTGCCGGCAGCCGTTGTTTTTCTCGCGGCCGTGGCAGCCGCTCTGCCGGCTCTGCGAGGCGGTTTCATCGAGGGAGACGACCAGCAGCTTGTCCTCAACTTCGTTCTTGTCAGCCGACCATCGCTGTCGCACGCCTTTGAATTGCTCACGCTCGAACCGCACCGATACCTGTACCAACCCGTGCCGATGCTCAGCTTCGCGGCCGAGTTCGCGTTGCTGAACGCTTTGGGGCTGAGTGCCCTGCCCGACGTCCCGAACTCGGGAACGTGGTTGTTCCACCTGACCAACCTTCTCATTCATGCCGCCAGCGCAGTCCTCGTGTGGCGGCTGATCGGTCGTCTGCATCCGGACCCGCGGGTCGGGCTGATTGCCGGGCTCTTGTTTGCCGTTCACCCGATGGGCATGGAGCCGACCGCCTGGGTTTGCGGGCGCATGATTTCGTTGTCCACCCTCTTCTCGCTGGCGGCGTTGAACCTGCTGCAATTGTGGGACGAACGGCCGCGTCCGGCTCTGGCCCTGCTGGTGCTGCTGATGACGGTCCTGGCGATGACCAGCAAGGTGCAGGTCGGTTTGCCCATCATCATGCTCCTGCTGCCGCTGGCTCGCCGTTCCTGGCCCCGCCGAGCATGGTGGGCCATCTGGGGCCTGTGCGCGTTGATTTGTGCTGGCTTTGCCCTGCTGAACGTAAGCCTCACGCGGCAAACCCAACTGCTCGACGTGGCCGCCGAGAGCCTGCAAGGCCCGCGGGCGGTCCGCATCATCAGCGCGCTGGGCTGGTACTTCCAGCAGTTCGTCTGGCCGAGCGGCCTGGCTCCGTTCCATCCCGCGCGAGCAGTGGTCTCCTGGTCCGATCCGGGGGTCGTGACCGCCCTGCTCGTGCTGCTGCTGGTTCTGGCCGCCGGCATCGCCTCATTGCGATGGACGCGAGTCGGCGGACTGGCCGTGCTCTGGTTCATGGCGGCAGTGGGCAGCACTCTGCCATTTCTGCCGTCGCGAAACGCCATGTTCGCGGAACGCTACGTCTATCTTGCCAACGTCGGTCTCTGCTGGGCGGCGGCGGCGTTTTTCACCGCCGTTCATCGACGCTGGCTCGCGCGGTCCCCCGCCGGCCTCTGGTTTTCGCGGGCGATGATCCTTCTTGTCATGGTCGCGCTGGCAATCGTGAGCCGGCGTACCGCCGCGGACTACCACGACGACATCACTCGCAACACCCGGGTGGCCGAGGTCTACCCCGAGTCGCCCGGTTCCTGGTGGCGGCTGGGTTGGTCCTACTACAACGCGGGCCGTTACGCCGAGGCGGTGGCAACTGCCCAGCGCGGTCTTGGCCCGCAATTCGCCGACGCGGCTCCGTACGTCCATCAAGTCATCGGCATGTCATATCACAAGATGGACCGCACCGATGACGCAATCGAGGCCTTGCAGAAATCCCTGGAGGCTGATCCTCGCAATCACCGGACTCACCGTTTCCTCGCCGATGTCCACAGAGAGGCGGGGCGGACGGACGGGGCCATGGCCCACTATCGTCGAGCCCTGGAACTGGCTCCGATGTATGAGCCGGCGCTGCTCGGGCTCGGTCAGATGCTCCAGGCCGCAGGTCAGGCAGACGAGGCGGTGCCTCTTTACGAACGCGTGTTGAAGGACAACCCTTTCCACCTGACCGCCAACCTTGCGATGGCCGAGATCGAGATCAGCCGCTCGCAATATGACCAGGCCTCTGCCCGCCTGCAGAGGCTGCTCTCGTATGCCCCTGAATCCTGGACGGCCTGGACCAACCTCGGCGTGTGCCAGGTCAATTTCGGCCAAACCGGTCGTGCGGTCGAATCCTACCGAACGGCTCTTTCCATCAACCCGCAAGCCGAGGTCGCAGCTCTCAATCTCGCCGGCCTGCTCATCAGAAAGGGGCAAGGTCCTGAGGCCGCAAGAATCCTTGTTCGGGCGCTGGCCGGCACGTCTGATCGCCGGACACTCTGGGCCGCTTACGATCTTCTGGTCGAAGGCGGTCAACTTGCGGCGGGCGCCGATCTCTGGGCCGGCTCGCTGAGGCGCGAGCCGGACGCGACCGACCTCAAGTGCTCGCTGGCGTGGGCACTGCTGTTGCGGCAGCGAACGGACGAGTCTCGCGAGTTGCTGAACGAGTGCGCCGGGCGGCTCGACGATGATCCTCTTTGGGACGCAGCTCAAGCCATGCTAACCTTGAGCGACGGCGATCCGGGTCCGGCCGTCAGATGGTTGGAGTCTGCCGCTCAGGCGGAAGAAGGTCCGCTGCGAGAGATGCTTCCGCGCATGAAACAGGCAATGCGGCTCTACGGAGAGAGGAACCCGGAGCAGCCGTGGCCCTACTATCTCGCGGCGAGAATGCTCCAGATTGAAGGAGAGCAGGAGAGTGCATCGCTTCTCATGGGGGAGTTCCGCAGGCTCTGCTCCGACGCCGCATGCCGAAAGCAGGCTGAAGACCTGGGTATTCCGCTCTCGCCCTGAGGCGGCACGGTAGGGTGTGCTCTGCACGCTGTTGGCTGAGAGGGCATGACACCGGCCGTCGGCACCACTGACCGGGTCCTCGAGAAGGAATCTCATCTCCCTGGACTGCCGATTTGAGATTGGCGGATTTCAAATCTCAAATGGGTCCGCAAGCGGCGATTCTTCTTGCCGGCACACACGGTCAGCCGGAGAAAAGTGCCGATGAGAACATCGATGCCACTCGCCAGATTCCTGAGGACAGAGCCTCACTGTTGGTCGCCATCCGGGCCAATGAGAATGATGCTCGCGTTTGCGGGCAGTGAAATGGTGATCCCTTTCTGTCCGGCAACCTCTTCGCGTTTTACCTCACCCGTGGCCGGGTCGGCGCGCCACCAGGTGCCGGGGCGTCTCACGCTCACTGTGCCCGCGTATGCCTGCGATCCGACATTGACGAGCAGCAGAATCTCCCGATTGTCCCGATTGAACCGCCCGAAGATCATGCTATCGGATGCCGGTTGCAGTCGGCCGCTTGCGCCGGTCTTGTTTTCACCATCGAATCGGGCTGGTTCGCCCTTTATGTCATCCCGAACGATCCGCCCGTCGGCATCCCTGAATTTCGCCACAACGCCTGACGCCGCCTCCGGCAGCTCCGCTCCGTCCGGCAGCACAATGGTGTGGAATGCGCGATCGCGGATCCACAGCTTGCCGTCGCGCACCTCGGCCGCCGCAAGCACCTCATGATCGGCGATGAGAAACGGCGTCTGCGAAGTCGTCAACTGCCGGCCCATCCGCATGAATGAGTTGACCAGTTGTTGTGCATGCTCGGGTTGCGTATCCAGCCTGAGCGGCCTGGCGACCGGGATATAGTCCGCCCAGAGGTCATAGATCGGGTAAAACAGAATGACGTGCGGATCGGGCCGGGCGTCCCGGAGCAGGGCATTGAGCCGCCCCACAAAGTCGTTATATGCCCGATACTCCGGAGCCGGACGCGTCGCGCGATTGTAATAGAGCGTGAACTCGGTCACGCCCAAGGCGGCTTGCCATGCGGCGGTTGCCTGCATCTCGGCAAGGGACGCAGGGGGCTTGCCGGCCAGCGTCTGCGAGAAATCGCTCACCTCGGTCATGACGCGCCGGCGTCCCTCGATCATCGCCGCCGATGCGGGAAGAACAGCGGCCATCCAACCGCCGTGGACAACCGTCTGTGGCCAGGAAGACAGCATATCCAGTCCCGGAATGTCCATCTGCCGCAGTGCCTTGAGGCTGTTGCCGTATAGAGCTGTGTGACAGATCGGATCCTCCTCCCAGAGAATATGCCCGGAGGATGCGACACGGCATTGGCGGCACCAGTCCTGAATCTGCCCGAAGTACCGTTCCGCGCACAAGTCGGCGATCAGGCCCCAGAAGCGGCGCCGTACCTGCCGGTCCGCGTCGGTGTTGCCCGTAAAGAGGCTGCGGCGCACGGCCATGAGGTCCTGGCCGTAACGCTCGCGATACCTGTCGGGCAGGTCCGCGACCCACGGTACCGACGGCAGTGGCTGAACGGTCGGATCCAAAGCGTCGTCCACGTGGACGCGCTTACGGATCTCCTCGCCGAGTTGCCCGATGTTGACCGCCATGAGTGAGGGCTCGTCGGTGAAGACCGCAGGGATGGTCGCACCGAAGTGCTTCTCGATCCGCTGCCAGTACGCGCGGTGTGTCTTGTCGATGAAGGTGCTCACCGCCCCGGCATCGAGCAGATTGATGTACCGCCGCGCCGCGTGGAAGTTGTTGCTGGCGTGAGTGTGCTCGTACGCCGGCCGGTGGATAAAGGGCTCGGGCTTCGACGGATCGTGAGCCACTGCCAGGGCCTCGAACTTGGGGTCCTCTTTGAGCACCAGCCCGCCGGCCGATCCGCTCGGATAACCCTTCTCGTCGTAAATCCACACCAGCAGGCCAACTTCGCGACACGCGTCGACCGCCTTGACCAACGTTGCCCAGTTCGGCTCGGACACGAGGTAATCGGCGAAGCTGACGTTACAGACGATCCCACCAAGGCCGAGGTTTTTCAGGCCGGTCATCGCAGCCGGCTTGGCCTGATCCGGCGAGACACCGTGTACGATCTGCAGCGGGCGCAGCTCAGCCGCCGGCGCCGACCATGCGGCCATCCAACTCGCCGGCCAGTCGGGCGCCGGGCGCGTTTGTTGCGACATCGCGGAATCCGGGATCAGGACGCTCATTGAGGCAAGCAAACATCCGAAGACGGAGAGGATTCTCATCATGATCCGCTTATTCTGGCCGCATGAGGTCGGAAGTCAAACGTCGGGTGGCCCAAGTCCTTCTGGACTTGGGTTCTCGATTTCTTCGTGATCGCATGGCCGTACCCCCCATCATCAACAGTGTCTCCAATCGAGAGCCCAGGTTCAGAGAACCCGGGCCACCCGGCGGGTTATTGGATTTCAGATTTGAGATCGGCGGATTTCAGATCGGGGCCCGATTCGCTTATCATGGGGCCGAGGAGGTCCTCGCCGATGCCAGCAACCCATCAGACGTCGCGTCGCGCGTTTCTTGCCGGTTCCCTGGCAGTGGGAGCTCTCGGTTCCCGACTGAACGCGGCCGATACCCGGCCCTTCGACAGGAAAAACGTCAAAGCAGGTGCCTGGCAGATCGGCTGTTACACGCGGCCGTGGGGCGAGCATGAATACAAGTTCGCCCTGGACGCCATTGCCGAAGCGGGCTTCCGGTACGTCGGACTGATGACCACGAAATCCCCCACCAACCTGATCATCTCATCCGCAACAACACCCGATGAGGCCCTCCGCATCGGCGAGGAAGTCAAAAAACGTGGACTGAAGGTCGCGAACGTCTATGCGGGCGATTTCTTCTCGGCCGACCCAAACGCGTCGGTCAAGGCACTGCGACGAATGATCGACGCCAGCGCAATCGTCGGTTCGCCCGGACTGATGCTTGCCGGCATCGGCGACCCGAAACATCATGACAACTACTACCGGATCGTCGCCGCCTGTTGTGATGATGCCGCCGAGAAGAAAGTCGGCCTGAGCGTCAAACCTCACGGCGGCGGGAACGCCACCGGTCCGCAGTGTCGCAACGTGGTCGAATTCGTCGGGCACCGCCATTTCGGCCTCTGGTACGATCCGGGCAACATCTACTACTATTCCGATGGCCGGCTTGACCCGGTTGAGGATGCCGCAACCGTCGACGGTCTCGTGGTGGGCATGTCGGTCAAGGATTACCTGCACCCCAGGAACGTGGACGTGACGCCGGGGACCGGCAAGGTCGATTTCGCGCCCGTCATGACCCGGCTCAAAAAGGGCGGCTTCACGCACGGACCGCTGATCATTGAAACACTGGCTCGCGGTGATCTGCCCACGCTGCTGGCGGAGGCAAAGAAAGCACGGAGGTTTGTAGAGGACCTGGTGGCTGGAAAGATCGCTTCGACGCGACCGCAGTGAAAACGTTGGACAAAGCCCGACCTGCCACTGCGGCCAGCAGGTCGGACCTGCCATAGAGCGGGTCAACCACCGCAGAAAACCGAGGTGACAGGCCCCTCGGCTCGACAAGACTTGGGGCACGGCCTTGCGTGACCCTGCGCGATTGGAGACAAACCATGAGACGACTGCTGTGCTCGATGTTCCTGGCTGCCCTTCTGATCGCGGCAACCCGACCCGCCAATGCCGCCGATCCTCCGAACATCCTGTGGATCTCCTGCGAGGACATCTGCCCCGACCTGGGCTGCTACGGCGACAAGTACGCTCACACGCCGAACATCGACAAGCTGGCCCGCGAAGGCATTCGTTACGCGAACGCGTTTTCGGTGGCCGGCGTCTGCGCCCCCAGCCGTTCGGCCATCATCACCGGCATGTACCCCACGACCATCAGCACGCACCACATGCGCTGCAAGGCCGTGCCGCCGGCCTACGTGAAGTGTTTCCCCGAATACCTCCGGGCGGCCGGCTACTACTGCACCAACAACGTCAAGACTGACTACAACTTTGACGCTCCGGTCACCGCGTGGGACGAGTGCAGCCGCAAGGCTCACTGGCGAAACCGCGCACCCGGCCAGCCGTTCTTTTCCGTATTCAACCTGACGGTGACGCACGAGAGCCAGATTCGCTGTACGCCCGAGCAGTTCGCTCAGCACATGCAGAAGGTCGCTCCCGAGCATCGCCACGACCCGGCCAAAGCGGTTCTGCCTCCCTACTATCCCGACACCCCGATTGTGCGCAACGACTGGGCCCGATACTGCGATCTGATCACCGCCATGGACCTTCAGTTGGCCGATCTGCTTCAGCAACTGGAGGAAGACGGCCTGGCGGATAAAACCATCGTCTTCTTCTTCGGCGACAACGGCCGCGGCCTGCCACGGGCCAAGCGGTGGCTCTACGATTCGGGGATACACGTTCCATTGGTCATCCGCCTGCCGGACCGCAGGGATGCCGGCACGGTGTGCGATGACCTGATCAGTTTCATCGACTTCGGGCCAACCTCGCTGTCGCTGGCGGGCGTGAAGGTGCCCGCTCATATGCAGGGGCGGCCGTTCCTCGGCGAGCAGAAGACCGAACCCCGCAAGTACATTTTCGCCGCACGTGACCGCATGGATGAGACCTACGACATCATCCGGGCAATCCGCGACAAGCGGTTCAAGTACATCCGCAACTTCAAGCCCGGACGACCGTATGCCCAGTACATCGACTACATGGAGAAGATGCCAACCATGCAGGAGATGCGCCGGCTCAACAAGGAGGGTACGCTCACCGGGCCGCAGAAGATCTTCTTCCTGCCCGAAAAACCAGAGGAGGAGCTTTACGACTGCGTCAATGACCCGCACGAAATCAGGAACCTGGCGAGTCTGCCCGATCACCGCGAGAGACTGACCGCGATGCGGCAGGTCCTGGGGGAGTGGATGAAGGAGACCAGGGACCTCGGCCTGATCCCCGAGGAGGAGTTGAACGAGCGCATGCGACCGGGTGGCAAATGGGTCGTGACCGCCGCGCCTGTGATGGAACCTTCCGGCGGCAGCCACCAGGGGCCTGTCTCGATCACGATATCCTGTCCGACCGAAGGGGCATCCATCGCCTGGACGAGCGACGATGGCGGGCAGACTCACTGGAGGCTCTACAGCAGGCCGATCCGCCTGGAGCGCAGCGCGACCATCAGGGCCATGGCCGTTCGCCTCGGATACCACGAGAGCCCGGAAGTTCACGCCGATTACCGCATCGGGCAGTAGGACCTGTCTCGCTCACGCTGCGGTTGCCTGTATAATACTCCCGACAACCGTTCGGCCGGCCCGCATGAGAACCGGATTCCCGAAGCGACGGCGAGAGGAACGAACATGGCATCGCAATTGGCAATTCAAGGCGGCACGCCTGTCAGAACGAAACCCTTCCCGGCCTGGCCGGTCCACGGCGAGCCGGAGGAGCAGGCGGTAATCCGAGCGATCCGCAGCGGCAAGTGGGGAAAGCTGGACGGGGCCGAGGTGGCCGCGTTCGAGCGGGACTTCGCCAGGTACCAGGGCGCCGAGCATGGCATCGCGGTCGTCAACGGAACGGTCGCGATCCAGATTGCCCTCATGGCCGCCGGTATTCAGGCAGGCGATGAAGTCATCGTCCCGCCGTACACGTTCCTGGCGACGGCCACCGCGGTCGTGACCTCCAATGCCACGCCGGTGTTCGCCGATATCGAGCTGGATACCTTCAACATCGCCCCCCAGGCAATTGAGGCCCTGATCACCCCGCGTACCCGGGCCATCATCCCGGTGCACTTCGGCGGGCTGCCGGCCGACATGGACGCGATCATGGCCATTGCCAGGCGCCATAACCTGGTGGTGATCGAGGACGCCGCCCACGCCCACGCGGCCGAGTACAAGGGCCGACGGGCCGGCTCCATCGGCCACATGGGAACCTTCTCGTTCCAATCCAGCAAGAACCTCACCGCCGGCGAAGGCGGTTTCATCACCACCAACGACCCCGCCCTGGCCGAGGCCTGCCGCGAAATCCACAACTGCGGGCGCCGCAAGGGCCATGCGTGGTACGAGCACTTCGTCATTTCGGTCAACTTCCGGCTGAGCGAGGTCCAGGGAGCGCTGTTGAACGCCCAGCTTCAACGGCTGGAGGAACAGGCCCGGCGCCGATGGGAGAACGGCAAGTACCTCAATGAACAACTCGAGCGGATTCCCGGTATCAAGCCCCAAACGATCATCCCCGAGTGCACGCGGCACGCGTTTCACTTGTACTGCTTCCGCATCGATGCCCGGGAACTCGGGGCTCCGCGGCAGGCCTTCCTGAAAGCGCTTGCGGCCGAGGGAATCCCCAACTTCGGCGGTTACCCCCTGCCGCTCTACAAGCAGCGACTGTTCCTCGACCGGGCATTCGGTCCCTATGACGGCTGCCGCGGCATCGACTACGCGAAGACCTGCTGCCCGAACAGCGAGGCAATCTGCTACGAACAGGGCGGGTGGCTTGAGCACCGGATGCTGCTGGGCACGCGCCAGGACATGGACGATATCGTCGCCGCGTTCCGCAAGGTGTACGAAAACCGCGACCGATTGGGGGCCTGAGATATCTCGTCAAGGATCTCGGGGAGTCAGATCGAGCGGAAATCGCATCCCGGCCGAAGACTGTCAACCCAACTGCACGGGATTGGCGGGGGCAAGGCTTGGTGGGACAGCCGCGGGAAGAACCTCGGGTTCCGGCACCACTCGCGGTCTCGAAGAGACAGCGGCCTCCGGGCGAGAGATCCAACCGACGGCGAGAAACGACACGGCATAGATGGCCAGAAAGACGCTGAACGCTAGCCCGTGGACCGCGGTCACGTAGATTGCCCAGGTGGCCGCGCAGTACGCACCAATCAGCATCTCGGCAAACCACAGCCAGCGGAACCTCTGGGCCTTGTACCGGCTGCTGAACTGGGCGTGACGGGTACTGCCGGACTTGGGCGTCCGGACGAACTCTGCCCCTCGCACATACAGGCCTCGGATGACTGCCAGGGCATTGTTGATCGACAGACCGGTGCCCAGCAGCAGCATCGCCGGCATCATCCGGACGCCGCTGAAGCCGCCACCCAGATGGTAACGGGCATAGCCGTAGACCATCGGCGAAGCCAGCACCGTGAAGATCATCATTCCCCAGCCGAACACGAAGCACCACCAGAACGGAAGCGGGTCGACCATCGCCAGCATGGGTCGGGCCAGCAGGGCCAATACGAGCGTCCAGAGATAGACGGCGTAGTGGGTCAGATGGAGCGTGGCTTCGAGCTTGTGTGTCAGACCCACGGATGAACGCCAGATTCTGGGCAGGAGCTTGATAGCCGTCTGGACGCCACCGGTTGCCCACCGCCGCTGCTGGGCCTTGAGGGCGCCGATCGTGCTGGGCAGTTCGGCGGGGCAGGCCAGGTTCAGACAATAGTCGATCCGCCAGCCGGCAAGCTGCACGCGATAAGACAGGTCGAGATCCTCGGTCAGGGTGTCGGCTGACCAGCCGCCGACGGCCGGGTCCTCAATGGCCGCTTTGCGCCAGATGCCGGCCGTACCGTTGAAGTTCATCATCAGGCCGTTCCACGCCCGAGCCCCCTGCTCCACGGCGAAATGCGCGTCCAGTGCAACCGACTGGGCTTTCGTCAGCCAGGATTCATCCTGGTTCAGGTGTGCCCAGCGCCCCTGGATGCAGGCCAGCTTCGCATTTCCGGCCAACAACGGCACGGCACGGCGGAGAAAATCTTTCGGCGGCACGAAGTCGGCGTCAAATATCGCCACCAGCGGATGGCGGCAACGAGCCAGGCCGGCCTTCAAGGCCCCGGCCTTGAAACCTTTCCGATTATCGCGACGGAGGACTTCGATCTCGACACCCTGTGCGCGCAACCTGCGAGCCGTTCGATCAACTAACAGGCGGGTTTCGTCCGTACTGTCATCGAGAACCTGGATCGAGTGCTTGCCGCGCGGGTATTCCATCGCCGCCACCGCTTCGATGACCCGGGTCGCGACATCCGCCTCGTTGTAGATTGGGACCTGAGTGGTGACCCCCAGCCACTCGGTCTCGGGTGTCTCGACGAGGTAGCGATCTACGAAGGCCCGCTGTTCGGCCCCCTTGACGCTGCGTCGTCGATGAAAGAGGTACAACAGCACGTAAAGATGCAGGCCATAGACGGACAGCATGGCCGTGCTGACCATGAACAGGCCCACAAGGACGGCATCTAGCCACGTGCTCACTGCGACCCGCCCCGCGCCGCGCGCGGCCAAGAGATAAGCGCACTTGTCGGTGGTCGGGCGTCAGTGCCGCGACCGCCGGTTCAATACAGGTTGTGGATCCTCCCCACCTTCGGCACGGCACCCTGCGCCACGAATGCCGACTACCCACCCCATCCTCTGATCACCCCGACCATGGCGAGCCGCACCATCCATGTGCCTGATCCGGGGTCTCTCAGGGTAGACATCCCAAGTTACGATAGTTGCGATCGGGGAGGCTGTCAACGACGTCGGCGGGCAGCCTGGCGACGGCTGAGGACCCCGGCAACGCGATCCGGTAAGCGGGTCAGCCGGACCTTGACTTGCCAACGAGCGATTCGTAACGTCGGCGTTTCGTTTTCAATGAAAGGAAGCCAACCCGTGCAGGAAGCCATCGCCAAGGCAGGATCACTGATTGAAGCCCTGCCCTACATCCAGGGATACTACGACAAGATCGTGGTTGTGAAGCTGGGCGGTTCGGTCATGGATAACCCCGACGCCGAGAGGGAACTGCTGCGAGACGTGGTGTTCATGAACTACGTCGGAATGCAGCCGATCATCGTGCATGGCGGCGGCAAGGAGATCAATGCCGCGATGGATGCGGCCGGCCTCGAGCCTTTGTTTGTCCAGGGGCTTCGCTATACGGACGACCGAACGCTGGCCATCGCCGAGCAGGTGCTGTGCGGCCGCATCAACCGGCGGCTGGTCGAGACGCTGGAATCGCTCGGCGTCGCGGCGATCGGGCTGAACAGTCTGACAAGCTGCGTCTTGTTTGCCGATCGAATGTACCTGTCCGGCGAGGAGAACCGCCGAATCGATGTCGGCTACGTCGGAAAGATCGAGAAAGTCAACGCCAGGATTCTCGAGCTGCTCTGTGAGGCCGACACGATTCCCGTCATCGCGCCGATTGCCCGTGACCGCAGCGGAGGAAAGCTGAACTGCAATGCCGACACGGCCGCCGGCGAGGTGGCTGCTGCCGTGAAGGCCGAAAAACTGGTGATGGTCTCGGACACCCACGGCATTCGCGAGAATCCCAAGGACCCCGAGTCCTTCCGCCCGACTCTGAACCGGCAGGAAATCACCGCTTTCATGGATCGCGGCATCATCGACAGGGGAATGATCCCGAAAGTCCAGGCGTGCCTGCGGGCCCTCGACTCCGGAACCCGGAAGGCTCACATCATCGATGGCCGCATCCCCCACTCGCTGCTCCTGGAGATCTTCACCGACAAGGGAATCGGGACACAGATTCTGCAATGAACGACATTCTGAAAACCCGGGGAGCCGCAACGTCTCAACAGTCTGAGTTCAGGCGCTGCAGGACCTGCCACAAGGCCTGAAACACCCGAACTCGATCGCGTCGCATGTCGACATCGATCGGCTGTAAAAGCAGATGGGGCGAACCAGCAATCCGCTGATCCGCCCCAGATCATCTGTCGTGTCGTATTCCGACGCGGGTCCTTGCGACCCTGTCGGTCACCCTGATGACAGGGATTAGGCCGCCGGGACCGCGCCCATGAGCAGCGTGAGGAGGTCCACCAGGACCCCCGCGGTGCAGCAACTGATCTTGGGCATGCAGCCGCAGCCACAAGCATACAGGGTTGCCGCCGACACGATCGCAAACATGACTTTCTTCATCGTTCTTCTCCTTTAGAAGATACTGGCGAGCTCAGAACCTCAGGCCGCCAAAACCAACAAACAGGGAAACACTTCCACTCACGTCTTGCTATCGGCGTTACTCCGCCGTGACGTTCATCAACAACACCTCGCACCCTGGTACCCAACTGATGATCTGCGCCCTCTGACCCCACGATCATCCGCCCAGATCATCTGTTGCGTCGTTTCCCGACCCGGGTTCTTGCGACCCTGTCGGTCACCCTGATCACAACAATTAGGCCGCCGGGATCGCGCCCATCAGCAGCTCGATGAGGTCTACCAGGACACCGGCGGTGCAGCAGCTGATCTTGGGCATGCAGCCACAGCCACACGCATACAGCGTTGCCGCCGACACGACTGCAAACATGACTTTCTTCATCGTTCTTCTCCTTTAGAAGATACTGGCGAGCTCAGACGCTCAGGCCACAACAACCAACACACAGGGAAACACTTCCACTCACGTTCAGATATCGGCGCTACTTCGCCGAGATGCTCATCCATCGTACCTCGCGCTCTGGCTCCCAGGTGATGACCCGGGAATACGGCAGACCTATAAACATCGGTCGCATAGCATAGTGTCCATGAGTCAGCTTGACAAGGGGTCCAGCATGAAAAGCCGGACCCCACAAATCCCTCGAAGGCAGAACTGACCGCGCCTAAGGCCTTTCGACCGTATCCCGTCTGCCTACATGGACACCGCTCATACTATCGGACGGCCAAAACCATATACTACAATCCGATTCAATGCAACCCCCCACAGCCCCCAACCCCAAAAAGCGGCGGGTTTTTTTTCCTTTGACTCGGCCCTGAATCACGAGGTAGATTGCCGCTCGAATTCCGCCGCGGCAGGACCGAAAAAGAAGGGCCAAAACTGGCCAAAAAACGCGGTTTTGGCCTTTCATCAGATGATAAGCTCTCCGACAAATGAGCCTTATTCAACTATCACACATCACAATGGTTCGTCAAGGGCTGCAGATTCTCTCGGATATCTCCTGGCAGGTCAAGAAGGGCCAGCATTGGGCCCTGCTAGGGGCCAACGGCTCCGGAAAGACCACGCTCCTGAAGGTCGTGACGGGATATGAATGGCCCACTTCGGGATCTGTGACGGTTCTTCGTCAATCGTTTGGAGAATGCAATTTGCCCCTGTTTCGCAGGGAAGTGGGATGGGCCAGCAGTGCAATTGAGGCTCGTCTACCGGCACATGAAAGCGCGATTGACATTGTGGCGTCGGGCTTCTTTGCGTCCATTGGCCTGTACCAGGCCCCGTCCGAGGCCCAGTGGCTCAGGGCGAAAGAGATTCTTCAACATGTCGGCGCTGACCATATCATGCAGCGTCCGTTCGGAGTGCTTTCCCAGGGAGAACAGCGCCGGATCGTGATCGCCAGAGCACTGGTCAATCGTCCGTTGCTTCTGGCCCTGGATGAGCCTTGTGCAGGGCTTGACCCGGCCGCCAGAGAGAGCTTGCTGGCCGACCTGGGCCAACTGGCAAGCTCTCCTCAGGCACCGACGATCATCCTGGTCACACACCATGTTGAAGAGATCGGTCCGTGGATCGGTCATGTCCTGGTGCTCAGAGACGGTGCTGTTCTGGCTGTGGGGCCGAAGAATGAGACCCTGACGAGCCGCGTTCTTTCTGAAGCTCTCGGCTGTCGTTGCGAGGTCGAGAGGCTGGGCGACCGCTACCGACTCAACCTGATCGAGAGCCGATCCAGAGCCCCGATCTGACTTTGCAGGGCAGGTCTGCCCGAAAGACTCACAGGCCGGCGGCGCCGGACCGCCATCTCTTTGCATCGGCTCGCCCGATTCAGATAGAATGGCCGGCAGATCCCTGGAGAGCCAAGTCCGCGCGTCGAATTGTCGGCGACAGCGAATGGCATCCATGAGCGTCTCGGCAAGGGAGGTCCGATGCGGCGCATCGCCATCATCAATCAAAAGGGCGGAGTGGGCAAGACCACTACGACGATTAACGTCGGGGCGGCCCTGGCGAGGATGGGGCAGCGTGTTCTTCTGATCGACCTCGATCCGCAGGCGCATCTGACGCTTCACCTCGGACAGGATCCCACCTCCGGACAGGTTGGGGTCTACGAGATGCTCGCAGAGTCTGCCACCGTGGCCAAGGCCCGCCGCAAGGTGGCAAGCAACCTCTGGTCCTGCTCGGCGAGTATCGACCTAGCCGGCGCCGAAGTGGAACTGGTTAATGTCGTGGGGCGAGAAGTCATTCTTCGCGACCTGCTCGATCAGCACCTCAACTCCAGCAAGACGCCTCCCTATGACTATGTGCTGATGGATTGCCCGCCATCGCTGAACATCCTGACCCTCAATGCCCTGTGTGCCGCAACCGAGGTCCTGATCCCTCTGCAACCGCACTACCTGGCTCTGCAAGGTCTGAGCAAGCTGCTGGAAACCGTGGCGGTGGTCAACAAGCGCATCAACCCTGCTCTCAAGGTGACCGGCGTGGTCGTATGCATGAACGAGTCGGGAACCAGGCTGGCCGGTGAGGTGATTGACGACGTGCGGTCGTTCTTCGCCGAGGCCCGCGGCCACGACGTTCCATGGAGTGATACGCGAGTGTTTCGCACGTTCATCCGCCGGAACATCAAATTGGCCGAGTCGCCCAGTTACGGAAAGAGCATTTTCGAATACGCTCCGGACAGCCACGGGGCTGAAGACTACCTTCAGCTCGCGGCCGAACTGCACTCGCCGGCGACAACCACGCCGCAAGAGCAGGCCGTGGAGCCCGCTGAGCCGAGCCAAGCGCAAATCGCGGTGTCCGGACCAGCCTCACAACCGGTCATTCAGCCCTCACCATCCGAACCGCCGGGGAAGACAAAGCCAAACCGTCCTCAGGCACCCCCGCCGGGATCTCCCGGCCCGGCGGAGCGGCAGCCGCACCCCATGGACAAACCGGCCGTAGCGCATCCGACAAAGCAACAGCAAGTCCGTAAAGCCGGAATCGACCCGGCGCTGGTTGTTTTGGCACCCGCCACACCGGCGACAGCCGTCCCGCGCTCCGATCAACCGGCAAACCGGAAGTTGCTCCAGACCACCGCAACCGCTCCCCAGGCTCAACCCGCTGTCGAACGCGAGGTCAGGTCGGCGCATGGGCCCCGGCCGTCGTCGGCTCAATCCGCACCACCAAGGTGCAGGGTTCGAGACAGGTCGCTACAAGTCTGCAACTCGGGGAACACGACCGCGGGAAGCGCCAAGCACACCAGGACCACCCCAGAAGAACCGCAGCCGGACGCACCGGTCACGCCACCTGCTCCGCAACCTTCACCATCGACGAACCAAGCGGCATCTGCTGACGGGGTTTCCCGGCCGGCACAGGCCGTCTGAGCGCTGCCCCGCCTCCATCGCAAGATTATGAAGCGCTTCTTGTGCCGGGCGCCGTGTCAAGGCACGATCGAACCGAGGCGGCCAGTTCCGGGAGTTCATATGGCTTGCGCAGGAAACCCATGGCACCCTGTCTCCGCAGGCGTCTCAGCGACGCATGGGTCACCGAGCGGCCCGTCAGGAATATCGGGGCTTGGGGACAGCGCTTGCGAACCTGCTTCATCGCACTGACACGAGGGGAATGCGAGACGCCCACATCGAGCAGCACGAGGTCAATGTCATCGGAATTCGTATCCAGGAACTCCAGCGCCGAGGCCAAGTCGGCCCGGGCGATGGTGCAATAGCCGAGCGAGGACAGGTTGGCCTCGGCCATCTGCAACTCGGACACATGCTCATCGACCAGTAGAATGGTCTCCTTGCCCCGCGGCAGGGCACTCCATCCCGTCTGGGAGAGAACGCCCTGCTGCAAGGTCTCCCAGGGTGCAACCGGCAGCCACACGGAGACGGTGGTGCCCTTGTTCACGGCGCTCTTCATGCGGATCTGGCCTTTGTGGCTGTGGACGATGCCCTGTGTGGCGGCCAGACCCATACCGCGACCCGTGGGTTTGGTGGTGAAGAAGGGATCGAACACCCTCTGGACGGTGTCTGCATCCATGCCGCAGCCTCGGTCCCGCACCTCAAGCCGAACGTAACGGCCCGGCGAAAGACCGAGCGCCGTGGACTGTTTCGCGTCCAGATCCTCGCAGGCGGTGGACAGTTCGATCCGGCTGGGTGGTCGGCTGGCCTCGACCGCGTTGAGGCACAGGTTCATGATCACCTGCTCCATCTGCGCCGGGTCGGCGATGATCTGCGGAAGATGGGCGGCCAGGTCCACCACCAGATCGATCTGCCGGGGAGTGGTTCGACGGATGAGCTGGAGCACGGATTCGACGTGACGGTTCAGATTCGTGGGGACGGGTTTCTGCAAACCTCCGCGTGCGAACGCCAACAACTGACGCGTCAGCGCCGAGGCCCGCTCCGCGGCATCCATGACGTCGCGCAGCAGTTCCTTCACCTTGGGTGGGGTCGAATCCTTCCGCAGGACGATGGACAGATTTCCGATGATCACGGCCAGCAGATTGCCGAAGTCATGGGCCACACCGCCGGCCAGCGTCCCGATGCTCTGCAACTTCTGCGACTGCAGCAGCTGGGCGTGCAAGCGGTTGCGCTCGGTCACGTCGTTGGCGACGCCGATAACGCCCGTGATCTCTCCCTGCTGATCCCGGACGGGCGAGTACCAGATCTCGAAGCTGCGTTCCCGAATGTTGAGCGACGCCGTGACGGTTTCGCCGGCAAGAGCTCGTTCGAGCTCCGCCAGGGCCTGCGGGACGTTGGCGAAGGCCTCCCGCGCCGACCTTCCCAACACATCTTGCGACCGGACGCCCAGGCGCTCAAGCGGCTTGCCTTCACACACGCTGATGCAGCCGTCCCGGTCAACGGCGAACAAGACGACCGGTGAGCCTTGGGCGATGGCCCGCAGTTGCTGCTCGCTCTTGCGCAAGGCCTCCACCGCGCGGGCGTGGGCCTTCTCGATGTCCTCGAGCTCGCGGACCCGTGCGTGCAGGGCCGCCGCTTCCGCCTGCAACCCGGCCATCGATCGGTCTGCGCTCGACATTCAGCTTTCTCCACGAGCATCCGGCTGCCGAACATGCATGCCAAAACTCCGGTGCCGGACCGCGGTCCTGCCGGTCTGTTCACCGGTCCTTGATTCATACCGGTCATCCGGACAAGGGCCAGCCGCAAGCCCATCCTTCATTGTTCCGGAATGCCACTCCTATCGTAGATGCCGGAAGCCGCAGAGTAAATCGCGAGCCGGTGAGATGTCATGGTCCGGCGCCAGCGACTCGCCACCGACACAGGCGGATCACTCTGCGCCAAAGCCGGCCTCAACCGGTTCCTCCGCGGTCGGGGCTGGGGCCATCTCGGTCATTCGGAGGCGAAGATGATCGAGGTTTTCGGTGGCCGTCGTGTCTTCGGGGTACCGGTGACACCAGTCCTCGAGCACGCCGCAGGCAACGGCCAGCTCTTCCTCCGCCGCCTGGGCGATCCAGGCGGCAACACAGGTCATCACTGTCCGGCGGGCGTATTCGAGGTCGGCCGAGGAGTGGTCCGCCGCCGAGGCCCCGTGTTGCAGAATCATCCGCATCGCCTCGACCGGGTCAAGACAAGCCATGCGCGTCACCGCCAAGGCACTGCTCTCCTCGACCAGCCGGGCGGCCTCGGGCGTACGCGGCTCGGACCCCAGCATGCGCTGCCACACGTTCGACAATTGCCCGCAGTCGGCGTGGGAGATGAGTGACGAGAAGCGGTGCCGGACCAATCGGACCACCTGGCGGGCCAACTCGCGTTCCAGCGGCAGATCGGCACTGAGCCCGACATAGGGCATGGCAACGTCGATCAGGTTCTCCAGGCTGTTCGAGGCGGCGCCGTCCAGGGCCAGGCACAACGCGCCGATCCGTTCCAAAGCCTTGACGTCCTTCTCGCCGAAACGATCGGCCAGCATCCCGATCAGCGCGTTGGTGCGGCGAGTCTCGATAAAGCGGTCGACGGCCCGGGCCCACGGATGACTGATGCCCGGGGCGGATCGCGGATCGGTTGAAGAGTCAAGAAAGACGTATTCGCTCCCCGCGATGCGCTCTCGCGTCTGGGGCAGCACGTTGGCCAGAACAACCAAGCGGTGGGGGCGGGAAACGGCAAAAGTGACACCGGCAGAAAGGGAGACTCTCGGCCGGATCGGAGCCGGGATGGTGAGCAGAATCAGCTCGGCGAGAACCGTCCCCTCGGTCCCGGCCGAGAAAGCCACCGCATGGCCCGACAGCAGGAGGTCCGTGGCGGTGGCGATCCATCTTTCCGAGATGGCGCCGCCCGCCAGGTCGAACGCCGGGGGAGACAACCCTCGTTCAGGCGACAGCGCCAGCGGCGGCAGAATCACGTCGGCCGCCAGACCCACCGAGGCCCCGCCCTCGGCCGCGACCGCGCGAACAAAGGCAAACGGATTGTTGCGGAACCGGCGCAGATCGTCGGCCTGGATCACGAAGATGCGCGTGTAGGTCCGACGGCCTCCCCGCCCTGTCGGCTCCTTCCCGGCATGGCAGGTGTGAAGAATGGCATAGCGGTCGTTGCTGATGGGAAAGAACGAGATCCCCGCCGCCTCGGGACTGTCGACGCACAAGCCCCCGAGCGCGGGCGCATAGCGGACGATTTCACTGAAGTCGTGAGAGGAAAGACCGGCGCTGGCGGCGATCACACGGTAACCCTGGCCCGCCGCGGTGCAGAGGCAGGTGTATACGGCCTGCTCGCAGAGAACCTGAACGGGCGTCGAGGAACCGCATGCGGCCGGCGTTACAACTGAACGGCTTTCATCCGTTCCGAGATCCATTCAAACGGCTCCAGAACACCACGCGGCGCCGCATGCAGCGGGACCTGTACCACGTTACCGTCCTCATCGTGAGCGTAGCCGAGCGATCCGACCACGCTCGCGGCGAAAAACTCGACGTTCTCGAAACGGCTGTCGCAGAGGTTCCAGAGACGAACCAGGTTCGTCTCGGCGAACTCCCTGGGGTTGTCAAAACACTCCGGGCAGGTGTCCGCCTTGCAGAGAACGACCGCGATCGGATTCCGCACCCGCTCCTTGCGGTGTACGGCGAATCGCTGGTCGACGTAACTGATCAGTTTGTATGCGAAATAATCCGGGTAAGGCGAGCCCGAGGCGGCAATCGAGGCGTCGATGAGCACCATGGCTCCCGCGCTCTTGGCGAGCAGACCGCTGATCGCCGCGTAACTCTTGGGCGACTCGACTTCCTGAGACAGGGCCTCGCCGGCCATGTCGGGCAGGAGCACGTCGAACCACTCGTCGGATTTCTTGAGCCGATGGCGGACCTGGTAGTAGGCCCATTTCCAGTGTTCGACCTCCAGCGGGGTCTTGGGCGGGAAGCGCCGGCCGTTGAGACAGCCGATCACCGACTGCTGGAGGTTGACCGAGTAGGCCCCCTTGGGAATGGCCTCGAAACCGCCGGCCCGCTTCGAGAGCAGGTCGAGCAGAAAGCCCAGATAGACCGTCTTGCCGACGTTGGCTTCGCCCAGCAACGTGATGATGGCGGGCTTGCGGTTCTGCTCTCTGGCGTCCTCGATCAATGCCATCGGCGCGCCGCACTGACTGCAAATCACCGCGCTGGGCGCGTTTTTGTGGTCACAGATCAGGCAGACGTTGCAGCGATAGCCATGTTCGTCATACATGCCGTTACTCCCTCACTTCGTGCCCTTGCCCAGCCAGTGGGCGTCCGCCAGACCCAGGGCGCAGCGGAAACCGAGGTTGTGGGCTCGCGTCAGGGCGTTGAAACCGCTGCGAAACAGGGCCGTGCACTGGGATTCGAAGTAGGTGTCAAAGGCCCCGCCCCGGGCGGCCTTCATGGTCATCTCCCCCACCACCTGTACGCCCTCCTCGGTGACGATGTCGAGATCACTCTCGACCCACTCCCAGACGTTGCCGATCAACTGGAGCACGTTGTTGGGGGCGGCGCCTTGTTCGTAACCGTCCACCGGAACGGTGCTGTAGACCTGCGAGGCCCAGATGTTGCACTTCTTGCGATCCATGGTGTCGCCCCACGGGAATCGGTAGAGCACGTCGGTGTCACTGATGATCCGCCAGCTCGCGGCCAACTGCCATTCGGGCTCCGTGGGAAGCCGCTGCCCGATCCATTTGGCAAAGGCGCTGGCCTCATACCAGCACACTCCGACAACAGGGTGTTGGCTGAGCCGCTGGTCGTGGCGGCCGTGGCGCCAGTAACGAGGACCGGGCTGGCCGGTCTGGTCGCGGAACTGGATCAGGTGCGTCCAGACGGATTCGGGCCACAGCGAGAGATCATCATATCCGCCGGTGTCCACGAAAAGCTGGTAGCGGGCGTTCGTGACCGCGTGAATATCCATCAGGAAGGTCGGCACGTGGACGTCGATCACCTCGGCATCGGGCACCTCGGTCAACGTTCGCAACAGCGAGGCCCGTCCCTCGGGCACGATGGCCATGTGCCGATCAAGGTGCGCTGCTGCCTGCCGTTCGGCCTCGGACCAATCCGGATGCGATTCCCAGTTGGGCCTGTCCTGGAGGATAAGGTTAAACCGTTCCTGCTGGAGCATCGCCTGAAGCGGGTCGTCTTCGAAAACCTCCTGCGGGGCGGGATCATAATCCTCCGCGCTAGGGATTATCCCGGCCGCCGGTGCCAGCTCCTCTGCGACGCCGCCTCGCGACGCATTTCTGTTTCGAGACCAGAAGTTGAACGCCATGAGGATACTCTTTCGTACCTCGACCGGTGAATCGGCCGTTCTGCCCTCACCCCGATGCGACACCGCACCGCGGGAGTGTAGGGTCTCCTGATCTGCTATTCGGTCCGGTTACAGGTGGGCTTGAGGCTGGGTTGTGGTAATCGGCGAAGATCAGGCACGGCCGAGCCCGCGACATGAGACAGACAGGTTTATCGGACAAGACAAGGCGATCGACACAAGTCCCCTTGTTTTCGGGCCGATACGAAGGCAATCGGGTCAACATCGCCGACACGCGAGGACAAGGCAATTATGCGCGGGAAGGCCGCCGATCATTCACGACAGCGATTCCGCACGCGGGACAGCAAGGACCTCTATCTCGATCAGCTCGATCAACGATCGAAATCGACTCACCCTGCCGAACGCCGCAAGCACAAGCGCCACAAGCATCGTGTTGCCGAAGGCGTGGCGGTCGTCTTCGACGCCTTTGACGAGCAACCCGTCACCTGCCACGTCCGGCCTCGCAACCTGAGCGGGGGCGGGATCGCCTTCCTGCACGACGCCTATGTCTACCCGGAAACGCGCTGCACGGTCGTGCTCATCTCCGTGACCGATCAGCCGGTCGAGGTGAGCGGTCGCGTGGTGGGCTGCCGCCACATCTCCGGCAAACTGCACGAAATCGCCATGAGCTTTGACCGCCCGATCGACCCGGAAGACTTTCTCGAGCGCGTTCAGGAAGCCATGCTCGGCGAGACATCCTGACCGACCCGGCCCCGATGAGGCTCAGGCTGCACGCGGACAGGCGACTGTTTTCACTCCTCCAGGCTTGTTTGGACATTCACATTTCGTGTGGAACCGGCTTCCTGCCGGTCCCCACAAGTCGCATCAGAGCGCGTCAGAACTGCTGGTGTGTCTGGGCGCTGCGCACCATGGCCATCATACCGGCCCTGACGACTGGAGGCAGCTTAGGCCAAGCCCTGATGATCATGATCAGATCATCTTCAGGCGAACCGGGCGCCGAAACCAGGGGCCCGGCTTCCCCCGTCATGCCGGCCCCCGCCTGCGCAGGAGCCGTGGTGGTACCGGCCCCATGCTGCGCGGGCTGTTCTGCCGAACATGCGGACTCCGGCGGCAGTTGGAATGCCTCCGAGACTTGCTCCTCGATGCTGGTGATGTCAGGGGGAGACGGGAACGTCTTTTGCACCGAGAGCGGGGTTCCCAGTGGAATCCGGCTCGGCTCGATTCGTGTATGGAGAACGGCATCCGCCGCGTCCCTCCCCTCAAGCCACTTTCCGCCGTCCCAGATCTTGCTCCAGTGATTGTGGCTGTGGTGACGACCGGGCAGGCGGACCCAGTCCTTGAAGCTGGCCGACTCGACCTGGGCGCGCCGGGGATAGACTTTCGGCGGCACCGGCAGCGAGAGGTCCGCGTAGTTGCCGACCAGCGTGCGGGCGAACGCCCAGGCGGCGCCCGCGTCGAGCTTGTCCCCGAAGATCACCCACAAGTGGTAATCTCCCCGGCCGCTGGAATCCTCCAGGATCGGATGGAAACCCTGCTCCTTGAGCGTGTCATACCAGGCAAGGGCGGCCTTGAGATTGGCGACCGGCGTGACCGGCGCCGACGGGTCATGCTGGCCCAGGTCGATGGCAACCCAGCGGGCACTGTTGTCCACACCCTTGGCGTGCAACCCGACCAGATGCCCGACGTTGGCCCCGGCGTAGTGACGGGCCAGCAGCTCGGGGGTCAGGCAGACCTGCCCGCGCAGCTGTTTGGGAGGAGCGATGTGGACGATTCGGCTGTAGCTGCGCTGCTCCAGCGGCAAGTACTGGGCCCACTGGTCGGCGCGGTTGACCATGTGGTTCACCGTCCAGTCTGCCAGCGCTCCGGCGACGGCCGCCCATGATCCTGCAACTGTGTCCGTTTGAACAGCCATTCATCACCGCTGCGACCGCGTCCTGCAAGCGGGCGGCGCAGGCTCGACCCCCGCGGGCGTCCGCCTTCTGCCTGCCGGCCCGACACGCCCGAAAACTCACCGGCACCGACACACCCGGAGGATTCTTCGGCGTCCCGCATTACATCGGCCTCACCTGTGACACCTCCTTAGCAAGTGCAGGGTAAAAATCGTAACGGGACTCTCGCACGGGCCGAAAACCCACACGCCTGCCCACGGACATGCCGATCACGCACGCCTGATAACAATGCCCCAAACGTATAATTGACAGCGCCATTGTGGCCCGATATACACAACCACACTAGACCGGTGCGCAAGCTTCTCCCCGTTCGGCGGGAGACGAAATGCGGCCGAGTCCGGATTGAAGCCCATCCGTCCCGGCCGAAAGACATGAGGTGTGAAATGATCATTGGCAAACTCTGGCATACCCTCAAGGCTCAACTGAACAAACTGGCCAACTTTTTCTGGACCGCCGACCCCATCGCCCAAATGCAGTACGAGTACGACATGGCCGTCAACCAGTTGAAGGAAGGACGCGAAGGGCTGGAGCAGTATCGCGCCTTGGTGGAGAGGGTCACCCGCCAGGTCGCCAGCGACAAATCTCATGTGTCCAGCCTGGAGGCCAAAGTCAAGGCTTATCTCCAGGCGGGCGATCGTGAAACCGCCGCGCGGTTTGCCTTTGAGTTGCAGAAGGCCAAACAGGAGCTCGCGGAAAATGAACAGCAGCTCAAGCTGCACGAAGAGGCGTACGGCAACAACCTGACCAAGATCAAGCACGCCGGCGGCAAGCTGGCCAAGGTCCGCGAGAAGATCGCCAAGTACGACGCGGAGTTGAAGATGAGCCGGGCCGAGGCCGAGATGGCCAAACTGGCCCAATCCTTCGATTTCGACGTGACCACGGATTTCGGGCAGATCGAGCAGGTCATCCAGGACAAGATCAGCCTGAACCGGGCCAAGACGCGCGTGGCCGCCGATCTGTCAAGCGAGGGCGTCGAGGAAGTCCACCGAGAGCAGGCCATGGAAAAGGCCCTGGCCGACCAGGCCCTGCGTGACTTCGAGGTTCAGATGGGACTCGTCACGCCCGAGACGGCCAAGGTGGCTGAGGCTGCCAAGGAACTCGGGCCGGCAGAAGAAAAGCAAGCAATGAGTAATGAGTGATGAGTGGCAGGATTGAGCGGTTTGAGGATTTCATCGCGTGGCAGAAGGCTCGCTCGCTGACGGCGGAGATCTACCAACTGACCGGGCGCGGTTCGTTTGCCCGCGACTTTGGCTTGAAGGATCAAGTCACGCGAGCGGCCGTCTCGATCATGTCGAATATCGCAGAGGGGTTTGAGAAGGGTCGATCGACGGAGTTTCATCAGCTTCTGTCGGTTGCGAAGGCGTCTTCTGCCGAACTGCGATCGTTGCTGTACGTGGCCAGGGACGCCGGTTACGTCGACGACGCAGGTTTCAGGGCCTTGCTGGACATGACCGAGGAAGCAGGACGCCTGGTCGGAGGGCTTCGATCTTCCGTCGAGCGAAGGCGGGATTCAGCATGACTCAGACCGGTTCACCCACTCCTGACTCATCACCCATCACTCATGACTCATCACCCATGACTCATCACTCATCACTCATCACTCATCACTCATCGCTACCGGCCTGGTATCCCCATTGGGCAAGGCAGTTGGCCGACCTGTATTTTTCGGGCACCACCTGTCTGTTCGTCCTCCATGGAAACGTCCGCGACCTGGTGCGCTGCCCGACGCGGGACGGCGAAGCGTACGTCAATCTCTCGGAATTCCTTGCAGCCCAGGTATTCGGCACGTGGGACATCGTGCTGCAGTACGACCTGGGCCGAGGTCTGCGCCCGCTGGCCGGCAGCGACCCGCAGCGTCTCCAGTCGATGATGCAGTATCTCGGCGCCCGGCTGGGCGAGGCCGATTCCTGGCCGCGTGATCCGGATAACGTGCTCCTGCTCCTTGACAGGATCATCGAGCGCAACATCGTCGAGCCGGACAGCGAGAAGCGCAAGAGCATCTGCGTCATCCTGGACTACGCGCAGTATCTGGTGCCCGCCGGTGAGGCCGGCGGGCTGGCCCGGGCCCAGGGCACCAACCTGGTCAGGCTGCTGGGTTGGGCCCAGAACCCCTACATCAAACGGCTGAACGTCGCCTTCTGCCTGGTGACCGACAAACTGACCGAGCTCAATGATCGGCTGGTCCGCAATCCGCACGTGGCCGCGATCGAGATCCCGCTGCCCGACGCGAGCGTGCGCGAGTCGTTTGCCGCGTGGGTGTGCAAGACGGAAAAGCTCTCTCCCTCAAGAGATTTCACCGCGAAAATGCTGGCCGACCAGTCCAGCGGGCTGAGCCTCGTGAGTCTCAACACCGTGCTCTCGCAGTCGCGGTACACCGGCCAAGGCATTGATGCCGCCAGATTCCGCGACCTCAAGAAAGCCATGATTGAGCGACAGTGTCAGGGCCTTGTCGAGTTTGTCGAACCGAAACACAAGCTGGATCTGGTTGTCGGCCAGGAGGTCGCTCGCAAGCGGCTGGAAAGCGATGCCGAGTTGATTATCCGGGGGCGATTCGAGTCCGCCCCGATGGGCTATCTGCTCTGCGGGGCGGTGGGCACCGGCAAGACTTTCCTGGCCGAATGCTACGCGGGCTCGATCGGGATTCCCTGCCTCAAGCTGCGGAACTTCCGCTCGAAGTACGTGGGCGAAACCGAGGGCAACCTGGAGCAGGTGCTGACGGTGCTGCGCTCGCTGGGCCCCGTGGTGGTGATCATCGACGAGGCCGACGCCGCGCTGGGCAACCGCTCGGCCGAGGGCGACTCGGGGACCTCCAGCCGGGTGTTCTCGATGATCGCCAGCCAGATGGGTGATACCCGCTACCGCGGCCGTATCCTGTGGATGCTGCTGACCTGCCGGCCGGACCTGCTGCCGATCGACCTGAAGCGCCAGGGCCGGGCGGAGGTTCACATCCCGATGTTCTACCCCCGCAGTGAATCCGAAATCCGCGAGATGTTCGTGACGATGGCCCGCAAGAACAAGATCTCCCTGCCGCCTGAGTTGATTCCGCCGGTGAAGGCTGACCGGCACCTGAGCGGGGCGGACATTGAGAGCATCGTTCTGGCGGCCGGACGGCGAGCGGCCTCCGCGGGGCGAGACCAGCCTCTGGCAGAAGATATTCGGCAGGCGATCGACGCATTCATTCCGTCCGCCCAGGGTCTGGAGAAAGAGCTGCAGGAACTGGCGGCGGTGCTGGAGTGTACGGACATGGAGTTTCTGCCGCCGGACTGGCGCGCGAGGGTGGCCGAACCCGACGGGCGGGTGAAACTCCAGGAGCGCATGATGGCGATTCGAAGCCTTCTCGACGATTAACCACGAAGGAGTCACATATGGCCAAAAAGAAAGCGATGGTCAAGAGGAAGAAAGTCCGGCCGGTGAAGAAAAGCCCCACCAAGAGTGGCCCGAAGAAACGCAAAGGAATCGCTCGGACGGCGAAGGTGACCGGGTCCAAACGGTCGAGTTGGCTCGATGCGAACTCGCATAAGCCGTTGATCGATCAGTACGCCCGCCAGCTGACCTCATTCATGGAGGCCATCGCCGACGGCAGGATCGAGACACCGGAGCTTGCGGCCCAGGAAGCCCGGCTGACCCGGCTGATGAAGGAAATTGAACCGCAGTTGAGCGATGCCCTGCACGAGAAGATCACCCGGCTGCTGTGCGAGCTGACCGCGTATGATCTGATGCAGATGCTTCATTCGATGCAGGAGAATCGGCCTCAGACGACTTTTCATGGCTAGGCCGATTCAAAAAAAGCGGCGGTTTTATCATTGCCTGGCCGAAGCCAGGCTGCTAAATCGGCACGTTGTTCGAGGCTTATTCGGTCAGTCAGGACTTGTGCTGAAAGAGGACCCACCCATGAAAACCGTAGCAGGCAACAATCCGACAGCAACAGGACTTGGATGCCGCGCCGGCCGGCTGGCAGGTCCGTTCGTTCTGGGCCTGGGTCTGTTGTTGCACGGCTGCGACCGCTCTCCGACTCCGGGCTCGCAAAACGGACCGGTACCCCCCATGAACGCCGAGGTGGCTACCCATCTGATTCCGCTGCCGCAGGCCGATCAGCGGCTGTGCACCGCGGTGGTGATTCTCGTCGACACATCCGGCAGCATGAACGAGGCGGTGGTCGACCGGCAGGGCGTGAAACGGCCCAAGTATCTCATCGCTCGCGACGCCTTGAACGAGATTATCGACTACACAGGCCAGTGGGAGAAAACCCACACGGATCGTGTCCTGGAGATGGCCTTGTTTAACTTCAGCAGCTCGCCCTCGCCGGTGTTGCGGATGGGACGATTCGATCCGGCCCAAGCACAACAGGCCCTGCGGGCGATCCCCCAGCCGGGCGGAGGCACGGCAATCGGCGAAGCGGTCGAGGAAGGTTTCAAGGCCCTCTACCAGTCCGGCTGTGTGCGCAAGTATCTCATCTGCATCACCGACGGCGAGAACACCGCCGGTCGGCCGCCGGACCGAGTCTCACGGCAACTCTACGCCCAGACCCAGGGAGAGGTCGAGATGCACTTCATTGCCTTCGACACGTCGGTGAGCACATTCGGGTTTCTCAGTGAGGTGAACGGACATACGACCGAGGCCGCCGACGGAGCACAGCTTCAGGCCCGGCTGACGGACATTTACGAAAAGAGGATTCTGGCCGAGGCGCCCGCGGAAAAAGAGTGATCGGGCCGGTCGCTGTTGACCGCCGGCACAGGAGCGGTGATCCTGTCACCGCCGAGCAGAACCGGCCGCACGTTGGGATCGCAGGCTCATCACGGTGAATGGGCCTGCAGCAACCATAGATGGGAGGTAAGACCATGGCAGGGCAACCCAAAGGACCGTTCTACGTGGTACTGGGCATCATCATCGTCGCGCTGGTGGCCTTCGCGGTCTACCGCAGCGACCTGTTTGCCCCCAAGGCGCAAACACCCGGCGAGAATGTGGTTCTGTTGCCGGGCGGCGAGCAGGTTGAAGACGCCAGCAACCCGACGGGCGTTACCACGGTCAAGGAGTATTCCTTCAAGCCCGTCGAGCGGCTGCCCGAGGTCAAAGGGACTTCGGCATACAAACCGATGACGGACAACACCGTGCGATTCGCCCTGAACGTCTGGGCAGGCTGGGCACCGATTATCTATGCCAACAACGGCTTCAAGCCGGGCAAGATCTGGAAAACGCCCGACGGCAAGGACTACAAGGTCGAGTTGGTGCTGATCGACGATCCGGTCGCCATGCGCGACACCTATGCCAGCGGTGACATCCACATTGGCTGGGCCACGCTCGACATGGTGCCGTTGTTCATGCAGGGCTTCGTCGACGCTTCGGGCAAGCCGCGCGACAGCCGGGTGATGCCGCGCGTGTACCAGCAGGTGGACTGGTCCAACGGCGGCGACGGCATCGTGGTGCGCGACTACATCAAGACCGTGGCCGATCTCCGGGGCAAGAAGCTGGTACTCGCCCAGAACTCGCCGTCTCAGTATTTCGCCCTGAACATGCTGGTCTCCGGCGGCCTCCAACCCTCCGAGGTCAACATGATCTACACACCGGACGCCTTCCAGGCCGCCGCCGCGTTCAACGCCCAGAAGGATATCGCCGGCGCCGTCTCGTGGGCCCCGGACATCTACAACCTCGAAAAGGTCAAGGGCAACCGGATGCTGGTCACCACGGCGACCGCCAACAAGCTCATCGCGGACGTGTGGTTCGCACGGGCCGACTTCGCCAAGGACAACCCGGGAATCATGGAAAGCCTGGTCCGGGGAATCTTCGATGCGATGACGGACCTCAAGGA
The DNA here is from genome assembly GCA_030372985.1 of Phycisphaerae bacterium. Lineage (GTDB taxonomy): Bacteria > Planctomycetota > Phycisphaerae > UBA1845 > PWPN01 > JAUCQB01. The sequence goes on from JAUCQB010000076.1 coordinate 123,864, forward strand.
TGAGGCGAACCGCACGAAGGTCGCGGAGCTGATGGCCGCAGGGTACAACATCCCGGCCAGCGACACCCTGGGCATGCTCGGCGACGCCCACAGCACCAACTGGGCGGAGAACTACCAGTTCTTCCTGAATCAGAACAACCCCGCCAACTTCGAGCGCGTCTGGCGGCAGGCCTACAGCCTCTACCGGCGAATCGGGGCCATCACCCACCAGCCGGTCCCCTTCGATCAGGTCATGGACTTCTCGATCATCGATAAACTCGGCAAGGAACCCAAGTACGCCTCGCAGAAAGACGAGTACAAGGTGCAGTTCACACCGGCCAGCGCCGGGGAGATCAAGGCCGAGGACGAGATCCTGACCAACACGGTGTTCATCCACTTCTACCCGAACAGTTGGGACCTGCACAAGAAGGTCACGAAGAAGGTCGAGGGCAAGGACGTCGAGCAGCTCTACGATCCTAATGTTGATTTCGTGCTCGAGGACATCGCCAAGCTGGCCGGCCAGTTCGGCGCTGCCCGAATCATCATCCAGGGACACACCGACGCCTCCATGCGCGGCCAGGTCACGCCCAGCCTGGTGAAGGAACTGTCGCTGAACCGGGCCAACGCGGTCAAGGAGGCACTGGCGAACAAGTATAAGCTCGACCCGAACCAGTTCGCGGTCGAGGGCGTGGGCTGGGACAAGCCGGCGGACCCGAACGATCCGGACAACCACGCCAAGAACCGCCGCGTCGAGGTCAAGATCTTCCCGGCGGAGAAGCAGTAGGCGGCGACCTCTGTCTTTGCGGATGCGGGGACTACCCGCAAGCCGGGGATTGTGCGATGATCATGGTGTCCCCCGCCCCGATGACAAGGTGGTGAGGGACACCCGTTTTTGAGTGTTGAGAACGGACGAACAGCCATGGCGGATCAACCCAAGCCGTCTTTGCCGGCGAGTGGCAATCAGCCGCCGCCCGCGGCCGCACCCGCGGCATCGAGCGAAGCCCGAGCGTGCCCCATGCGAACGCTCCTGACCATTCGCAGCGAGATTCCCTTCTGGCAGAGGATGTTCTTCGGCATCGCCTGCGTGGCCCTCTGCCTGGGGCTGTGGTGGTTTGTCACCCGCGGCGAGGCGGAGCAGCGGATCCTGGGCCCGACGGTCCTGCCCAGCCCGCGCGAAACCTTCGCCACGTTCCCGGACCTCTGGTTTGACCGGGAGCTGACCCGTAACGTCTGGGCCAGCCTGCGGCGCGTCGCCCTGGGCTTCGGCCTGGCCACCCTGATCGGCGTGCCGTTCGGCGTTCTGGGAGGATGTTTCTCGTGGTTCAACGCTTTCCTGGCACCCCTGTCAATCTTCGGCCGCAACATTCCCGTGGCCGCTCTGATCCCGCTGACTTTCTCGCTGTTCGGGATCGGTGAACAGCAGAAAATCATGTTCATCTTCATCGCCTGCGTGGCCTTCATTCTTTCCGATTCATCCCGCGCCGTCATGGACGTGGATCGTCGCTACATGGATACGGCCTACACCCTGGGTGCCGGTCGGCGACAGGTCATTCTGAAAGTGCTGGTACCACTGGCCATGCCCAGCATCTTCAACTCGCTGCGGCTTCTGTTCGGCCTGGCTTTCGGCTACATCATGCTGGCTGAGCTGGTCAAGTTCGGCGGCGAATCCGGCGGGCTCGGCGACATCATCCTCATGTCGCAGCGACGAGGCCCCCGCGAGCACATCCTGCTGGTGCTCATGATCATCCCGCTGGTGGCGATGGCCATCGACCGAATGCTCTTCTGGGTTCAATGCGAGTTGTTCCCCCACCGTTACGGCGGCTATGGGATTCTCAATCGCGGCCTGCGAAAGGCGTTGCATACGTGGGAGGATTTCCGGAACATGTTCCGCAGATCGGCAGCCCAGGCTGTCGCTGTCAGCCGCGAACCGGCCCCGACTCCGGACAAAAAGGCATGACCAAGACTGACACCACTACCGCCGCCGGTCCCAGCCAACCCGCCCAGCCGGTGGGCATCAGCCGGGTGCTGCCCGAGATCCGCAAACCCGAGCAGCTTGCCCGCCCGCCCGTCGTACAGTTCACCGCGGTGACCAAGACCTACAATCCGGGACAGGCCAACAGCTACACGGCCATCCGCGACGTCAATTTCGTGATCGAGGACCTGCCCAACAAGGGCGAGTTCGTCTGCGTTCTGGGTCCCAGCGGCTGCGGCAAGAGCACCATCCTCCGGCTGGTCGCCGGCCTGGAACCGCAGCATCCGCCCACCGAAGGCCGGGTGCTGGTTCTGGGGCAGCCGGTCACCGGCCCGGGGGCCGACCGCGGCATGGTCTTCCAGGACTACACGAGCTTCGATCACCGCACCGTGCTCGAGAACGTCACCTTCGGTCTGGAATGTCAGCACATACCGCGAAAGCTGCGAGATGAACTGGGCAGGTACTGGATCGAGCGGGTCGGTTTGAAAGTGAAGACCGATGTCGACAAGTACCCCCACGAGCTGTCCGGCGGAATGCGCCAGCGCGTGGCCATCGCCCGGACGCTCATTCTCAAGCCCCGGATCATCCTGATGGATGAGCCGTTCGGCGCCCTCGATCCACAGACGCGCATGAACATGCAGGACCTGCTGGTGGCCTTGTGGAAGGAAGTCCAGGCCACCGTGCTGTTCGTCACGCATTCGATCGAGGAGGCGGTGTTTCTCGGCGACCGCGTCTACATCATGAGCAATTCGCCTGGCACCATTCTGCGGGAGCTGGTGGTCCAGCCCGCCGACCGCCCCTCCAAGCAGATGCAGCGAGAGCCGAAGTTTCAGGAAACGGTCGCCTATATACGTGACCTGATCAGCGAACTGGAGGAAGGGCGAGACTAGAGGTTGGTCCAGTGCATTTCGTCAAGTACCTCAAGACGGCGTTCCTCAATCGCTGGAACCTGCTGCTGCTGGCAGGGGCAACGAGCTTTGCGCTGCTGAGCGGCCAGGCCGACGTCTGGGTGCCGCTGGTGCTGGCGATCGAAGTCGGCTACCTGGGCATGCTCGGAACGCATCCCAAGTTCCAGGCCTACGTGGACGCCCAGCAGAGCGCCGCCGTCCGCCAGCAAGGCACGGCCGGTGTCGAGCGGATGATGAAGTCGATCATGATGGCACTTCCTCCGAAGTCCGTGGAGCGATACGAGGCCCTCCGCGCCCGCTGCCTGGAGCTGCGGCAGATTGCCCTGGCCATCAAGTACCCCGGTCATGCCGGCTCTGCGTCGATCCTGGAGCAATCGCAACTCGCCGGCCTGGACCGTCTGCTGTGGATCTACCTCCGGCTGCTCTTCACCCAGTATTCCCTTGAGCGGTTCTTCCAGAAAACCAGCGAGGCTCAGATCCAGCAGGACATCGACAACCTCCAGGTTCGGTTGGAGAAGGTATCCAAGCTAAGGGACGAGGCTCAACGTCAGAAGTTCACGCGGACCATCGAGGACAACCTCGAGACCTGCCGGAACCGCCTGAACAACCATCAGAAGGCCCGCTCCAACTACGAACTGATCCAACTGGAGATCGACCGACTCGAAAACAAAATTCGCTCGTTGAGCGAACTGGCCGTGAATCGACAGGAACCTGACTTTATCTCGGGCCAGGTCGACCAGGTCGCCGCCAGCATGCTCGAAACCGAACGAACGATGAACGATCTGCAATTCGCAACCGGGCTGATCACCGTCGACGAAACCGCGCCTCAACTCCTGCCGCGCGAGGAGATCAGTCAACAATGATTCGACCGGCGTTGCAGGGCGCGATCTCGGAGATAAGCTGCTCGCATGGCCGTCGGCTGGGTCTATGACCGGTTCTTCCATCGCCATCAAACGGGTGAGACGCATCCGGAGCGGGCGGTTCGCCTGGAGGTCATCGTTTCTGACCTGACGGCGGCCGGACTTCTGGGCCGGATGCGGCACCTGCCGTTCCAGCCGGCACCGACTGACATCGTGAGTTGGATCCACGAGCCCGCTTACGTCGAGTTGGTGAGACTGGCCTGCGAACAGGGGTTCAGCTTCATCGGTTCGTCGGAGACCAGAATCTGCCCGGAAAGCTACGACGCCGCCCTGCTGGCCGTCGGAGGGGTGCTGGCCGCCTGCGACGCTGCCATGTCCGGCGAAGTTCCACGGTCATTCTGCGCGGTTCGACCGCCCGGCCACCATGCCGAACGCGATCTGGCCATGGGGTACTGCCTGTTCAACAACGTGGCCATCGCGGCCGAGTACCTGGTTCGCCGCCATAACCTGAAACGGGTCGCGATCGTCGACTGGGACGTCCACCACGGCAACGGCACCCAGCATGCCTTCGAGGAGCGCCGCGACGTGTTCTACGTGAGTGTCCACCAGATGCCGGAATCACTGTTCCCCGGCACAGGTTACGAGCGCGAGACCGGTCGCGGCCCCGGCGAAGGCTTCACCCTGAACATCCCGATGAAGCCCGGCAGCGGCGACCGCGAATTTCACGAGGTCTTCGACACGCAGATCTTTCCGAGACTCGACGAATACGAGCCCGAATTCGTGCTGGTCAGCGCGGGCTTCGACGCGACACGCGGTGAGCGCGTTGCCTCGCTCGATCTGGAGTCGTCGTCATACGGATGGATCACCCAGGCGGTTGTGGAGATCGCCAAGCGGCACGCCCGCGGTCGGCTGGTCAGCGTGCTTGAAGGCGGGTACGATCTGACGCGACTGGGGCAATGCGTGATCGAGCACATCACTGCCATGATGGATGAGGGGGCCGATGCCGATGCGGAATTCAAGAGCTGACACGCTTCTGTTTGCAGCAGTCCTGTTGTTGGACTGCGGCGTCCTGGCTGCCGGGAACGGTCCGGCGACCTCGCGGCCGGCCGAGTCGCGGGCAACCGAAGCTGAGACGGGCATCTGGATCCGGGTCAACCAAATCGGCTTTCTGCCCGACGACCCGAAGATCGCCATCCTCTCGTGCGATGAGCCGCAGACGGGCACCTTTTCGGTCGGCGATTTCACGGCCTCGATCGGCGAGGATCAGGGCGCATGGGGGCCGTTCAGGCACAACTACCGCCTGGATTTCACGAAGGTGACCAGAAGCGGCCGCTATCGAGTGCGATTCGGGGCGGTCGAGTCGCTGCCCTTCACCGTCGGACGGGACGCCTATGCGGATGTGCCCGAGAAGCTGCTCGGTTTCATGCGGCTTCAGCGCTGCGGCGACAACCCGGTCACCGGGAAGAAATGCCATCAGCAGGATGCCATCGACACCATTGACGGCCGCAAGGTCGACCTGGTCGGCGGCTGGCACGACGCGGCCGACCGGCTGAAGCACATGATCACGACGACCTATTGTGTTGCGGCCCTGTTCCTGGCCGGCGCGGAAGAGGAGGCGCGTCATGGAGCGGCCCTGGTCGGCAAGCTTCAGCCCGACTCCGACACGATCTACGTTCAGATCGGCGATGACCGCGACCACATGCCGCCGGCCACATTGTGGCACGATGATCAATCCGACTATGGGTGGGGCAAGGGTGGTCCGCGAGCCGCCTGGCGAGCTACGGGCAAGCCCGAAGGACCCAAGTACAAGAACAACTCGTCCGGAATGGCCAGCTTGGCCGGACGGGCTTCGGCGGCGATGACGCTGGCCGGTAACCTCAAGACAGCCCTGTCCATGTACGACCTGGCCCGCCGACGGCCGGGCAACGCGATGTCCGTGCCGGTGCGGGCCCCCCACTACTACGGCGAAAGCACCTATTACGACGACCTGGAGTGGGCCGCTACCGAACTGTACATCGCCACGAAAGACCCACAGTACCTGAAGCAGGCCATCGAGCATGCCCGGCAAGCCGGGCCAAACCCGTGGATGGGCAAGTCTCGCCACGGCCATTATGAGTTCTTCCCCTACGTCAACCTCGCCCACTGGCGGCTCTATCCGCACGTGGATGAAGAGGCGAAGAAGATGCTCGCCGATCATTATCGAGTCGGCCTGGAAGCGGTGCGCCAGATCGCCGAGCGCAACCCTTATCGCCTGGGTACTCCGCTGGTCTGGTGCTCGACCAATGATGTGATTGCCCTGGCCACGCAGGCCGTGCTTTATGAGAAGATGACCGGTGACCCCACGTATCGCACGCTGGCGGCCGAGGCCCGCGACTGGATCTTCGGCCGCAACCCGTGGGGGGTCTCGATGGTGATCGGCGTTCCTGAAAGCGGCAATCCGGCGCGTCGACCGCACCACCGGTTCCACAGCATGGCCGGCATTCTCCCCGTCGGCGGGTTGGTCGACGGGCCGGTGTACAAGGACATCAACGACAGTCTGAAGTTCGAGCCCTTCGGGGATGACCTCTACGCTCGCTTCCAGTCCGAAATCGGCGTCTACCACGACTGCTACGAGGATTTCAGCACCAACGAGCCGATCATCGACGGCACCGTCTCGCTGCTTTTGCTTTTGAAGGTGTGGTAGCATGCGACAATTGCGAATCACCGGCCTGGTGCGCGAGGCGAACTACGTCCGCCAGATATGTTCGTCGCCGATGACTGTCGCCCAACGCAATAGCCTCAAGAGCCGGGTGCAGCGTACCCTGTCGGAGATCAGCGGAATCTGCAGCCGGCACGGCGTTCGGCCCAGCCAGTTGCCCGCACCCAGCAGGCGGGCCTATGAGTTCCTGCTGACGCTCGACGTTGACAACCTGCCGACGACAACTGCACCCCAAGAGCATCAGTTGCAGAAGCACCTGCCCGGCTCGGTCCGCCTCATTGGTCTGCGTGCGTTTCTCGACAGCCTGCTCGACGACCTGGCTCGCCAGCTACACATGGGCAAGCTCGATGCAGCGGCGATGCTGCGGGTAGTGCAGCAGACCAATCAGCGTCTGGACCATCACATGAGCTGTAACGAGTTCAAGCCCGGGCATCTGAGAACCGAGTCTCGCGACCTGGTCGCCTGGTTCCGCTATTTCGCCCAGCCACAGCATATGGGTTTCTACATGCAGGCGGTGCGACGCGCGCAAGCCGTCTTTGGCGCGATGCCGGAGGCGAACAGCCGCTGGAAGGCCCCGTTGTTGATCCACTTCAGACCGTCGAGCCACTTGTACCGCTGGCGGCCCGACCCGCGCGGCACGCGGATGATCTTGTCAACACCGATGATTTGCTTCAACGAGGCAACGTTCAACCACCTGGGGCGGATGATGCTCGGTGACCGGGGGTGCCTCCCGGCCATCAACGCGGCGATGCTGTCACAGTCGTACCAGTCGGTGCGCACGGCCATGGACGAAGCCGCCGGGCGGGTCGAGCGAACGCACGGAATGGCCTACGACCTGGCAGAGGTCTTCGAGGAGGTCAATCGCCGCTACTTCAACGGGGGTATGGCCCGTCCGACGCTGAGCTGGACCCGGCGGCTCACCGGCCGGCGGTTCGGGCATTACAACTTCGCCCACGATGTGGTGTGCATCAGCAGCACGCTCGACCGGCCGGACGTTCCGCGGTTCGTCATCGAACACGTCATGCACCACGAACTGCTGCACAAGAAGCACGGCAGCAGGTGGAACGGCTCTCAGCGCCGCTGCCACACACGCGAGTTCCGCGCCGAGGAACGAACCTTCGAGCGATTCGAGGAGGCCGACAAGTTCCTGAATGCCCTGAGCCGCAGGATGCACTGAGCAAGAAGCGGCAGTGTGCCCATGAACGGATTGTATTCCATTTTTGGTTAATACCTTGACAAGGTATTAACGAGAAATAGAGATCTACTCGAGCAGTTTCAGCTTATCGCCCATTTTTCCCGCGGCGTGCTTGTCGCCGGCGCGGGTGGCGGCTTGGACGCCGCTTGCCAGAACGGCCTTGGCCTCGTCCTTGCGGCCGAGGTCGATCAGCGTGTTGCTCAACTGGGTGTAGGCGGGGACATAATCAGGGTCCAACTCGATGACTCGCCGGAAGCCCGCGACCGCCTGCTCCTGCTGACCGGCCTTGCCCCGTTCCATGGCCAGGGCGAAATTCAGGAACACGTCGTCCGGACTGGACGCCAGCATTTTCTCGATCTGTTCGATTCGCGGCACGCGAGCGATACCCTCAGTCAACCCGGACAATGTGTGAAAACCGCCCCGAGCATTCGGAAGGACAGCGTCGAGCCTGCCTCGCCCCTGGCGGGGTCGCCGCGGCGACCGAGACCTGCCGTACGGTTGAGCTCGGGCCGGCAGGTCTCCGCCGCCTCCCGCGGCTCCGATCACGCCCTACCCTTTTCACACGCGCTCTCACACCCAGGGCCGGACCTGTCAGCCGGTCCGGGCCACGTTATGATAGGCACTGTAACGGGCGGGCTCGGGCCGGGCAACCGCGGATACGAGGGACGACGCATGACGGATCGGCCACGAAAAGTGCGCGAGATCATGACCACCGAGGTGGTCACCATCGGCATGGATGAGACGCTGGAGACCGCCCGCGGCATTTTCAACCAGCGGCGGTTCCACCACCTGATCGTCATGGAAGGCGGCAAAGCCGTGGGGGTCATTTCCGATCGAGATCTGCTGAAGAACCTCAGCCCGTTTGTCGGCGTTCGCATGAGCGAGCGTCCCCAAGATATCGGGACGCTGAGAAAACGCATCCATCAGATCATGACTCGGCGCCTTGTCTCGATTGAACCTGACGCCCCGGCCGCCCAGGCAGCCCGCACAATGATGCACCATCGGGTCTCCTGCCTGCCGGTGATCGAGAACGGCACGAGCCTGGTGGGGATCATCACCTTGCGAGACCTGGTCCGATGGGTCGTGATCGATTCGATTGAGGAGTAGATCCTTCGAGACGCGTGTGCGGCACGCCCGGCCGAACGCAGCGATGTCTCTCCACCGCGGCTCGCTGGCAAAGCACCCGGGCAGCGACTAGACTGCCGGCACATGAGCACAACCCCTGCAAAACGCATTGGGATTGGCCGGTCCTTTGCAGCCGGTTGCTGCACGGGCATCCCGGCGGGGGTGATACTTGCCTACCTGGCCCCGATGCCGTTCTACCTGGGGCTGTTCTTCTTCCTGGTGTTCGGTCTGGTGATCGGTGCGATCATGTTTCGTTTTGGCCGGGGGGCCGTCCCGGTTCGCCCGCTGACGTTGAACCTGACTGGATCGGTGGTCGTGCTGCTGACCTGGGGCACGACGCTTGTGACCGAGTATGCGACCTTTCCCGGGCTGGTCGCCCGCCAAACGGAAACCGCTCTGTTTCGTCGCCTGACGCCCCAACAGAGAGCCGAGGTCGTCGCCAAGAGCCGCACACACGTCATGAGCCAGCTTCTGGGACGGCCCTATGAGGGGGGGGCGGCCGACTGGCTGGCGGGATTCCCGAAGTACCTCCGGTGGATCGCACGCGATGGTACCATGGAGTGCCCACGCACGGTGGACCCGTCAACCTTCACCTTCAAGACCAGCCAGCGCAGGACCTCCTGGGCCTTCCGCGTGGTTGTCTCGATGGCCCTGCTGGCCTTTGCCGTCCTCTCTCAATACCGGCTCCTGGCACAGCCTCAAAAGGGTGAGCTCTCGCCTGACGTTAATCCGTCTCAGTAGGACAAGATCGTAAACCGGCTTCGCGCAGGGAATCGCTGGCATGTCCCTGATGATTCGGCTCCGTGTACCGGGGATCGAGGCCAAGCCGTAACTGCTTGTCACAGCGAATCTCCCGGCCAGCCGCCCCGGTTGCAGCAGAATTGCCAGGGTGGCAGCGGCCTCTTATAATCGGTGACTCTTGAGAGGCGTCAGGCCGGGCGGGCGGGGTGTTCCGCGCGGCCCACGTGAAACCAGAGCCACATGGAACCCTGGCCATGAGTCATACCCGTCCGAAGCTCGGTCTCTTTGCCCGTTGCAGTGCTTGTCTGCTGGCTCTGGCTGTCGCAGCCGCTTGGCCGTTGGAATCAACGGCCGGCGAAGTGCCCGTTCCGCCAAAACGGCACGCCGAGCACCTTGTTTTCAACGAAAAGACCGGCGAGTGGGAACACGGCGTCGAGCCCGTCCCCGGCACCGAGGACGGCGACTTGGACATCGCTCGCCAGTGGCTGGCCCGGGGCGAGTACAAGACGGTCTGCAAGATCATCAAGGACTGGATAAAGCAATACGGCGATGATGCCCCGCGATACCCTGAGGCACTGTACCTTTATGGCACTGCGTATCTCGAGCGAGGTCTGTACCGCCAGGCGCACAAGGCCTACCAGGAACTGCTCAACAACTATCCGGGCTCAGCGTTTGCCGAGTCGGCGCTGTCGCAGGAGTTTCGCGTCGCCGAACAGTACATGGCCGGCAAGCGGAAGCGCATCTGGGGAGGCTTGCTGTGGTTCAAGGACCGCGAGGGCGGTATTGCGATCATGGACGACCTGGTTGCCAATTACTCCGATACCCCGCTGGCCGAGATGGCCCAGATGGCCAAGGCCGAGTACTACTTCAGTCGCGGCGAGCTTGATCTGGCCGAATCGGAGTACGCCACCTTCGCACGGGAGTATCCACGCAGCCGCTGGCACGCCCGAGCCCTCCTGATGAGCGCCCGCTGCGCCCAGGGGCGCTTCGCGGGTATCAAGTTCGACGAGGCCCCGCTGATCGAGGCGGAGGAACGCTACAACCAGTACCAGCGGGAGTATCCGGCGGCTGCCGAGCGAGACGAGGTGTCAACGACGCTCGAACAGATGACCGCCACTCGCGCGGACAAGACTCTCGACATCGGCAAGTTTTATCAGAAGACGGAGAAGTTCCAGGCTGCGAGGTTCTACTACCGGGAAATCATCATCCGTTGGCCCAAGACCCCCGCCGCCCTTGAGGCCCGCAACCGTCTGGCGGCAATCGGCGAGCCGCTCGAAGAGCCCGCGATGCCTGAGCCACAGGCCTCAGTCAACCGCCTCCGTCAACAGGAGACCCCGCGCTGATGCGACGATCATGCAGTCATCACCGATTTGTTGCCGTCGATATCGGACGTCTGGCCCTTCTGGCCGCGGGCCTGCTGGCTTGCGGCTGCGGCTACAGCAATGACTCGCTGCATCCACAGACGATCCAGACCGTGTATGTCGAGATGTTCCAGTCGCGGGAGTTCCGCCGCGGCATCGAATTCGAGCTGACCGAGGCGCTGCGAAAGGAAATCAACGTCTCAACCCCATACACGAACGCCCCACCGGAAAAAGCCGATACCATCCTGTCGGGGGAAGTGCTGGAATGGCGGGAGTCTTCCCTCGGCTGGGACCCGATCGCCCTTCGACCACGGGAGACGGCAGCCACATTGATCGTCCGCTACCGATGGAAGGATGTCAGGACGGGCAAGCTTCTGCGAGACCGTCCGCGGTTTGTCACCACCGTGACTTACGTGCGACCGGCCGGCGAGACGGTGGCCGAAGGCAGGCTGGACGCGGTCAGCAGGCTGGCACGAAACATCGTCGGCGACATGGAAAACAGTTGGTAGTCCGAATAACATGAAGTAGCAGCGGAGATGCCCCGGCCAAGGCGTTTTCCTGTTAATGCGCCAATTGAGGACGCAACGGATGTCTGAGAACCCGTCCGACCGTGATGACCGCCAGGGGCCCAGGCCTCCAGGGCCGCCCATGCGCATGTCTCGCGGGCTGTTCGGATGGGCGGCCTCCATCATCATCTTCGTATTCCTCGCGTTTTATCTGATGTCCAGCGCCGGCCAGCGGCGTGAGCTGACGCCGGACCAGTTCTGGCAGGAGCTGACGGACAACAACATCCAGGAACTGGTCATCCAGGCCAGCAGCAGCACGATCACCGGCAAGCTCAAGAACAGCCCGGGCAAGGATCAGCCGCTGGAGTTTGAGGTGAACTGGCACGAATCGGCCTTCAACGACGCCTTCTGGGCGGAGTTGCGGGCATCCGGCGTCCGTTATGAAATCGACCGTACCGGCGGGGCCCTGTTCAACATACTGATCAACCTGCTGCCCTGGCTGCTGGTCATTGCCTTCATCTGGTTTTTCGTCTTCCGCCAGCTTCGCGGAGTCGGCGGAGGACCGGGGGGAATGCTGGGCAACTTCGGCCGGTCGCGACATCGCGTGACCACCAAGGAACACACCAACATCACCTTCGCGGACGTCGCCGGGATCGACGAAGCCAAGGAAGAATGCGCCGAGATCATCGAGTTCCTCAAGAACCCGAAGAAGTTTCAGCGGCTCGGGGCCCGCATTCCGCGAGGGGTGCTGCTGGTCGGCGATCCGGGCTGCGGCAAGACTTTGCTGGCCAAGGCCATCGCCGGAGAAGCCGACGTGCCTTTCTTCAGCATTTCGGGCAGCGATTTCGTGGAGATGTTCGTCGGCGTGGGCGCCTCGCGCGTGCGCGACCTCTTCAAGCAGGCCAAGGACAACTCGCCCTGCATCATCTTCCTGGATGAGATCGATGCCGTCGGCCGCCGCCGCGGGGCCGGCTTCAGCAGCGGCGGACACGATGAGCGGGAACAGACTCTCAACGCCATCCTGGTCGAGATGGACGGGTTTGACACCTCCGATCAGGTGGTGGTCATCGCGGCGACCAACCGGGCGGACGTGCTCGACCCGGCACTGGTGCGGCCCGGGCGTTTTGACCGACAGGTCTTTGTTCCGCTGGCGGACGTCAAGGGCCGGCTGGAGATCCTTCGGGTCCATGCCAAGAAGGTGAAGCTGGGGCCCGATGTGGACCTGAACAAGCTGGCTCGCGGCACGCCGATGTTCAGCGGAGCGGACCTCGCGGCGATCATCAACGAGGCGGCCTTGCTGGCGACCATGTCCAACAAGGACTACGTCGAGATGGAAGACCTTGAAGAGGCCCGTGACAAGGTCCGTTGGGGCCGGGCCAAGAAGAGCCGCATGGTCGACGAGAAGGAGCGAATCGCCACCGCCTACCATGAAGCCGGCCACGCCCTGGTCCAATGCCTGTTGCCCGACTCCGACCCGCTGCACAAGGTGAGTATCATCCCGCGCGGACCGTACGGCGGGGCCTCTTTCTCGCTGCCGGAGAAGGACCGCACCAACTACAGCACCAAGTGGCTCAACGCCCAGTTGCGCATTCTGTGCGCCGGGCGCATTGCCGAGGAGATGACCTGCAACGACGTCAATACGGGGGCGTCCGCCGACATTCGTCAGGCCAGCGAGACCGCCCGCCGGATGGTCACCGAGTGGGGCATGAGCGACCGCGTGGGATTCATCTACTACGGTGATGATTCGTCCCGCAAGACGATGTGGGTCGACCTGCCCGGAGGCAAAGACTATTCCGAGGAAACCGCCCGGCTGATTGATCAGGAAGTCCAGCGGGTGATCAACGAGGCTTACGCCGATACGCGTCGGCTCCTGACCGAGAATCGCCAGAAGCTGGAGGCGGTGGCCCAGGCTCTGCTGAAGTACGAGACGCTGGACGCCGCCGAGGTGCACGCGCTGCTGAGGGGCGAGAGCCTGGACCGGCCCACCGTGTCCGACCTGCTCGATGCGGCCCACGCGGGGGTCGGCGCCCGGGCGTCGGCCGGGCCGGGCACCTCCCCATCTTCACAACCTGATTTTGGCTCGGGGCCGTTGCCCCAGCCGGGTTGAGAGGTGCCCGCGGCGCTCTTGATTCCAAGCGGAGATCGTCCATGGCCAACGCCGAAATCGTTCCTGTGGGGATCAACGACCTGCCGCTCATCGTCGAGCTCTACAATGAGATCTTCCGCCCCGGGCGCGAGTACGCCTTCTTCACGCATCGCCTGGGCACACAGCGCAACCCGCTTTTGCTCCTGGCCACGGTGCAGAAACGTCCAGTCGGGTTCGCCCTCGGCTACGAGCTGAAACAAAACACGTTCTACTGCTGGTACATCGGCGTCCTGGCGGACTTCCGACGCGCCGGCGTCGCCTCGCAGATGATGGAGGCCATGACGGCATGGGCTCGCGACCAGGATTATCAGACGATCCGCTTCGAGTGCTACAACCGGCATCGCCCGATGCTTCATCTGGCCATCCGGCAGAATTACAACGTCGTCGGGATACGATACGACGCCGACGCGGAAGACAACCTGATCATTCTGGAACAAAACGTGAATGAGGAAGCTGCTGACTAGCAGGGACGATCACAACTGGGCATGTTCAGGCGAGGATGCATGACCGTGTGAGTCTGGCAGCGTGCCGGTCAGGTTGACACGCACCGCATTGCGGGCAAGACAAAACCGGAACGAATCACGGTCGGCCGGCGGTTGTTCGGGCGCCGTTTCCGGTTGCAGCGATCAGGAATCCATCCATGACGGACGAGAATCGAATCGAACGTATCGGCATCTTGACCGGCGGCGGAGACTGCCCCGGTCTCAACGCGGTGATCCGGGCGGTCGCCAAGGCGGCAATGCATCAGCACGGCCTGGAGGTCTGGGGCATCGAGGACGGTTTCCTCGGCCTGATCCGCAACCGCATGCGGATCCTGGAGCGGGACGACGTGTCCAACATCCTGACGCGAGGCGGCACCATCCTGGGTACGTCGAACACCGCCAATCCATCGCGTTTCGTGGTGGGCATCGACGAGCAGGGCAAACCGGTCACCGAGGACGTCACCCAGAGAGTCGTCGAGCACATCGCCGAACGACGACTCGATCTGATTGTCTGCGTCGGGGGTGATGGAACGATGTCCGGCGCCGCCGGCCTGATCCAGCACGGTGTCCGTTGTATCGGCGTGCCGAAAACCATCGACAACGACCTGATGCACACGGAGATCACTTTCGGCTTCCTGACCGCCGTGAACACCGCCACCGAAGCTCTCGACCGCATCCACACCACCGCATCGAGCCACCATCGCGTGATGCTGGTCGAGATCATGGGGCGGAACGCCGGCTGGCTGACGTTGACCAGCGGACTGGCCAGCGGGGCGGATGTCATTCTCATCCCGGAAATCCCATACAGCCTCGACGCGATCTGCGACTACTGCATGAACCGCAGCAAGCGCGGCAAGTCATTCACCATTATCGCGGTGTCGGAGGGGGCCAAGCCCGTGGGAGGCCAGCAGACGGTCGACCGGGTGGTCGCCGGCAGCCCCGACCCCATCCGCCTCGGCGGCATCAGCAATGTTCTCTGCAAGCAGATCGAGGCCGCGACGCGCCTGGAGTGCCGGGCAACCATTCTGGGGCACGTCCAGCGCGGCGGCACGCCGGTTCCGGCCGACCGCGTCCTGGGCACGCTCTTCGGGCACAAGGCCCTCGAGCTGGCCCTGGCCGGAAGGTTCAACGAGATCGTGGTCAGCCAGAGCGGGCGGATCACCAGCGTGCCGATCGAGAGCGTGGCCGGTCAGCAGCGGCTGGTGCCGCTGGATCACCCGTTGATCGCGGCGGCCCGCTCGGTGGGAACCAGCTTCGGCGACGAGCTGTGAGCAAGCAGTGGTCCGCCGTCCGCGTGCTATCATCCACACCGGAGGCCGCCGGCCGATCATGCACGCCCTCTTTCTTCTTGTTCATCTTGCATCGGCCAGCCGACGCAGGATATCCCAGTAAGCTCCGCGCATGCCGCGGCCGATCGCATCGGTCAGCACCCGGTTGTCATTGTAGTTGTAGTTGGTCGCGTCTCTGATCCGCGGCGGCGGGAAGAACCGCTCGTCGCCGGCGATGATGTCGCAAACCAGCGAGCCGGGGTCGTCGCCGAGGCGCCGATCGAAGTAGAACACCGGTCGCAGCAGGCTGTCGTTGTCTTCGACGCAGCCCCGCAGATTGGGGTTGGTCGACAAGGGGCCCTGCCGGCGGATCGTGTCCGCCAGCGGGGTACCTGGATAGAGTCGCACACCGGTGGCCGCCCCGCAACGGTCGGGATCGAGCTGCCTGGCGAACTCGATCGTCTCTCTCACCGACGCCTCGTCCTCGCCGGGGCCGCCCAGGAGCAGGTCGACCATCACCGTGATCCCGGCCGTCTGGCAGGCCTGCACCGCATCGCGAATCGCGTCTGCCCGATAGCTCCTGCCCAGCGCTGCCAGCATGCGGTCGCAACCGCTGTCGCAGCCGAAGTTGACGCCCACGCAACCGGCCTGCTTCATGGCCACTGCCAGCTCATCGGAGAACGGGTGCGGGCTGCAATAGACATACCACCGGACGCGCTGCCCCAGTCCGCGCCGGATCATCTCACGGCAGACCGCCAGGGCGTGATCGTGCGGAATGTTGAACTCTCCGTCGCACAGGTGCAGCACGTCGACGCCTTGCTTGAGCAGCGACTCGACCTCCTCGGCCACCTGGCCGGGCGGCCGGCAGCGTACCTGTCGCCCCTTGGCCACCGGGTCGGCACAGTAGATGCACGACATCGGACAGCCTCGTTTGGTCTCGACGTTGCCCTGGCCGCCTTCGCGAAAGTAGCGGGCGTTGTCCAGCAGGCCGCGGTCCGGCGAAACGTCCAGAGCGGCCGGCGGCTGAGGCGGATTGAGCACGCACCGGCCGTCGGCTTGACGCCAGACCAGACCGGGCAGCGTGTGGTAATCCTTATTGCCCGACAGTGCACGAGCCAGCCGCAGAAACGCCTCCTCGCCATCGCCGATGATGCCGAAATCCGACTTGCAGATGTTCACGATCTCGACAGGAAAGACGCTGAAGCCACATCCGCCGAGAGCGACCGGGGCACTGGTCAGCGAGCGGATCTGCCGCACCAATTCCGACAACTCGGGCACAAAAAACGCGCAGCTTGGGTAATAGCAGTCGTCGGTGTTCCGGAACGTCACCCCGATCAACAGCGGCTCGACACCGGCCAGACCCTCCCGCAATGCCTGCGACGAGTCATCCGCAAAGCACAGATCGATCAGGCGAACCTCAAACCCTCCGCGACGCAGACTCCCCGCGACATAGTCCAGGGCCAGCGGCGCGATCGCCGGTTTCATGCGGTTGGAGTTGATCAGTACAACGGGTCGATCGGACATATTGAGCCTCGCAAAGGCCTCGCCCGTGGGGATTCCCCCGCGGCCTCATGCCCATGGCTTCCTACCAAGCCGGGTCAGCGAGGTAGGGCGGCCGTGCCGCATGCCCACGCCGAGCCGTGGGCATGGCACCCAGCATTGCCGTGTGCAACGCTGGGGTCAACTATGGGCTGTTTCCGTTGACGATTTCCAGGCTGGTGACGAGGAGCAAATCGATGACCTCGAAAGACTCTTCGGATTTCCAGACCACCGCCGTGCGGCCTCCAGGGGAGCGAGACAGAAAATCGGGATGGCGGACGTCCAGTTGTCGCCCGGTCGCCAAGTGGATGCGGAACGGCCGGAACGGCTGGGCGTGAAGCCTGTCAGCGAGCGCTTCCGACGTCATATCGAGCCTCCACTATTGTATATTATACCCCGTGCGTGAA
Organism: Phycisphaerae bacterium; assembly: GCA_030372985.1. Lineage (GTDB taxonomy): Bacteria > Planctomycetota > Phycisphaerae > UBA1845 > PWPN01 > JAUCQB01. Next base: position 141,051 of record JAUCQB010000076.1, read on the forward strand.
TTATGTCAAAGGAGGCATCTGGCTCCTGTTTGTTGTCCACCCCTCTCATCCATCCTCTGGCTGCGCCGATTATCCTTCCGTGCTCCACGTAAGATGCTGGAAGTAGGGCGGGCTTTGCCTGTCGGCGGGCGAGGCCCGCCCTACCGTGCCTGGTTGAAGGCAGCCACTTCCTGGAGCATGGCGACGTAGTGGCGGATCGGGATGTAGTTGGCCACGCTGTTGCCGGTGCCGACGGCGTATCCGCCGCCGGGTGTGCACTCCTCCAGGATCCGCCGCACGTACTGCCGGACCTCCTGCTCGCTGCGGCGGCTGATGAAATCGACGTCCACGCCGCCGATGATCGCGATGCGGTGGCCGTAACGACGCTTGACCGAGGTCACCGGCTCGATGACGTCCTCGAAGCTGTGCCGGGCATCGATGCCGACATACTCGATCAGGTCTTCCATCACCGCGTCGATGTTGCCGCAGGCGTGGAGCAGGAACGGCTTGCCGGCCGCGTGGGCGGCCTCGGCGATCCGCCGGTGCCAGGGGAAGATGTACTCGCGAAGGTGCTGCGGCGAGATCATGGTGGCGGTCTTGAAGCCCAGGTCGTCGCCGATCCACAGGGCTTGCACCGCCTCGTGCCGCGCGGCCTGGCCGTAGAAGTCGACGAACCGTTCGCCCACGCGATCGACCACGTCCCGGACCAGGTCGGGCTGGTCGTGCAAAGCCGTGGAGAACGTCTCGAAGCTCATCAGCCACATTGCCCACTCAAGAATGCCCGACGATGCCATGATGATGCCCATGCCCGGCGGAGCGTTCTCGGCGATGAAGTCGATCTGCTGTCGGTTGAACGGCGACGTCGGCCAGGGGTATGACTCGAAATCCTCGCGGCGGGTGATGACACCCTCAGTCTCGTTGACCCAGGCGCGATCGCCCAGTGCCAGTTCAGCGGTGTTGGTCGCGCACGCCACCTTCCGCACGGGGTAGACCAGCCCGTCCATGCCCGCGTTGATATACGCCGGCCCGGCCAGCTTCTGGTACTCGATCCGCCAGAGCCAGTACCGCTGCCACTCAGCGTAATCCTTGTCCGCGGCGACGGCCGTCCAGTGGTACCCCAGCACCGCCTGAATGAAGTCGTGATCGGTAAACAGCTCGACCACGGGCACGCGCTGCGGCACCTTCCGGCGCAGGACCAGCTCCACCTGCGACCAGTCTGCCTCGATCTTGGGATATTCCTCGGCCCACCGCATTCCGCGACCTCCCTGCGCCTCTCATGGTAACCCATCGGCTGGTCTGGGCAATCCCGCCTTACCTCCTTTCCCCAATGAGGGGCAGGTGTTATGGTGAAACCGCCGCTGGTCCCAGATTCCTATCCGCTGGTCCCAGATTCCCATCTGGGACCTCTCGGGTGACGATTCCCATCGTCATCAGGGACCGCTGGTCCCAGATTCGCATCTGGGACCTCTCGGATGACGATTCCCATCGTCATTGGCGCCGAATGCGGAAAGCATTCCGCGAACGAGTGCGGCCCAGAAGCATTCTGGGCCAAGCAGAAACGGACAGGTTGGGCATGAAGGGTCTTCGCGATCTCGGGCAGGGGGGCAAAATGCGTGCAGCTTCGCCGATCCTCGTCGTCGCCGAACCCGACAAGTCGAGTGGAGATTCCTGGCGCCGATTCCTCGCCGTCCTGTGCTTCATGGAGTTCTACACAGCGTTCGTCTCGAACGGGACATACCTCTGGCAGCTATGCAGCCATCAACTGGTACCAACGCCTTCTCTGGAAGCCTGTTGCATGGCGGTTGTCCTCCTGCTCCGGGCGGTTGCCCTTTACGCCTGCGGAAGGACCTTGTGGTTTGGATCGAAGCACGCCAGCCGTTGGGTGTTCATAGCTCTCGTCCTTACACTCGTTACCTTGATCTGGGTTGCCTGGAGCGACTACAGAGCCTTTTGTGAGATTCGCGGATCATCGCTTCCGATCTGGCCGGCGCGGCCCTGGGCCAACTTGAGTTACATTCTGAGAGACGCAGTTCAGATGCTTCCGTTGCTGAACTGCCTCGCCATTTCGCTTCTCTTCCGGTGGTCCGCCACTGGAAAGGCTGAGCCTCACACAGCCCGCTGGGTCGTTCTGGCGAGCGCATGGTGTTTCGCCGTTGCAGTGGAAGAACTGCTCGTCGGCAACGCAGGCGCGTTTTTGGCTTTCTGCACTCAGAGCATTCATCTGGAGACCGGTGCCCTGTATGTTTATGCGGCCGTCGTGGCCGGTACGGGTGTGCTGCTAATCTTGAAAACTGTGCCCGCACGCACCGCAGCCCTGATACTGGCTGCCATCGGGGTAATATGCGCCGCAGAAGAGAGCTTCGTCGCGCCATGGCTTGTCAACATTTCGATCCACGCGATCTATCTGAGCGTTCCCGGTTACCCGGGCGGTCTTCAGTATCGCTGGGTCCACACCCGTCACGAATTCCTTGGTGTGTTTGTCGACTCTGTCAGACTGATCGGCCCCTGGCTGTTGATCGCCCTGTACGCTCGTTTCGTGCCGATGCAGACGCCACCCGATGACGGATCGCCCTACCCGCGGCGGTACTGCCGCAAATGCCTCTACAACCTGCACGGCCTGGAAGCCAGCCGATGCCCCGAGTGCGGAACCGAACTTGGGACTGGCCCGGCGACGGCGTAGGCCGGACCGGCAGGCCTTTGCCTTCCCTTGTGCCCAGGACGACAAAGGGTCACAGCCGTGCCCCACCCTTCCCGGAAACGCTGTCAGAATAGGAAGGCCCGGACCCAGAGAAGAAACCACTCGTTCAGAAAGAATATGGCTATCGGTGCGGGGCCTCCATGAGGTAGAATGAAGGCTCACTGGCCGACCCTCCGGTGCGGCAGGCCAGAGGGTGTGGGAAATATCAGCTTGCACGGTTTGTCGATCGAGTTCGACCGGTTGAATCCGGTTCGCATGTCGCAATCGAATCGCGGAGGACGGAAGAGTGCTTACACATCGGCTTTGCCCCTCGGGCCTCAGCGGCGTTATCGTGGCGGCGTTCTTGCTGGCGGTCGTGCCTGCGGCCGTCGGACAGGATCTCTCGGATTCCTGGTGCGAGCTTCACGGCGAGGGGAAGGACGGCCTGTGCGGCCGTGCGGTGCTTGCCGAAGCGTATTTCGAGCAACTGGGCAGACTGCCCGAGGCGGCCGGCGAGGCCATCGACGGCGCTGACGACACCGATATCACGCATTGCCTCTGTCTCTTATACACATCTGACGCTGCCGACGAGTTCCGAA
>JAUCQB010000077.1 GCA_030372985.1 Phycisphaerae bacterium
GCCGATGGGCACCTTGGAGAAGTCCCAGTCGTCCTCCCCTCAACTCACCGGAAAACACCATGACGATTTCCACCGATCCCGGGCCCAAGACCCAGACCTCGTACGGCAGCATCGAGCGCTCTTTCGCGACCGCGACCGCGACCGCGCCGTGCGTTACCCGATGCTGCGACTCGCCGATCCACGTCGACCGGACACTGACCCCGGCAGCGCCCGGGACCGTCGTCTCCGTCGACCTCGTGCGCGCCGCCGAGCGGTCAGAGGACTTCGCGCACGTACCGCGCCGGGAGCTTGAGCGTGACGCCGCCGACTACGAACGCTTCCTGCTCCTCGCCCAGCGGAACCCGGATGTTCCCCTCGCGCCCACGAAGGCTATCGACCGGATGTGGCACCTGCACATGCTCAACCCGCGCGCGTACTACGACGACTGCATGCGCCTGTTCGCGGAGATCCTCGATCACGACGGCGGCTTCGGTTCCACCGCCGAGGAACTGCCGGTGCTCGCCGCCACGTTCGAGAACACCGCGCTGCTCTGGGAGCACGAGTTCGGAGTCCCCTACGTGGGCGACGCCAAAGCGTGCACGCGGAACTGCGTGAACCGCTGCCGCCGGGCGTGCAAGACCGTGCAGGCCGCGCCCCCGGCGCAATTCGCCGCGTGATCGATACGAAGGATCCGTCACGCCCGCGCCGACCGCGACGATCGTCGCATCTCACGATTCCGCGCCCGCCGACGACGGCATAGGTCGGCCGGCGCGGTGCGGTCCCGATGCTGGTGTTGGCGAGCACCTGAAGCCGCAGATTTCGGCAGCCCGACCCGCCGAATAGTTGTCGCCGGTCGGTCGCGTCCCGGACGATCGCGCTCGAAACAGGGGAGGCCCGGATCTGAACCATCCGAGCCCCCGGCCGCCGCGAGTTCGAACCGCGAGCGACGACTGCGTCGTCTCACGAGGCAGCCGCCAGCGTCGAGTTTTCGTCGGAGGTCGATGTCGAGGGACGCCCGAACGTTCACGTGCGAATTGGATTGCTGCCGGGGTGTCGGTTGTCGAAGTTCCAGGAATGCCTTCCGGAGAGGTACGCGCTAGAGGTCGTGGAGCGGTATCTGCTCGACGTGAGCCACAACGCGGGAACGTCTGTCGCATGAAGAAGCCCAACGCGAATCTGGACCTTCCCTACGCCCTCCAGGCGCTGGAGCGGATGCAGGATCCGTTCAAGGCGATCAACAGGAACCTCCAGGCGCTGGAGCGGATGCAGGATCCGTTCAAGGACCTCCGTGCGGCCTTGGTCGCGTTCGAGCAGACGCCGGATCCGTTCAGAGGGCTTCGCGAGACCTTAGACGCAGTCGAGCGCATGCACCTTCGGCTTCAGGACTTGATTGCATCGGATCAAGAGTCAGGTGTGGTCGTCGCCACGAGCGAGTCTACCGGCCTCCGCACGACCGCGTGGTCCGAAGGCGTTCTGGCGACGACGCCCGAGTTCGGCGAGGGTTGCTCGGACGTGACCGTCGAGGTCGGTACCGTTCGCGCTGCAGAGTCCGCGCCACCGTTACCGCAGACCTCTCTGAAGGACCTCGTAAATGAGGTAAGTCAGCACCTTTCCGTCCCGCTGGAGGATGGGCGCGTCGCATCGGCTGAACTTGTGGCTGCGATAGATTCCCTGAGGCGCGATGTGGTCGCCGCAAATGGAAATCGCTCGCCATGGTACCTGACGGAGTTGTTGCTTCCGCTGCTCGTCACCGTCCTGGGCGGACTCCTATGTATCTACCTGAACCGCCTGTTGGACCGAGTAATCGACGAGCAACAACAGACGACACTGCGGAGCGCCGAGACGGTCATCGTCAAAGCAGCGAAGAGCGCGATTGACGTCGAGACCCTACGGCTTGTTCGTCGAGATGGCGTGCGCGTGTACCAAGATCGTCTCCTTCGTGGTCGCACGCTGCACCGGCTCCGTGAGGGACAAGTCGTCGTCTTCGTGAAGAAGTCCCGCCGGTCCTGCCTGGTTGCTTTCGGCGACCCGACCACGGGGGACGTGGTTCGGGGCTGGGTTCGGTCGAAGTGGCTGATGCCGCTAGTGCGGCTGCCGTAGGTGCCCGGCGTCGCGCCGAGCGGTCGAACTACGCGCGCGACAGCGTCGCGGACGGTCCGGTAAGCGTCGGACGAGCGACGTAGTTCCGACCACCTAAGCCACGCGCCACCTCTTCCGGTTCTCCAAGGAGGCGGACGCTGGCGCGGGCGCAGCGAAGCAGGGCGGCGCTAGGTGAACTCGCAGCGCGGCTCCACTGGTCTGACCGAAGACTCTCCCGCTTCGCCTTCGGTCGCAGGATCTAGAGCCCCAGCTGCGCGGAGGCCGCTCCGTCCCAGGCATGGATGCGACGCGTATAGCGACGCAGGATCTCAAGGCTCTTATGGCCTGTCTGATCCATGACGGCCGCGTCGCTCGCTCCGCGTAGCTTCGACGTCGTCACGAAACCCGCTCGGAGCGAATGCCCCGAGAAGCGAGCGGCATCGAGACCGGCACGCGTCGCCGATCGTTTGATGATCGTGGCGACTGCATGCCCCGTCAGATGGGTGCTGGCGATGCGTCCGTGCCGATCGACCGGCCGGAATACTGGTCCCTCGATGATGCCGGACGAAGCAAGCCATCTCCGAAGGGAACGAACAGGACACGTGGATTCGTGGCGTCCCATCGCGATGACCTTGAGGGAGCCTGCACCACGTTGATCGGTCTTCGACTTTCGAATCGTTAGCTCGATCCCAGACGCCACAAAGGCCACGTCTGTCACGTCCAGCGCAGCTAGTTCCGAGCGTCGGCATGCGCTTGCGAAACCAACGAGCACGAGCGCGCGATCGCGGTCGCCGATCAGCCCGGGTGGAGTCGCGCGCACCATCGCTTTCAGGTCATCAACATCGAGAGGGTCCTTCTGCTTGGGCGCGGAGCCGAGACGACGCACAACGCCTTCGCGCACACGAGCCACAAGCGGGTCAGTACACGGAGAGGGCTCTCGTGCCGTCCGGTGGGCTGCGGTGATCGCGCTGAGCGCGAGGGCGATCGATGCGGGCCGCAGCCCGGTCTCCGCGCCGTGCGTGACATAAAGCGCGACCGTCTCCGGTGTTGCCGGGATGGGGACGAGGCCGTGCAGCGAACACCATCGCGTGAAGCGCCTCCACTGCCACGAGTAGGCGGCATGCGTTCTCGGCGACCGCGCATCGCTGGCGTAGGCGGCGGCAGCTTCGACTAGGGCCCCGAGGTCCACAGTCAGGTTGGCGGCACCAAGGTCCGCCTTCTCGGCGACCACGAGAGTCCCGACCGTGCTCTGAGATTCGTTAACTGTCATTAGCGAATGTCAGACGGTATCACGAAATGCTTTCACCGTCATAAGGACAGTCACTGATTGGCTGTGGCTCGACCGCCACCGTAAACCATCGTATCCAATCAGCTCTCGAATCGAGTAGCATTGGATGGCTAGGTGAGTGCCTCTTTTTCCCGGCGTTGCACTCATCTGGAACGAAAGTAGTGGTGCGCAATGCCGTCCGTTGGACGCTTCCTCGACGTGCTCGAAGCCTTCTCCCGTCATGACCGACAAGGGGTGGTCGACGTAGTTCGTGCCGTTGCGGAAGAGGAACGACGTCGGAACCACTTCGGGGCTGCACATCAGCTACTTCAGGCTCTGGATGTTGTCGTACAGGACGATCGGTCCGATGTGATTCCTGTCCTCTCAAGGGCCACCGGTAGTGCGCCGCCCATCGACACGCTCGAACGTGTCGTTTCCCCCAAGAAGACGTCGCCCGTGGTCGACGCCCGTCTCCAGCGGAACATCCGTGAGTTCATTGCAGAATGGAGCAGCGAGGCTCGCTTACGAGACGCTGGACTGTCACCGCGTAGTACCGTCCTGCTGTACGGGCCGCCAGGATGCGGAAAGACTCATCTCGCAGAGTACTTGGCGTGCTCGCTGGGCCTTCCGATGTATGTCGTGAGGTTTGATGCGCTCGTGTCTTCTTACCTCGGTGAGACCGCATCGAACGTCCGGAAGGTGTTCGAGTTCATCTCCACGAACAGATGCCTGGTGCTACTCGACGAGATCGACGCCATCGGGAAGCAGCGGGACGACAAGAACGATCTTGGCGAACTGAAGCGAGTGGTCATCTCCCTCCTTCAGAACTTGGACCTGCAATCAGGGCAATCTCCCCTCGTTGCTGCAACGAATCATCCTCACCTACTCGATCCGGCGCTCTGGCGGCGATTTGAGGTCGTCTGGGAGCTGCGTCTTCCGGATCGCTCGCAGCGCGCAGAGCTGATCGATGCCGCGATCGGGGCGTCGAACGTCATCCCCGCCCGGGCCCAGATCGTCGAGGCTACAGAGGGGCTCTCCGGCGCGGACTTCGCGAAGGCGACGGTGAACGCGAAGAGGCGCGCGCTCATCAACTCCGACTCGATCGAAACCTCGTTCATCCTTTCGCTGATCGAAAACCTACGAGGCCATCACAGGACGCCGACAGAGGATGAGCGCTCACATGCGATCGCTGATCTGGCGCTCTTGCTGAGGGAAATCGCAGCAGCTGACTCGTATTCGTACAAGGAACTTGAGTCCATCTCTGGGATTGCGCATTCTACTCTGCACCATCGATCGCGATCTCGACAACAAAACAGCAGGTAGCCTGTGCCCGAAGCATACCCTCACCTCCTCGTACAGATTCCAAGAGTAACAACGACGCGGACGTACGAAGCGGGAGGTGGCGGCGGCACATATCCCAGGGTCAGCTATCAACAGCACGCCTCCAAGATCTTCGCTGAGGCGCAGACGATGATCGCGGCCATGAGTTCGGGAAGGGACGCTCGCGATACGGCCAAGCGCTATTTTCGCATCTCGTTGCCCACCGACGAGTCGGTGTGGGGATCAACAGGGGCACGTACCGTCGAGACTCTCCACGCCAACATCGTCGGTGCTCCAAGTCGCAACGTTGCGCACCTGAGCACGACGCTATCCAGCGCCCAGCTCATGCTCGACGAGCTACAGCGCTACAACGCTCCAAACACGGTCGGAAAATCCAAATTCGCGATTCTTGAGGAACTGGGATCGATTCCTACTTCCGAGAAGATCAGCTTACGTGCGGAGTCACTTCTCCAAGATCCCGATGCCGACGCAACAGTTCTGGTTCAGCTATTTGCTGATCTCAGTTCGATCGAAGCTCGTGCAGTCGCTCAGACGATGACACGTTGGCTCGCCGCAAATGCCGGAACCGTTGAAGACACCGCAGAGATGGACTCTGGCGTGTGTTTGCGAGTTCGTGCAAGATCCCGCGTAATTCGCGAGGTAGCGAGTTCCTTCCTCTGCGTGCAGTCTGTCGACCCGATCGCGTATGCAGTCGAGGAGAGTTCGGCACCTAGTGTCGGCATTTCCAATACGATTCAGGTACTACCGAACACCTCGAATGCGCGAGTGGCGATCTTCGACAGCGGCGTTGTGAGGGGGTCGCGGTTCCTCGACGGCAGCCTTCTCGACCATGAAGAGCCGTTCGGTCGTCCGTATAATACAGATCACGGAACGTTCGTCGCGAGTCGTATCATCTACGGAGACACGCTTCGATCGCAGATTGCCAGTGGAACGCTCACGCCAACCGTGAAGGTGCTGAGCGTTTGCACCTCCACCGTTGATGACATTGGAAACCAGATTCAGCCCTCCACCGAACAGCTTGCGAAGTTAGTCCGGAAGACAGTCGAACGATGGCATCAACAGATCAAAGTATACAATTTCTCGCAGAGTCTGTTTCCAAAGAACCCAGGCGCAGAATCGGGTATCGACAACGTAGTTAGTGTGCTCGCCGCAGAGTTCGACGCGCTCTCTCGCAAGTACGGGGTGATGTTTGTGACGACCACGGGGAACTATCCGCGCCGTGGCGCACCTCCGCCGAGTGTCGGGTACCCCGCCCACTTCGCAATTCCGAGCGTGCAAATGGTCCCACCAGCCGAGGCCGTCCTCTCCATGACTGTCGGATCCGTAGCCATCCTCGCGAACGATGGGAGCCTCGCGCCGAGCAAGGCACCGTCACCTTTCACGCGAAAGGGGCCAGGCTTCGCTGGGTTTCAGAAGCCCGACCTCGTCGCGCACGGCGGAAACTACGGGCAGTACTGGCAGGAGACGCCCGACCTGTCTCCGGCGGGCATCGGCAATCATGGAGATTTCATAGCACATGGCGTCGGCACGAGTTTCGCGACGCCGTTAGTCTCGCGTCTTGCCGCTCAGGTCTTCGCTGCTCTTCCATCTGCGACTCCGGCACTCGTACGTGCGCTCTTGATCCACCTCTCTGAAGCGTGGCCGTGTGTAATTCCAATCAGCGGCGTTTCGGCCGAGCACCTTCTCGGATACGGACATGCCGACGGGGAGCGGCTCCTTACATCGGTTCCTCAGTCGCAGGCGTTCGTGCACTTCGGAACGCTTCCACATCGCGAGATTCGACGCGTTCCGTTCTTCGTGCCTGCAGCTCTTGCGAGCAGGCGGGGGCGAGCTCGCGTTCGAGTCCGAGCGACCATCGTGTGGACACCGGAAACCAGCCGAGCGCTCAAGGCGGGCTATTGCAAGAGCAATGTTCGGTGCAAGCTCGTCAAGGTGGACGCCGATGGAAATTTGGCCGAGGTCGCGGGTGACGGTGTCCCGTCTCCGAGGTATGCGAGCATCTGCCGTCTGGAGAAAACGTTCTCGTCCCACATTGCTCCGGGAGCTTGGGAGCTGATCGTGGAACACGAGTCGCGATGGACCCTCAAGGACGACCAGATGCCGATCGCCATAGTGATCACGGTCGAAGATCCGCGACCGAACGGTGGCGTTGATGTCCCGGCATCGATCAGAGCAGAGGCTCCCGCGCAGTTTCGGACGCAGCTCGTTTCCCCCGTCCGAATTCGGTCCTGAAGCTTCGGCACCGCGTGGTTCACGGCGTTCCGGGACCGACGTTCCGGGACTTCAGGCGCGAGGATTTCGCAAACCCCTAATGCCCAACCGGCCTGCCTGATCCTGCTGGAAACGGCCAAGGTCGTCGCGGAACGATTCGTCGGTCCGGCCAGCGTGATCGCGCCAGGGACTGACCTGCCATGAGTGGCCGAATCAGTCGGCCATTACCGGAGTCGACCCGGAAGCCTGCAAGGGGGCAAGCCGCAGCACCTCACGGATTCCGCGAGCAAGCTAATTAGCTAATAGTCGGCGCATCCGCAGGGTCTTCTCACCCTACGGCAACGATAGACGCAGACAGACACAAGCAAACGCGACGGACGGTTGACATTCCGCAGTATTGCGGACAAAATAGTTAGCCATGAAACGAAATCACCGCCTTCTGCAAGCGGCAGCATTTCTCGTCGCAGGCATTGCTGCCGCGCTCTTCCTGACTTCGCCTGGTACGCGCGCGCAGCCCGCGCAAGCGACTTCGGCCGCCATGGACGATGGCCCAGTGGATCCGACTTCCCGCCCACTTCAACCAATGGCAGAAGCTCGCGAGAGCCTTCGAGCCGTAGCGGACAAGGTGCGCCTTGCAAACGCAGCCGCGATTCGCGAGCAACGAATTCTCGATGCGCGAAATCTCGCGCCGGTAGACCTCTCATGGGCCGCGGAGTAGTGCCCTCGGCAAGGCGAATTCTCGCCCTCATGCCACTTGCCATGGTGTCAGTAGCTTGTCGAGACACGGCCCCGAGCCCTGTGGGGCCAAGAGTCGAAACCGGTCCGCTGACATTTCAGTTATTGGACGACCCAACGCGGACTTCTTCGGCGGACCACAAATGGGCATGGTGGATGCGAGACGGCACCGTCATTTCCGTCCAGGTGATCACCGATACCGCGGATTCCGCTCCGATAGGTCAGGCAGTAAGGCTACAGAATGTGATGAACGGTATGCGGATTAGGTACGAACTCAACGACGGAGCTTCAGCTGGGGAACGAATCGGGGAACCTGCCGAGATCATGCTGGATGGACAGTCGGTCCTCACGTTCATTGCTAGAAGTACGGATCCAAGTACCAACGTGACGCATTTCTATCTATCAGCGATCGACGACGGATTCATCCTGGCTTCGTTTAGGCATCAGAGCGAAAGAGAGTCGCTCATCCGAAGGCACTCAGAGATATTTAGAACCACCGCATCATTTGCCACGTCAAACAGCGGATTTTGAAATGTGGTGCATCAATTCATTCCAAGTGCCGTCACACCGGGGTGGTAAGTTGTCAATGTCCAGATCGAGGATTTCGGCGATCTTTGCATGGTATGTTGTCGCATCCGTATTGACGGACTACACACTTGCTGCTGCGCAAACAGGATTGGAAGACGTCACTTATTGTTTTCGAGATCACCGATTCTGCGATCCGCCTTCTCCGCCGAACCAACTGGGATGCGTTCAAACAATTTGCTACCACCACTTGGTGGAGTGCGACAGTGGAAACACAGTCTCCGGTTGCATCACTGAGAACTCCTTCACCGGCATATGTGGTCCCAGCAACTTCGATCCCGTTTGCATGACCACTGAGTTCAACTATCAGTGCTCCTACGATGCCTGCGGAATTTCGTATCCTGAGACCTGCAATGGTCTCGACGACGACGGCAACGGCATCGCCGACGAGGGAGTATGTTCTAACGACGACGATCCAAACTCGTGCATCAACCAACGAACCGATCAGGTTCACGTCGGAACGGGCGCATTTCTGACGAAGCCGACGCGTGATGCAGGCTTCGATGGGCTGCCACTGGAACTTGCATTCAAGCGAATATACACGTCGAAAGACGGTTGGCTGGACGGCGACACGAAGCGAGCCGGATCGACGCGAATAGCACAAGGATGGCTAACAAATTTCGACGAGCGGCTGTATTCAAAGAACGCGAGCAGTAGGACCTTTGTCCCGACGGCAGGACCAACGACATTGGGAATTGTCCATCGGACGGCAAGCGGTCGCGGCCAGAGATTCTCGTGCGCAGCTCCTCATGATGGTGCGACTACATTTCAGTGTTCTGCCGCCACCGGAGGCTCAGGGGATCTACTGACATGGGATGCGGCGCTTCAGAGATGGAAAGTGCGCAGCAACACGGGCGTCGAGACCAGATTCATGCCGACTGGTGCCCTCGAGTCAAAGAACGACCCCCAGGGTTCTGGATGGTCGGTTTCATATGACTCGTCTGGCTACATTGATCGCGTCACAGATACCCTAGGTCGACAGCTAGTATTCGCCTGGCTTCCTGCCGGCACCAACGACGCCGGGAAGGTTCTCTCTAGCCTTAGCATTGCCGGAGTGACCGTTGTGTCGTTCACGTACGTGCCCACGAGCCCTCGACGTCTTCTCGCGAGCGTGACAACCCCCGAAGCTACCTATGCTTATCAATATGACGCCAATGGACTTCTTGGCACCATCTCACAAGGAAGCAACGTAACTACCCAGGTAGCATATGTTCCGAACAATCTTGGTGGGTCGCACCGGGTCGCAACGATAGATGCTTCTGATGGAACGTACGCATTTCGCTATCCAGGTGAATTAAGAAATCTGTGCAGTGTGGCCGCCGATTCCACCATGATCATCGACAGAAGTACCGAACCATTGGGACTGCTGTCCTGCACTTCGGACGCTGATTGTTCTGGAGCTGGCGGAGGAGCAACTTGTGACTCCGGGACTTGTCGCGCGTTTACCTGCCAGCAGTTCTACAGAGAATCTAGTGGCGTACTAGACTCCGCTCGCACAGTCCAGATTTCGGGCAACTGTCCATGCGAAGATGTGTCGAGCATCACCTGGACCGCGCCCCTGCCGAGCGGACGACAAGTTGCTTCCAAGACCGACAAGTCGGGACTGGTGACTACGTTTGCGTACGACTCAGATGGGCGCAAGATTGCTTCATGTGTTGGCGATGCAGACGCGACCGTTACCGTAGATCCAACGTCGTGCCCCAGTTCAGGAATCTGGACATCGTACACCTATCACACAACGTGGAGGAACAACGTTGTACGGATTAGGGAACGCGACCGAATCTACCAGAATGTCAATGCGAATTCGCTATTCCATGACCGCACATACGCATATGGAACGCAACATCCGCGTCCAACTTCGTACACGGACTCTGGATACGCCGAGGGAACTTCGTCAAATTCGTTCCAGCTCGTGACCAAGACATGGATGTTCGAATACGACGCGATCGGTCGGCCATCCGCAACGACACGACCGGATGGTGTGAAGGATGTGTACGCGTACTATGCCAATTCAGGCCAAGGAAACAACTCGGGAATGTTGCTGAGATCGACAGTGCGTTCCACCGGCCTTGTCGACCTGAGTACGCTCTATGCAAACTATACGCCATATGGAGATGCTTCGTCGGTCACGCATCCATCCGGCCTCCTGGAGACCCGAACGTTCGAGCCCGGCACTCGCCGACTGTCGAGGTTGGCCTCCGGATCGGACTGGACGATGTACACGTACAATACGGCGGGCCTGCTGGACACGTCGTCGACTGCTGGCGGTCAGGTGAGAAGGTTCGTGTACGACGCCCGATCCCGACTTCAGTCAGTCGACACGTATGATAGCCCCATTCAGAGTTCGACATTCAACCGTGTCAGCTTCGTTCGCGATGCAATGGACCGCGTTACATCCATGTCGATGCAGCGCGTCATTGCCGGTAATCCGATTGCCGACATGACGTGGCAGATGGCATACGACACTCGCGGGCTCCCGGACCGTTTTACGGCTGGTAACCTGGCCCCTGTCGATCTTCAGATGCATTCGCAGTTTGAAGATTCGCTGCAGGGTCTTGTGACGCCGAGTGGGTATGCAGAGACGCGGCAGCTCGATGCGTTCGGGCGTGTGATGTCGAGAGCTAGGCAAGTTGGTGCGTCCGTATCTACCCATTCATTCTCCTACCCAACGTGGGCAACTGTGCTGGACGCACCGAGTCAGGTAACTGACCCGTCTGGCGCTACAACGACATTCAGCTACGACAATTTCGGAAACGTTGCTCGCAGCACGACAAACGTAGTGACTGCAACGACGACAAGGTGGTCACGGGACTCCATAGGGCGATTGAAGCTGGTGTACGAGGCGAATGGCGGACAGACGTTCTATCAGTACGACACATTCGGCAGGGTCGCAGCTGCGAACCGCAACTGGAATCGCACCGGAATTGTAGGTCCATATAATAAATATTACTATGATGACTATGCAGGTTCAATACCGTGCAGTTTCACCTACACTACTGGACCTGCTGCGTGCTCAAGTCGGCGCGGACGTCTTGCGCGGGTGGAAGTCGAGAATACCTCCGGAGGTGCGCCATGGACGATTGAGTACGACTACACACCTGAGGGTAGAGTTCGCGCGCAGCGGTGGATAGACGGTACCCAGATTTCGTACGAGTATTCTCCAGGTGGTCGCATCTCAAGAACGTACATGCCCCAGACGGGGTTCAGTGTTCGGAATGACGCGGATGAAGTGGCTGGCAACAACATCGATGCTGATGATGTTGTTCGTATCGTGCTGGAGTCCGCTGCCAGCGGAAATGTAATTCTCGCGGACGGTATTACGCAGAATGCGATGAATTTGGTAACGTCTGCTAGCTTGATGCCTGCGTTATCTACCCAAACAGCCTCATTGACTAATACCTACACCCTGTTTGGCCGGCTTGATACGTCGCGGGTCTCCAAGTCCGGATACACCGACCCGGTGTTTGCTGACTACGAATTCGACATGGATGGGAGGATATCCTCTCAGGCGATAAGCGGTCGGGCAACGCTATATTACCTGTACGATCAAGCCAACCGCTTGACTTGCACAAACACGAACTCTTCGAGTTCGTGCCCAGCGGCCGGCAGTCAGTCCCTTGTGGAGTCTTATCAGTACAACCTGCGCGATGATCGAATCTCTTCATCGAATTCGGTGGGCACCTCGACTAGCACGTTCAATCTGGGCGCGCTGGCGAACGTTTCGAGTCCTGGAAATCGAGTCACGAATTTTACCTATCACTCGTCTTCGACATATGGAGGTCAAGAACGAGCGACCGACACAGAAACGACTCCGGGGGTAGGAACAAACGTCCGCAATCACTATTACGATGGCGTTGGTCGCCTTCGCTCCCTGTCGATTACGGACGCCAATATAGCGACGGCGGCGGGCACGTACGACACACACCAGATCACAATACATTATGATCATCTCAGTCGCCCGATGCTAGTAAGCAACGCCGGGACGACCACGACGAGTTATACGATCTACTACTGGAATCCAGACGGTTCCCTTCTCTCGACGAGGAAAGTCCACGACAGTACGGTGCCGACGACCTACGACACCGATATGTACATTCCCCTCGGCAACATCGTCGCGACAGTCAGGGTTCGCACGGTAGCCGACGTCGTCACCGGCTCCCCTGAGATATGGTGGACGATGCGGGCTCCAACGGGCCAGCCGATGCGCTCATGGTCTGGAGCAACGGTAGTTTTCGATTCGCTTTCAACTCCGTATGGGGAGCGCCTGTCGAGCACGGGCGACATCACGAAGCGAGGGCCGTGGGGATTTGTCGGGCAGGTGCGGCTTGATGACTCCGCCGTTGAGGTGTGGAACGGTTCCACGGCAGTGCGGCTCAGAGATGATCTCTTCATCAATAGTTGGCGTGCGTTTGATCCGACGACTGGCTCATTTACCTCGCTCGATCCAGGACTCCTTGATCGTACGATATTAACTGGAAATGCGTACTCGTACGCGGCGAGTAATCCAAATAGTTTCGTTGACTTGGATGGGCGTACCCCGACTCAATGTTTGGATAGCTGTTGGCGAGGGTGCAGTAGAGCATTTTCGCAAACACTCTGTGCGGCAATCTGCGTTTGTGAGGCGGTTCCGGTGGAGCGCAATTTGGACGATCAGTTCTGTGCGCCGCGACTTACACGAAATAGATGTATTGCGGCCGCTCATAGTGATCTAGCGTTCGCAAATTTCTGCAGAGAGCTTCGCAGTGAACCTGCCGTTATTCGAAATTTGTGTTGGGCAGCGCTTGCAACTGGTGACACGAATGCTCGCGTCGGCTTCTGCAATGGCCGCTTCCTCCGAAGATAGATGATTGTTCTTGAAAGGTGGGCGTTAAATGTCTGTTGCAGTTAGGAAATTTAGGAGCGCAGAAAGCGACGGGGAGCTGACTCTCGAGCTGTCAGCGCCTATCTATGTACCTGAGGACGATGCGTGGATCTGTGCCGTCACTTTGTCGGGAGCTGAGTCGGGAGTGTTGCATGGATATGGGGTGGATTCTTTGGCGGCGCTAATTGCCGCACTGGAGGTCATTCGAACACACTTCCGTTCTACAGGTGGAAATTGGCTGTGGCTCTCGGACGTGCCCGGTGACTTGGGTATGCCAGCAGTCTTCACGGGCATTGATCACCGGCTTACGTCTGTCATCGAGACGGTGGTCAGCGCGGAGATTCAGAGGTATTATCTATACAATGCTTCGACGTGATGGGGGTGGAACGGCGCACTCATTGCTCGTCAGTTCCTCGCCGAACTGCGTCTTGAGGGCGGCGTGACGTGTCTGCCGCGTATCGTGGTAGGGACCACCCGTTGCATGGTGGCGGGCGGGCCTCTTCACAGATCTGAGCTGCGACAGGGGGCCTACGGCCTGCCGAGCTTCTCAGAGGTTCTGCGTCATGCAACCTCGCTCCCGGATTCGGCCGACGGTCAATGTGACCGGAATGTGACCGATCAGCGACGCCGGGATGCGCGGCGCACGGCCGCATGCCGGGGAATCGCCGCCACCGGTTTCAGCCGATGGACTTCCTGAATGCCATCACGCACTGTCGAAGTTCGACCGAAATTCTGCGCGCTCGATTTCGCGAAATCCCTCAAGAACTGCGAGTCTTGCCAGATTCAGCTTTTGGCGCAGGAGGAATCCACCGCGCTCGGCGGGACAACCAGCACGCTCGGATTCCGCACCTCTCCGCAGCGGGCAACGACAAACGTCGTTCCGGCTGCGACGCAGCGGCGGACCGTTCTGCGGCCGAGGCCGGCGGAGAAGTTTCGGTATCGTGCGAGCGGGTTGACGGCGGAGCCCCACGCGGCTCGCCGCGGTCGTCACCCGGCTGGGCCGCCATGGTGATGCCCATCGCGGGCGGCGAGATGGTTCTTCAGGCTCCGATGGTTTGCACATCGCGGACGGCCGCCGCGCCTGGCGCGAGAGCCATCGAGCAGCGCCTTGCCCCAGGAGCCGACCCACCGTCTCGAACGCCTCGCGTAAGCGCCTGTAAACCCCTGTGTGCCAACGTTGAGTGAGACAGCGGCTTCTTCCAAATCTCTGTCGTAAATAGGGCCGTCTGGAGAGCGTCGTGCCGAAGCCAGCGAGTAAGAAGCGACCGGCGACCGAGGTGGTCGCGGAGCCCGAGAACGATCGTCGCCGCCGTCGGCGGTTCAGCGCGGAAGACAAGCGCCGCATCCTCGCCGAGGCGGATGCCTGCGAGCGAGGTGAGCTCGCGTCCCTGCTTCGTCGGGAGGGCATCTACAGCTCCCACCTGACGCAGTGGCGTGCCGCGCGTGAGGCCGAGGGACTCTCGGGCCTCGAGCCGAGGAAGGCTGGTCGCAAGCCGCGGCGGGACGACAAAGACCGCGCGATCGAACGCCTGGAGCGCGAGAAGGCCAAGCTCGAGCGCGAGCTGAAGGTCGCCCGCAGCCTCATCGAGCTGCAGATAAAAGCGCACGAGATTCTCGGGGTGGCGCTGCCGAGGGTCGAAGACAAATGATCGAACTCATCGAACAGCGCGAACCTCACGTCTCTCTCGTCGCCGCTTGCGATGCGCTCGGCGTCGCACGAGCGACCGTCTACCGATGGCGCAGACCTCATGACGCAGGCGGATCCGTCACGCGAGGCGGCGCGAAGCGCAGTCCCCGTCGCCTGAGCGCCGACGAGCGAGCCCGCGTCGTCGAGACGCTGCATTCGACGCGCTTCGAGGACCAGACGCCTGCGGAGGTCTTCGGCACTCTGCTCGACGAAGGGACCTACCTCTGCTCGCTGCGAACGATGCATCGCATCCTCGCGGAGCGAGGCGAGAGCGTCGACCGACGCGACCAACGTCCTCGCAACCATCATCCGGTTCCGCGTCTCTCCGCAGAGAGCCCCAATTCCGTCTGGACCTGGGACATCACGAAGCTGGCCACGCTCGTTCGCGGCGTCTTCCTGAACCTCTACGTCGTGCTCGACCTCTACAGCCGATTCGTCGTCGCGTGGATGGTGGCCGAACGCGAGAACAGCGCGCTCGCCAAGCAGCTCTTCGCCGAGGCAATTGAGCGCTACGACATCGAACCGGGCAATCTTCAGGTCCACATGGACCGCGGCGCGCCGATGACGGCGCACGGATTCGTCGACCTGCTCTCGGCGCTCGGCGTCGACGCGAGCCACTCGCGTCCTCGCGTGTCGAACGACAATCCGTTTTCGGAGTCCTGCTTCAAGACGGTGAAGTCCCAACCCGACTTCCCCGGACGATTCGTCGACTTGGCGCACGCTCGTGCGTGGTGCGCCGACTTCTTCGATTGGTACAACGACGAGCATCGCCATCACGGGCTCGCACTCTTCACGCCCGCCGACGTCTACTTCGGTCGCGTCGATGCGCTCAGCGCTGAGCGTCAGCTCGTTCTCGACGCCGCCTACGAAGCCCATCCCGAGCGATTCGTGCGCGGCCGCCCCGTCGTGCGCCGTCCCCCTCCGGTCGTGCATATCAATCCGCACGTACCCGATGCCGAGCTCGTCTCCGTCGAGTGCTTCCTTAGAGCTCCGATCGAACCGGCGACTCCCGTGGAGTCGACGGGGCGGCGGAGCCCAGCGCCGCTCATCGTGCTGCCCGGTGTCGCGAGGCAACCCAGCGGCGATGTTCACGCGCAGACGCTTCCTTCATAGAT
>JAUCQB010000078.1 GCA_030372985.1 Phycisphaerae bacterium
GATACACAGCGCTGTCTCGTGGGCTCGGAGATGTGTATAAGAGACAGGATCCTGCTGCCCAAGTTCATGGGCAACGCCGTCTTCGACGAGGCCTACGCCGGCGCCGAAGAGGCCCAGAAAGAGCTCCAGAACACCGGCAAGCTCTCCTACGTCGGCCCCACTGCGGACAACAGCGTCGCCGGCCAGATCGAGATCGTCACCAACGCACCCACCCAGGGCGCCAAGGCCCTCATGATCTCCAACAATGCCGGCGATCAGCTCGGGCCTGCAGCCGAGGCCGCGCTCAACAAGGGCCTCACTGTCGTCACCTGGGACTCGCCTATCCCATCGGCCCAGGGCGAACAGGTCTTCATCGCCCAGGTCGACTTCGATGAGACCGGCATGGTCCTCGCCGACATGGCTCTCGACATCCTCGGCGCCGAAGGCGGCAAGTTCGCCGTCCTCTCCGCCTCCCCAGATGCCGCTAACCAGAACGCCTGGATCAAGGCCCTGCAAGAGGTCCTCAAGGATCCCAAGTACAGCAAGCTCGAACTCGTCGATGTCGTCTACGGCAACGACCAGTCCGAGGAATCCTACAACCAGGCCCTGGCACTGGTCGACAAGTACCCGGACCTCAAGCTGATCACCGCACCCACCACCGTCGGCATCGCCTCGGCAGCCAAGGCCCTCCAGGATGAAGGCCTCTGCGACAAGGTCAAGATCTCCGGCCTCGGCCTGCCGTCCGAAATGGTGGAGTACACCCTCAACGGCTGCGCACCCAAGTTCGCACTCTGGTCCTTCGTCGACCTCGGCTACCTCACCTACTACACCACCTACCTCCTCGCCACCGGCCAGATGGAGGCCAAGGAAGGTGTCCAGTTCAAGGCCGGCCGCATGGGCGAGTACACGATCACCAAGGACCCAACCCGTGAAAAGGGCCTCCGCGTCCTGATGGGCCCCTTCACCGTCTACGACAAAACCAACGTCCAGGGTGGCGGCGCAGCCCCAGCTCCGGCAGTCGTTAAGGCCAAGCCCGGCCAGGCCGTCGACATGATCCTGTTGCCCAAGTTCATGGGCAATGCCGTCTTCGACGAGGCCAACGCCGGCGCCGAAGAGGCCCAGAAGGAACTGCAGAACACCGGCAAGCTCTCCTACGTCGGCCCCACCGCGGACAACAGCGTCGCCGGCCAGATCGAGATCGTCACCAATGCACCCACCCAGGGCGCCAAGGCCCTCATGATCTCCAACAATGCCGGCGATCAGCTCGGGCCTGCAGCCGAGGCCGCGCTCAAGAAGGGCCTCACCGTC
>JAUCQB010000079.1 GCA_030372985.1 Phycisphaerae bacterium
GCGTACGGATGCGAAGCGAAGGCGGATAGGTTCGAGTCCTACCTGAGGAGCCAACTTTCCTAGGAAATCCGCGCGCCCTCGCCCGAAAGATCGCAAGAAAAGCGAAAATCGTGACGCGCAGTGTGACACTAGCTCTGCCGTATCGCCGGATGTTCGGAGGGCTGGAGTCACGCCGTGTTTGATGGTGATGCGCAGCGCCGGTCCGGCGCCCGAGGCTACGCGTCTTCGTGCGCACTGCCCTGGGCGTGCTTGGTGGAGTTGACCCAGTAGCTCTGCGCCCTACGGGCGACGGCCTGGTCCTGAGGCGTCCGTCTGTCGCCCCGACCTGCTGACAGCGTGCCGAACACGTAGGCGATCTCGCCGCCGCGCGGGGTACCCGCCCGAGACTGCTCCCGCATGGAACTCCGAACGTAGGAGAACCGATAGAGACAGACGGGGGCCACCCCGACCGCGAAGGCATCAGCGCAGGGCGGGCTGGCTGGCCAATACCGCGTCGGACGTTGGGACCGACTCGGCGGCGTGATCCACGAATACGCGGTGGCTGCGTCAGGAGCGGTCGCCGCCTTCACGCGAAGACCTCGGCGGTGAGTTCCAGGCGCGACCGCGTGATCGAGCGCAGAGCGGTGACGACAGGGACGACGAAGGCGAGCATGGCGTTTGGCCAGCGCACCGAGAGGTGCGCCGAAGTGCCATCCGGTCAGCGGCTCCGGAGCGTTCAGCAGGGACACCCGTTCCAACGAGGAGTACGCCCACCGACATCCAGAGAGTGAACGCGGACACCCCTGTCCGTCGCTTGGCTCCGATCGCGATGCCGTGGAATCGATGATCACGAAGGCGTGGATGGGGTGATCACGATGCGTGGAACGCGCACTATCACACCGTTCAACCTCTCCGCAATCCAGAACGATCAGGTCGCGTCTGTCTCCACTCTTGACTCAGGACACTACACGACCGCCTCCATCCACAATTGCACAGAGAATGACACGCGCGTGACGCACGCGTGATCTTCTTGTGGCGCGCTGTGGTATAAAACCGGCGCTCTGATGTCCTGGCTGGGCCTGAGTTCGGCGTCCCCACCGCTCGTACCCCGCCCAAAGAGCCGCGTTTGCCGCCTCGTCTCCCAACTCAGACGCCATTCACCTGGAGTTGCTGATGGTGACAGCCTTGATCAGTGCCAGACTGCGTTGGACACGCCGTGTCGCCCGTGCCGCGTGCGCCGTCTTCCTCTGCCTTGCCGTGCATGTCCCAGCGGCCAGCGGCCAGAGCGACGAGGCCCTGCTCGAGGAACCCGGAATCAAGTCGTCGCGGGCGTACTTCAGCGAGCAACCATGGGAGAGTATTGACGCCTACTCGGGCAGCCTGGTGCTCACGTTCACCGATCTGGTGCTGCCCGGAAACGCTGGGTTCGACCTCCGCTTCACACGAACATACAACAGCAAGGGCGCGGTTCGCTGGAGGCTTGGCCCCGGGCTCGTGCATCACGCCGACCTCGTCGAACGAGAAGGTGCTCCCCCCAAGTACCCCATCGTCGTGTCTGCCGACGGCACGGAGGAGCAGACGTTCGGCACTGGGATCTCGAATGTCTTTCGAACGGCGTCTCACGCGGAGTACCAGCGGTGGCCGGGCTCGGAGTACCCACCCCAACTGCGTCGGCCGGACGGCGTCGTGGTGACCTACGGATGCCTCTGGAACACGGACGACCGCAATGTGCGGTACCCGACGCTCGCCGTTGATGCGTACGGCAACACGTTGGAGTACTCCTACCAGGGCTGCGGGACCGCGCAGGCCCCCTTGCTCATGTCGATCACGCAGAACCTGGGGCAGGACCAGAGCAGGATTGTGCAGTTCACGTACTACCCGGGGGCAACGCTCCTGCACTGGATGACGTACGCAGGCCGACAGTGGACCTACACGTGGAGCGGGAATGATCTCGAGAGCGTGGTACCGCCGGTTGGGCCGGGGTGGCTCTATGGGTACTCCGATCAGGATCCGACCAATACCGCTCGGCGCCTCGACAACGTGGTCACGCCCAACGGCGGGACCGTCCACTACGGCTACCTGTGGTCCTACGAGGTCGTTGCAGGTCGTCGGCCGACGATCGTGGTGTCTGAGCGCCACGCATTTCGCCGTAACGGCGTCCAGGAAGGCGCGTGGTACTTCACAGACTACGCAGGCGACAGCACGGTCATCGAGGCCCACACGAACCCGGACAATCTCGCGGCCACCACCTCAACGACGACGTATCGCTTCGACGCTGCGTATCCGTACTTTGGTCGTCCAGGCATCGTCAGCAGCGTCGAAACGCGCCAGGTTGACGAGCAGGGCAGCACTCTGCTGGAGACCGAATCCTACGGCTGGGTACCCGGGGCCACACTGGGCGTCGTCGATCCGAGTATTGAGCTGGCGACCGACAACTTCACACCCCTGTTGCGGAACCGGGTCGTGACACGCGGCAGCCGCACGTGGGCCACGGACTACTACTATCGCGACACCGACTTCAAGGACTATGGCCACCCCCAGAGGGTGACCGAGACGGGCGAACTCATCCGGTCGGTGGACTACACCTACAAGCACGACTTCACGCCATACGTTCGTGGGAAGGTGAAGAAGGTCACAGTCACAGGAAACGTCACAGGAGTTGACGAGCAGTATGAGACCACTCGAGAGTACGATGTCGGTACGGGCTTCATGACCAAGGAAACGGTATACGGACTCTCCACCGACTATCTACCGACCGACCGCGGCAACGTGTGGACCGAGACGGACGCCCAGGGCCATGCGACGACCTACAGCTACTTGTGGGCCACACCCAGTCAGATTGTCACGCCCGAGTACACCATCGCGCGCGTGATCAACCCCGATGGCACGATCCAGAGCGAGACCCGACGAGGGTACACGACGACGTTTCAGTACGACGCTCTCGGACGGGAGTCCCTGCGTCAGCCCCCGGGAGGTGTCCCGGCCATCCACACGGACTACGACCGTGCATGGACTCGTGTAACGCGTGGCACCTTCTGGAGCACAACCCTGCTCGATGGTTTCGGCAGGCCCAGCGGCACGGAGGACGTGCTGGGCGTGAAGACGACGGTCTCGTATGACGGTGCCGGGCGCAAGACCTACCAGAGCTACCCGTATCAGGGAACAACGGGAACATCCCACCCAGGGGTCACGTACACATACGACGCACTGGACCGGGTCGTCGCGACGGTGGCTCAGCCGGATCCGGCCTATCCTCAGGACACGTCTGAGACGGTGACCACCGAATACCGTACGGCTCCGAACCATGAGACTCGCATCACCGACGCGAAGGGCCACCTCACGGTGCAGACCTGGAAGGCGTTCGGCTCGCCAGATCGGGGGCGACTCGCGTCCGTGCTGGATGCGCGGGGTCACTCGACGACGTACACCTACTACCTCCGGGGGCAGTTGAAGAGCGTTTCTCCGGGGCCACGAGCCTGGACCTACAAGACGAGCGGCCAAGTCGAGTCCGAGACGCATCCTGAACTCGGCCCCGCCAGCGCCGCATCGGGCACGGTGACCTACGGCTATACGAATGGACGGCTCACGAGTCGCACAGATGCCCACGGCACGACGACGTACGTGTACGACGACAACGACCGCCTGACCCTGGTCGACAAACCAGGGAGCGTCTACGACACCCACTACGAGTACGATGAGTCGGACAATCGTACCGTGGCGAGCAACGGCCACGTGTCGAGCCAGTTTGACTACGACCCCGCGAACCGTCTCATCCGCCGCACGGACCGGATCGACGGTCACGCCTTCGTGACGGCGTTCTCGTACGACGAATCGAACGGCGAACTCAACCAGGTGGTTTACCCGTCCGGGCGGCGGGTCGATTACGAAGTCGGCGTCAACCCGGCCGGCCGCATCACGGCCGTGCACGAGGACGACGTCCTGCTGGCCGACCAGTTCAGCTACGACCTGACCGGCGCACTCGACAGTTACCACGCCGCCAACGGGGGAACTCACACAGTGGACCGCGACACCAGAGGCCGTGTGCGCACGGTGAATGCGGCCAGCGAGTACCACGTCACGCTGCACTATGACCCCGCCGGCAACGTGGATGAGGTCGATGACAAGACCGCACACGATCACGATCAGATACTGACGTACGACGACATCGACCGGCTGGGGTCCGTCTCGGGGTTTGGCGCCATGTCATTCACCCACGACGATCGTGGGAACCGCCTCACCAAGAACGTCAATTCCTCGACCGTGACCTACCACTACGACACCGTGGGCAAACAACGCTTGATGTCCACGACGGGCGCCGAGACGCGCACCTTCTCGTACGACGACGCCGGCAACATGACCAATGACGGCTCGGGCAACTGGCAGTACACCTACACGCCAGACAACCAACTCCGGGAGGCCACGTTCGGTGGCCAGGTTGTCGCGTCGTACGAGTACGACGCCGACGGCGTCCGTACGGTGACGCGCACCGCGGGGACGGCGACCTATCATCTCCACGGGCAGGGGCTGGAGACGCTCTCGGTCGCCACGCTGACGGACGGTCGGTTACGCTTCGAACGGGACTACTTCTTCGCGGGTGATCGCCTGATCGCTTCGACGACCTCAACCCCGGCTGGAGCCCCACCTCAGCCGCCCGCGGCTCCCGCCCCTACCGGGCGGTACAAACTGGATGGCAGCGGGTACTGCTACTGGGATCCGAACGACTCCGGGCTGAACCAGTGCACACCGCAGCTACCCGGCCGGTACAAGCTGGATAGTGAGGGCACGTGCTACTGGGAGCCGAACGACACCGGCGCTAACCAGTGTACGCCCCCTCCTGGGCGGTACGAGCTGGATGCAGGGGGCAACTGCGTGTGGAACTACGCCGGGACCGGCGCCGATCAGTGCACGCCGGCGGCGACGTCAGGGCGGTACAAGACTGACGGCGCGGGGGGCTGCTACTGGGATCCGACCGACTCGGGGCCGAACCAGTGTGTGCCCGCCTCCGGACGCTACAAGATCGACGGCGAGGGCACCTGCTACTGGGACCCGAACGACCAGGGCGCCGACCAGTGTGGCCCCAACTATCCGGCTCCCTCAGCGGTTGGACGATTCAAGTGGAGCGGGACGTACTGCTACTGGGATCCCAACGACGACGGCCCTGATCAGTGCTGGCCTGGCGGGCCGGCCCCTTCAACGTATCCCAGCGTCAGCCTGACGTCACCGGCCAGTGGTGCAACGTTCATTACGCCTGGGACGATCACCCTCACCGCGAACGCCACGGATCCCAATGGAACCGTCGCACGAGTCGAGTTCCTCAACGGCTCGACCGTTCTTGCCACCGACACGGTGGCGCCATTCACGTACACCTGGTCATCGGTGCCGACCGGAACCTATACGTTACGGGCGCGTGCCACAGACAATGACGGTGCGCGGACGACCTCGGCGGCCGCCACGGTGACGGTGGGTCCCCCGCCCAACGCCTTGCCTACCGTCGCGCTCACTCGTCCGAGCTCGGGTACCATCTACTACGCGCCGAAGTTGATCACGGTCAGCGCGACGGCCAGCGACAGCGACGGGACGATCACCCAGGTGGTCTTCTATGCGAACGGCACACGGATTGCTGCGGACACGACCGCACCATACAGCGTGACGTGGTCCGTGTCGGCGACCGGTGCCGGCACCTACAACCTGGTGGCACGCGCGCACGACAACGCGGGCGGCGTGAAGCAGTCGGCGGGGATCACGGTGACGATCCGCCCGCCAACGGGGCGGTACAAGCTTGACGGCAACGGCAACTGCTATTGGGACCCGAACGACTCGGGATCCAATCAGTGCATGCCGGAGGACCCTGGCGAGGAGGATGAGGAGGAGGAGTTGTCGCGATGACCGTCACAGGCTTCATCCACCGCGCCACGGCCGTTGTCGTGGGATTGCTGACGCTGACACTCGTCGGGAGTGCGCCAGCGCGGGCGCAAGGTCAGGCCCAGAGTTACGGCCCGGTGCTATCGGTCGAGGGGGACCACTTCCAGGTCAACGGCGAGGCGAAGTTCCTGGTCTTCCTCTCGTTCAACGACGGCCTGCGAGAGGCGGCGCGGTCGCCCACCGCCCTCGAGTCTGACTTGAACTACATCAAGAACGAACTGGGAGTGGATGGGATTCGAGTGCTTCCCAACTGGTGGCGGTGCGATGACGGCGACGACCCGCTTGAACCGAGTTGCAGTACGACGCCGACGACTATCGACAGCGAGACGCTCTTCAACCCTTCGGGCAGCACGGGGGCGTACGTCCGTCCGACGATGCTCGCCGCGCTCAAGGCGCTGCTGGCGCAGGCGTCGAACAAGGGCTTGATCGTGGATCTGACATTCACGCGAGAGACCTTTCCGTCTCCGATGGACTATGACGCGTACCAGGAGGCGCTGGTTGCCACGGCGGCGGCGCTGAGGGAGTACGACAACTGCCTGTTCGACCTGCAGAATGAGTTCATGGTGGGTAACCGGCTGAGCTCGGATCAGGTGGCCCAGTTGCGCGCGGCAGTCAATGCGACGGATGGCGATCCTGCCCGGATCGTCACGGCCTCAACCACCGGCAACACCGCCACGGCCGGAGGAGTGGCTCGCTCGGCTGGGTTGTGGGTCGCGGCGCACCACGAGACGCGGGGAGGCACCTGGTACACGGCAGTTGCCAGTGTGCTCCAGAGCCTCAAGAGCGGCGCGTCGCCGGCGGTGCTCCCGGTCTACCTGCAGGAACCGACAGCCTGGGGGACTCGGTCCGACGACGATCTCGTGGCGGCCCACTTCCATGCGGCCGCGGCGGCCGCGAAGGCGGCCGGGGCCGCCGCATGGACCTTCCATCAACGGCTCGGATTCAGCCTGAGGACGAGGACGTTTCAGCAGCAACTGGCAACCGCGTCCCAACAGGGCCGGGACCTGGCGGCCTGGACCGGGCTG
The DNA here is from genome assembly GCA_030372985.1 of Phycisphaerae bacterium. Taxonomy (GTDB): domain Bacteria; phylum Planctomycetota; class Phycisphaerae; order UBA1845; family PWPN01; genus JAUCQB01. The sequence goes on from JAUCQB010000079.1 coordinate 6,927, forward strand.
CGGTCGGCGGTGGCGGCGCAAACGTGGGGAGCCACGACGAGCGATTCCATCGCCTACTATCATCTCGACGCACTGGGATCGGTCCGTGCGGTGACGAACCAGGCAGGGGAACTGCAGTACCGGACAGACTACCTCGCATTCGGGGAGGAGGTCGAATCGCAGGGAACCACCGTGGACAGGCGGCGGTTCACAGGCAAGGATCGGGACGCGGAGACAGGGTTGGACTACTTCGGGGCGAGGTACTACCGGGCCGACATTGGACGCTTCACGACGGTCGACCCGGCCGGAGTTGATCCGCTGAAGCTGGTCAACCCGCAGCGGTTCAATCGGTATAGCTACGCGAACAACAACCCGCTGACCTTCGTCGATCCCGACGGCCGTGACGCGATCGTCGTCAACTTCAGTCAGGCCGCGAACATCTCCGGCCACCACTTCGGCCACAACGGGATCGCGGTGGTGTCCGCCAACGGGTCGGTCACGTTCTCCGATTTCGGGCCGGCTGGCGCTGGTGGGTTCGTCACCGATCCGGCGGTCAACAGGACGGACCTGGCTGCTCAGATTCAATTCGGTAGCAATGGCATGCCGACGCAGGCATCGCTGGCTGCAGTGGCCCAGGAACTGGAGGCACTCCAGCACGCTCCCCAGGGCTCGGTCCAACTCGCGTACTTCCAGACGAGTGCGTCAGAGACGGCGGCCCTGACGAGTTGGATCGACAACTCGAAGGCCGCATGGCAGAACGGCCTCTGGGCGAAGTACGTCCTCTGGGGGCGGAATTGCGGGAACTATGTCCGAGAGGGGATGTCGAATCTCGGGGGATTCAAGACCGTCAATCAGCCCGGCCTGTCGGTTCCGAATCTCGACTATCTGCTCTTCCGGATGTTTGCCGACGCGTTCTTCAAGCCAGTGAAGGCGACGGTGACGACCGAGATTACGGGATTTCGGCTCGACAAATGAGCGGGGTGGTTGATCCGGGAGGCCGACGATGTGGAAGCGGGTCGGGGGGCTCTGTCTATTCTTGAGCGCCGTCCTTTTGCCGTCGTGCTCACCCTGGCCCGAGTTGCCGCCGCGTCCTGCGAACGTGCCGCTGGATGCGGTGCGACTCGGGGGAGCCAAGGCAAGTTGGTGGGTGAAGTGCGGGTACAAGTCCGGCGTCAACGTCTGCACCGTGTTCAATTCTGGCGGTCAGGTACTCGAGGACAACAGCGTGTACCGACCGTACGATGGCGGGCCACCGGTACCCGATCAGGAACTTCGAATCGATCCGAAACGATCGATGATTCAGGTCATCTATCTTGAGAACGGTCGCATCCTCATTCTGGCGAGGGCGTTCGGGAGTCAGAAATCGGCGATTGACGCACAGTGGGGCGGTCGCCATTGATGGGTACTTGTGGCGGACGATGACCGCGTAGCAGCGTTGCAGGGGTTTGGTTTCACCCAGCGGCAGGCTCGCTTCCTCGTGCTCGTGCTGGAGCATTCGGGGGTGTGCCTGCCGCCCGCCTTCGCGCTCCGCGCTACGGCGTGGCAGGCTGGCAGTACCGGACGCTTTCCGGGATTGCGCACGGCCGGGAGACGCATCGCTTTTTCGAGAAGCTGATCACGGGCGGCTTCGCGACGACGGACCTGGCGGCGCCGGCGCACGCGGGACGGATCTACCACGTCCAGTACAAGCCCTGGTACCGGGCGCTGGGCGAGCCCGATCATCCGCACCGACGGGCGATGAGCGTGGGGCGCGCCATCGAGCGACTCATGGTGCTCGACGGCGTGCTTGCCGAGCCCGACGTCACTTGGCTCGGTCTGGCCCGCGACGACAGGGTGACGACGTTCACCGATCCGCCTTTCTGCGTGCCGCCGGACGCCCTGCCGCAGACGACGGTCGCTGGGACGGTGCGACCGTTTCCGGACCCGTTTCCCATCGGTCTCGCGGCTGACGGCTCCTGCCTGTTTCTGTACCTGATCACGTCGCCGTTTCCGACCGCGTTTTGCACCTTCCTGACGCGGCACGTGGCGCTGCTGTCGGCGCTGGGATCTTGGCGTCTTCGCCTGCTGCTTCCGCCGGCACTTTCCGACGCCCGAGACGTGCACATTCGCACGGTCGTGTCCTTCCGGCAAGCCTGCATGATTTGATCTGACCGTCCTTGCTACCGTTGGTCCGTCGGCTCTACCGACCCAGGAGGACGGACTGATGGCCCACCGAGACTCGATCGAAGATGTGACGGACTGGGACGACGTG
>JAUCQB010000080.1 GCA_030372985.1 Phycisphaerae bacterium
TTCGGAACTCGTCGGCAGCGTCAGATGTGTATAAGAGACAGTCTTGATGTTGTCGCCCGGCATGACCATCTCCACGCCCTCCGGCAGCACCACCGCGCCCGTCACGTCCGTCGTGCGGAAGTAGAACTGCGGGCGGTAGCCCTTGAAGAACGGCGTGTGACGGCCGCCTTCGTCCTTGCTCAGCACGTAGACTTCGGCTTCGAACTCGGTGTGCGGGGTGATCGAACCCGGCTTGGCCAGCACCTGGCCACGCTCCACGTCGTCACGCTTGGTGCCGCGCAGCAGCAGACCGGCGTTGTCGCCCGCCTGGCCCTGGTCCAGCAGCTTGCGGAACATTTCCACGCCCGTGACCGTGGTCTTCTGGGTCGGACGGATACCGACGATTTCGATTTCGTCGCCCACCTTGATGATGCCGCGCTCGATACGACCGGTCACCACGGTGCCGCGGCCGGAGATCGAGAACACGTCTTCCACCGGCATCAGGAACGGCTTGTCGACGTCACGCTCCGGGGTCGGGATCCAGGTGTCCAGCGCGTCCACCAGCTTCAGGATCGCCGGCACGCCGATCTCGCTCTGGTCGCCTTCCAGCGCCAGACGGGCCGAGCCCGAGATGATCGGGGTGTCGTCGCCCGGGAACTCGTACTTGCTCAGCAGTTCGCGGACTTCCATCTCCACCAGCTCCAGCAGCTCGGCGTCGTCCACCATGTCGGCCTTGTTCAGGAACACGACGATGTACGGCACGCCCACCTGGCGCGACAGCAGGATGTGCTCGCGCGTCTGCGGCATCGGGCCGTCGGCGGCCGAGCACACCAGGATCGCGCCGTCCATCTGCGCCGCACCGGTGATCATGTTCTTCACGTAGTCGGCGTGGCCCGGGCAGTCCACGTGTGCGTAGTGGCGGGTCGGGCTTTCGTACTCAACGTGCGCGGTCGAGATCGTGATGCCGCGAGCTGTCTCTTATACACATCTCCGAGCCCACGAGACAGCG
>JAUCQB010000081.1 GCA_030372985.1 Phycisphaerae bacterium
GGTCATAGATCGAAAGGGCACGAACATGATTCGATCGTTCAATCGTTGGATGTGGATGGCAGTTTGGCGGTGTTCGTTCTGGCCGGCGCGTGCTCGCAGCAGGGCGGACCCAAGGGGCCAGGTGACATGACTCAGGGCAAATGCGAAATGAAGGTGGAGAAGGAGAACTGGGGCACGACGCTTGATGGGGCCAAGGTGGACCTTTATCGGCTGACCAACGCCAACGGGATGCGGGCGGATATTACCACATACGGCGGGATCGTGGTCCGGCTGATGGTTCCGGACAAGAATGGCAAGTTTGATGATGTCGTGCTGGGGTTCGACTCGTTGGCCGGCTATCTGAAGGGGCACCCGTTCTTCGGGGCTCTGGTCGGCCGCTACGGCAACCGCATCGCCAAGGGCCGGTTTACCCTCGAGGGCGTCGAGTACAAGCTGGCGACCAACAACATGGGCAACCACCTCCACGGCGGCCTCAAGGGCTTTGACAAGGCGGTCTGGGCGGCCGAGCCGGTGCAGTGCAGCGAGACCGTTGGCCTCAAGCTCTGCTATACGAGCAAGGATGGAGAAGAGGGCTACCCCGGCACCCTCAAGTGTACGGTGACGTACCGTCTGACCAACGCCAACGAGCTGAAGATCGAGTACGAGGCGACGACCGACAAGCCCACGCCGGTCAACCTCACCAACCACAGCTACTTCAACCTGGCCGGGGCCGGCAACGGCGACAATCTCAGCCATGTGATGATGCTCAACGCCGATCGCTTCCTGCCGGTCGACAAGACGCTCATTCCCACGGGGGAGCTGCGGCCGGTCAAGGGCACGCCGTTCGATTTCACCAAGCCCACGCCGATCGGCAAGAACATCAACGCCGACGGCGAGCAGGTCAAATTCGGCAACGGCTGGGATCATTGCTGGGTGCTGAACCAGAAAACGCCCGGCGAACTGACGCTGTGCGCCCGGGTGACCGAGCCGACCAGCGGCCGGGTGATGGAAATGCACACCACCGAACCGGCCGTGCAGTTCTACTCCGGCAACTTCCTCGACGGCTCCAACGTGGGCAAGGGCGGCAAAGCATACAAGTTCCGCTACGGCTTCTGCCTGGAGGCGGAGCACTATCCGGACTCGCCGAACAAGCCGGAATTCCCGTCCACGATTCTGAAGCCGGGGGAGACGTATCGCCAGACGACGATCTACAGGTTCTCGACGAAGTGAGGTTTTCACTCGTACGGCTCCGACGGAATGCGCCGGTTTTTTTGACTGCACAGGAGCACCTCCATGGGACTTGCTGACATTCTCGTATTCGTTGCTTTCGTGGTCGTGGTCATCGCCATCGGTCTCTGGAAAAGTCGCGGCGAAGAGACCCATAGCGAGCACGGCGCCCAGGACTACTTCCTGGCCGGCCGCGGGTTGACCTGGTGGCTCGTCGGGTTTTCGCTGATTGCAGCCAACATTTCTACTGAGCAGTTCGTCGGGATGAGCGGTCAGGCGGCCGACTGGCTGGGCATGGCCATCGCCAGTTACGAGTGGATGGCGGCCATCACCCTCGTTGTGGTTGCGTTCCTGTTCCTGCCGAAGTTCCTCAAGAGCGGTATCTACACCATCCCCGAGTTCCTCGAATACCGTTACAACACCTTCGCCCGGACGGTGATGGCCATTTCGACGCTGGTGATCCTGGTCGGCGTTCCGACGGCCTCGGTCATCTACTCGGGTGCCAAGGTCATCACGGTCAACTTCCAGGGCCAGTCGATCTTCGGCCTTGACCTGGGCAGCATCAAAGTCGGCTGCTGGATCATCGGCACGCTCTCGGCGGTCTACGTGTTCACCGGCGGGCTGAAGGCCTGCGCCTGGGCCGATCTGATCCAGGGCTCGGCGCTCATTGCCGGCGGGGCGGTCATCGCGTATCTGGCGATGAAGACGCTGGGCAGTGCCGATCCGGCGGCTCTGGCCGCGACTGCGACGGTCCCCGTCAGGCCCGAAGACCTCGCCAGTGCCGGAGTCTTCGAGCGGCTGCGAATGCTGAATGCAGGTGACTGGAGTGTCGGCAAGCTGCACATGGTCAAGCCCGCGACAGACCCGGCCGTTCCCTGGACGGCCCTGGTCGTCGGCCTGTGGATTCCGAACTTCTTCTACTGGGGTCTCAACCAGTACATTACCCAGCGGACGCTCGGGTCGAAGTCACTTTCGGAAGGACAGCGGGGCGTGGTTTTCGCGGCGTTCCTGAAGCTGCTCATTCCGTTCGTGGTGGTTATCCCCGGAATCCTGGCATTCAATCTGTTCAGCA
>JAUCQB010000082.1 GCA_030372985.1 Phycisphaerae bacterium
GTGACCGACCCGAAGGGGCAGGTGACCACGTACGCCTACGCCACTGACGATTCCGTGATCGGCATGACGTATTCGAATGCGGTGGTGCCCACGCCCGGCGTCACCTACACGTACGACGCAGTCTACAGCCGGGTGACGAGGATGGTGGACGGAACGGGCACGACGAGCTACACGTACCGCCCGGCCGGGTCATTGGGCGCCGGGCAGGTGGCCACGGTGGACGGGCCGCTCCCGGAGGACACGATCGCGTACACCTACGACGAACTGGGCCGCGTGGTGAGCCGGGCCATCAACGGCGCCGCGAACACCACCACGCAAGTCTACGACGCGCTGGGCCGGGTGACGTCGGAGACGAACGTGCTGGGGACGTTCACGTACGGGTACGTCGGCGCCACGGGGCGACTGCAATTCGTGACGTACCCGAACGGCCAGACGTCGAGCTACGGGTACTTCGACAACGCGGGTGACAACCGCCTGCAGACGATTCATCACCGGAAGCCGGACACCACCACGTTGTCGAGATTCGACTACACGTACGATGCGGCCGGGAACATCCTGACGTGGCAACAGCAGGCAGACAGCGATGCGCCGACGCTGTGGTCGTACGGGTACGACCGGGCGGATCAGCTCACGAGCGCGGTACACCAGACCACGGGGCCGACGCCGACGATCATCGGGCGCTACGCGTACACGTACGATCCCGCCGGCAACCGGACATCCGAGCAGACCGATGACGCGGTCACGGTGGCGACGCACGACAGCCTGAACAGGCTGCTGACGCACGCGCCCGGCGGCCCGCTGCTTTTCAAGGGCGCGCTGGACGAGCCCGGGACCGTGACCATCAACGGGCAGCGGGCCACGGTGGATGCGACGAATGCCTTCCGCGCGCAGGTCCCCGTGACGGCGGGGACGACGACGGTCACGGTCAACGCCGTAGACGCCAGCGGGAACACCACCGAGGCGGTGTACGAAGTGGACCAGGCGGGGACGGGGAAGACGTTCACGTACGACGCGAATGGTAACATGACGTCAGACGGCACCCGGACGTTCGAGTGGGATGTGCGGAACCAACTGGTCGCGGTGAACGTCGCGACGCACCGCTCGGAGTTCGCCTACGATGGGTCGCAAAGACGTGTGCGGGAGGTCGAGAAGGAGAACGGTGACATTCAGTCTGACACGCGGGTGTTGTGGTGCGAGACGGCCATCTGCGAGGAGCGGGCCGCCGGTGGCGTGATCGTGACGCGGCGGAGCTTCCAGCGAGGTGAGGAGGCGGCAGGGGCCAGTCGTTGCTTCGCCGCCGACCATCTGGGCAGCAATCGAGAGGTGACAGGCCCGGCCGGAGGACTCCTGGCTCGGTACGCCTTTGATGCGTGGGGCCGCAGGACCCTGGTCGGTGGGAGCGATGTCTCGCCACTCGGCCACACGGGGCATCGGGCTCATGGGGCCTCAGGGCTGGCGCTAGCGCAGTATCGGGGGTACAACCCCGAGCTGGCCCGTTGGCTCACGGAGGACCCGATGGGATTTGCGGCCGGGGATTCCAACTACTACCGATACGTCTCGAATCGTCCAGTCGATGTGGCCGACCCCCTTGGGCTCCAGGGGATCGTCCCAGACCCCATCACGACGAACCAGGCCGCCGCCGGTGCAGAGGCGATGTGGAGGAACTTCAAGAGGATGCAGGAAAGGGGATGGATTGGCGCTGACAAGTACTACCACTGCATGGCCAACTGCCAGGCCACCAACATGGGTCCCGGCGGAGCCTTCGCGGCAGTCGTGATCAGCTTCCTCAGGACGAACGTCCGGAGCCGATGGACTGAACCTGACGACTGGAGAAACGATGCAAAGGCGAACAAGTGTGGGCAACAGGGCGGCGATTGCGCGAAGGTGTGTTCACCATTCATCCCGCAATCGTCGCCTGGGAAGCCACCATTTCCCGGCTGGTAGAGACGCAGACATCACCGGAGTGCGTCAGCCTCAAGCCCATGAGGTGTGGCCAGCGTGCCTCACGAGACTGCTCGTGTTCTTGATGGCTCTCAGTGTTCCGTGTTGGGGCTGCAACGGACGGCGCGAGGCCTCCTATTCGACTCTTACCGACGCGATTTCGGCCGGCGAAACCGCACGTGGGTGGATACCCGACTGGCTTCCAAGGAGTTCGCGTGTCATCAAGGTGTCCTATGATCCGTCATCGCCGACAACTTGGTGCTCCTTCCATTTCTCTCCCGATGACTCCGCCACGTTCCGGCAGAACCTCATCTCCACCACCACGATTCCTGCATTCGTCCGCCACATCCCCAATCCCAGCGTGGTGTGGTGGCCGGGCTTCCTCACTGGCCGCGTTGACAGTCGCGAGGTCCAGAAGCACGGCTTCCAGCTGTATGCTGTGACAGAGCCCGATGTCGGCGCAGCGACCCGGACGGTGCTCTTCGCCGTGAATTGGACGACGGGGTACGCCCTCTTCTACCGGAGCGCAGGCTCCTGACGCACGCCTCCGGCGGCCCGCTGCTCTTCAAGGGCGTGCTGGACGAGCCCGGGACCGTGACCATCAACGGGCAGCGGGCGACGGTGGATGCGACGAATGCCTTCCGCGTGCAGGTTCCCGTCACCGCGGGGACCACGAGTGTCACGGTTAACGCCGTGGACGCGAGCGGGAACACCACCGAGGCGGTGTACGAGGTAGACCAGGCGGGGACGGGGAAGACGTTCACGTACGACGCCAACGGGAACATGACGTCCGGCGGGACTCGGACCTTCGAGTGGGATGCGCGGAACCGACTCGTGGCGGTCAATGTTGCGACGCGCCGAACGCAGTTTGTCTACGATGGCTTCAGTCGTCGGGTTCGCCAAGTCGAGATCGAGAGCGGCGAGGTACAGACCGATCTCAGGTATGTGTGGGTTGGGTCGAGCATTGAGGAGGAGCGAGTCTCTGCCACGAACGCCGTTCAGCGGCGGTTCCCCCCGCTAGCAGGCTGCTGAAATAGTCGCTCGTCGGGGATCGACAAGTTGATCCCGGTTTAATACCTGTCTCTTATACACATCTC
>JAUCQB010000083.1 GCA_030372985.1 Phycisphaerae bacterium
CGTGCATGTTGTTGATGTAGTAGGAGGATTCGCCGTCGCGGTCGAGCACGCGCTTCACGGCGATCTCGGCGTACTGCGACCACTGGCCGCTGGCACGCCCCTGGCTGTTGTCGAAATGCAACTCGACGCTGGCGCGGCCGACAGGCTTGCGCTGGCCGGAGCCGTTGAAGATCACGTCCTGCATGGACTCGCCGCGCAGGGCGGTGGCCTTGGATTCGCCGAGCACCCAGCGCACGGCATCGATCACGTTGGATTTGCCGCAGCCGTTGGGGCCGACCACGCCCACGAGCTGGCCCGGCGTCAGGACGGAGGTCGGGTCGACAAAGGTCTTGAACCCGGCAAGTTTCAGCTTGGTTAAACGCACGTCTCAGAAGGCTCTGTTTTTGTTGGGGAACGTCGCGAAATGGATGCCGCGCCGCAGGGGTTTGGGTGCTTATAATACCATCTTCGCCACTCTCTCCGAACCCATCGGCATGCCTTCCAAACCTTCGAAAAGCCTTGAAACCTTCCCCAATCCGGAGCCGGCGCGGGACTACCTGATTCACATGGAAATTCCGGAATTCACCTGCCTTTGCCCGAAGACCGGACAGCCGGATTTCGCCACGCTGGTGCTCGATTACATTCCGGACAAGACCTGCGTCGAGTTGAAGAGCCTGAAGCTCTACGTCTGGTCCTTCCGCAACGAGGGCGCCTTCCACGAGGCCGTCACCAACCGCATCCTCGACGACCTGGCCAGGGCGACCCGGCCGCGCTTCATGCGCCTGACGGCAAGGTTCTACGTGCGCGGGGGGATTTTCACCACGGTGGTGGCGGAGCACCGCAAGAAAGGCTGGAAACCGCAGCCGAAAGTCGACCTCGACGTCTTTCCGGCGCAGTCGAATACCCGTTAGCCGCTAATCGGGAAGCAGTTCGCGCACCTTGTCCAGGTGCGTGAAGTGGCAGCCGTTGGCATCGATCGTCAGCCAGCCTCCGCGCTTCCAGACGCTCAGGATGCGCGCCACCGTCTCCAGGCGGACACCGACGATCTCGCTGATCTGCTCCAGGGTCAGGGTGATGGGCAGGCGCGCCTTGTTGCCCTTCTTGTCCAAGCCGTAGCGGTCGATCAGCATGGTCATCAGCACCGCCAGGCGCTGCGGCACGGTGCCGGCGCTGACGATCTCGATCTTGCGGATGAACGCCTCGGTAAAGTGTCCGATCTCGATGCGCAGCGGCCCGGCAAGGCGCGGGTATTTCTCGGCAAACTTCAGCATCGCGTCCGTGTCAATGAAAATCCCCGTCATGCCATCGTTCATGGCGACCGCGTCGGTCGGGTACTTCATGCCCTGTCTCTTATACACATCTGACGCTGCCGACGAGTTCCGAA
>JAUCQB010000084.1 GCA_030372985.1 Phycisphaerae bacterium
TGGTATTCACCGGCGGCAAGTACGGCGAGGGGGCGACGGCCATTCTCGACGCCCTCGGCGGCCGGGGCATCAAGGCTTCCTTCTTCGTGACCGGCGATTTCATTCGCATTCCCGACCATCAGCCGTACCTCCGGCGGATCGTCGCCGAAGGCCACTACCTCGGACCGCATTCAGACGCCCATCCGCTCTATTGCCCGTGGGAGGATCGCGATCAGACTCTGGTGACTGAGTCGGCCTTCCGCGCCGATCTGGAGAAAAACCTCGCCGACCTGGCGCGTTACGGCCGCACCCGCGAGCAGATGCGGTATTTCATCCCGCCGTACGAGTGGTACAACGAACAAATCGTCACGTGGGCTCGTGAGATGGGCCTGGTGCTGTTCAACTTCACCCCCGGCACGCGGTCCAATGCCGACTACATGGCCGACAGCGACTCGAAGTTCATAGCCTCGCGGCGGATTGTCGAGAGCATTCTCGAATACGAATCGTCCAAGCCGGACGGCCTCAACGGGTTCCTTCTGCTCCTGCACCTGGGTGCAGGCCCCGATCGCACCGACAAAATGCATCCTCATGTCGGCCCGCTGCTCGACGAACTCACTCGGCGCGGCTACGCCTTTGTCCGCGTCGATGAGATGCTCGGCGAAAGGTAGGGCATGGTCGAAGCCGCCAGAGGCGGCGGAGACCTGCCGATCCGCTTCTATCCGCGCAGGGCAACGAGCGTGTAGACCAGCACGTTGTAGAACGAGTGACAGCCCGCCGCGACGCCGAAACCGCGGAAAAAGTAGAGGCCCGCCAGGTACAGCCCGGCGAAGGTGCGGAAGAGAAACTCGGTCTGGTCGAACTGCTCGCTTCCGAGCGGCCAGTGGTGCGAGGCAGCAAAGATCACCGCCGACGCAAAGATGATCAGGACACTGGCGGGGGTTCGCGGAAAACGGCATAGATCGACCAGAAAGATGTGCAGCAGGTTCATGCAGACAAACCGGAAGACCAGCTCTTCGTACACCCCGCCGCCGAAGCTCCGGATCACCTCGTTAAGCCACGTGTCGTATGAAACCGATCCCCCCGCCACCATCGCCGCCTGCGGAATCCGCCGCAGGACAATCAGCGGGATGGTGTAGATGAGGCTTTCGCCCAACATGCCGGCCAGGACCCAGATGTCGAACTTCCACGGATGCTTGGCCACCAGGTGACAGGCCAGCAGCACCGCCACGGTCAGCAGCGTGGGAGCAGGGAAATAGTAACCGCTCACGCCGATCGTCCGCACCAGAGATTCGATCAGCCACGCGGCCACAAGCTGCTCGTTCGGACTGCTCGGCCCGGCCTGATTGGCGAATCGCCCGATCTCGTAAACCAGCAGGAACGGTGTCACAAAGACGAGACTGGGCCAGAAACGCAGGGTGACGTAGTAGTACTGCTGCCCCAGCACCGAATTCGGCGAGGGGTAGGTGCTGAAGTCGTAGCTCCTGGCGACTTCCTTCCTGGCCATAGCGGCGATTATCGTCGTAACCGTTCCGTTGGCAATGGCGGAACGGAATGGACCTCGTCGCGAGCCAATCATTGCCCCGGGCGTTCGGGCCACACCAGCCGTCGGAAGCCATCGGACCGGTGCATCAGACGCTTATACCTCGGCGGCACCGGCCCCCCACGTGTCCTGCTTTGCCCTCGACACGATCGTGCAGCTATGCAGCATTAAGGAGGTCACAAACACACTTTGGGGATCAGGCCGCATGACGGAGATGGATCCGCAACACTCCGAGATCACCCGGGGAGCAGGAACGGCAGACCACGCTTGCTGACCGGCGGTCTCTGGGCGGAACCAGCGCGCAATAAAAAGAGGACCCGAGCTCGCCGTAACCCGGGTCCTTCACGCCAGGCTGTTTGCCCTTCAGGGCAAGATCAAAGCCTTCACTCGCCTTTGTCGGTTCTTTCGGCAACGTCCTGAAATCCTTTTGCCAGAATCTGAGAGACCCTGTCTTTCGGCAAACCGGCCCTCCGGCCTGCGCCGTCGGGATGGTTTCCCGGATCGCGCGGACCTGTCGCCGGGTGCCCTGGCGCCTTGGTTTTCTGCGTCGCAGCCAACGGCACGAGCGAATAGGTCCAGAAAATCCGGTTCCACTGATCTGGCCCGAGAGAAAGCAACAAGGGATCCCGGCGTTGGACGCCCCATCGTTGACACGATTTATGTGCCCGAAAAAGGCCAACGGTGCAGAACTATAACGAAGAGGTTTCCAGGGGCCGAACGCTGTCATCCGGTGCCGAGGCAACCGCAGCGGCACCGCCGCAAAAAACTACTCAAGAAACACTACTTAGTCAAGCCCGGCAGCATGGGACGTTTTCCCCTGAATGCAGCTTTCTCAGAAATAGCCTACTTCGAGTCTCCTGTGAACGGCTATGCCGCGTGCCGGTTTATTTCGTGACAGTCAACCCCCCCACGGCGGCTACCGATGAATACCGGAAACGGGGAGAACGTGCATCGCCCATCTTGTGATTGCCAAGAGCAGCTTGAGAAAGACGCGCAATCCGCCGAGCGACGGCGTAGGGCAGAGTGACACAAGGATTTCCCAATGGCCAGTGCACTGTACGAGAAGTTGAAGAACGAAAACGCATTGCCTTCTCCGGCGGGGGTCGCGCTGCGACTCTTGCGCCTTGCCGGCGAAGAAGACTCGACCGTCGAGGCGATCGCGGCCACCATCGAGTCGGACCCGGCCCTGGCCGCACGCGTGCTGAAGCTGGTCAATTCCCCGATTGCCGGTATGTCGCGGAGGATCGGCTCGGTATCGAGCGCGGTCGTGCTCCTCGGCCTTCGCACGCTCAAGCATCTGGCGCTGGGTGTCTCGCTCATCTCGAACAACCGGGCGGGGCGCTGCGAGAACTTTGACTTTGGTAGCTTCTGGAGGGAATCGATCGCCAGAGCGGTGGCGGCACAGCACCTGGCTGCGCGGCTGGAAGGCCTGCCCGCCGACGAGGCGTTCACCGTCGGCCTGCTGGGCAAGATCGGCCAATTGGCCCTGGCGGTCGGATATCCGGATCAGTACGCGCAGGCCCTGGCTCGCGCCCGTGCGGACGATGCTCCCGATCTGACCGAGATCGAACGACAGATGTTCGGGACCGACCACAACGATCTGTCGGCAGACATGATGAGCAGTTGGTATGTGCCGGATGCTCTCTGCGAGATCGTGCGCCGGCAGGACTCACCCCATCTCACGGATGCGGATGCCCGTGCCCGACCTGGCCGCATCCACGCCACGTTGCGACTTGCCGGCCTGATGGCAGCCGCTTTGAACCAGCGCCAGGCGAATCCCGATCTTCACACCCAACTGGAGCAGCAGGCCCGCCAGTCTGAATTCACCCCCGAGGAGTTGGACCGGCTGCTGAGTGTTGTCCGAGAAGAGTGGCTTGCGACAACGGACGTACTTTCATTGACACCCGAGCAACCACCGGCGTCGGAGCAGACTCAGATCGACTCTCACAGCCGGCCGGACCGCGGAAACGACGTTGTTGCTCCGAGCGCGGCGGGCAAGGATGCACGACCTTCAACCGGCGAGCCGCTGCGGATCCTGCTGGTCGACGACGATCCCGAGCAGTTATCCGTCTTGAGCAAATACCTGGGAGACGAGGGATATCGCGTGATGACCGCCTCGAACGGAACAGAGGCGATCTCCGTCGATCTTGCCCAGGCACCGCAGATGATCATTACCGATTGGGAGATGCCGGGGATTGACGGCCTCGAGCTGTGTCGCAGGCTGCGAACGCAGGAAGGCGCCGGCCTTGTGTACATCCTCGTGCTGACGGGTCACTCCGACAAGATCCAGGCGGTGGAAGCACTGAACGCGGGAGCGGACGAGTTCCTCTCCAAGCCGTACACCCGCGACGAACTCCTGGCTCGTGTTCGGGCGGGCCAGCGCGTGGTACGCCTCAAGGCCAATCTGGCTGCGCGAGCCCTCGAAGTCTCCGAGTGCAACGTCAAGCTGGCGGCCTACAACGAGCGGCTGCAGACCATGGCAAGCCAGGATGAGCTGACCGGACTGTTCAACCGGCGCGAGGCGATGCTCTCGCTGGCGGAACACTGGGCCCTTTCCACCCGCCACAACAGTCCTCTGTCCTGCGTCATGATTGACATCGATCGATTCAAGCGTTTCAACGACACGTACGGCCATAAGACTGGCGACCTGGTGCTCATCGAAACCGCCAACCGGCTTCGAACGATGGTGCGGGCCGGCGAGAAACTGTGTCGGTTCGGCGGCGAGGAGTTCCTCATCATCTGCCCCAATTCATCTGCGGACGCAGCGCAGCGACTTGCCGAGCGGCTTCGCAAGGCGGTCGGATCGCGCCCGATTAAGACCACGGGAGTCGAGTGCAGCGTGACCATCAGCCTGGGGGTTGCCGAGCGGACCGGGAACATGACCGCCTCCGACGATTTGCTGGCGGCCACCGATGCGGCTCTTTACGGGGCCAAGCGGGCGGGAAGAGACCGCGTGCATGTGGCCGGTGCACGCGACCCGTCTCCTGTCGGGAGTATGTGAAAAGGCTGCTCCGCTCCGACCATGCTGAAACCGCACAGGCCTCCTGTTGCGCCTGCAGAGGCAGGCAGGGGACCAGGTCCGCCGCACTCCAGGAACCGACGACCGCACCACGCGCAAGCAGAGACGATCTCGCAACCTTCCGGTCCCTTGGAGCAGGCCCGCCGGGCTGAATCGCCCCGCCGCCCCGTCCTGCAATGCGGTTTTCTCACATCTGCCGGCGCGCCCCGGCCTGCGTTATCGGCCATCTGATGGTTGAGGGGCGGACTCGGTCGGGCCGACTGCCGCGCAGCCATCCGGTCTCGGCATTACGGTCGGTTCATGGACGCCGCCGCAACATGGCTGCGATGCCCACGGCCAGCAGGCCGATCATCCCGGGTTCCGGCACGGCGATGGCGAAGTTGTCGATGCCTGCGACTGTGCTGCCTTCGCTGGCCAGGCGCACCTCGGCGGAGAAGACGTCCGCCATGACTGTCGCGAATGGCGGACTCGGATCGGCCAGAGGATCGATATCCTTGTCGGTGAGCCATCCGGCCGCCTGCGCCTGCAGATCCGTCCAGGTTGGATTGAAGTTCACCACATAGGTATTCCAGACATTGGTCGGGAAGCTGTTCGTCAACGGGTATCGCCAGCCGTTTTCCGCGACGCCGGGCCTGAAACGAACCCAGGCCGAGGTGATGTTGTCGGTCATGAAGTTCAGATCAACCGAAAGCGCTCCGATGCCCGCGGCGGCGTAATTGCCCGCGAAGTCCGGATCGGTGGTCAGCGCACCGATGTCATAAACCGGCGGGGTGAGATCCTTGCGAGTCTGGATATGGCCGTCGGGATTTCCTCCGCCGGCTGCATGCACGACAACCGACGAGGTGGTATTGGGCACGAAACCGGCCGTGTCGGTGTCAAACGTTTCGACCCCCGGAACCGCGCCGAGAGTGATCCAGGGCCAGGCAACCACCATCAGACCGCCGACGGAAAACAGACCTCGTGTGTGTTCCATGACTCTCTCTCCCAAAAACGACCTGCACTCTGCGTTTCCGGCCGGCTCCGACGGAACACCGGCCGATTCAATGGGGCATTCTAGGACCCAACAAAGGGTGGCCCCACAAAAACGGCCAATCTCGCAAGAAAACGCCATTCCCGACGGGAGTCGCCACACCGGGGGTTTGCGGGAGCAAATGGCCGGTGACCTTGCGATATGTCCGTCGGCAACAAGACCTTACCGAAACGGGCGGCATGAGACAGGGCACGGAGTCGCTCTCGGCCAATGCCCGTGTTGTCACAATCAGCCAATGACGGTGACGCATCTGCCCCGGCAACAAAACAACTTGTCTCGTGCCAGGCGGATTGCCCAGCAACCCCTTGAGCCGAGTGTTGCCTGTTGACGAAGGTGGCGGATGACGTTAATAGGCGCCGTTCTGGGAACTGGTGATAGCATCAAACTCGGAGGAGCAGGCGAATGAATCGGCGGGAGGTGCTGGGCGTGGTGGGCGCGACCGCCGCGGGCTTGCTGACTGCCGGCCGACGAAAAGCAGTCTACGGATACCCGGCTCACGAGACGTTGAACGTGGGCGGACTGGGCTGCGGCGGACGGTTCCGCCAGTTGATGCCCGCGTTCAAGCAGATTCCCGGCTTGCGGCTTATCGCCGTGTGCGATGTGTGGGATCAGCACATCGAGCAGACCAAGCCTTTTGCCGAGCCGCAGGCTCTCATTACCAAGGATTATCACGAAGTTCTCGCTCGCAAGGACATTGACGCGGTCATCATCGCAAGCCCGGATCACTGGCACGTGCCGATGACGGTCGACGCCTGTGCGGCCGGCAAGGACGTCTACGTCGAGAAACCCCTGACACACTCGATAGCGGAAGGACCGGCGGTCATCGAGGCCCAGAACAAGCATCAGCGCATCGTGCAGGTCGGTATGCAGCAACGGAGCATGCCGCACATGCTCAAGGCCTATGAAGTGTATAAAAGCGGCCGGTGCGGCAAGGTTCACAAGGTGCATCTGACGTGGAACCGCAACGCCGCCATAGGCGGGTCGCGCAAGCTGGGGATCGATCCGAAGACCGTTGACTGGAAGCGGTTCCTCGGCTCTGCACCTGATCAGCCGTTCGACGACTACAGGTTCCGGCATTGGCGATGGTTCTGGGACTTCGGCAACGGCATGCTGACCGACCTGATGGTACATTGGCTCGACGTGGTCCACTGGTTCCTCGATCTCGATCACCCGGCCGAGGCGACGACCATCGGCGATCAATTCGCGGTCAAGGGCTTGTGGGAGATGCCCGATACGATTCAGACCTTCCTGCGATATCCCGACCAACAGGTGCAAGTCTACTTCGAGGGCACTTTCCTCAACGCCCGAAATCGAGCCATGATCGAGATGATGGGCAGGGAGGCGACGTTGTACCTGGATCGCGGCCGCTACGAGGTGCATCCCGAACCGGGCAAAAAGGGGGAGCGTGAGGAGCTGATCATCGGAGAAGGCGGTCGCGGGGCCGATTTCTACAAGCAGCCCGATGCCGAACTGCTACACATGACCAACTGGGTTGAGTGCATCCGCAGCCGCAAGAGGCCAAATGCTCCTGCCGAGGCCGGGGTCAGTGTCGCCGCCGCAGCCCATCTGGGCAACA
The DNA here is from genome assembly GCA_030372985.1 of Phycisphaerae bacterium. GTDB lineage: Bacteria > Planctomycetota > Phycisphaerae > UBA1845 > PWPN01 > JAUCQB01. The sequence continues at coordinate 7,145 of JAUCQB010000084.1, forward strand.
AGGCCCTTCGCACCAACCAAGTAGCCAAGTGGGAATGAGGAGTTGAGAATTGCGAGTTGGGAGTTGCGAATTCTCAACTCTCCATTCAC
>JAUCQB010000085.1 GCA_030372985.1 Phycisphaerae bacterium
GCCGATACCCCCTGCCCCGACTTCATCGCCCGCTCCAACGGCCCCCGAGTCGGGTCTTCTCCCCACCCCCCGATCAACCGTGTTGGCGGCCAACCTGGCACAGGTGCTCATGATCGCCGTTTGCCTCCTGCTCGCCCGGCTGACTTTCCCCCGTGGCTGGAGACAGTTTGGCCTGGGCCGCCAGCGGTTGAGCAGCGACATCGTGTGGAGCGCGGCGGCCTGGCTCGTGGCTTTGGTGATTTGCACCCTCCTCTATTGGGGCACCATCGAGTTGTGGAGACTCCTGTGGCCGAGCTGGGTTCCGCAGGAGCACACGGTACTTACCGTGGTCAAGGATCCCGAGATCAAACTGGGCATTCGGATCATCGCGATCGCAGGCGCGGCAATCCTCGCCCCGATCGGCGAGGAGATCTTCTTCCGCGGCCTCCTGCAGACCGGCGTCAAGAAGCTCGCTTTCGTGCGTTGGGGCTCCTGGCAACATCGCTGGATCGCCATCGGCGTGGCAGCCACACTCTTCGGCCTCATGCACACCGTCACGCCCCAACACATCCCGGCGCTCATCGCCCTCGGCGTGATCCTCGGATACGCATACGAACGCAGCGGCTCCCTGGTGCTGCCGATCTTTGTGCACATGCTCTTCAACGGCAAGACGCTGCTGTGGGTCAGCCTCGGGCAGCAGTGAGAACGGCACAGGGTTCAGGGTTCAGGGTTCAGGGTTCAGGGTTGAGCATTCAGATCCGCCGCTCTTTCGGGCGAAAACGGAAGAGAGACTCATCCGAACAGCAGGTAGATCACGATCAGGTCGATCACCGCCGCGATGGCCAGGGCCACGGCCAGGCGCAGGGGGATGGACCACGACTCGGGCTGGGTGATGGTCTCCAGCGTCGCGGCGCTCTGGAACTCGATCGGCTCGATGTCACCGGCGTGGAACTGGGCCTCGGCGATCAGCAGGCAGGCCTCGAATTCGGGAATCTTGAGCTTTGCCGCGTACGTGAGCAGGGCCTCGCGGCGAGAATAGCGGAGAAAACCCGCTTCTAATTCTGAAACGACCATACCCTTGAACACCCGCCGCTTGTCGGCCATGGACAACTCGGCCGGGGCGTCGTAGAAGACGCGCGACCCGGGCGCGTTCCCCGCAGACGGGGTAGCCTGCTTCTCCATGGGACTTCTCCTCCGGACAACTCCTCGCTGTTGATGGATTCTACCGATTCGCGCCGGATCGATCTACGGTCGATAACCGGGAACTCGCGATTTCTTGAATGAATCGGGTGGTTTTCGACGTGCTCGCAGCCCCAGGTATTTATCGGACGGCGCGGCAGCGTGCGGGGGCGAAGACCCGCTCCATGACCGGCAGCGTCCGTCGCCAGGAGAATGGCCACCTCGCCGGCCGGCAGCAGCAGTTCGACCGTGTCGGCGTTCTGCCGCATCACGAACGACTTGCCCAGCAGGGCGTCGATCTTGCCCGCCAGACCGCGAACGGTCACGACCCGTGCGGCCTTGGGGTCCGCCGTTTCGCGGCCTTCCGTCTTGGTGATCCCGAGATTGTTGAACAGGCCCACAACAAGCGTGGCGCTGCCGGCAACGCGGGCGACGGCACCTCCGACTTCGCCCTCAATGCGGACCGGAGCAACGGCCTGGAGCGTCTTGGTGCACCGGTCGGCATCTTCGTCCTCACCCCTGTAGCCAACGACTTGTCGGCCGTTTGCTGCGGCCCCGGCGGCCTGCTTCTCGTCCATACAGACCAGCAATCGGTAGCGATCCAGCAGGCCCGGGGGAGCATCCGCCGAGAGCACATCGAAGGAACCGATCCACGGCGACGGTGTCAGGTTGAAATCGTCATTCCCATACTTGTACGGCCGAACCGCCAGGATCTTCTCGGCAAAGTGCCGCATGCGAACGTGGAACCCGTCCGGTGGCAGCCACTCGTAAAGCCGCTCCTTCTGGCGAGCCATGAATCGGACATCGAGCCCGGCCGTCTCCGCCGGCAGCACAATGGCCGCCGGCACAACCGGCTCGACCGGACCCAGCCGTCCCGCGACTTCGAGGAATTCCTTGGTTATCCGGCCGTAGTCCGTCAGCGGGTAGTCCTTCCAGTCGCTGAAGTAGTTCTCCGGCCCCCACTCCTCGGACCACCAGCTCGCCCCCGAGAGCCACGCGTAGTACATCAGCCGCCGCTGCAGCGACCGGCTGCTGCCCAGCCCAGGGCGAATCTTGTAGCCCATCACCTTGCTGTCCGGGTCGCCGCCTTCCGGGTACCACGGGGACCAGCCAAGGGCGCACGGGCAGCCGAACGGCGAGCCGCCCCACGGTTCGTAGTACACACCGAAAGGCTTGCCGTACTGCCGGGCCGCCCCGCGCACGCATGCGACTTGCATGGCCGTCAGCGGCACCTGGTTGCCGATCTCGGCCATCACGTTCTTGGCCCCCAGCCGCAGGGCGGCGTGGTAGAACTGGTAGTAGCCGTTCACCGCCATCAACTGACCGGCCGTCCGCTTTGACATCACCCGGAAATAGTCCAGGGTGAACTGCTCGAAGTCCTTCTGAGTGCGAATCGGACGGTAGATACCGCCGTAGATGCTGAAGTCACCCCCGCCGAAAAAGGGCGATTCGGTCCGGCCTTCGTAGGGAGCGGAATGCTCCCGGTCGAACGGCAGGCCCTTGTCGATGAGCAGTTCCTGGATTCGCCTGTAGTCGTGGTTGGCGGCGTTGACCCATTCGTGGAACTGGAAGCCGAGGAAGTTGGGATCGTCCTTCAGCTTCTCCGCGACTGCCTCGATGCCTTCCAGGCTTTGGTAGGGCATCCCGCCGGAGATGCGATCGATGTAGTACCACCGCCCGGAGCGGCCGGCATCGTCAAGCCGCAGACTTGCCAGCCGCCGCTCGCCGAAGGGTTGCCGCACAAGGCCGGTGTTGTGCAGCCGAAACCCATAATCGTGCAACAGATCGTGCCGCCGAAGGCCCTCGATGAAGGCCGGGTCGTCGTGATAGAGAAGCACCATGCCCCGCGACCGGCTCGCAGACGGCTGTGACGCCGGCAATGCCACCTGGCCAAGAAGCGGGCCCGCCAAGGCGACCACAGCCAGGACAACGGCAGGTCTCGGTCGCTGCGGCGACCTCGACACTGCCCTACCATTGGGTCGCCGCAGCATCTGGCAAGCCTCCTGCAAGACGAGCTGCCTTACCCAACCACGCTTTTCGTGCCGGCTACGGCAACGGCCGGATCTTGATGTTCCTGAACGCCACCGGGCCGTGATCGCCCTGCAACCGGAGCGGACCGGCCGTAACGTCCGGGCTCAGGTCGCCGCCGATCGCGCCCCGCGTCGGACCGTTGCACTCCACGTTCGTATGAATCAGCACGTTGTTGAGGTACACGCTCACAAACTTGGCGTTGGCCGTCTTCTTGCCGTCAGCGTCGAAGCGCGCGGTCTTGAAAACCACGTCCAGACTCTGCCACTCGCCGGCGGGCTTGGAGGCGTTGACCATCGGCTTGTGGCCTTCGGTGTTCTCGTTGTTGATCCATCGCGGGTAGATGCCGCCGCAGTCGCTATAGGTCCATTCCTTCTCGCCGAAGCTGTCGAGAATCTGAATCTCGTACCGGCCAAGCAGGTAGACGCCCGAGTTCGAGTCCTTGGCCACCGTGAATTCCAGGTGCAGCTCGCAGTCGCCGTGGTCAGCCACGGTGAGCAGGTCGCAGGTCCGCCCGTCCGCCCCATTGACCAGGATTCCCTTGCCCGGCGTGATCGCGAACTTCGTACCCTGCTTCGCCGGATCCAGAGCCACCGATTCGGCGGTCATCCACTTGCCGCAATCGGCGGAGTTGAAGCCCTTCCAACCGTCCAGGCTGTTCCCGTCGGCCAGCACCTTCCACTCGCCGCCCATCGAACACCCGGCCGCCATCAGCCCCAGGCACATCAGCATGGCACCCACATATGCACTCTTCCAACTCATCCTCGCCTGATGAAACATGTCTGCACTCCTTCTCGAATGAACGATCTGTTTGGTATCTGAAGACGACAGGGTCGTGCCGCGGCTCTTGCCCGCCTCGCACAACCCTGATATCGCTGCCGGCCAGCAGCCCATGGGCATAGCAGGCATTAAGGCTGCTCATTGGCTTCCATCGTTGAGGCGCACAGAGAACCGGCCCAGGGTCCCTGAGCCGGCCGGCCTCTCTCGACGCTTGCTCCTTCTTGGCGGGTCCTGCGCTAGCGGGCTCGCGCACCCGAGCCTTACGCCTCGACCTGATTGGCGAGGAACAACTGGAGTCCCATCTGCTTGATCTGGTCCTGCTTCTCCTCGAGATCGTCGATGTGGTCATCCTCGTCACGGACGATCTCCTCCAACAGGTGCTTGGTGGGAGCGTCGCCGACGTCGTTGGCCAGTTTGACGGCCTCGTTGTAGGCCTTCCAGGCCCCCAGTTCGGCCTTCAGATCATTCGCGAACTGCTTGGGCACATCCGAGCCGATCTGCATCTTCTTGAGCTTGTCGACCTGCGGCGTGCCCTCCAGGAAGAGGATACGGCCGATCAGCTTCTCGGCGTGCTTCATCTCGACGATGGCTCGGGCCTCAACGCTCTTGTGAAGGGCCTCATAACCCCAGGCGTCGCACATCTCCGAATGGACCATGTACTGGCTGATCGCCGTCAGTTCGTCGGCCAGCAGGTCGTTTAACACCGCGATCAGCTTGTCGTTACCTTTCATCGCATACCTCCATGCCCAAGCGGGCTCTCAAGTGCTTCCGGAAATCCGAGGTCACGGTCCTGCGGCACTATACGAAGGAGGGCCAGAGGCGTCAAACCGCCGAAAAGCCCACTCCGGCGTCCAGCAGGACCCCCGGCCCGATGAGAAGCTAACTTCTTGACCACACGCGAGGTAGACGATAGATTAAAGACGATCGCTGTCGTCGAGCATGCAGTCTTATTGCGAAGGCAAGACACCGTCTGACGGCGGCAAAGGCGATCCGTGCAAGAACCGACACGGCGGTGCTGCCACCGGGCCTGTGGGCCGCCCCCGTGCGGGCGAATGCTTCAAGGAGAGGTGGCTGAGTGGCTGAAGGCACCGGTTTGCTAAACCGGCGTACGGGTTAAGGCCTGTACCGCGGGTTCGAATCCCGCCCTCTCCGTTTTCCTCAAATCCAATCGATTCCTCGGCCAGATCTGGGCAAACAAGGCAAGGTGATTCGCTGTCGCCCCGGGGAACCGCAGAGAGCGACATCCGCCTCACGCCGGGTATCATATGGTTCGATCGGCGGGAGCACCGCCTTCGCAGTCGTCTGAGGAGTGTTGAGATGTCAGCGAATCGAGCGATCAGTCGTCGAGGTTTCATCAGGCGGGCGGCGGCAGGTCTGGCCGCGCCTTATTTCGTACAGGCTTCGGCTCTCGGCAAGGATGGGACGACGGCCCCGAGCAACCGAATCATCTACGGGCTGATCGGCTGCGGCGGTCACGGCGTCGAGTGGAACCTGCCCCAGATCTTCCGGTACGGCGATGCCCAGGTCATCGCGGTTTGCGACGTGGACGAAAACCGCGTGAAGATCGGTCAGACGCGGGTGGACGATCACTACGCCAAGGCACTGGGCCGCGAGAACTACAAAGCTTGTGCGACCTGCGGCGACTTCCGCGAGCTGATCAACCGCAAGGACATCGACGTGATCGCCAATTGCACGCCCGACCACTGGCACGTCATCCCGGCCATCATGGCCGCCAAGGCGGGCAAGGACGTTATCTGCGAGAAGCCGCTGACCCTGACCGTGGCCGAGGGCAAGCTGCTCTGCGAAGTCATCACGCAGACCGGCCGTATCTTCCAGACCGCCTCCGAGAACCGCTCAATCGACACCTACATCCGCATGTGCGAACTGGTCCGCAACGGTCGGATCGGACAGCTCAAGCACATTCGCGTGTCTCTGCCCAGCGGAAACGAGACCCGCGGCCAGAACTTCAACGATCGCGAGGTGCAGCCGGTACCCGAAGGCTTCAATTACGAGATGTGGCAGGGACAGGCCCCGCTGGCCCCCT
>JAUCQB010000086.1 GCA_030372985.1 Phycisphaerae bacterium
CGCTGTCTCGTGGGCTCGGAGATGTGTATAAGAGACAGGACCTGCAGGGCCGGCGTGGCCGAGGAGATCTCGTCGAGGAAGATGGTTCCCTTGTCGGCCGCCTTGAATTTACCCTGCTTGTCGTTGAGGGCGCCGGTGAACGCCCCCTTGACGTGACCGAAAAGCTCGCTTTCCAGCAGCGACTCAGGAATCGCCCCGCAACTGACCTCGACAAACGGCTTGTCCCGTCGGTCGCTGCGGTGGTGGATGGCCCGGGCAATCATCGTCTTGCCCGTGCCCGAGTCGCCCTGAATCAGCACCGTCGTCCGGGAGTCGGCCACCGCCTCAATCAGGTCGAAGATCTTGAGCATCTTGTAGTCGTGCCCGACGATGTTGTCGAGGTTGAAACGCAGGTCCAGGGCCTCGCGCAGCGTGCGGTTCTCGCGGATGAGCGACTGCTGCTGCAGAGCCCGCTCGACCACGAGGCGGATCTCGTCGTCAATGATCGGCTTGGTCAGGTAGTCATAGGCCCCCATCTTGATGGCCTCGACCGCACTTTCGATGGTGCCATAGCCGGTAATCATGATCACCACGATCTCCGGGTACCGCTGCTTGATCAGCCGCAGCAGCTCGAACCCGTCGACGTCGGGCATGTTCACGTCGGTGATGACCAGCTGATATTGCTTGCGATCCAGGGCGGCAGCCGCCTCGGCGAAACTCCCGGCGCCGGCCGCCTCGTAGCCTTCGAGATCGAGGAACTCGACCAGCGATTCCACGATGATCTTGTCGTCATCGACGATCAGAACGCGTTCATTCCGGCCACTCACGTCTTCGTCTCCTTCCGGGCCCTTGAGAACCTTGACCTCGTTACACCCGAGCCGACACCCGGACGCATCGCCGCGCAGCTCTCCAGAGGCAATCGAACGGTGAACGCCGACCCTCCCTCCGGCCGGCGTTGCGGAGTGATCTTGCCGTTGTATTTCTCCACGATGTCCTTGCAGATGGGCAATCCCAGACCCGTTCCCTTGCCCGGAGGCTTGGTGGTGAAAAACGGCTCGAAGATCTTGTCCATCTCCTCGGGCAGCCCTATTCCGCTGTCCTCGAAACGAATGACCGCCTCCCCGTTCACAACCTGCGTGGCAATGGTCAGCGTGCCTCCCTCGGGCATCGCATCGATCGCGTTCTTGATCAGGTTGCAGAAAACCTGGAACAGACTGGTCCCGCGGACGGCCGGCATGTCTTCACTGAGCGTGCAGACGATGGAAACGCCCGCCGCCACCGCCTTGTCGGACATGACCTTCACCGCCTCCTCCACCACCGTGTTGATCCCCGCATCGTCGAAAGCCGTGGCCGTGCTCCGCGAGAACGCGACCAGTTCGCGCACGATTTCTGTCATCCGCAGAAGCCCGCCGCGAGCCTGCGTCAGATACTCCGTGATTTTCTCCGGCTTGCCGATCTCGCCCGCTCGCAAGGCCAGATTGATGTAGCGGAGAATGCCGTCCAGGGGGTTGTTCAACTCGTGTGCCACTCTCGCAGCCAGGTTCCCGACCGCCGCCATGCGCTCCGAGACCGCCAGCCGCTTCTCCATGCCCACGACCGCGGTGACGTCCTCGATGACCAGGATGCCGCCGCTGATTTCGCCGCCGCCTTCGCTGGACAGCGGAATGCACAGAAGATCGAGCAATCGCTCGCCCTGCTCGCTGTCGTGCCGGATGACCTGGTCAAATCGCTGCTCCCGTCCTCGGTCAATGACGCTTGCCAGGGCCTGTCGCCAGTTCTGGTACCTCGAATCGAGGGTCCCCGACTGAAGGGCTTCTGCAATCGAACGGAAACCGGCAACCAGGAACTCGGCGGCCGGATTGTGGTGAATAATGTCCAGGCTCCGATCGAAGACCACCAAGCCCAGGGACAAACAGGTGAAGACGCGCTCGCCCGTCTCGCCTAGCTCGTACCTCTGCCCTGGGAAAGGCGATCCCCCGTCGGTCGTGCCAGAAGGATCCTCCGCCATAGTGCGCTACCCCGCGAATGATGCCCCTGAGCATCATCGATTGCAAAGCTTTACCACAACGTGACCTATATGATTGTCGGAAATCGGAGTCAAGGCCATGCGTAGGTTCTGGTCAACGCCGCAGGAAAACAAAGGTTGCCAGAAAACAACATGAAACGCAAAACATTCAAAGACAGTAACTTATGGATTTCCGAACGACCAGCTCGAATCCTGCCGCTCCTGAATCCCGGAGGGGCGGAGAATGAAGCTGCGACGGCCAACCTGGACCGTCTGGACGGACCTCAGACCGGGAACATAGGCCAGTTCCAGGTACCCGGCCGTCTTCACCGGGTAGTAGATTCCCCCGCCAAACGAGAATTCGAGCCAGCCTTCCCCATCGAGCACCCGGGCCACCTGCAGTCGTATGGGCCAGTCGCCTGAAGCACACTCCCCGACATCGGCGATGAGGCCAACCACCGCGCCGTTGTCAAAATCGGGGGAACGAAACGAGGCCTGCAGTTGGCATCGCGCGCACAGAAGCGACCAACTGGCCTCATCACCAACCAGCACCAGCGAGAATTCCTCACAGAGCGGCGTCACCAGATTCGCCGGAACCTGGCGATCGACGTCCACCCGAGACCGACCGAGAGGGTGAATCGTGCTGGGCGCCGCCCCGGCCAGTTGCCAGGCCGGAACCTCACCGACCGTCTGCCCGCCGCGCCTGGATCCGCTGCAACCCATGGCCGTCAGGCTCAACCACCCAAGTCCCAAAGCCAGGACCGGGAGCATCCACCGCACCAGACGCAGTCGCGGGCTGTTGTGACAAGTGCCGGGCGTTGCTATAGTAGCGATCGCTTGCATGGCTACGAACATTGTTGCCCGACAGACCGTCCGATTCAACCAGCCGCGGGCCCACATGGCGCGGTTGTCGGCATCCCGCGAGAAAACAAGGAGAATGGGTATCGGCCAGGCATCGGACCGGTCGGCATCAAGAGACCCATGAAGGCCGGCTGCAAGAAATGATCGAGCGCGAGGCCCGCCTCGGTTCCGGGATCGAAGACCGGGCCTTGGATTTTCGGGGTGCCCGGATCGTGCTGACGCCTCAAGAGAAAAACGCGATATAAGCGTCGCGAGCGGCCCGCGAGGCGTATCGCGACCTGGAACGTCGGAAACCGCCGGAGATCCAGCCTCGTCCGGAGAGACTCGGAAATGAGAAAACTGATAGGCCCCCTTGTTCTCGTCGTACTGCTGGTCATCGCGTACTTCCTGGTCAAGAATTTCGTGCGGGTTCCGATTTCCGCGATCAAGCCCGAGTTCGACGTCGTCCGGCGGGGAGACCTGATCGTTCCGATCACCGCCAGCGGCAACATCCGCCCGGCCAGCATTACCAACATCAAGAGCGAGGCCAGCGGCGAGGTCATCGAGTTGCCCTTCGATCTGGACGAGTACGTGAGCAAGGGCGACCTGGTCGTGCGGCTCGACGAAACCGACGAGAAGCGAAACGTCGCCCGGGCGACCGCTGAATATCAGCGTGCGGTCGTCGCCTACGAACAAGCCAAAATCCGCAAGGAGCTGGCCGAGAAGGCGGCGGTCGATGCGGCCAAGGCCAAGCTTGAACAGGCGGAAGCTCAGGAAGAGGTCGCCAAACTTCAAAACGAGCGGCAGGAACGGCTGCAGGCCACGGACATCACCGGCCAGTACGAAGCCGCGATGGTCAGGGCCAACTACCGGCAAGCCCAGGCCGCCACGCTCGCGGCGAGGGCGCAACTCACCGAAGCCGAACTCAACGTTCAGATGGCCGTGAAGGAAATCGACGCTGCCGACGAGATGCAGAAAGCGGCACTGCGTGCCAAGGAGGAAGCCGAGGAACGCCTGAAGGAAACCAAGGTCTTGTCACCATTGGACGGCGTGGTTGTCGCCCGCCACGTGCAGATCGGGGAGCTGGTGATGAGCGGCAAGACCTCGTTCACCGGCGGGACGGTGCTGCTGGAGATCGCCGACGTCAGCGAAGTCTACGCGGTGGTGAACGTGGACGAGGCGGACATCGGCCAGGTCCGCCAGTTGTTCACCGAGACGAACCCGGCAGCCAACCCTGCCTCCACCCAAATGGCCACGCTGCCCGAGGGCACTATCGAAACCGGGCAGAAGGTCAACCTGACGGTCGAAACATACCCCGCGGACGAGGGGTTCTACGGCGTGATCGAGCGGATCTCGCCGCAATCGGAAATGAGCCGTGCCATTGCCACCTTCAAGGTCTGGATTCGAGTCACTAGCCCCAACCGCGACAAGCTGAAGAAGGTGCTGAACGCCCAGGTGCAGGCCAACTTCACCGCCCGGTCCGTCACCAACGCCCTGCTGGTCAACTACGAGGCCATGAAGCCGGACCCGAGCGGCGAAGGATACGGCGTCTACGTGCCCGAGAAAGTGCCCGGAACAAACGACGAGAAACCCAAGTTCATGCCGTGCGAGTTCGGCGTGGACAACCGCGTTGACGTCGAGGTCAAGAAAGGCCTGGAGGAGGGCCAGCGAGTGTACACCAAGCTGCCGGTCAAGACTGAGCGGGAGAAAAAGCGAGAACGGGAAAGCTCCGAAGAGTAGGCAATCGGCGCGTGGCGGTTACCGGTGTGATGACATGATTCGTATCACGAACTTGACCAAGTTCTACCAGATGGGCGATTCGGTCGTGCACGCGCTCGACGGCGTCGACCTGTCCGTGGAAGCGGGCGAGTTCATCAGCATCACCGGTGCCTCCGGAAGCGGCAAGAGCACCATCATGCACCTGATCGGCTGCCTGGACCGCCCCACGACGGGCGAGTACATCCTGGCCGACCAGCGGGTGGACAAGCTGAGCGACCGCCGCCTGGCCGGGATTCGCAACAAGTACATCGGCTTCGTCTTTCAGACGTTCAACCTGATCAACCGCACGACGGCCATGGATAACGTTGCCCTTCCACTGGTCTATGCCCGGCAGGGTCACGCCCGGCGTCTTGCGTCCGCCGCACTGGAGCGGGTTGGCCTGGGTCAGCGATCCGGACACAAGCCCAACGAATTGTCCGGCGGCGAGCGGCAGCGCGTGGCCATCGCCCGGGCCCTGGTCAACAATCCCCCGCTGCTGCTGGCCGACGAGCCGACAGGCAACCTCGATTCCAAGACCGGCGAGCAGATCATGAGCCTGTTTCACGAATTGCACCAACAGGGTGTGACCATTGTCCTGGTCACGCACGAGATGGCCATCGCCGCACAAGCTCAGCGGGTCATCCGGATGAAGGACGGCAAGATCGTCGAAGACCGCCGCGTGGACGAGGCCTTCCGCGAGCAACTGCTTGCCGAACGCCTGGCCGCGACCACCGCGAGAATCACCGAACAGAGCAGGAGGCCCCCCGCCGCACCGTAGCGTCGGCCGGACACCATGTTCGCACTGCAAATCATGATGATGGCTCTTCGCGGACTGCAGGCTAACCTGCTGCGTTCGCTGCTGGCCACGTTGGGCGTCATCATCGGCGTCGGGGCGGTCATTTCGGCCATGTCCATCCTGGAGGGCGCCCAGCGCGACATGATCGAGCGATTTGAATCGCTCGGCAGCGAAACCATTACAGTCATTCCCAACGTGGCCAAGAGCGGCGGCCGGGCGGTGGGTATGGCGGAGACCTTGATTCTTGAAGATGCTGACTGGATCGCCGACCCCCGCAACTGCCCCAGCATCAAAGCCGTCGCTCCCGAAGTCTCGGGCTTCGACGTCATCAAGTACTTCAGTCGCAACAGCGAAGTCTCGATCCTCGGAACGAATGAAGATTACGCCCCGATGTTTAATTATCGGGTTGCCCAGGGGCGGTTCCTGACCCGCGACGACATTGCATCGCACCAGAAGGTCGCAGTGCTCGGTTACCAGGTCGCCCTCGACCTGTTCGGCAAGGCCGAGGCCGTCGGACACACGATTCGGCTCAAGGGGGCCTCGTTCCGCGTGATCGGCGTCATGGAAAAGAAGGGTAACATCGGCTTTCGCACCGTCGATTCGCAGGTCATCATTCCGATCACCACGGCCCAGAGCCGCCTCTTCGGCATCAAGTACATCAGCTCGATCTCGGCTCAGGCCGCCGAGACCAAGCTGGTTGACCAGGCCATTGACGAGATCAAGGGCGAGCTTCGGCGCCGCCACGACATCCGCTTCCGCAGCGGCCAGGAGGACGACTTCCGCGTGTTCAGCCAGGAGGAACAGCGCCGGCAGATCGGCGAGATCGTCTTCCTGTTCCAGGTCGTGCTCTACAGCATCGCCCTGATCAGCCTGGTTGTCGGCGGCATCGGGATCATGAACATCATGCTGGTCTCGGTCACCGAGCGTACCCGCGAGATCGGGGTGCGCATGGCTGTCGGGGCCCGCCGTGGCGACATCCTCCTCCAGTTCCTCATCGAGGCCGGCACCGTCAGTTTGCTCGGCGGAGCCTTCGGCGTCGGCTGCGGATTCGCCTTCAACAATCTGCTCGAGGAGACCACCCAGATCATCGAGACCTACACGCCCGCCCAGGCCCTGGTCTGGGCCCTGTCCATGGCCATCGGCATCGGTATCCTCAGCGGCCTCTACCCGGCCTACAAAGCCTCGCGGCTCGATCCGGTGGAAGCGCTGCGGTACGAGTAGCGGCCAGCGGTCAGCAATCAGCTTTCAGCTCTGAGCGATCCGGGTTCTGCGATCCCGAATCTGCAATCTCACATTTGAGATTTGAGATCTGAGATCTGAGATCTGAGATTTGAAATTCGGGTTCCGCTCCCTAACCATTCACATCCGCTCGGCCCGGAACTCGCCGCTCGGCCCGGAATCCTTTCCGGGCCCGAATGAGGATGGGAATCCTCCACGAAGAAGGCCCCGGAAGGATTGTGATTGTGGGGCCAGCGGTCAAGACCAAGCGGGAGAAGAAGCGGGAGGCTCGTCGCATCTCAGCAGGAATGACGATGGGAATCGTCAAATGCGTTGGCCCCAGATGGGAATCTGGGGCCAGCGGCGCTACGTTATGAGCGGCTGACTGCTCATCGCTGACAACTACTTGAGCCCCAACACATCCATCATGTCATACCGCCCGGCCGGTTTGCCGGCCAGCCAGACGGCCGCTCGCAGTGCTCCGCGGGCGAAGGTGTCGCGGGTGTGGGCGGAATGACTGATGCGGACGGTTTCACCGAGGTTGCCGAAGTGGACCTCGTGCTCGCCGACGGTGTCGCCGACGCGCAGGGCGTGCATACCGATCTGACGCGGCGGGCGCTGGCCGGTGTCGCCCTTACGGCCGTAGATGACGTCTTTGTCAACGTCGCGACCAGTGGCCTTGATGATCGAGTCACGCAGCGACAGGGCCGTGCCGCTCGGGGCGTCGGCCTTGAAGCGGTGGTGGGACTCGACAATCTCGATGTCATAGTCATCACCGAGGGCCGCGGCCATCTGCCCGACGAGCTTGAACAACAGGTTCATCCCCACGCTCATGTTCGAGGCCTTGAGGACAGCGATGGTCTTCGCCGCGGCCTCGATCTCCTTGTTCTGCTCGGGCGTGTGGCCGGTGGTGCCGATCACGATCGCCCGCTTTTTTACCAGGCAATAGTCGAGCCAGTGGGCCGTCCCGGCAGGCCGCGAAAAGTCGATCAGAACGTCGAACTCGGT
>JAUCQB010000087.1 GCA_030372985.1 Phycisphaerae bacterium
CACGGGAAGACGACGCTGACGGCGGCGATCACGAAGGTGCTGGCGATGAAGAAGCTGGCATCGTTCCGGGCGTACGACTCGATTGACAACGCGCCGGAAGAGAAAGCGCGCGGGATCACGATCAACATTACGCACGTGGAGTACGAGACGGAGAAGCGGCACTACGCGCACGTGGACTGCCCAGGGCACCGTGACTACATCAAGAACATGATCACGGGTGCGGCGCAGATGGACGGAGCGATCCTGGTGGTGAGTGCGCCGGACGGGCCGATGCCGCAGACGCGGGAGCACGTGCTGCTGGCGCGGCAGGTGGAAGTGCCAGCGATTGTGGTGTACCTGAACAAGACAGACCAGATGGACGACCCGGAGCTTTTGGAGTTGGTGGAGCTGGAGCTGTCGGAGCTGCTGTCGGGGTACAAGTTCCCGGCGGACACGCCGATCATCCGTGGCTCGGCGCTGCAGGCGATGGAGTCGACGAGCGAAGACCCGAACGCGCCGGAATACGCGTCGATCCTGAAGCTGATGGACGTGGTCGACAACTACATTCCGCAGCCAGCGCGGGACACGGACAAGCCGTTCATGATGGCCATCGAGGACGTGTTCAGCATCAAGGGTCGGGGCACGGTGGTGACGGGGCGCGTGGAGCGCGGCGCGATCAAGAAGGGCGATGAGGTCGAGATCATCGGCCTGCGCGACGAGAGCATGAAGACGGTCGTGACCGGCGTCGAGATGTTCCACAAGGAGCTCGACCAGGCGCAGGCCGGCGACAATGCGGGTATTCTGCTGCGCGGCACGACCCGTGAAGAGGTCGAGCGCGGTATGGTCCTGGCCAAGCCCGGCTCGATCAAGCCGCACAAGCACTTCAAGTGCCAGGTCTACGTCCTACGCAAGGACGAGGGCGGCCGCCACAAGGCCTTCTTCACCGGCTACCGTCCTCAGTTCTACGTCCGCACCCTGGACGTCACCGGCGTCATCACCCTGCCGGAAGGCGTCGAGATGGTCATGCCCGGCGACGACATCAACATGACTGTCGAGCTGATCACCCCCGTCGCCTTGGAGAAAGGCTCCAAGTTCGCCA
>JAUCQB010000088.1 GCA_030372985.1 Phycisphaerae bacterium
GATGTAAGTGCTCTTGCCGGCCATGTTCGGGCCGGTCAGGATGGCCACAGTCTCGGATCTCAGATTTGAGATTTGAGGTTTTAGATTTGAGATTTCAGATCTGAGATTTGGGATTTCAGATCTGAGATTTGGGATTTCAGATTTGAGATCTGAGACGCCAGATTGCCGATTCGAGGTTTCGGATTTCAGGTCTGACATTTGAGATTTGAAATCTGAGATTTCAGATTTCAGATCCGCTTGAGGCCCGAACAGACCGACAGAATCCGGTCGGATCGCGGCCGAATCTGTCTGGCTGATTGCTGATTGACCGCTGGTCGCGCAAGTTGTCTGGCTGACTGCTGATCGCTGACCGCTGACTGCTGACTGCTGACCGCTGACCGCTGACCGCTGATCGCTGACCGCTCCCAGTCGGCAGTCATTCGGCACGAACTTCTCCGCCAGCGCCTGCTCCAGCACCGGATGCCGTCCTTCGCTGATTTCCAGGACGTTGCCTTCGACCATCTCCGGACGAACATAGCGGCGCTCGTCGGCCAGATGAGCCAGCCCGGCCGTGACGTCGATCTCGGATATCGCCGCCGCAAGCTGCTGCAGCGGAGCGATCCGCTCAACGGCCCGCTGGCGGATGACCTCGAACAGTTCCTGCTCGCGGGCGAAGGCCCGGTCGCGGGCCGTGAGGATCTCGGTTTCGTATTGTTTGAGTTCGTCGGTGATGTACCGCTCGGCGTTCTTGAGTGTCTGCTTGCGGACGTAGTCGGGCGGAATTCGGGCGGCGTGCGCGTGGGTGATCTCGATGTAGTAGCCGAACACCTGGTTGTAGCCGACCTTGAGCGAGTTGATGCCGCTTCGCTGGATTTCACGAGCCTGGTAGTCGGCCAGCCACTGCTGAGCGTTGGTGCCCATCGTACGAAGCCGGTCCAGTTCGGCATCGTAACCATCGGCGATGATCCCGCCTTCATTGAGCACCAACGGGGCGTTGGGGTGCAGCGACGTGGTTAAGAAGGCCGCGAGGTCGTGCTCCCCGCGTAGCACATCACAGCGGTCAGCGAGGAACGGGCAAAGCTGCTCGCCGGTAATGCTTGTGGCAGCGGCCAGCCGGTCGAGCGTCGCGGCGATCTTCTCCACGCTGAGCAACGTGCTACCGAGCGCCAGCAGATCTCGGGGCGAGGCCCGGCCGACGCCCAGCCGTGCGGTGATCCGCTCGATGTCCGCCAGTTTTCCCATTTCATTGCGGACAGCCTGCAGCAGGTGCAGATCGGCCAGCAGATCGGCGATGGCCTGCTGGCGCTCGCGAATTCGTTTCGCATCACGGAGCGGTGCCGCCAGCCATCGCCTCAGGCATCGCGCCCCCATCGGGGTCGATGTCCGGTCGACTGATTGGAGCAGCGAACCGCTGGCCGAGCCGCCCCGGATGGTCCGCTCGATCTCCAGTGCCCGCCAAGTGGACTGGTCGATCAGAACGAAATCGCGAGGTTCGCGGCGGGTGAGTTTGACGATATGGTTGAGCGAGCCCTTCTGTGTTTCGGAGAGGTAGTCGATGATCGCGGCGGCCGCGGACAGCGATGCGTCGATGCGATCAAAGCCGAAGCCTTCGAGCGTGGCCACGCCGAAGTGCTGCCGCAGACGCTGGTCGGCCTGGTAAGGATCGAATACATGTGCCGGCCGACGGGTGACCAGCAGCGAAGGAATCAGCGGATTCGGACCGGTCAGTTCCTTCACCACGTGGGCCAGTGGGTCGCGGGCGTCGATCGGAACCTCGGCCAGGATCAGTTCGGCAGGTGCCAGTCGAACCAGCTCGTTGAGCAGCTCCTTCTCGGCGACGGTCTGTACCCAGAATGCCCCGGTGGACAGCTCGACGCAGGCCAGGCCGGTTTCGTCGCGCCGATAATGCAGGCATGCCAGGTAATTGTCCGCCTTACGTTCCAGCAGGGCGTCGTCGGTGAGCGTTCCGGGCGTGACGATGCGGACGATGTCGCGTTTGACCACGCCCTTGGCGAGCTTGGGGTCTTCGAGCTGCTCGCTGATGGCGACCTTGATACCGGCCCTGACGAGTTTGGTCAGATAGCCTTCCAGGGCGTGATAGGGGATCCCGGCCAGCGGGACGGCCTGCCCGTTGCGGTCCTTGCCCCGGGTGGTCAGGGTGATGCCCAGAACGCGCGCGGCGGTGATGGCGTCATCGTAGAAAGTCTCGTAGAAGTCGCCCATGCGAAAGAGCAACAGGGCGTCCGGAGCGGCCGCCTTCTGCTCGATGTACTGGCGCATGGCCGGGGTGAGCCCCTCGGCCGGCGGCTGACATTTCGGCTTGGTTCCTTCCCGCGTCATCGAAGGGTAATCTAAGGCGATACGGCGGTCAGGGCAATCAGGTGAATTGACCGTGATCTTGAGGCTGCCGGGGCGCGGAGCATCCCCATGTAAAGCCTATCATCGGCTGTTAGAAATTCTATCACGCCGTGTTACATTTTACAGGATGGCCACCCGGCCGATTCGCAGCGTCAGAGTGTCATCTGCAGTCGGTGTGCAGTTCCAGCCCCCGGCGGATCTTGGGAGTCTGGATCAACGCGCGGATGATATCCCAGGGCCACCAGACTTCCTTGTCGCCAAGGACGGCCACGTAGTCGCCGACGATGCCGGCCGGGTCCCAGACCACAACGTAGTAGGTCCCCGGTGTCGAGAGCACCTGCTCGAATTCCGGGCCGTCGTAGTATGACTTGTTGCCGAACGGCTCGTAGAAGGTCGGCCGTTGCGGATCAGAGTAGTTGGGTACGACGATCGCACCATAGCCCTCAGGCAGCTCGAACGGCAACGCTTCATTCGGGACATCCAGCCCCGGGCCGACAATCGCAAAGGACGGCCGGAACTCCGCGTAGTCCGTGCAAACCGGGACGAGAGTCTCGACAAAGACCTTCGTCGGGCGGCGCAGGGTGAACTGGCAGACATCAATGTCTTCGGTGACCCCGTTCGCTCCCTCAAGCCATCCATAAACCGCGATCGATTGGGCAATCGATCCGCGAACCCGGAAGGGTTTCTCCCACGTGAAGTCCGTTGTCTCCAGGTAGGGAACGTGGGCCGGTGCGGTGCCCGCGGTCAGCAGTGTGCTCGCACCCATCACGATCAGTTGCATCCGTTGATGAGTCATTGCGGAACCTCTCTTGACTGCCTGACGACGATGAAGGGCATCGTCTGCTCTGAAGACGCGCTTGTCAGGCCCGAAAGCCGCACCGGTCCTGACTCTGCTGCCCGGATTGTAGCGCGAGTGCAGCCGTGCGGCCAGCAATCGGCTGCTGTTTGTTTTGAAGCCGGCGTGGGGGTGCTCATTCCTGGAATCGTCGCCAGCGTTGAGGCGGCCAGTAGATGGCCGTGACCCCGCCGATGATATGATCGCCAGGCAAGGCCCCCAGTTGATGACCCTCGGCCGCAACCTCCCAGAGTCGAGCGTCTTTTGCCCTGGTGGTGTTGTCGCCGAGAACGTAGTACTCATCCGGGCCGAGATGGATCGGGTTGCCCTCACATCCGGCGCCGGGTTTTCCTCGCAACGACCGATCATCAATACCCATATAGAGCATGCTGGCATAGCCAGTCACGCCGGGCAGCGGCGATATCGACTGACCGTCGATCTGGAGCTGCCCGTCGACGATTTCGACGGTCTCGCCGGGCAAGCCGACGATGCGGCTGACGATCCTCGTGCCAGGGCCGAATTCGGGATCCTCAAACACAATCAGGCTGTAGCGTCGTACGTCAACGCCCTTGTGGACCAGAAACTTGTCACCTGCCATCAGCGTCGGCGACATGGCGCCGCTGCGGGTGACGAAAGCCTCGACGTAGTGGTCTCGAAGATGGTATGCGAGCAGGAATCGTGGGCCGGCAAAAGCCGTTGCCAGAAGAAAGCCGATCCCGACAAGGTACCGCAGCCATGGCCGACCGAGCATTCGACGGTCCGATCGGCGTCCCCGGATGAAGGCGTCGATGAGCATCAGGAGCATCAGAACGGTCTCGATGGCGGCCAGGACGGCCGCGACTGGCAATGCGGCAGGGTGTGCCAGACAAACCGCGCCCGTCAGGCTGATCGCGACGCAGACCAGGAGCCACAACATCCCCCGCCGGCGCTGCCCGGCGAAGAACTGCCCCAACCCCGGCAACAACACCGATGCGGCAAAAGCCATGAATCCTTTGCCCCAGCGGTCCGGATGCTTGTCGAGCGGAGCGCAGCCGAATACCGCGGACTCGTGTATCGTTGCGGCGGGTTCACCCGGTGGCATGGGTGCTCTCCTGTCACTCCCTGCAGATGAGCAGTTGACGCTCGCTTACCATATACGTCTGGCGTCAACCTGCAAAGAGGATGGTCGGCGCGGCGTATGGCTATCCCATGGGCGGCTCAGGTCGCGTGCCGGGCCGGTTGCCGATATCCTTGCAGGTGGCTTATGATCGGCGAGAGACACCGTCTGTTCTGCTCATGCTCACGAGGAGCCCACATGGCCCGGATCGCGGTGCTGCAACACTTCTGGTGCGAAAATGCAGGCGTTTTCGAGCCGGCGCTGCGACGACTGGGACACATCGTCGAGGACATCGAACTGTTTGACGGCCGGCCGGTTCCCGGTAAAGACGATTTCGACGCCTGGATCGTGATGGGCGGCCCGATGAACGTGGACGAGACCGACCGCCATGCGTTTCTCGCTCCCGAGCAAGTCTTGCTCGCGGATCTGATCGCAGCGGATCGGCCGATGCTGGGAATCTGCCTCGGGGCTCAGCTCCTTGCCAGGGCCGCCGGGGCAAGAGTCTATCCGAAACGGCCGAAGGAAATTGGCCTTTTCGAGATCAGTCTTCTGCCGGCAGCGGCCAGCGATCCTCTTCTGTGCTTATTTGACAATCCCCAGGAAGTCTTCCAGTGGCATGGTGACACGTTTGACCTGCCCGCCGGCGCCGCCCATCTGGCCCGATCATCCCGCTTCGAGAACCAGGCCTTCCGCCTCGGGCGGCGCGTCTATGCCCTTCAGTTCCACCTGGAATCGACCGGCAAGATGATCGATGACCTCAGCAGGGCCTGCGCCAAGGAACTCGTGGAGCTTCCGCCGGGTGAGGCTTTCGAGCAATACCGGCCCAGGCTGCAGGAGGCCTTGGCGACCCAGAACCAACTGGCTGGCAGGGTGATCGAAAGTTGGGCCAGCCTTTTCGATTGACTCGCCGGGGGCCAAAGACCGCTATAACCTTATGACAATAAATGATTTGCGTGCATCTAGCGACCGTCGTCCGCGCCGGTTGGCTCACATCACCGGGGGGTGGGTGGGGCCAGAGTTGACAACCTGTCTGGACGGTGTACACTAATTCACGGGAAAGAGCCGATAGCTGTCCATTGTGGACAGTTAGCGAGGCTGAATCCTGTATAGAAAGGGAAAAGGCCTTTTGCGCAAACATGACAAACGCGATGAGCGTATTGGGGGGGTGACGTAGCTGGCCGCAGTCGGTATCGTCAGGTGGTGATGACGGGCCGTCAGCAGCGAGCTGGCGGTTTTTTTGTCGCCCTTTTTTTGAGGGGGACCGACGGCCGAGAGGCGCCGATGCGGGCGGGTCCGCAGGATGTGGCCAGAAGCGTCCCAGGCAGGCGAGGTCCTGCCGGAACGCCGAGCGACAATCGGGACGGCACGTTTTGCGGGCTCGTAGCTCAGTTGGTTAGAGCGCGTCCCTGATAAGGACGAGGTCCGAGGTTCGAATCCTCGCGGGCCCATGAGGAGCTGTCAGCTTTCAGCTTTCAGCGGTCAGCCAGAGAGGCTGGGAACTGGGAGTTGATAGCTGGGTCGAAATCATTGAGCTTCGGCTCGCAGCATCGCAAGTTGCTGTGTTGCTGAAAGCTGACGGCTGAATGCTGACAGCTTTCTTGGGGCCGTAGCTCAATGGGAGAGCGCCTGGTTTGCAACCAGGAGGTTGCCGGTTCGACCCCGGTCGGCTCCAGTCTCCGTTCGCCGCAAGGCGAATGAAGAATGCCACGCCATAGCGGCGGGAGCCGCGAAGGCGGGCATTCACCGGCGGGGCGAAGTGGCGGCGAGCTGCTTGGCACGTCGCAGCCGTGAGGCGAAGTCGACCGACTTGCCGAGCCCGTCGGGCGGCCGTTCGTCGCCGGCCCAAGAGGGCCTGGCTGCTGCCGGTCGCCGAGCGACGAGAAAAGTTGAAAATTTCCGCCCGGCGGTCTTTACAGGGGCGGGATTCGCAATATACTAACTGGGCTCCGGGGTTGATCGGGGCCGGGATCTGCGACCGCGAAGGGTGCAGGCGCCGGGCCCGGAAAGGCTCCGAAGCGTGTTCTTTGACAATCGGATAAGTGTGCAGATCTGGCGGCGGCCGCCGAGGGGCGACGCCGGGCAGATGCGCAGGTAGTGGCGATTCACATCACCAGTTCAATCTTCGAGCGACGAGAGAATATTTCTCGTTTCAAAGACGCAGCCGATGCGTCGAAGGTGTCTTGATGGGTGAGTGGCGGGCGACAGCCTGTCATTCATACGATCAAGCTAGTAAGGGTGCATGGTGGATGCCTTGGCGTCGAGAGGCGATGAAGGACGTGGTAGCCTGCGATAAGCCCCGGGGAGTTGGCAAACGAGCTTTGATCCGGGGATGTCCGAATGGGGAAACCCGGCGTCACTTCGCAAGAAGATGGCGTCACGGCGGGTTGAATGTATAGACCCGCACGAGCGAACCCAGGGAACTGACACATCTCAGTACCTGGAGGAAAGGAAATCAACCGAGACTCCGTCAGTAGCGGCGA
The DNA here is from genome assembly GCA_030372985.1 of Phycisphaerae bacterium. Lineage (GTDB taxonomy): Bacteria > Planctomycetota > Phycisphaerae > UBA1845 > PWPN01 > JAUCQB01. The sequence goes on from JAUCQB010000088.1 coordinate 6,749, forward strand.
GCGAACGCGGACATAGCCCAAACCGGTCTTCGGATCGGGGTTGCGGGAGCCGAGAGCGGTTACAAAGGCTTCGTTAGCAGAAACTCATGGAAATGGGTGCCACAGAAGGTGACAGCCCTGTATGCGACAACGACAGCCCCGCGTTACCATCGGCTTTCCAGAGTAGCATGGAGCTCGTGGAACTCCGTGTGAAGCTGGGGGGACCACCCTCCAAGGCTAAGTACTCCTCGACGACCGATAGTCAACAAGTAGGGTGACCGAAAGGTGAAAAGAACCCCTATAAGGGGAGTCAAAAGAACCTGAAACCATGCACTTACCAGCGGTCGGAGCCCGATACCCTTTCGGGGGTCCGGGTGACGGCGTACCTTTTGCATAATGGACCGGCGAGTTACCTTCAGCGGCGCGGTTAAGCACCTCCGGTGCGGAGCCATAGCGAAAGCGAGTCTGAACAGGGCGACAATGTCGTTGGGGGTAGACCCGAAACCAGGTGATCTACCCATGGCCAGGATGAAGCGCTCGTAAAAGGGCGCGGAGGTCCGAAGCCGTGAACGTTGAAAAGTTCTGGCATGAGCTGTGGGGAGGAGTAAAAGTCTAATCAAACCTGGAGATATCTGGTTCTCCTCGAAATGCCTTTAGGGGCAGCCTCGGGCCACTCCGTTGCGGGGGTAGAGCTACTGAATGAAACGCGGGAGCCACCAGCTTGCCGCCTTCAATCAAACTCCGAATACCGCAACGACTATCCCGGGAGTGAGACTGTGGGTGATAACATTCATGGTCGAAAGGGAAACAACCCAGCCCGCCTGCTAAGGTCCCCAATTCATGCTCAGTGCTTAAGGAAGTTCAATCTCCGAGACAGCGGGGATGTTGGCTTAGAAGCAGCCACCATTTAAAAAGTGCGTAACAGCTTACCCGTCGAGAGGTTGGGCGCCGATAATGAACGGGACTAAGCATGACACCGAAGCAGCGGATTCGAGAGGAGCTATCAGCCTTCAGCGATCAGCTTTCAGCCCATCAGAGGGCTTGAGAGGCGCAAGCCCTTTACGGCTGACTGTTGACTGCTGAGTGCTGACAGCTCCTCTCGAGTAGTAGAGGAGCGTTGGTAGGAAGATACAGGCCATACCGTGAGGAGTGGTTGCGGTCCTACCAAGTGATAATGCCGGTATGAGTAACGAGAAAGCGGGTGTAAACCCCGCTCGCCGAAAACCTAAGGTTTCCTGGGGAAGGGCAATCCGCCCAGGGTTAGGCGGTTCCTAAGGCCAGGCCGAAAGGCGTAGCCGATGGACAGCAGGTTAATATTCCTGCCCCGTGTTGTGAGGTTGAGTCGCGTGTGCGTTTTCCCAAGCTGCAGCCCACCACTAGACGTGAGGGTTCCCGAGAGGGCGAGGCCGATTCGTTGCCGATGTGCGGGGAGGGAGAACCGAGAAAAGCACGCGAGGACGAGCAGCACGTCCGTACTAAAACTGACACAGGTAGGTGAGGCGCGTAGCCTCAGGCGCTCGAGAGAACGGTCCTTAAGGAACTAGGCAATTTTGCCCCGTAACTTCGGGAAAAGGGGTTCCTACTCCGAATTAGCAATAGTTTGGAGAGGGCACAGCAAAGCGGCTCTGGCGACTGTTTATCAAAAACACAGGTCTCTGCTAAGTCCTACAGACCACGTATAGAGACTGACGCCTGCTCGGTGCGGGAATGTTAAGGAAGCCGGTCATTGGGAGCAATCCTGAGAAGCTGGCAACCGAAGCACCCGTAAACGGCGGCCCTAACTATGAGGGTCCTAAGGTAGCGAAGTTCCTTGTCGGGTAAGTTCCGACGCGCATGAATGGCGTAACGACTGGAGCACTGTCTCAAGGACCGACTCGGTGAAATTGAAATTGTGGTGAAGATACCACATACCCGCGGCAAGACGGAAAGACCCCGTGAACCTTCACTGCAGCCTGATATTGGCCACAGATATCACATGCGTAGGATAGGTGGGAGGCGATAATCCAGCCGTTCCGGCGGTTGGGGAGCCAACGTTGAAATACCACCCTTGTGCTATTTGTATCCTAACTCCGACCCGTGAACCCGGGCGGGGGACAGTGTTAGGTGGGCAGTTTGACTGGGGCGGTCTCCTCCCAAAGAGTAACGGAGGAGCACAAAGGTCGGCTCAGCGCGGTTGGCAATCGCGCCAAGAGTGCAAGGGCACAAGCCGGCTTAACTGTGAGACTGACGAGTCGAACAGATGCGAAAGCAGGTCCTAGTGATCCGGTGGTCCTGTGTGGAAGGGCTATCGCTCAACGGATAAAAGGTACTCCGGGGATAACAGGCTGATCGCCTCCGAGCGTCCATAGCGGCGGGGCGGTTTGGCACCTCGATGTCGGCCCAACGCATCCTGGGGCTGAAGGCGGTCCCAAGGGTTCGGCTGTTCGCCGATTAAAGCGTTACGCGAGCTGGGTTCAGACCGGCGTGAGCCAGGTCGGTCCCTATCTGCCGTGGGCGTACGAGACTTGAGAGGATGTCTTCCTAGTACGAGAGGATTGGAAGGCACCAGCCTCTGGTGTACCTGTTGTCGCGCTAGCGGCAGCGCAGGGTAGCTATGCTGGGAAAGGATAAACGCTGAATGCATCTAAGTGTGAAGCCCCCCTCAAGATGAGGTCTCGATGACTCTTCGGAGTCTGCAGGCCCCTGGAAGACTACCAGGTCGATAGGCCGGAAGTGTAAGGACAGAGATGTCTTAAGCGGACCGGTACTAATGGCCAAACGCTTGATCGTATGAATGATGTGCTGTCTTGAAGCCGTCATTCTCCAAGGACACCGCGCGGCTCGCAGAGAGGACGCGGTGATGGGATAGCCGTTGCCTGCACACACCTATCCGATTGACGTGTCAAACCGCCGGCCAACGCAAACGCGGCCGGCGGTTTCTTTTTTGCGCCGCTTTCGGGGGAATGGAACCGCGATCGGCGTGCGAACGCCGCACTCGTCCTGCAGGCGCCGTGGCCGCAAATCGACCGGCGGCACGGCCATCGCACCCGCGAGCCGGTTCTCATGATCGGCCGGCCGTCACCGCCCGGTTCGACGGCACGTGGCGCGCGGCAACGCCCGGGCGAAGCTCAATGCACGCCCAGATCAGCCGCCACCGCGGACCCAAACGGGAAAAGGGTGAGCGAGGGGACTCGAACCCCCGACCCCGAGGACCACAACCTCGTGCTCTAACCAACTGAGCTACGCTCACCATCAACGGCTCGAGGGGGCGGCGGGGCGCCCGGGCTGAAGACGGGCTACCCAACGACGGCCCTCTGCCGAGCCCCTTAGAATATCTTCGCAGGAGGTCGTTTTCAATCGACCGTTCGCTGAAGCGGCGTGTCTTTCCGGCAGGCGTGCGTAGCGTGATCTTTCCCGGTCAGGTACGGGCGGCGGGCGGTAGGCGACGAAGAATAGCCCCTTGGACTGATTGCGTGAGAGGCGAAGCGACGAGGAGTGGGAAGCGTGCGGGCATCGAATGGGTGGCCTGTCGGGAAAGATGTGACGGGTGTCGGATCCGGTGCTCGGTGTTGCACCGGGAGAATGGCGAGGATGGGGCTGGAGACGTCTGCGGCTCAGGCGTGAGGCGACGGAAAGAACCCCGACTTGACTTCTATATCAATATACAGACCCAGTTGGCCAGACTCATCGGCACCGGTCAGCCGACCATCGCCCGACTGGAGGACGCTGACTACGAAGGCCATTCGCTCTCCATGCTGCAGCGGATTGCCGCCGCCTTACACCGGCCTCTGGTGATCTCGTTGGGTCCGCAAGAGAAGGACGTGCAGAGGGGGTGAGTCCATCCTGAGGCGCTGACGGCGTTTATAGTCAGGCCTGTTATGATGGACCGGCTTGGGGGGCGGGGCCGACCCGCCGGCAAGCGTTGTCCAACACGAGGTGATGCCCTTTGGGCGAGCGATACGACGAAGACGATGTGATTCTGAACCCCGAACTGGCCGAGCGACCGCTGGACGTCGAGAGCGAGGAGGCCCGGCCGGTGACCATCCACATCCGCCGGCGGCTGCCCGGGCGGAGGCTGGACAAGTACCTCCACGGCCGGTTCCAGCGGATGTCACGAACGACCATCCAGCGGCTGATCAAGCAGGGAGTCATCACCGTCAACCGCAAGCCGACCAAGGCCAGCTATGAGCCCGAGGCCGGCGACCGGATCGATCTGGTGATCCCCCCGCCCGAGCCCTATGAAATCATCCCCGAGCCGATACCACTGGACATCATCTACGAAGACGAGGTCATGCTGGCGATCAACAAGCAAAAAGGGATCATCGTCCACCCTTCTCACGGGACGCAGACCGGCACCGTCGCCAATGGGCTGGCGTACTACGCCAAGCAGCTCAGCCACGGCGACGACCCCTTTCGACCCGGGATCGTTCATCGGCTGGACAAGAACACCACCGGCATCATGCTCGTGGCCAAGACCGACGAGGCTCATTGGCGTCTGGCCATTCAGTTTGAGCGACGTCTCGTCCGCAAGACTTATCTCGGCGTGGTCGAGGGTAACCCTGAACTGGACAGCGACGTCATCAATGCGCCACTGGCCGCCCACAACGTGATCAAGGACCGGTACATCATCCCGCCCTCCCATCACCGCTGGCGAGCCAAGCTGCTCAAGGAGGCCATCACCGAGTACGAAATCGTCGAGCGGTTCAAGGGCTATGCACTGGCCCACCTGCACCCGAGGACCGGCCGCACGCACCAGTTGCGCGTCCACATGTCCTACATCGGCCACCCGATGGCCGGGGACACGTTCTACGGCGGTCACCACGTGTCGGAACTGAGCCTCACCGGCCAGGGCAGCGACGAGCCGATCACCAGCCAGCAGGCCCTGCACGCCTACCGCATCCGCTTCAAGCACCCGATCTCCGAGGCCCAGATGGAACTGGAAGCCCCACCGCCGCCCGAACTGGCCAGGCTGATTCAGATTCTTCGCGAGCACCGCCGTTTGTAGCACCGGGTTGCGGCACATCCGAACCGCCCTGTGTGCCACGGACACCGAGACCGGCGCCTGGCCCGACAATCTGGAATGCCGGGCCGCCTTCATGTATCTTCACGACCGTGAATCCGCGGCGCTGCCGTGAGGGACAGCCTTGCGCGGATGGAGACGAAGACGTTTCATTCCAGGTTGATCGGGCAAGATGAGCGTTCAACCTTCGATGTGGAGGACAAGTCGATGACCAGGTATCTGATTGCAGCGGCGTTGCTGGCCGCGGCGGCAGCGGTGACCGGTTGCGCGGAGATCAGAATGGGCGAATCGGAATATGACAAGAGAATGCCCCACTGGCGGCTGGCAATGATGAGCTACACCTTCCGCAACTTCAGCGTGTTTGAGGCAATTGACAAAACCAAGGCATTGGACCTCAAGTACATCGAGGAGTTCTCGTGGCACAAGGTCGGCGGTCCATACGGCGATGCTCTGTTCAACGAGACCGCCTCGCCCGAGGTGCGTCAAGCCGTCAAGAACAAGCTCAAAGAGTCGGGCGTCAAGATCGTGGGCTGTTATGTCCAGGCAATCGGCAAGGATGAGGCCGCGAGCCGACGGACCTTCGAATTCTGCAAGGATATGGGCATTGAGTACATCGTCTGCGAGCCCGACGCCAAGGATCTCGATCTGGTGGATAGGCTGGCAGGCGAGTACAGGATCTACGTCGCCATCCACAACCATTGGAAAGACGTCAACAAGCCCGACTACCGGAACTGGGACCCCGACGAGGTGCTCAAGATGGTACAGGGCCGCAGCAAATGGATCGGGCTCTGCGCCGACACCGGCCACTGGGCCCGCTCGGGACTCGACACCGTCGAGGCCGTCCGCAAATGCAAGGGCCGAATCGTTTCCCTGCACCTGAAGGATGTCGAGAAGCCAGAGCCCAAGGCGCAGGACGTGGTCTGGGGTACCGGCATCGCCAACCTCAGCGGCGTCCTGGCCGAACTGGCCCACCAGAAGTTCCGCGGCGTCTTCTCCATCGAGTACGAGGCCAACCCCAAGGACAACATGGCCGAAGTCGCACACTGCAACAAGTACTTCAACCAAGTGTCGAACGAACTGGCCAGGTAATCCAACAAACGCGGTGACGGCTCGGAGACCGGGGATAATCGGAAAAACGCGGCAACGATGGGCCGGACAGGCGGCAACGGACATGACAAAGGCCCGGCCGACTCCGTTCGCTCAGGGCGTCTCCATCTCTATTCACCAGCCAAACACCGATGGCAGAATACTTGCAGCTAGAGCATTTCACGTTTGCTCGTAGCTGCTGACCTCCCGGTCCGCGGTCGCCCGGTTGGGATGCCGGTCGCTACACCCATTCGTGAAATGCTCTAAAAGCCAAGAGCTCATAGCTTCTTTCTAAAGCAGCGCCGTGCTGAAATATCGCTCCGCCCGGTCTGGCAGGACTGTGGCAATGTTGCCCGGGATGCGTTTGGCTAGTTGTCGCGCTGCCCAGACGTTGGCACCGGACGAGATGCCCACCAACAAACCGAAATCGCGCCCAAGCTGCCGGGTGGTTTCGATCGCGTCCTCGTCGGTGACCTCGACCACCTCGTCGATCAGCTTGACATCGAGCACGGCCGGGATGAACCCGTCGCCGATGCCCTGGATCTGGTGCAGTCCGGGCTCGTGCCCGAGCAGGGCGGAGGCATTCTTTGGCTCGACGGCGACCAGATGGACATCCGGCTTGTGCTCGCGGAGGAACTTGCCAACGCCCTGGAGCGTCCCGCCGCTGCCCACGCCGGCCACGAAGCAGGCGATGTCGCCGTTCATTTGCCGCCAGAGCTCGGTGGCGGTTTCGGTGTAGTGGATCTTCGGGTTGTCCGGGTTCTCGAACTGCTGCGGAACGAACACTCGCGCATCCGCGGCCGCCATCTCGCGGACGCGGCGCACGGCTCCGTCGATGCTTTCCTTGTCGGGGGTGAGGATCAGGTCGGCCCCCAGGGCCTTGATCAGCTTCTTCCGCTCCTCGCTCATGCCCTCGGGCATGACGATGCGGACCTTGTAGCCCTTGAGCCGTCCCACCAGGGCCACGCCGATGCCGGTGTTGCCCGAGGTCGGCTCGACGATGATGGAGTCGGGCTTGAGCCGCCCGTCCCGCTCGGCCCCCTCGAGCATCGCCAGGGCCACGCGGTCCTTGATCGACCCGCCGGGGTTCAGGAACTCCGCCTTGGCGTAGATATTCTCTCCCTTCAGACGCAGCAGAGGGGTGTTGCCGATCAGGTTCAGGATGTTGTCGGTCAGCATGACGTGTTCTTCTCCTTGCCAGGGGCTAAGCATAGCCGACTCCGCCCGACCGAGCACGAGGGAGGCGCGGTGCGACTGGGGCGAGAGCCGGATGACCCGCCGGCGGGCGTGGTCGTGCAATCTGAAACGGATAAATGGCCAAGGTGTCGGGTAGAATACCGACCCGGAGGCCTGAGCCGGGCCGCGGGTTCCTGGAAATTACTATAAGCCATTTGCGCTTAATGAGTTACTGCGACCGATGCCGCCGAACCGTATGGTCAGTGTCAATGTAGATCATGATCTGTGAATAGCTAACCTTAGATTCTTAAGTGTTGCGCTGGGTAATAACCGTGTATTTTAAAGTGCTGCGTGTGGAAACAACCTTGTATTTTTGGAGGCTGGGCATGGAAGGAACCCAGTAATCTTAAGTGCGGTGCAGGGTAGTATTCGACGCTTTCATGCAACCGGGAGGGTATGTCATGGCGAATCAGGGACATCGGCAAACGAGATGGACAGGGCTGACGGTGGCGCTCGCGGCTGCGGCGTTAGCCGTTGTGGTGTCGCCGACATTCGGTCAAACGGACGCGCGGCGGGTCCGGCAGCCGAACATACTGGTGATCATGTCCGACGAGCACAACGCGTCGGTCATGGGCTGCGCGGGCAACGCGATCGTTCGCACGCCGAATCTCGACCGGCTGGCCGGGCGGGGCATTCTGTTCAACGCCGCTTACACGACCTCGCCGCTGTGCGCGCCGGCCCGCGTGTCGTTCACTCTCGGCAAGTACATCAGCCACATCGGCGTCTGGAGCAACAGCGCCAAGCTTCCACCCGACGACACGCCCTCACTTCCGCACATTCTCAATGCGGCGGGCTATGAGTCCTTCCTGTGCGGCAAGATGCACTACGACTCGGAGCACCGCTTTGGTTTCACCGAGATTGGCAAGGCCGGGACCAATCAGGGAACCAAGAGCGGCAGCCTTGGTCGTCGAAGGCCGAATGATCTCACGACGTCTGGAACAATCTCCGGGCGCTTCGATCAGTTCCATCCGGGTGACAGCTCGGGGCCCCTGAACCACGACCGCGAGGTCACGGCCGGAGTAACCCAGTTCCTCGCCGGACGAAAGAAGACCGACAAACCGTTCTTCCTGCTGGCTGGTTACCTGGCCCCGCATTTCCCGCTCATTGTGCCGGAGAAGTACTGGGAGCCGTACAAGGGCAAGGTGCCGATGCCCGAGATTCCGCCCGGTTACCTTGACGCGCTGCCCCGGAATTACCGCCACTTGCGAGTCGGCTTCCAGGTGATTGACGTACCGGAGGACACCGTCCGCCGCGGGCGCGAGCTGTACTACGGTTTCGCCCAGTGGCTCGACGAGGAGATCGGCAACGTGCTGGCGGCCCTGGAGGCAAGCGGGCTGGCCGAGGACACGGTGATCGTCTACACCACCGACCACGGCGAGAACCTGGGCGAACACGGTTTGTGGTGGAAGAACTGCATGTTTGATTCGGCGGCCCGGATACCGCTGATCATCTCATGGCCAAAGCGCTGGCCCGGAGGCCAGAAACGCGACGCGGCCTGCTCGCTCGTCGACCTGGTGCAAACCCTCGCCGAGATCGGCGGGGCGAAACCGCCGGCCGACTGGGACGGCGACTCGATGTGCCCTTGGTTGGACAATCCGAAGGCAGAATGGAAGGACCTGGCGGTCAGCGAGTACTACGCTCACCACATCGCCTCAGGCTACGCGATGCTGCGGACCGGACGGTACAAGTACGTCTATCACACACCCGCCGATGAGAAACATCCGGCCGAGCGGGAACTGTACGATCTCCAGGCCGACCCTGGCGAACTGCGCAATCTCGCAGCCGATCCGGCGATGCAAAGCCGGATTCACGAGATGCATGCTCGGTTGGTGAAGGAGTTGGGTGAAGCCCCCGACAAAACCGAGCTCCGCGCCCGGGCAAGCAGCCAGAGCGCCCCCGCGGAAACCGGTCGCATTCGCCCCAAGCGCGAGAGGAAACGGTCGTAGGAGCAGTCCTTGACGTCAGCGAGCCGGCGGGTCACCTGCGGAGACCTGCCGGCTCGTCAAGATCGGCGTCAGAGACGCGTCCTACCTGGTCATAGCTGAAAGCTGATCGCTGAGAGCTGACGGCTTCTCTCAGAACTCATCATACCGCACAAACGCTTCCATCGCATAATACTCCGGCAGGCCGAGCTTGTTGAAGATCGCGGCCGTCTCGGTGTTACGGGCCTCGGCCCGCTGCCAGAACTCGCGATCGTCATAGGGACCGGGGAACAGGGCCTTGTCTTTTTGCGACTGGTGCTTGAAGATCGCAAAAATCTTGTGCATCAGCTCCGTTCGCGAGAACGGGATCACCACGTCGATCACGTCCGGCTCCCACTCCTGCCATGCCCCGCGATACAGCCACACCTGCACCGGCTTCTCCTCCGGGCTCAGCCGCCTCAGGGCCGCGAAAATGGCTTCGGCACACAACCGGTGGGTTCCGTGCGGATCGGACAGCTCGCCGGCCACAAATACCCAGTCAGGACGTATTTTGCGTATCAGCCCGGCGACAATCTCGACGTCCTCCTCACTGATGGGACGTTTCCGAACTTCGCCGGTCTGGTAGAACGGCAAGTCGAGAAAGTGAGCGTTCTGCGTCGGTATGCCCATCGACCGGCATGCCGCAAGGGCTTCCGCCTCGCGAATCAGCCGCTTGATCTCCCGCACCTCGAAGCTGTCCACTTCCCCGGGCTCTTTGTCCGCCAGGAACTTGTGTACCTTGTCGTAGAAGGCCGCCGTGGACTCGGTGTCGAGCTTGAAGGTGTGGTTCAAGTCGGCCCAGAAATCCAGCGACTGCAGCGCGTGATCGTCGGCCACGGCGATGCTGCCGTTGGTCATATAGGCCACGTGAACTTCGTTCTCCCGCTGCATAAGCCGGGTCAACGTGCCTCCCATGCTGATCACGTCGTCATCGGGGTGCGGGCTGAAGCAGAGCATTCTCCGGCGCGTCGCCATGAGGTTCTTGGTGACGATGGTGGCCGAGAGCCGTCGATAGGTCCGATGGTTGAGCCGGTCGGCCGAGCCGATCTCCCGCACGAGCGAGGAGAGATGGTTCGCGCTGTAATCCTCCGGATCCAGCTTCAGAATGCTCTTGCCCGTCTTGAGACCGAGCCAGATCACCGCGCGAAGCTGATTCTCCGGCGTCCATTCGATCTCCCCGAGCAGCCATGGGGATGCGACTCGCGTCAGATCGCCGGCGGCCGCTCTGCCGATGAAGATCTCGGCCTTCGGATGGCTCTGAAGAAAGGTGGCCGGCACGGCATGCGTGATCGGCCCTTCAACCGTCCGCCGGATAATCGGGGCCTTCTGCTCGCCGAAGGCCAGCATCAGAATCCGCCGGGCCTTCATGATCGTCCCCACGCCCATGGTGATCGCCCGGCGCGGCACGTTCGCTTCGCCGAAGAAGTCGGCCGCAGCATCCCGCCGGGTCACCGCATCAAGATCGATGAGCCGCGTCCGGGAGTCGACCAGCGATCCGGGCTCGTTAAAGCCGATGTGGCCGGTGCGACCGATGCCCAGGATCTGAAGATCGATCCCCCCTGCCTGCTCAATCATCTGCTCGTATCGCTGGCAATAGGCCGGGACCTCGGCCTCGGGAATCGAGCCGTCAGGAATGTGGATGTTCTCCGGTTTGACGTTGATGTGGTCGAACAGGTTCTCCTGCATCCACCGCCGGTAGCTCTGAATGCTGTCCGGCTTCATGGGGTAATACTCGTCGAGGTTGAAAGTCACCACACGCGAGAAATCGAGGCCTTCCTGCTGGTGCAGTCGAATCAGCTCCCGGTACACATTGATGGGCGTGTTGCCGGTGGCCAGCCCCAGAACCGTTTTGCGATTGTTCGCGTTGTTCTGACGGATCAGGTCGGCAATGATTCGGCTGACCTGCTGAGCCGCCTCGGCGTCATTCGCACAAATACTGACGCGAATGTTCTCCAGCACGGTGAATTCCGGACCGGTCGGTATGGGTTCCTTGCGTAGCACGGCGGCTCTCCAAGGCAGGTTGGCTTGCCGCCGGTCGGGCCAGGGCCCCAGCCTCTGAACCACATCCGGCGGCTGCGGAACGGAACACTATATCGTCCCCGAAACGGCAGGCAAGGGCGCGGGCAATTCCCCCGGGCGTCCTCGGCCCGTGACAAAATCAGAGGCCCTCATCCGCCTGCCACAAGCCGCCGATTCGGTCACGGATCCTGCAACCTGCAACCTCTCCATCGCCGTGGCCAAATGGCAAGGCGTTGGTTACGATCACGGCAATGATACCATCCATCAGGTGAAGGCTTCATCGGGAGTGACCGTCATGCCGAACGTGAGCTTTATCGAAACTCGCAACAAGCAGTCCCGACGTCTTTGGGAGCGATCGTGTCAATGCATCGTGGGCGGCGGGCAGGCCCACAAACGCCCGGTGGAGATCATGATGCTCGGCGGGCCCTCGTTTGCTGCCCGCGGCCGGGGGGCCCGGTTCTGGGATGTCGACGGCAACGAATACCTCGACTATCTGCTGGGCTATGGTCCGATCGTGCTGGGGCACTGCGACCCCCAGGTCAACGAAGCAGTGCGGCGGCAGATGGAAGAGGGCACGGTCTTCAGCATCGAGCATCCGCTCGAGATCGAACTGGCCGAGACGCTTATCCAGATCATCCCCTGCGCCGAGATGGTGATGTACTTCGTGGGCGGCTCGTCGGCCACCATGGGAGCCATCCGCTGCGCCCGGGCCCACACCGGTCGGGAGAAGATCATCCGTTGCGGATATCACGGCTGGCTCGATTGGTGCGTTCCGGACAATCCGGGCGTGCCCAAGTTCAACCGCGAGGTGAGCCTGGCCGTTCCCTACAACGATCTGCCGGCGCTCCGGAAGCTGCTCGAGACCATGCCGGGCCAGGTCGCCGGCGTGCTGGTCGAATCGGTGCAGGACAACGGCCCCTCACCTGATTACTTCGCCGGTGTGCGGCGGCTCTGCGACGAGCACGGCGTCGTGTTTATCCTCGACGAGATCAAGACCGGGTTCCGCTTCGGCCTGGAGGGCGCGGGCCCGCCGTTCGGGGCACAGCCCGATCTGGCAACCTTCGGCAAGGCCATGTGCAATGGCTATCCGGGCGCGGTGGTCGTGGGAAAGCGGAGCATCCTCGAGAGGAGAATCGACACACACATGGCCGCCACCTTCCACGGCGACTTGTTGTCCGTCGTCGCCGCCCTGACAACCATCCGCGTGCTCAAGGAACAGGACGGCATCGGCCACTTCTGGCGGCTCGGCCGGCGGCTCATGGACGGGCTCAACCGAGTCGCTCGCGAACAGGAGCTGCCGATCAAGTTTGTCGGATTCGCCCCCATGCCCGTGCTCAAGCCCACCGACGAAACCGACCCGGTCCCGTGCCCGAGGGAACTTCGCGACGAGGTACTCAAGCAGTTCTGTGCCGGGCTTCAGCGCCGGGGCGTGTTCGCAACACCGCATCCGTGGTTCCTGTCGCTGGCTCATACCGAGCAGGATATTGACAAGACCATTGACGTGGCGGCCGAAGCCGGGCCGGACCTGAAGAAGTTTCTCGTGCGCGGTGCAGCAGGATGACAACGCCGTCAAAACAAACCGCCCCGGGCTCTGATCCCGAGGCAGTTCGCGTGCTTTCCCATTACCCTTCAGCGCTGAAGCTGATGCATGCTCTTAACGGCCCATCGGCCGGTCGACCCGTTTCACCGACTTGCGGATCCGGCGGCGACGGCGCTCGCTGGGCTTTTCGTAGTAGGCCGTCCGTTTGATTTCCTTGGTGAGGCCTTCCTTCTCGCACATTTTCTTGAACCGGCGGAGCATCTGCTCCAGGGATTCGTTGCCACGGGCCTTCACCTTAATCATACGGAAGCTAGTCCTTTCGTTCTTCTCGAAACGCTGTCACGCGTCCTCGACCCCACTGCCGAAACCATCCATCACAGATCCGTGAGTATAGTCGGTCTCCGTCGCCCTGTAAATGAGCTGCCGGCGAACCTGTCGACAGGAGCTTTAAGCCCCTGAGTGACGACACCCTGCGACCCTTAACCCTTTTCAAGGCAGGAGGTTAAGCGCGAAGCCCTTCTTGCGGATGAACCTCGAAGGCCGGTCACCATCCAGCGAGACTCGCGGCCACTACACAGATCGCTATCATGAACACCCGACGGCCCGGGAAACACGCGGTCAGGGCCGGAACCTGTGACTGCTCGGAGACAAGCATGAATCGGACCCGTCACCACTGTCGGCTGATCGTGGCCGCCACTCTGCTGTGCCTGCTCGCTGCTACGCTGCTCGCGGCTCAGGACAAACCGCAGCCGATTCCCGTTCGCGCCGACGAAACCCGGATTATGGAGGTGCTCAAGGATCTCGACGCCAAGCGATCGGGGATGATGAATGTGCCGATCGAAGACGCCCGCCTGCTGCGGTTCATGGGCCTGGCCGCCAACGCCAAACACGTCGTCGAGATCGGTACCTCGAACGGCTACTCCGGGCTCTGGATCTGTCTGGCGCTGCAAAGCACGGGCGGCAAGCTCACCACTTTCGAAATCGATGCCGGCCGGGCGGCATTGGCCCGCGAGAACTTCAAGCGGGCCGGCGTCGAGTCTATCGTCACGCTGGTTGAGGGCGACGCACATAAGGAGATTGGCCGACTCAAGGGGCCGATCGACATGGTCTTCATCGACGCGGAGAAACCGGGCTACTTCGACTACCTGAACAAGCTCCTGCCGCTGGTTCGGCCCAACGGGCTGATTCTGGCTCACAACACAACGAATCTCGGCTCGCAGATGAAGGACTACGTCGACGCCGTCACGAAGAACCCAGACCTTGATACGATCTTCCTGAACACGCACAACCAGGGCATGGCCGTCACGGTGAAGAAGCCGCCCCTGTCAAAACCCGCCGAGCAACCACGGGCCGCCACGGAACCGAACGCCGCGGGCCGACTGGTTCTTGGTTACATCAACGAGATCCCGCCCGAGTCGGACGAGCAGCGAGCCGCCCGGCACAAGAAGATCGCCGAGCGCCGCCAGGGCACGCCGGTGATGGTGCATCGAGGCGACAGTAGCGCCGCCCCCGAGAACACCCTGGAAGCTTACGCTACTGCGATAGACCGCGGAGCCGACGGCGTGGAGATCGACATCCGGCGAAGCAAGGACGGCGTGCTCTACTTGCACCACGACGACACCGCCGGCCGGATGATCCCGGGCGAGGGCAAGCTCAAGGATATGACCTATTACGAGATCCTGAGCCGCGGCATGACCAAGACCTTCGGTACGGCCAACAAGGAAACCCGCGTGCCGACGCTGGCAGCGTTTCTGGCATTGGCCCGGCAGCGGTGTATGCTACTGCACCTGGATGTGAAGGAGGCCGGCCTGCAGGAGGAGATCGAGCGGATGTTCGACGAGGCCGATATCTGGGATCACGTTGTTGAGGTGAACGCGGGTAACGCAGAGAGGCTCCGTTCGCACCCCAAGGTCAAGCTGCTGCCCTATAAGGGCTGGTGGCCCGAGGGCAAGTACGCGGAAGACCCCGCGGCCGCCCAGGACGTGATGGGCAGGGATGGAGCGATGGTCTTCACAAAAGAGCCTGGCGCGGCCGTCAAAATGCTCAAGAAACCCGTCCTGACTACCCCCGTGCCGCTGCCGAAGAACCTGCGCGTCCCGTGGAAACCCGAAGGCCCGGCTCCGCAACTGTAGCGTCAGATCAGGCCTTCCATGCCTCCCTCCTTGTGATATAATCATTGGTAAGGTGTGTCTTGCTGCGGCCTGGAAGATTTTGTATTTTTTATTACCGCTTTTGTCATTGCATGTGAACTATCCGGAGGGCTCCAGATGCGACCGCTCCATTCCATCTGCACCGCTGTACAGCAGATTTCCGCGAAGAAGATGCCCCGCGCTGATCGACAGGTCGGGGCCGGCGGCTTCGTCCGCCTCTGGTGTGCAGTGGGCATGGTGACGGCCGTTTCGACCGTGGCTCTCGGGGAATCGTTCGCAGTCAACGACTCGAGTTTCCTGGAAGCCAACTGGGCCCATTCTCTGCGGCTGGACTCCGGCGCGGGCACACAGAGCATCAGCCGGCAGGTGACGACCGATAACCCGACGGGCTATCAGCAGGGCATTCACCAATGGAGCAACGGCACGATCAGGACCGGGCATTTCCACATCGCCGCCAGGTACAACCCGTCGGCCAAGGGGCCGATCAGCAATCTGGACTTCGGCTACAGCTTCCGGATGACCGCCGCGTCGACCAGCATCAAGGAGATCCAGACTGCCCTGATGCTCCGCCAGGGCGGGAGCATGTATGCTCAGAACACCCTGCGGACACTCACAGAGGGCTCGGTCTGGAACTCGGTGACGGGCGGCGGCTTAACGGCAGCCAGCTTTGGCCGAATCACCACGAGCGGCGTCGATTCGACCTCTCATCCGGACCTCACCTGCTCCGGCGGTGAGATCGAGTTCGGCTACACGGCGATCAACACGTCCACCAAGTCGAACAACAGCGTGACCTGGAACATCGATGACTTCTCCGTCATCGTGTACTACACGGCCTCGGGCGACTGCAACGGCAACGGCATCTCCGACCAGTGCGAGATCAGCAACGGCCTGGTTGACGACTGCGACAACAATGGCATGCCTGACGATTGTGAGACCGACTGCAACGGCAACCACGTGCCGGATCATTGCGACCTGAACCCCGCCGACCCGGACGGCGACGGCGTCGTCCATGCGGACTGCAATCATAATCGCGTTCCCGATTTCTGCGACGTGGCCGCGGGCCTGGCCCAGGACTGCAACGGCAACGGCATCCTCGATCGATGCGAGATCGATAACGGCGTGCACTCCGTGAAAGGCTGGGGCGACAACAACTACGGCCAGACGACGACGCCGGCCGGCGAGGACTTCAAGGCGATTGCCGTCGGCGGCTACCACAGCCTCGCTCTGCGGCACGATGGTTCGATCGTCGGTTGGGGATACAACAATCTCGGCCAGACGGCCGTGCCCGCGGGCAACGATTTCGTGGCCCTGTCCGCCGGCCTTGAGCACAGTGTGGCCCTGCGGGCAGACGGGTCGCTTGTCGCCTGGGGGAGCAACGCTCAGGGGCAGACAAACGTGCCCGTGATTGGCGTCTACACGGCTGTATCATCAGGGTACGAGCACAACGTGGCCCTGCGCAGCGACGGAGCCATGGTCACGTGGGGTGACAACTCGTTTGGACAAGACAACGTCCCGGCGGGCAACGTGTTCATCGCCGTGTCCGCCGGTGCTTATCACAACCTCGCCCTGCGGGCCGACGGATCGCTCGTCGCCTGGGGCCGAAACGACGCCGGCCAGACGAACGTGCCGGCCGGAAACGACTTCGTGGCCATCTCCTCGGGCACCTACCACTGCCTGGCTCTGCGATCCAACGGCAGTGTTGTGTGCTGGGGATGGAATCACGCCGGTCAAAGCGATGCGCCTGCGGGCAACAACTTCGTTTCGATTGCCGGAGGCCACGACCAGAGTCTCGCCATCCGGGCCGACGGGTCGATCGTCGCGTGGGGCAAGAACGGCCAGGCCCAGGCATACGTGCCGTCGGGCACCGGCTACCTGTCAGTTGCGGCAAAACTTGGCCACAGCCTGGCCCTGACCCTGCCGTCGAGCACACCCGAGGACTGCAACGGCAACCGCGTGCCGGACGACTGTGACCTTGCCGCCGGCACGGAGACGGATTGCGACGGCAACGGTGTTCCGGACGAATGCGATGTCAGTTCCAGGGACCCGGACGACGACGGCAGTGTGAGCCCGGACTGCAACCACAACGATTTGCCCGACGTGTGTGATCTTGCCGAGGACTGCAACGCCAACGGTGTCCCCGATACGTGCGACGTCGATCCCGGCGGCCGCAAAATCGTGGCCTGGGGTGACAACTACTACGGCCAGTTGAACGTGCCCGCCGGCGAGGACTTCGTTGCAGTCTCCGCCGGTACCTACCATTCCGTCGCACTGCGGGCGGACGGTTCACTTGTCGGCTGGGGCCGTAACGTTTACGGCGAGGCCACTGTGCCCGGTGGCAACGACTTCGTCGCCGTCTCTGCGGGTAACTTCTACAGCCTGGTCCTGCGGAAGGACGGCTCGGTCACGGGCTGGGGCGATAACGCTTACGGCCAGCTCAACTACCCGCCGGACAGGTACATCGCCATCTCCGCTGGCGGTAACCACAGCCTTGCGCTCGGCGCCGACGGATCGATCGTGCAAGCCGGCTACGGCGCCGGCACGCAACCGGCGGGCAGCGACTTCCGGATGATCGCTGCGGGCGCCGCCCACGGCCTCGCGCTGCGCTCCGACGGCACGGTTGCCGCCTGGGGCAACAACTATTACGGGCAGGCGAACGCGCCGGCGGGCGACGATTTCGTCGCCGTGGCCGCTGGCAGTAACCACAGCCTTGCCCTTCGCGCGAACGGCACGGTTGCCGCATGGGGGTACAACTCCGACGGGCAGGGCACGGCCCCGCCGGGCAGTGACTACGTCGCTATCTCCGCCGGATATCGTTGCAGCTTCGCTGTCCGAGCGGACGGCTCCATATACGGGTGGGGTTCCACGATTGCCCCTGCGGGCAACAGCTTTACGGCGATCGACGGGGGCGAGTACCACAACGTTGCGCTGGCTCGCCCGGACCTCCTGCCGGCTGACTGTAATGCGGACGGTGTTCCCGATGACTGCCAGATGATCGACTGCAACGGCAACGGCTCTCATGACGCGTGCGAACTCGCGAGCGGGGCGGCCGCGGACTGCAACGCCAACGGCGTGCCTGATGACTGCGATCCCGATGGCGACGGCGACGGCCAGACCGATGCGTGCGATAACTGTCCGGCCATCGCAAATCCGACGCAGGCGGATAGCGACGGCGACGGCCTCGGCGATTTGTGCGACCCCAACCCCGTCACAATTGGCTATTGGCGCTTCGAGGAGGGAGTGGCCGACGCCCAGGCGAGCGGCAGCAACACCATTCTGGACAGTTCTGGAAATGCGCTGCACGGAACTCCCGCCAATGGGCCGATCTACCGCGCCCAGGTGCCAGGCTCGGCGCTGCTTTCCAATACGCGATCGCTTGAGTTTAACGACATCAACTCACGCGTCACGATCCCGGATGGTCCCCTTGTCACACTGACGCACAGCCTGACGCTGGAGGCCTTCATCAAGGCCCGGCCGATGCAGCCCGGCACGGGCGGCGGCGGCGTCATCGTCAAACGGGCGGACAATCGTCCCGGCTTGGACCCGTACCAATTGGTGGTCGAACAACCCGGGAACATCATCAGCTTCCAGGTGATCAACGCAAGCGATCAACCGGCCAGACTGACTGCCACGATTCCCTACGACCGATGGCTGCACGTGGCCGGCACGCTCGACGATGCCACCGGTGTGATGAAGCTCTATGTCGATTGGACCGAAGTGGCGTCCACCACGACCGCAATCCGACCGCTGGGGGCGCTGGCTCCGGCATACAGCCCATGCCTGTCGATCGGGGAGGATTGTACGGGGCAGTATGGAGAGGCTTTCAACGGCCTGATCGACGAAGTCAGAATCTCGGTTTGGCCGCTTTCGCCGGAACAGTTTCTGCCCGGGTGCGACGCGCCCGTCGACCCTCCGCCGCCCGATAACGACGGCGACGGAAGATGGGACGCCTGCGACAATTGTCTGGCCGTTGCCAACCCTGACCAGCTTGATTCCGACAGCGACGAGATCGGCGATGCGTGCGACAACTGCCCGGCCGCCGCCAATTCCACGCAGACCGACGGCGACACGGACGGCAAGGGCGATGCGTGTGACAACTGCCCCGCGACGGCCAACCCCGACCAGGCGGATGGCGACTCGGACGGGAAGGGCGATGCCTGCGACAACTGTCCGCAGGTCGCCGACCCCACGCAGGCCGACGGTGACGACGACGGCGTAGGCAACGCATGTGACAACTGCCTGAGTGTGGCCAACCCCGGCCAGGAGAATTCCGACACCGACACCCTCGGGGACGCGTGTGACAACTGCCCGACGGTCGACAACCCCGACCAGCTCGACCATGATAAGGACGCCATCGGCGACGCCTGCGACCCGGACATCGACGGCGACGGCACGCCCAACGACCAGGACGCCTGCCCGATCGATCCGCGCAAGATCACGGATGTCGATACCGACGGCGATGGCATTCTCGACTGCAGCGATAACTGCCCCCTGGTCCCCAATCCTGACCAGGAAAACGTCTGCCGACCGGCCGGTAACGTGCTCTGCGTCGACGCCGATGCTTACGGCAACAACGACGGCAGCAACTGGTTCAACGCGTACAATTCGCTGCAGGATGCCCTCAAGACGGCCACCACCTCAGGCAGCGGCATCACCGAGATCTGGATCGCCACAGGCACCTACAAGCCTGACCAGGGCGTCGGCATCACGCCGGGCAGTCGAACGGCTTCCTTCAAGCTCAGTAACAACGTCTCACTCTACGGCGGCTTCGCGGGGACCGAGACCCAGCGTGACCAGGCCGATCCTGCGGCGAACCCCACCATTCTGAGCGGCGACCTCCTCGGCAATGACACCGGCGGCCTCGACGACGCGTCCCGAACCGATAACTCCCTGCGCGTGGTCTATGTCTTGCCCATGAACACGCAAAACCCCGTGGTGGTCAGCGGCCTGATCATCGCCAACGGCCACGCGTATCCGCAATACACCGGAGCGGGCCTGTTCACGTCCCGCAGCACTCTGTCAATCATCCGATGCACTTTCGATCGAAACAAGGCGGCACGAGGAGGGGTCATCGCCAGCGACAACAGCGGCAGCACCGTAACCATCCAGGATTGCACTTTCACCAACAACGCAGCGGACTTCGGCGGTGTCGTGAGTCCGTACGGTCTGGCCTTCACCCTCGAAAACTGTACCCTCCGGAACAACACCGCCAAGTATGCCGGCGGCGCCGTCGAGAGCAGCTACTCGGCAACCATCCGCAACTGCACCTTCCAGCAGAACTCGGCTCCCAAAGGCGGCGCGATCAGCATGAGTCAAAGGACGAGCAACCTGGTCGAGAATTGCACGTTCCTGGGCAACACGGCAACGACGTCTGGCGGGGCCATCGAAGGCCCCACTTCCGCGACCATCCGCAACTGCACGTTCGAGGGCAACTCGGCCGTCTCGGCCGGCGGGGCAATTGCCGGCGGCGGCAAGAGCCGCGTCGAGAACTGTCTCTTCAAGAACAACACCGCGGTCAACGGCGGAGCCACCGACCACTTCGCTTCGACCACCATGGTGAACTGCACCTTCCAGGGCAATTCGGCGTCCTTATACGGTGGGGCCGCCTCATACCCGGATGGCTCGATGTTCGTCAATTGCAGTTTCCTCGGAAACCATGCCCGCGACGGCGGCGCTCTGGCCTCCGGATACTCGGTGAAGACCACCAACTGCGCGTTCATCGGCAACACCGCTTCAAACGGCGGTGGGGCCTGGTGCGCCACTCAGACGTCGTCCTGGACGGTGATCAACTGCACGTTCTCGGCCAATCGCGCCGATGGACGTGGAGGGGCGCTCGCCGCCAGCCTGGCGGTTACGTCGAGCCTGCGCAACTGCATCTTCTGGGCCAACTCCGATCCGACCGGCAGCGGAGCTGATGCCCAGATCTATGGCTTGCCTGCTGCTCAGGTGGATTACAGTTGTGTTCAGGGCGGCTGGACCGGTGCAGGCAACATCGATGCCGATCCGTTGTTCATGCGAGATCCGTCCGCTGGAGCGGATGGTGAATGGAGAACGTCGGATGACGACTACGGCGACTTGCGGCTGCGGCTGGGCTCGCCCTGCGCGGACAGCGGCAACAACCAGGCCGTGCTCGCTGATACGGCCGACCTGGATCACGACGGCGACGTCAGCGAGCCGACGCCGCTTGACCTCAATGGCGCGGCCCGCTTCATCGACGACCCTGACGCGGCCGATGCGGGCAACCCGCCGGGCGGGTCGCCGTTTGTCGATATGGGGCCGTACGAACGGGCGGCCGACAGCGACGATGATGACATCCTCAATAACCTCGACAACTGCCCGTATGACGCCAACGCCGACCAGGCGGACGCGGACACTGACGGTGTGGGCGACGCCTGTGACCAGTGTCCGGATACGCCCGCGGGCACGAAGGTCTCATACACCGGCTGCCCGACGCCGAAAGCGGATTATGACCAGGACGGCGACGTGGACCAGACCGATTTCGGTTTCTTCCAGCGGTGCATGAGCGGCACCGGCGTGCCGCAGGACGACCTGAATTGTGCCGATGGCCGCTTGGACTACGACTCCGATGTCGACGCGTATGATGTTCTCTTGTTCACGGGCTGCCTGAGCGGCCCGGACGTCGCGGCCGATCCCAATTGCCTTGAGTAGGACGTTGTCCAAAACGGGTGCCGCGGCCAGCTTGCCTGCCCGTGCCTGCTCCTGAGCGAGAAAACACTGGCGGGCCAGCCGCCCGTGCCACCCCGCGGGCCAGCGCCGGCGGTACCCGAGTCGCGAAGTCGCTGCAGCGGGCTCTGAGGCTGACTTGACGAGTTGGCCGTCGCCTGGGCTGGCAGTCAGCGGACGCGGAGCTATCGGACCATCCTCACCTTGCCGGATTCTTCTTGATCTTCGCTTGGCCGAAAACGTACAATCGGCGCAGAGCCGTTTTTGAGGGGGAATCAAGGTCCCGCCATGTGGCAGGGGGAGAAGCCATGACCGATGAAGTCTTTGCTGCCCACATCGAAGAGGCCCGTCACAAGATCGAGTCTTTGCCCGAGAATCAGCGCGGTCCGCTCCTCAGATTCCTCGACGAAACCTCTCGCAGACAGGCGAATCTCAGGGTGAGTTTCGCTCACCTCCGACGTCTGCTGGACGACTGGCGACTCCAGGTCAAGTACATGGCATTCGACTTGGAGGCCACCAGACGTGAATTGGCGGAACTCCGCCGCAGACAAGAGGACTCGGATCCGCAAGCGTGATACCCGACGGGCCTGACCGCCGGCCGTCCGCAAGATGAAACCCTCCAGTTGCATAAAACCGACCAGGAACAATCGGATGGAGCCCTGGAGACGGCCTTGCCTGAAGGATGAAGGCGGAGGAACACCATTGCTGGTGCATTTCGCCGTTCGCTCGGAAACCTCATTCTCAATCCTGCATTCGCCGTTCTTCATTCGCCAGCGTTGCCGTATGCAGCGATGGGATAAACCTCGCCGTGGCCTACGGTTAGGATCGCCTGATGGCAGCCGGCCCCTCCAGGCTCACACGTGGGCGGCGCCGGCCCTGCTTGCCGGTATAATCCTGACGGAGCGAGAAAACCGCCCCTTCCGCCGCATGGCGCTCGGGATGACTCGGCCGGTGCTGGAGTTCGTCAATGAAACGTCGATTGTCGTTAGTTCTCGTGGTCGCCTTGTTTCCCGCCGCCTGTTGCGCCCCCTGCGGAGAACGAGAAATCCAGCAGGGCTGTGCCCGTCGATGCAGCAACCTTCGCAAAACCACCGGCTGGCTGATCGAGGCTGAAGAGCGTCGGCCGGCCGAACTGGAGCACACCTGCCGGATCATCCAGGAACAGTGCCAGCACGACGTGCAGAAGGCCTGTGTCGACAACCCGGCAACGGCGGCCCAATGGACCGAGGATGAATTCACCCGCTGGCAAAAACGGGCACCCATCTACCTCCAGCGAACAACCGAGGAACTCTGCGGTGACCCGGCAAACATCTGTCGCACCTTGCCGATGATCGTGAACTGACCTCCCAAAGACGATAGCCGTTTTGGCAACGAGCCGCGCGAGGCGCACGCCGCTCCTGCCAGGACCCCCTCTTTGCTCCTGTCTTGTCTGCTGACGCTCTGGTGACGCGGCAAAAACTTGCCATCAGGCTGTTGCTGATGTAGCATGGAGGCGTGACAGTTTTGTGTCGGGATTGTTTCGGCTCGCCCCTCGGAAAGCTGAGGATACCGTGGTCGACGAGACTTTCCTGCCGACGCGGCCTGTTGGCACCCGGTTCGGCCGGTGGATCGGGGCCGCGCTGTTGCTGCACTTCGCGTACGTGGTCGGGGTCATCAATCTCCTGAGACAGGCGCCGGGCGAGGTTCTGTGGCTTTGCCACGTCAGCCTGTTTCTGGCAGGCCTCGGGTTGGTCATGCAATCCGTCCGCCTGGTGGCAATCGCTTGCACCGCCATCGCCCTGCCGCATGCGCTGTGGCTGGTGGACAGCCTCTCCGGGCTGCTGCTTGGCTGGTTTCCGCTGGGAGCCACCGCCTACCTATTGACCGCGGACACGTGGACTCGAATCGCCACCGCTCACCACTTTTATCTTGCCCCGCTGCTGGTGGTGATCATGTGGCGGCACGGCTCGTTCTCCCGTGCCGCGCTGCCGGGCGCTTCGGCTCTGTTTCTGCTGCTCAGCGTGACCAGCCGTCTCGCCGTGTCACCCGCGCTGAACGTGAACTACGCCTTCTTCGCAGTCCCCGCGGCTGACCATCCATTCGTCGCCTGGGTCAACAGCCTGGGTGCGATTCCTTATGTCCTGGTGATTAACGCATTCGCGACCGGCGCGTTGTTTGCACCGGTTGCCCTGCTGCTGAGCCGCGGCTCTTACCGAACAAGGCGTGAGCGGGACGGCCGGACGTTTTCGCTGCCGGCTTTTGAGGCACACCCTTGACGCCAGACTCCGCCGGGCCTCCCGCCCGGACAGAACAGACCATGTCAGGAGGTAACCTCCGCCCGGACAGTCGCTGCCCAGGCTTTTGCCGGACAAATCCCGGCGATTGCAGACTCCCGGCCCGGAGCGGGTATAATGGCTCTCAGTCGGCGGGCCAAGACCGCCGGCACATCCATACAGAACCGGGGCAAGACCATGATCCAGTGTAACGAGTGCGAGTTCTTCGTCCGAGGCCCGGCAGGGCAAGTCGGCTTCAAGTGCGACCCGTTCAGCACCATCAAGGAGCCCGAGTGTCTGGTCAAATGGCAGTTGATCAAGCTGGACATGATGGTTCAGTCCTACCAGGCAACGGTCGCCATGTATCGTCGATTGGCCCCGCTGCAAGAGAAGATGTTCCGGCATATGGAACGGGAAATCGACGACATCGACGAGTCAGACCGATGGAAGGTGAGTCCGGACGAGGACGAAGAGAACGAGAACCCCTGAAACCGGTACAGGCTGCTCTGTCCTGAGATCGGGGTGCTCGGGCAGAACCAACCTTTCGCAGAAACCGTCGCAAACTGACCGATCAACCGACCACCCGGGCCGTCTGCCTCGCCCCGGTCGACATCGCCGATATCAATACTGGCGTTCAAGTGCCCCGCATACACGGCCTCTCCCTGCCGCGTCGGGTACCTGCCCGGCATTCTCGCTTTTGGCGCCAGAGGTCACGACAAGAGGCGGATGGTCGTCAATCACAAAGGCCTTATCGCTGTGCAGACCGGACAAAACGGCCGCCGTGGTTATGGGGCTGCTGATCTTTTCCGATACTGGATTTACAGGCTGTCGATGGGCCA
This sequence comes from Phycisphaerae bacterium, assembly GCA_030372985.1. Taxonomy (GTDB): domain Bacteria; phylum Planctomycetota; class Phycisphaerae; order UBA1845; family PWPN01; genus JAUCQB01. The sequence goes on from JAUCQB010000088.1 coordinate 31,491, forward strand.
GTCGCGAAACCGTGCGATGAGCCTCGGCGGGATGCCGGGTCCGATTGAGTGGAGAAGACAGATACGATGTCTCGATGGGCCTATGCCGACCGACTTGGACCGCGCACCGCGCATGCCTCCGGCTTGCGGTGTGCGGTGTTCGGCATCGCCGCCTTGTTGATCACACCGCCGATGCCAACCTTGGGCCAATCGCGACCGAGCGGAGCGATCACCGATCGCGACCGCGCCGCAGACGACTCTCTTGAACGCTTGTTTGCAGAGGCCGGGGACTTCAAACTCGCAAGCGGGCAGGAGCTACGCCACGTGCTGGCTCGCTCCGCGGATGACGAACTGGCCGTCCGGCTGGCAATCCGGGAGGCATGCCAATCCTGGCGTTCCTGGCGCCACCCGCGAGGACTACTTGAGCTTGACGCCTGGATGCCCATCTCCGCTCTGGATGGCACGTTGGCGACGGTCATTCAGCGTCGTTTCGAGAATGTGGACGGCTTGCTGCCGATGGCGATCACCTGGGCCCGGTCGAACCCTCCTGCGATCCTGGCGACCGGACAATACCTGCCCTCGAGCGGACTTGTGAATGAACACCCGGGCTGGCGGCACTGCAGCCCCTGGCAGATGGCACTGGCTGCGAGAGCCGCGGCCGCCGATGCGCGGGCAGCCATGCTTGTTCGCCTGGCTTATTGCAGGACGTCGGACGGCCAGGAGTTGGGATTCATCCTGCATCGCGAAAAGAAGCTGAGAGCCGCGATCAGCAGCCTGCTCAACTACGCGCCGGTGGCAGAGCCCATGTTTGAGCCGACGGGCGTGTGTCGGGTTGACATGACGCTCACGCGGCTGGAACTGGTGGCGCTGCTGCGGGAGGCGAGCCGTGCCGTCGAGGGTGTCGGGGGACGCGGGCTTCTCGGGTTAGGTGATCCTCCTACTCCCGACGACCTGGCAGCCGAAGGGTATGCGGTTGCCCCGCCGCTTCCGAGCATACACCAGCCGCCGCTCAAGAACAGAACCGAACCGCCGCCGCCCGAGTGGGCGCACCGCTTCCTCGTGGTCCAAGGAGCCGGCAGGGCGCCCTCGGATACGATCGACGAGGCAAGTCGCGACGAGTGGGCCGAACGAGCCGCCCGTATCGAAGCCTATCGCCAGCTCTGGAGGCAAATAGAGGATCTTCCTCTGGACGACGGCGAAACCATCGGCCTGCGGATGCACAAGGACCCGAAGCTCATATCAGAGCTGTCGAGCCTCGGTCGGTTCATGGCCGATACGGGTGAACCGCTTCATGCCAATGATGGAGCGATCACCATCAGTACCGGAGTCCACCTTCAAATCGTCTGGCGGATGCTGTCCGCAATTGACCGGGCCCGCTGATTCCCCCTCGACACGGCGCGGTTGGCTCGTCTTATCGCCCGATTCCCCTCAGGACTTGCCTTGTGGCCGTCTTCGCCTGAGACTGTGCCCTGAAACGGGAGCGTCATCGCGCGTCCGGCGGCGCTGGGACGGAGTCTTGCGGGGGACGACCTTTTGGAATGGCTGTCAATCTGGGGAATGGCCGTCGGGCTGGCGATGGACGCCTTCGCGGTTTCCATCGCCGTCGGCCTGGCCGTCGGCAGGGTCACGCCCCGGCACGTGTTCCGCATTGCCTGGCACTTTGGCCTCTTCCAGTTCATGATGCCGGTGATCGGGTGGTGGACCGGTACTCGAATCGCGGGATACGTCGCGAGTTGGGACCACTGGCTGGCCTGCGGTCTGCTGTGCTTCATCGGCGGAAAAATGCTGTTTGGAGCATTCGAGAAACACGGACAGGGCAGGCAGGCGGACCCGACGCGGGGCTGGTTGCTGGTCACCCTGTCGGTGGCGACCAGCATCGACGCGCTGGCCGTCGGGCTGACCACGGCGTTTCTCAACGTCACCATCTGGTTGCCCGCGGTGATCATCGGGGTAGTCGCCTGCGCCTTCAGCGCTATCGGTATCACGTTTGCCAACAAAGTCTTAGGGAGATTCGGCAGAACGGCCGAAGTGATGGGCGGCCTGATGTTGATCCTGATCGGCATCAGGGTCTGTTTTCAGCACATGGCGTCATCGTGACCGCCGGGCCGGTCATCGACGGTCGGCGCCACCTGGTGACGCGTTATAATCAGCGTGTTTGGCTGCCACAGAGGGAGTTGTTTGAATGGCTTGCTGCATGATCACCCGCCGGCTGCCGGTGGGGCTGATGAGTATCGTCCTTTTGTCGACCGCCGGCTGCGGGGGATGGCCTTTCGGCTACATCCCGTCAGTGGTCGTGGGTGAGTTGGGCTTCCTCGGTCGACGGGTCCCGATCGAGCAGGCCCTGAACGATCCGACGCTATCCGGGGAACAGAAGGACAAGCTGGCGTTTCTACTGCGAGCGAGGGACTACTGCAGCAACGTCGTGGGACTTGAGATCGGCAACAACTTCCGCACCTTCGTCAACCTCCAGGGCGAGGCGCTGGCCTGGAATCTGACGGCGTCGAGAAAGGATGCGATTGAGCCCTATTATTGGTATGTCCCGTTCGCCGGCTCTCTCCCGTACCTCGGCTTCTTCGATCTGAGCAAAACGCTTCGGGAAAGAGACCGGCTTGTTGCCGCCGGATATGACACCTTCATCTACGAAGTGGACGCCTTCGCGATTCCTTTTCTGCCCGATCCGATGACCTCGCGACTCCTCGAACGAGGCTATGGCAGCCTGGCCGACACCGTCGCCCACGAACTGACACACAACACGGTGATGAGCATGAACGACATCACCTTCAGCGAATCATTGGCCGTTTTCGTTGGGCGGACGGTGGCCATCGAATTCCTGGGGGTCGAGTTCGGGGAGGATTCGCCTCTGATCCAGGAAACCGTTGAGATGTACGAGGACGATGACGTGTTCAGACAGTTCCTGCGCGAGCTGACCGACGAACTGAACGCCCTCTACGACAGTGACGCGTCGTCCGAGGAGAAGATCGCGGCCCGGGTGGGAATCTTCGAAGGCTGGCGCGATCGGTTCGCGGAAGAAGCTCTTCCGCTGATGCACTCCCCCGAGGACTACGAGGCGTATACCGAAAAGCTGTTGAACAACGCCTTCCTGCTGGTTGACCGGCGATACTACAGCAGCCAGCAGGTCTTCGAGCAAGCCTTTGAACTGGTCGGCCGCGACTGGTCGCGGGCCCTTGACCTTTTCTCCGCCGCCGCCAACAGCGATAACCCGACACAATACCTGGAAGATGTGGTTAATAGTGGCGACCCCTGATTCGCGGCCTCGATCGCGCCGCCGTCGCTGACCTTTCGTCGCCCAAGCCCCGACGCACGAAGCTTGTGGAAGGCCGCAGCACGTCTGATTCGCCGGAGAAACAGCGGCTTTTCAGATTGTGCCGGCTATCCACAAATTCGGGCGCTTGCCCCGATGGCGGACATGCCATGGGCGGGGAAGGCCGGAGTGTGCGCCGCACATTCGGAAGGAGCCGATGGACTCTTCCTGCCCCCGCCCATCTCGCAACTGCCTGCCAACGCAGGAATTACGACCTTCGGCGACAACCCCATTGATCAAATCGGGCCTCGGGGCACTTTGCGGTCCGATATAATAGCCCGTAGTTGCCGTAGTCCGGCAGGCTTTGGATATGCGCTCGGACAGCGAGAGGTCGTGAAGTGGCCGGTTTCTTCGAGCCTCCGAGGTGAGGCTCGAACCCGAGTGCGCGAACGGCAGGCGAGGTCGAGAAAGAAGTGCGAGCTCACCCAGAGATGCGTCAGTGGCCCGAGAGACGGCCCTGACCGTCACGCCAAGCCGAAGCTGTTTCCAAATAGGGAGTAGCGAGTCGAAAAGGGACCTGGCCTCTGCCGTGCCAGGAACACCCGGGCAGCGCCCGCTTGCACTCCGGGTCTCGAAGAACCACGCCGGAACCGGGACACGACGTGGGTGCGGCAGGCAGCGGTCCCACAACAAACAGAGATTGGCCCGAGGCGGCGCCTGCGAGCGCACGAGCCGCGCGAATCGAACATGAGGAAAGTTGCGATCATTCCGGCGAGCTTCCTTGCACTGGCGATCTGGCTGTCAAACGAATCGCCGGGAGGAACCCTCTCCGCCAGTTGGAACACGGCCCTCGATCAGCTCAGCCTGACAGATGAAGGCTCGTACACGCGCGTGCAGCTTGAAGGCGCGACCGTCCCCGGGCAGGCACCCGGCCTTCCGAGCCTGCCGAGCCGCCTGGTCTATCTGGTGGTCCCCCCGGGCGCGGTCGTGACCGACCTTCGGTTGACGGCCACAGAAACCCCGGTAGCTGCGGGCATTGTCGTCTACCCCAGCCAGCCCGATCGCACACCCGATGACCCGGCGGCCGACTTTATCGAGCCGGACGCCGCGGTCTTCGGATGGAATCCCGTGTACCCCGCCCAGATCGGCACGCTCGTCGGGACGAGCTGGCTGGGCGGCTATCAGTTGGCCGTTGTACGCCTCAACCCTGTCCGATACGACTCGGGCCGTCGGGAACTGCTGCTGGCCGCCTCGATCACGGCAACATTAAGTTACGAAGAGACAGATGCCCCGTCGGATGCCGCGGTTTCGGTTCCCGACACGGCCAGGCAACGCGTGCTCGATCTCGTGTCCAATCCGCAGGATGTCGACCGATTCTCGCCCATGTACCAGGAGGAAGGCCTCCCCTCCGCCGACACGAGACGCCCATCACCGATCATCACTGCGGGCGACGGTACGGCCATTTACCTTCTGATCACCAGCAGTGCACTCGCCCCGGCCTTCCAGCCGCTGGTGGATCGTCGGACTCTCCAGGGCAAAACAGGTCAACTTGTCACGATCGAGACGATTCAGACCGCCTTTGCCGGCGTCGACCTGCCGGACAAGATTCGCAACTGCGTCAGGCAGTACTATCAGAATCACGGAACGGCGTGGGTGGCCCTGGGCGGCTCGGAAAGCGTGGTGCCGCCCCGCTACGTGGAGGGGAACATCCCGGTCGATTTGTACTACGGATGCCTCGACGGCGATTGGAACGCCGACATGGACGACACTTACGGGGAGGCCCAGGTGGACAACACCGATCTGTCGCCTGAGGTCTGGGTCGGCCGCATCCCGGCGCAGACTTCCGCCCAGGCAACGGCCTATGTCAACAAGGTCGAGCGATTCGAGAACACCCCGCCCGGCGGTTTCTCCGGCAGCATGCTGATCGGCAGCAACCTGAGCTGGTTCATGTCCGGCCTGGCACGCCCCATCGGCTACGATGACCACGACCCCGTCGCCGAGAGCGAAGCCCCGATGCGCAACCTCTATCGCAATGTGATCCAGCCTTATTGGCAGGCCATGCCGCTTGACCTGCTGTTCACGACCTACTCGACATGGGATACCACCGCCTGCGGCGACTACGGCGTGACGCCCGAACACATGACAGCGCGGCTGAACTGGGGCTATCACTACGTCTACCTGTGGGGCTCCAGCAACGGCAGCAGCGGCGCCGGGCTCGACGCGGCGATGGGAGCGGCGCTCACCAACAGCAACCGGCCGAGCATCATGTACGTTACGGCTTCATCAACTGCGGCGTACGACCAGCAGGAGCCGTGCATCAGCGAGGCTTTCCTGCGAAACGCCAACGGCGGAGCTGTGGCGTACGTCGGGGCCACCCGAAGCGCAGCCAGCACCGACTACCATGCCACCCTCTTCTTTAAGGAGGTCTTCCAGAACCGCCTGCCAACGGTGGGCGAAGCCTTCGGAACGGCGATGATGAAGGAAGCCCCGTATCGGATCTACAAGGACAACTGGCGATCGTGGTACCTGTCCCTTTGCCTTCATGGAGACCCGGCGATCTCGTTTAAGGAAGCCGAGTCCGGAAGGCACCTTCAGATCATCTCACCGAACGGCTGCGAGATTCTTCCCGATAACGGCGACATGCTCATCCGCTGGAACGCCTCCGGCACGGGCTTTTCCGCCGACGAGATGGTGAAGCTGCAATACTCCGCGGACGGCGGCACGACCTGGCTGCCCGTTCCTGGCGCGCAGGAGCGACCATTCAACAGCCGCATATTCATCTGGGAAGGCCACCAGTTGCCCGCAGGCACTCGCTATCGCGTTCGCGTGGTGAGTCTGTCCAGCCCGACCGTCTACGACTCATCCACCCGCGACTTCACGATCGGACCGCTCTACATCCTGACCGTTCAGTCGACGCCGAACACCAATCTGCTGGTGACCGGGACGCACCCCAACTACACCAACTACACCTACAGCATGCTGTTAAGTCGCCCCATCGAACTGACCGCCCCCGTGGTCAGCGGCTACAACTTCAGCCGCTGGGCCGGGGCCAACGGCAACACCTTGACCTACGACTCCACCCTGCGCTTCACGTGCCAAGGCAACAAAACGACAACCGCCGAGTACGCATCGCCCGTCGGATCTCGCAGCTACTACGTCAACGACGACATACCCGAAAGCGGCTTTGCGCCGGGCAACGACGACAACGACGGGCTCAGCCCTCTCAGACCGATACGCCACATTCAGCAGGTGTTCAACCGGTATGCGGATGTGGCGGCGGTCTATGTCTCTGCGGGTGTCTTCGAGGAGAACCTCCAGATCAGCCGCAGTTACTCGAACCTGGTCATCGAGGGGGCATACGGCGGCCGAACGGTCATCGACGGCGGATCGGTCGGTCGCTGCCTGACGCTGACCGGCGTCGGCTCCTGCACGTTGCGCGGGTTGACGCTCCGCAACGGCTGGGCCGACACCGGAGGAGCGATTCGGACCACCGCGTACGCCGTGCAGCTCAGCCGGTGCGAGATCATGTCCAGTACGGCGACGAACTCCGGCGGTGCGATTTACGTCGGCGGCGTCTCCCTGAATGTGAGCAACTCGGTCCTGGCGGGCAACGCATCCCCGATCGGTGGCGGCATCGATGTCTATCATTCGCCTGTGGTCATCGCCAACAGCCTCCTGCACGGCAACTCGGCGAGCGTGGTGGGTGGAGCGGTCTCGGGCCGGGGCAGCTCCCACGTGACCATTCGCGGTTGCACGCTGGCTGAGAATACCGCAGCACAGCGGGCCGGCGGCCTGCTGGTCTCCGACAACGGGGTAGCAGATGTCGCAAACAGTATTTTCTGGTTTAATCATGCGTCCAGCGGGCCCCAGATGTATCTGGCCGGCGCGGCACAGCTCGCCGCCGCCTTCTGCGACGTCGAGGGGGGAGCTCAACAGGTGGCGAAAGATCCCCAGGCGACGCTGAGCTGGCGCGACAGCAATGCTTCGGCCGATCCCGACTTCATCAGCCCTGCCGGGCCGGACGGCCATCCAGCCACCTGGATGGACAACGATTTTCACATTTCCATCCGCTCTGCCTGTCGGGACGCGGGCGACCCGCAGTTTGTGGCCGGCTTTCTCGAAACCGACATCGACGGACAACCGAGAATTCAATCCGGCCTCGTGGATATGGGAGCTGATGAGACGCCGCGACTTGCGGACCTGAACGACGACGGCGACGTCGATGGGGACGATCAGACCGAGTTTGAGGGCTGCGCGACCGGGCCCGGCATTCCCTACCACCCGTCTTCGCTCCCGACGATCTGCCCCTTGTCGACCGACGCCCAGGGACTTCTGTGGGCGGACTTGGACGGCGACGGGGACGTCGACCAGGCCGATTTTGCAGGCCTGCTGGCGGCTTTCACCGGGCCTGCCATCCGACCGGATCTCGATCGCGACTTCGACGTGGATGATACCGACATGCAGATCATGATGACCTGCCTGTCGGGAAGCCAGGCCCCCCAGAACGACCCAGGTTGCCGAGCCGCCGATCACGACGGCGACGAGGACGTCGACCAGACCGATTTCGGACTGCTGCAAAGGTGCTTGAGCGGCGATGGCATCATGGCTGATCCCACATGCGCAGAATGAACCTGCTCATCCGCCCAACCAACCTGAACGCCGGCCGGCGTGTCCGTATCACGAAGACTCGATGGCACGGCGGTTGCCATGGATGGTGCCGAGGGGCTACGATATCACCGTTCGGCAGGACAAGGCCTCGATCGGGTCAACATCCTCAGGGGCCAGACAATCGGGCTCCGACGGGACAGCGACCGCCCTGCCACTGAGCAACCCGGCCGCGTGGGTGTGATAGATGCCGAAGGAAAGACTGCAAAAGGTGCTCGCGGCGACGGGGCTGGCCTCGCGAAGAGAATGCGAACAGATCATTCTCGACGGGCGTGTGTCGGTCAACGGATGCAAGGTCGACTCGTTGCCGGTGCTGGTTGACCCTGAGGTTGACAAGATCGCCGTCGATGGTCGGCCACTCCGGGCCGAGCGCAAGGTCTACTTCCTGTTGCACAAACCCAAGGGTGTGCACTGCACGAATTACGACCCTGACGGACGGCCGCGGGCCGTGGATCTGCTCGGCGGCGTCCGCGAGCGAGTCTTCCCCGTCGGACGGCTGGATGCGGATACGACCGGCCTGCTGCTGATGACCAATGACGGGGAACTGGCCCAGCAATTAACCCATCCTCGCCACGGCATTCCCAAGACCTACCGAGCCCATGTCAATGGGCGGGTCACTTCGGAGCAACTGGAAGACCTCCGAAAGGGCGTCTGGCTGGCCGAGGGCAAAACGCGGGTATCCGAGGCCACCATCATCCACGCCGCCCGCGACCAGAGCGTGGTCGAGATCACGCTACGCGAGGGGCGAAACCGCGAGGTCCGGCGGATTCTGGCCAAGATCGGCCACGCGGTCCGAAAGCTGATCCGCATTCGCATCGGCCCGCTGTCGCTGCGCGGCCTGGGACCGGGAGAGTTCCGGCCTCTCAGTTCCTCAGAAGTTCACCTTCTGAAGAAATACAGGCCTCCACCGCCGCGTGCGATGAAGGGCAGGCCGGTGCCAGCCGGGACGCGTCGGTCCGCATCGGAAGAGTCCCGAAACCGGCCAAGGCACCGGGAACCGGGGCGAAGGGCACCTCGGAGAAGCTCGACCGACTGACGCCCCTCTCGCCTGATCATCAAACACAGGGGCCCCCGTTCACGACGAGGCCCGGAGGACCCAACACGTGACCGAACAGATCACCAGACGCAAACTCCTGAAACACGGCGCCGCAGCAGTCGCGTCGGCGGCGATCCTCCCGGGCTGTATGCAATCCGCAAGGCTCACCTTGACCGGTGACCATCCGGCCACGGCGCCAAGCCACCCGGATTCGCCCGACAAGGTCGTCCTGGGCCTGTTTCCACGCGATGGCGAATCGAATTCCCGGATGGCGGTCCGAGAGGTCTGCCGAAAACTGGACTGGTCGTGGCTGCGGCGAGGCGATTCGGTTTTCGTGAAGCTGTCGTCGAACTCGGGAGATGTGCACCCGGCCGCGACCTCGCCCAACGCCGTGCGCGGGATCGTGGCCGAACTGTTGGACCGCGGGGCCGGGCGCGTGCTCGTCGGGGATCAGGGCGGTGTGGAATACGTTCGCTTGGCCAAGGGAGACAAACGGCACGGCTCGACGGAGGCCCTGATGCGAAAGAACGGCCTGCACGAGGCGATCGTGGATTCCGGCGCCCGGCCGTATGCCTTCGACGAGTACGGCTACGAGACGGGGTATTTTCAGGCCTCGTTGCCACTTGGCGACTCGCACTGGCGCGAGCCGCCGTATGTCGCCAAGGTCATTCGCGAGGTCGATCACATCATCTACCTGCCGCGACTCGCGTCCCACGTTCTCGCCGGGTACACGCATGGCCACAAAATCGCGGTCGGCTGGCTGCGCGACGACAGCCGGTTTCAGATGCACTTCGAGGCCGGCAGCTTTCACGAAAAGTACGTCGAGGTCAACTACATACCGGACATTCGCGAACGCCTGCGACTGGTCATCACGCTGGCCGAGCAGGTGCTGCTCAACGTCGGCCCAGATGTCGGCACGATCGCCACACCCGATTCCTGGATCGTCATCGCCTCGTCGCGGCTGGCCAACCACGACGCCGTGTCGGTCGCCGTGCTGGCCTACGTCGACGGCAAGACGCCGGACGGCGTGCATTTCATTCCGCCGGCCTACGGCAGCCTGTCAAACTTCGCCAACTGGACGTTTCTCTCTCAGATCGTTCCCGTGCACACGGGCATCCCCTGGGGCAAGCCGCGGATGCTGAGCTACCAGAGGCTTCGAACTCACCGCTATCAGACCGGCATTGCCTCCGACCTGGCCCTGTCGAGGGCATATCAGATCCTCGGCGGCAGGCCCACAAGCATTCCGGTCCACAGCGCCGGTCGGGCCCCCGACGCGGAGTTTCGCACGTTCCTCAGAGCCTATGGGAACGGCGTGCTGAAAGTGTGAGATGCCTGGTGGACCAGCCGAACGCGCCGGTCCCAAGTGAGCAGGATCGCGTCGTTGCCGAGACGGTCAGACATGCGGCCTTGATGATCGCTCCCTCACCTGCAAGAAGCGGGTGAGGCACCCGCCGTCTCCGGGTCAAGCGATCCGACAGCGCGCGCACACGGACGACGAACCGGGCATCGCCGCAGTGGTACGAAGCCCCTGAACGGCTGCTGGGATTGGGTGGCTAATATATCCTAGTCCTGGTTCTGGAGTTCGTCGATATAACCGGTCATGCCCGTGCTGATGTTCGCGGCATTGCCTTCGTCGGTATCGATATGCATGGCCAGCCGGAAGCTCGGGTCCACGCGTACGCGCACGTCGCCGAAGACCAGCTCACGGGTCCCGGGCACGCGCACTCGTACGGTGAACTTGTCGCGCACGCCATAGCGAAGCGCATCCTCGGGCGTCATGTGAATGTGACGCATGGCGCAGATCACGCCCTTGTCGATGGTGATGTTCCCGGCGGCGCCTTCCAGGGTGATGCCGGGCGTGTCCTTCAGGTCGCCGGACTCGCGGATGGGCGGGTGGATGCCGAGCTTGAACTGCTCGGTCATCGCGATCTCGACCTGAGTGAACTTGCGGACCGGTCCCAGAACGCGAACCCGCTCGACACGGCCGCGCGGGCCCACCAGGGTCACCTGCTCCTGGCAGGCGTATTGCCCCGGCTGCGACAGGTCGCTCTGCCGCGTCAGCTGATGACCGGCCCCGAACAGGGCCTCGACGTGCTCCTGGGTAAGGTGAACGTGGTGAGCCGACACTTCGATGGGAATCGGCTCCTGCCGCTGCGCTTCGAGGGCCCGCTTGATGTACGTGCGGCTGAGGGCCCGCAGGGACTCGCGGGCAATCATGCGCTCTTCGTCCGTGGGCACGACCAGCACGGTGACTGGCGAATCGTCGGTCGAGATGCGGCGAATCTCCTCGCACGCATGGGCTTCGCGGTTGCGCTGCTCGTCCAGAATGATCCCCATACAGCGCAAACCCTGCAGGGCCACGGCGCGGACCCGGGCGCTGCCCTGCCCGATCCCGGCGGTGAAGATGATCACGTCCAGGCCGCCCATGGCAGCGACGTACGCCCCAATGTACTTACGCAATCGATAGCAGAATGCCTTGAGCGCCAAGAGCGCCCGATGGTTGCCCTCGTGCGCGGCCCGCTCGACTTCACGCATGTCGGACGAGATGCCCGACAGTCCCAACAGCCCGCTCTTGCGGTTGAGCAGGTTGTCGATCTGATCGGCGGTCAGTCCTTCTTCCCGTTCAAGGAATACCAGCACCCCCGGGTCGATGTCGCCCCCGCGGGTACCCATGATCAGGCCCTCGGCCGGGGTCAACCCCATCGAGGTATCGACTGAGCGGCCGTGATCCACCGCGCAGACGGAGGCGCCGTTGCCCAGGTGGCAACTGATGATCTCCAACTCGTTGACTCGTCGGCCGAGATACTGGGCGGCGGCCAGGCAGACATAGGCGTGTGAGGTACCGTGAAACCCATAGCGCCGCACCTTCTTGCTCTCGTAGTACTCGTACGGCAGACCGTAAAGATAGGCGAACGACGGCAGGGTGTTGTGGAACGCGGTATCGAACACCGCAAAGTGAGGAACCGAAGGAAAAACTCGTTGGGCCTCTCGGATACCGAGGAGGTTGATCGGGTTATGCAGGGGTGCCAACGGGCTGAGAGTCTCGAGCTCGCGCAGCACCTCGTCGGTGATGACCGTGGTCTCAGTGAATGGCTCGCCGCCGTGAACGACCCGGTGGCCGACGACGCTGATCTCCGCGGCCCCGGAGATAGCCCCCGTTTCTTCGGCGGTCAGTTCGGCGAACATGGCCTCGAAGGCCTCACGGTGAGTCCCTTTGGGCAGATTGCGAGCAACCTCTCCGCGCGGTCCGCGGCAGGTGTGCCGGGTGATGTCGGTGCCGATGCGATCGACCAGGCCGCGCATGTTGTTCGACTCGTTCCGGGTGTCGAAGAGGCAGTACTTGAGGGATGAGGATCCGCAGTTGACGACCAGAATCTTCTCCGGCCGTTCGCTCTTGAGACGCACGGCACACGGCTCTTCGCTCCTGCGAAAGGCGGCCATCTTGGCCGGATCCTGCATGACCGTCTTGAACCGCTCCGAGATGGTCCTGGAGATGTGTTGGACCGCACGCGGCTCGGTCATGATGACCGACGAGAAAAGACTGACCGGCACCAGGAGCACACTGCATCGCGTCTCGGCGATGATGTCGACCATGGTCTTCTCGCCGGTCATGAGAACCATCTCGCCGAAAGTGTCCCCCGCCTTGAGACGGGCGACGACCTGCCGTTCGCCGGCCTCGGCAATGACCGAAGCCGAGGCCTCGCCTTCCAGCAGGACTCCGAGATGGGTCGCGTCCTCGCCGAATTCGACAATGGCCTCGTTGGGCTCGTAGGAAACGACTTGCGAGCCGGCGACCAGTTCCGCCAACCGGTTATCCGAGAATTGCGTGAAAAGGCCGACGTTCTTTTTCAGGAAATCTGCGGTTTCAGCGCTGTCCATCGTGGGCTCCTGTTGTGCGCTCGACAGGTAACGAACCGTGGCATTGTCGCCGGATGAGGCGGTGCGAACAAGTGCGGCCGGTGCGGGCGTCAGCCCTGCAAGCGGTGCCGACTCCGGCAGGGATGCGGCCGGGGTCCGGTCGTGCGAGGTTATCGGGCGGCGTCGCCGGGGTAAGCGGTGCGAGCGCCGACCACCCGCTGTACCAGGCCGTCAGGAAGGCCGGCCCAAGGTCCTTTGGGTGCTTCCGGTTGGACAAAGTCGAGGAAACCCGTTAAACAAGTGATCTATTGATTTGGCAAGCACAGGGCCGGTGGGGTCGAGGGCGAGGATTGTAGCTGATGCAGGCACAATTGCGTTTTCACGGAGCGGCGAAGGAAGTCACCGGTTCCATGCACCTGATCGAAGTCAACGGGGACGTCGTCTGCCTCGATTGCGGGCTGTTCCAGGGCCGGCGGGCCGAAGCCAACGCCAAGAACCGCACCCTGCCCTGCGACCCGCGGAGCATCGGAGCGGTCATCCTCACACACGCCCACGTGGACCACTGCGGCCGGCTGCCGCTGCTGGTCAAGAGCGGCTTTACGGGAGCAATCTACGCCACACCCGCAACCTGCGATCTGGCCGAGGTCCTGCTGGCCGATTCCGCACATATACAACAGGAAGATACCGAGTACTGGAACAAGAAGCGGGTCAAGAAGGGTGATGCCCCCATCGAGCCGCTGTATTCCCAGGGGGACGTCGAGGACACGGTGAAGCTGCTTCGCCCGCGCGGTCTGCGCGAGACGTTCGACGTGCTTCCCGGCATGCGGGCCCGATTGCACGAGGCTGGTCACATGCTCGGCTCGTGCGGGGCGAAGGTCGAGGCTGACCTGAGGCCGGGCAAAACGCGATCGATCGTTTACACCGGCGACCTGGGACGCAAGGGGATGGACATCCTGCGAGACCCCGACCCGCTCCCCGAGTGCGACTACCTCATCTGCGAGAGCACCTATGGTGGGCGACAGCACTCCCGCCCCGAAGAGATGCGCGAGGAGTTCGCGGAGATTATCAAAGAGACCGTCGCCCGCGGCGGCAAGCTCATCATCCCGTCTTTTGCCGTCGGCCGCACCCAGGTGCTGGTGTATGAGTACCACATGTGCGTCCACCAGGGGTTGATCCCCAAGGGTATTCCGCTGGTCGTGGACAGCCCTCTGGCCGTGCGGGCCACCGAAGTGTTCAGAAAGCATCCGGAGGTGTTTGACGAGGAGTCCTCGGCGTTCAATCACCTCACCGGCGATATGCTTTCCTGCGACGATTGCGAATACACGCAAGACGTCGAGGAGAGCAAGCGCCTGCACGATCGCAAGGGGCCGATGATCATCATCTCCGCAAGCGGGATGTGCGAAGTCGGCCGAATCCTGCACCATCTCAAGAACAACATCGAAAACCCGATGAACACCATTCTGATCGTCGGCTTTCAGGCGGAGAACACCCTCGGCCGGCGGCTGCTCGAGAAGGCCAGGCAAGTGAAGATCTTCGGAGAGACCTACCAGGTGAGCGCCAAGATCAAGGTCTTGACAGGGTTTTCCGCGCACGCCAATTCGATGGAGCTGATGACCGCGGTTGAGCCGCTGGCCGATCGTCTGCGCCGCGTTTTTCTTGTCCACGGTGAAACGAGCCAATCAGAGACCCTGGCGGAGGCCATGCGCAAGAACGGCATCGCCGACGTGGTCATCCCCGAACCCGACCAGCGTTTCCCCATCGAGTAGGGCTTGTGGTCCGTGCAAAGGACGGATGGCCTGCCATCGATTCGCAGTCCGCTCAGCTTTGCCCGTCGATGCTCCCCACCTCGATCTGGAGCGCCTCGCGGCGTTCGATGCGCTCCACGCGACCGTCGCTGATCCACACCACACGGGTCGAGGCGGCCAACATCTTGTGATCGTGGGTAGCGCTGATGATGGTCACGCCACGCCGGCGATTGAAGGACGAGAGCAGCTCGATGATCTCCGAACCCGTCGCCGAATCGAGGTTCCCCGTCGGCTCATCGGCGAGAATGATGGCTGGGTCGTTGGCCAGGGCCCGGGCGATGGCCACACGCTGCTGCTGGCCTCCGGAGAGCTCGAAAGGCCGGTGTTCGAGGCGATCACCGAGCCCGATCATCCTGAGTAACTCGGCGCCTTTGTCGCGAGCTTCATCGTTGCTCAAGCCCGCAAAAATCATGGGCAAGGTGACGTTCTCCAGAGCAGTCATCACCGGAATGAGGTTGAAGGTCTGGAAGATGTAGCCGATCTTGCGGCAGCGAAGCCAGGCCAGTTCATAGACGTCGAGCTGGGCGATGTCCACCTCGTCGATATAGACCTGTCCGCTCGTGGGCTTGTCGAGGCCGCCGACCATGTTGAAAAAGGTGCTCTTGCCCGAGCCGCTGGGACCTATGATCGAGATGTACTCGCCGGCGGCGATGTCGATGGTCACGCCGCGCAACGCCTCGACCTGCTGGTCGCCCATGACGTAGACCTTCTTCACGTCGCGGGTGCGGATGATGCTGTCGGCCCCGTCAGATGGCATGCTCACTCCTCGACCCTCAAGGCCTCCACCGGCTGCATCCGGGCGGCGACGTAAGCCGGGTAAATCGCCGCCAGAATGGTGATCAGCGTACCGACGACCATCGCGACGGCAAGGACCTGCAACGCATCAATCGCCAGCGCCCCCAGCGGGATCGCCGCCGGGCCCACCGCCCATGCGATGCGAAGCGTCGCCAGGAGAATGCCCAGCGCGACCCCGACGGCGGAACCGATCATCCCCGCAAAAGCGCTCTCCAGGAAAAACAGACGCACCACGAACGAGTCGAGAGCACCGAGACATTTCATGGTCCCGATCTCGCGGAACCGCTCGGTGACACTCATCAGGACGGAATTGGCTATTCCGACGGTGGCCACCAGAATCGACAGGCCGGCAAGCCAGGTGTTGCGGCGCTGCTGGTTGAGCCGCGCGGTTTCGCTGCCCAGGTCGATGCCCGTGCTGCGGGCGAGGGCGAAAACGGTGTTCGTATCGCCAGTCCGGACGATCGCATCGGCCAGCCGCGCCGAGGTCATGACGCCGGCCATAAAAGCCACCGCCAGCACCACCCCGGCCAGCGTCAGCAGCGACCGCCCCGGCCGCGTGCGGATCCCGGCCGCGCAGATGCGAACCGACTGCCCCCACGGCAGCACGACCTGCTTGCCAACATGCTGCGACGACCCGCGACCCGTTGAGTGCCCATCCGTCATTGTGTTGCGCCGGCAGTGTTGATCACCGAGGGCATTCTACTGCGGAGACCTGGGGCTGTCAGCCTCCGGAACGTCAACGAGGAGATTGAGGCAAGCGGGCGGGGTCCGCGCTCGCGGCCCATTTGAGCATCACAAGCGACCACGCCCAAATGATCCGCCAAGGCGGACCCTGCCAGACCGATTGTCTGGTGCTGAAAGCATGCTTCCATTCGCGCAGTTCGACCGCGCTCATGGCGAGCAATTCGGATCGGCCGGCAGGTCCTCCGAACTCAGGCACCGCTGGAAGACGGCGAAGTCGGATTGATCAACGTCTCCGTCCAGATCCAGGTCCGGCGCCATAAGGCCGTTGCCATATTTGAGGACCCCACATGAAGGCGGCAACTGTCCCACATCATACGCAACAGCAGGGCCGGTTGCGCACGCCTCGAAGACATCATAGTCGTCCCGGTCCACGGTGCCGTCCTGATCGAAATCACTGATCGCGCGCACCGAGCAGGCTTCTGCGCTGCAGTCGGTCAGACAGCCCATCCACAAGCCCCCAAGGATGTCGCAGTCGCCCTCTGTCTGGTCCGGGATACACGCCCAATTCAGACAACACGCGCCACTTGACACCACTTCCACCGCAACGGAGGCGCAGTCCGAGTTGCCACACGGACCTTCCATGCGAGCGTAATACGTTGTATTCGTGGTCGGCCCGACCTGAATGGACGGGCCGCTGCCAACGGAAACGCCTGTCCCGCAGCCGTTGGCATACCACACGACAGTTCCAACTGCGTCGCCGGCGGCACTCAGGGTCGTCTGGCCGCCAAGCTCGACCGGATTGGGCACGGCGGCAACACTGGCGGGAGCAATTGGGGTCATGCCGCAGAAGCTCTGGCAGGACAGTTCACAGTCGTACTCATAGACAAGGTACACCTGGCCGCCCTGGTTCACTGCGATATCGCAGCCACCCGCGTCATCCTGGTTGCCTTTCTGCATTCGGGACCATGTGGTGCCGTTGTCTCGCGACAGGGCGTACATCAACCTGCTTCCGTCGAGGTCCCAGTAGACTACGTGGAGAGAGTCATCGGGCGCACGGGCGATTCGGCAGAACCCGCCGTCACAATCGGCCGCGCTGTCAATCGCTCCTTTGACAACCCAACTGCCGCCGACAGTGTTGGCGTACCGTGGATGATTGTCGAGATTGCTGCCTGTATATGTGACATGGAGGTTGCCGGCCGAATCCATCGCGATGCCCGGCCGGCCGTGGTACCACTTGCCGACGGCGGCGTGGATGAGCTGTGGACCCTCCCAATCGCCGCCGAGGGGACGCCGCCGATAGTAGAAACTCCCGCCTCTCAGATACACGGCGTGGATGTCGCCGGAAGCGTCCGCCATCATTGCCGCTGTCCCGTCGTAGCCGGTGGCTTCGGCACTCGTGAAGACGGGCGACGTGCAGCCGCAGTCGGTCAGGGCATGTTCCAAAACATCCGAAGTTCCGTTCCTGCGCTCGTACAGGAAGTGGATTGCTGTGCCATACACGCTCATGGCGCTGTGGTCAAAGCCGACAGCGTTGGGACTGACTCCCGATTTGACCGCGCACGACGACCATCCGCCGTTCTTACACGCCAGCATCACCGAGCCATAGTTCCAACCTCTGACCCAACTGGCAATGACATTGTCCGACGATCCGAGGCCGACCCAGGTGTTCAAAAAAGCGTCGGTGCTTGTGTCGAGGGTTGTCGTCGTCCACGACGAACCAGACAGGTACGAGTACTTGACACGATGGGTGGTGCCGCAATCGTCGAGGTGCACGGCATGCACGGTCCCGTTGCCGTCTATGGCGATCGACACCTCGCCTCCGCCGCTCTCCGCAAACGAACGGGGAATGGCAAGAGAGACAAACCCGCAGAGCGCACACGCGATCGAGAAAAACCTCTGAACACTCATCGAATGATGAGCGTCAACACTCCGGGTGAGCACGCCCGTCGCTCCTTTCTCCATCGCGGCGATCGTCATGCGACCAGCATGTGCCCGCGATAACGCACCGCATGACGTGATCGTGAGAGCCGTCAAGCGCCGTGCCCAAGCACATCCGGCCACCAAAGGGTTCACGTCCGAATAAAGGAGCCGGGCGAGCGTCAGTCAGCGCAACACAAGACCAACGATTTACAGGCGGCGCCACTCCAAGGCGCTGACCTCGCGCGACCGATTTCCGCAAACAGCGATTGAGAGAATCGATTGTGCACAACCGCCGCTGGTCGGAAGACACAAGCCTGGCTCGCCCCAATGGCCCGGCAAACAAAGAATCATTATATCGCGTCCCTCTCTTGTTGAACAGGCCCGAGTCTCTCTCCCCGGCCGGAGCAACATACAAGCCTGTTTGATCCGATAACGGAGGCGCGAACATACGAAGATACTATTGGAACCTTACAGCCAGAGATCTGTGCAGCTTGCTCGTGTGTTTTTGGATTGCAGTGCGCTTGGGTTGCGGCCCGCCCTGGAATTCTTGTGCTTTTCCCACGTGTGCAGACTTTTTCGCCCGCCCGCCTGAGCGGCCCGCCCTTAGCGCATTTGCCCGGCACAGCGTGAGTTGATGGAGCAGATCAAGTGCCGAGAACGATCGTTTTCAGCCGTATCACGCAGGCGTTCCTGTCGCGGGGTTGCTTGCGGGCTGCTCGAACCACGAGCTGCTGGCGACGCGGCGGGAGGGGCGGATGAGCTTGCGGAGGATGAAGGCGATGCGTTTGCGGTTGATCCAGATAGCCTCGAACATTTCGCGGAAACGCAGGTTGCGCAGGTAGACGTAGAGGTATCCCTGGAGCTGAAGGCGCTCCATGGTCCGGCGGGGCAGGTTGTCCATTTCGAGGGCGTTGCCGATCTGCTTGTTGAAGTCTTCCCAGTTGACGCCGATCAGCTTGTAGCCGCCCTGCCCGCGGGTAGCCAGTTCCCAGATCTGCGAACCCGGGTACGGCACCATCAGGCCGATGGCCACCGAGTTAGGGTTAACCTTCGCGGCCAGGCGGATGGTGTCCCAGGCCGTCTGGCGAGTCTCATTGGGGTGGCCCAGGATGAAGTACGCGGCAAAGTCGAGTTTGGCCTCTCGCAGCACGCGGGCGGCGCGCAGGACATCCTCCGGGCCGACGCCCTTCTTCATGCGAGCCATGATCTGCGGGTTACCGGATTCCACCCCGAAGCCGACGCTGCTGAAGTTGGCCTCCTTGAGCAGCCTGGCGGTCGGCAGGTCGATGGTGTTGGCGTGAACATACGCCCAGAAGCGAACCTTACCGTTGATTCCCTCGGCGATGATGGCCTTGCACAAGGCGGCGGCGTGCTTTTTGTTGACCGTAAAGGTCTCGTCGTAGAAGTCCGTGGCCGTGCAGCCGAACTGCTCGATGTTTCGCTTGATCTCGGCGATGACGTGTTCCACGCTGCGGCGTCGCACCTTACGGCCATAGGGACGACTGCAGAAGTTGCATCCGAAGGGGCAGCCGCGCTGGCTCATCACCGGATACATGCGAGCGGGCGGAAACAGCTCCCAGGCAGGCATGCCGAGGTCATCGAGGTTGTCTGCAATCTCGCCCCGGCCGTTGACTCGAATTGTCTTACCCTCTCGGCTGGCGACGCCCTGAATGCGCGAAGGGTCACCGCCGTCGAAGATCGCCCGCACGAACTTGTGGAACGCGATCTCGCCCTCACCGACGACGATGTAGTCAAAGCTGGGGAACTCTCGCAGAGTCCGCTCGGGCAGAAAGCTGCCGTGGAAGCCGCCGAGGACCACAATTGTCTCCGGGCATTGGGCCTTCACCGCAGCGGCGATCCTGTGGGCGGTGACGATCATATGCGTCATGGCCGTCAGCCCGAGGATTCGCGGCCGACGCCCGATAATCTCCCGGATCGTGTCGTCCACGCTGAGCCGGCTCAGCTTGCCGTCGATCACCGAGCACTCGATGCCGTTCTTGAGCAGATAGCCCGCCACGGAGGCAATGCCGATTGCCGGGTAGTCCGGCGTGTCGTAACACTCGCGGGGAACCTCGGCCGGCGGGTTGACCAGGAGAATGCGCTCGCTCATGCGTGGGTCCTCTCAACAGGTTATCGGATGCCCGCGGGCAAAGGTGAAGCTAGCAGAGAACGGTTCAGGCCTTCGACAGGCTCAGGCCAAGGGGTTCGGGGTTCAGGGTTCTGGGTTCAGGGTTGGGTGGATCTTGGTCCGCGGGCGCGGACCCTACCGTGAGCCGATGAAGAGGGTCCCCAGGGTGCGGAGCAGGATGGTCAGATCGAGCTCGATGCACATGTGCTTGATGTACCAGAGATCGAGCTGAAGCTTTCGCTGGGCGTCCTCGACGCTGGCCCCGTAGCGGTAGTTGATCTGGGCCCATCCGGTCAGCCCCGGCTTGATCACGTGGCGCTCGTTATAAAAGCGAATCTTGGCGGCCAGCTCGTCGACGAACTCAGGTCGCTCCGGTCGCGGGCCCACCACGGACATCGTCCCCATCAGAACATTGACCAACTGCGGCAGCTCGTCGATGCGAAGCTTGCGCAGATAGCGTCCGACACGGGTCACACGCGGGTCGTTGATCGCCGCCCAGGCGTGGCCGTTCTTCTCCGAGCCGACCATCATAGTCCGGAACTTGTAGAGCCGGAAATGACGTCCCAGCAGGCCGACGCGCGTCTGGCTGTAGAAGACCGGCCCGGGGCTGTCGAGCCTGATGAGCAGGGCGATCAGCGGCCAGAAGGGCAACGTCAGAATCAGACCGACGCTCGCCAGGACAATGTCCATGGCCCGCTTCATGATGAGCTGGGCCTCGTGATAGTGTTTGAAGTCGGCAAAGAGGAACCAGTTCGGCTCGAGCAGGGCCGCGGGCACCTCGCTGAGCACGTCCTCGTAGAAAGTTGAGAGATTCGTCACCCGGCAGCCGATTTTGAGGCATCGCAGGGCCTTGTCCACGGTCCATGGGTTCTTCGACGCCACCCGGCCGACGACCACCTCATCCACCTGATTCTCCAGGCAAATTTGCTCGATTTCGTCCACTGTGCCCAGCACGGGGTGCTTGCCGATGGAGCGGCCAACTTCCAGTGCATCGGTGGTGACGTAGCCGACCAGTTGGTATCGCTTCGACAGGCCGTCCCCCTGGCAATCCGGGGACAACTGCGACTTGCGGTCGGTGCCGACGACCAGAAACTTGCGGCTGTACCGGTTGACGGCGGAGCAGACGATCAGGCGGAAGGTCGGTGCCAGGGCAAGGTAGCTGGCCATGGACAGGAGCATGACGCGGCGGCTGTAGATCGAATACATCAGAAAGTAGATGATGATGTAGGTGAGAGCCGCGGCGGTCGCCGCTGTCAGGAAAGAGCGGGCCAGAATGCGCGACCGGCGAATCAGCGTCTTCTGCTCGTAGAGTCCGAAGACCAATCCCGCAACGACCATGGCAGGTGCCTGGACGAGGCACATCTGCCACCAGGTGAAGGGGACCCAGCCGCCCGTCGGCGTCCAGACAAGCACGCGGTAAGCCAGATACAGGCCAAGGGACAGGATCGCCACATCGAAGGCGCTCCACAGCATCCAGGGCATTTCCAGGAGCGTGTTGCCGAACGCGCCGAACCAGTTGCGGCCGACCGGCAGCGCCGGCGTTTCCGGCCTGACCAGCCGGAGACGGGCTCGCATGGGCAGACTGCCTGGCAACAAACCAGGATCGATGAAGACGCTTTGCGTCGGGGAGTCCATAACCGTCGCCCCTGTTGATTCTTCCTGGGTCTTGTTGTTATCGGCGCGATCGGCGAGGGGTCTGAGCTATGATCGTATACGCTTGAATGATTCGCTGCGGGGCTTACGAAAGATGATTGCCACTCGAGCGAATGCCCGCTGAGATCCTTTTCGGTCGACGACCTTGGCCGGTCCGGCGGGTGGCACGGATGGCCTGCCCGCCAGTGCACGCGACCGATCCGCTGGAAATGGTGCTGAAACCGGCGGAACCGTTTGAATATCGGACGTTAGGCGGGCGGAAACGAGGGCCTGGCAAAGCCCGAAAACCGCGGGCGTTACCTTCAGTGAGGCAAGCAGATGCCGATAAAACTGAGAGACTTTATTGGACTGATTCCCGCATGGACGGAGAGCAAGCGGCATGTGCCCCAGGCCTGGATACTCGTTGATCGTGGCGGTCATGTGTGTGTTTGCCCTGGCTGTCGATGCTGGCTGCAGCAAGCAAAAAATGGCGGCGCCGGCGGCCTACTCGGGAGCGACGCTCTGTGGCGACAGTTTTGGCGTCACAGGCGCCTCGTGTCCGACCACCGGTTTCGTCATTCTGGAAAAGCAGAAGAGCAGGGGGCGATTCCCCTGCCGCCTGGCCGTGGCCAGGCTGGTGCCCGATCCGAAGCAGCCGTTTGCGGACCCCTTGTCCACCGAGTGGACGCTGGGGGCAATCAAGGATGAGGATTCAACGTACTGGACCAGCTTGTTCAACACCGTGTCGGATATCCAGGGCGTGACGATCATGGACCCGCTGAACATGGAGCAGCCGGAGGCGAACCTGGAGACGATCGCCGCGACGGCCGCGGAGATGAAGACCGGGCTGAGCGTGATCTTCGGGCCGTCATCGGCCGATCCGGGCAGCGCTTCCATCCTAGGCGTGATCATGGACAACGCCCGCCGCGAACGCATCGCCTGGGTGCAGGCCCTGGCCGGTCCCGAAGACACCTACGACCCGCCGCCCGACCGGATGCTCGGCGACCAGCGGTATGAAGACGTGAACTACATCGCCATCCGCAAGTTCCAGCAGCAGGTCCGCCAGTGCATGCAGGAACTACGCTCCCGTGACACCCCGGCCCCGGCCACCCAGCCGAGCCCCTGGAGCACCGGCCGCAGCATCCCTTCAAGGGACCGGCAGCTTCCACCCATCTACATCATCCCCAACCGGCCGATGGACTGGTGAGAGCATCGCCCGCCACGATCGGCAACAGACACAGCCAACGAACGTGCTTAATCAATGTGCGAGACCACGCAGGCGTGTTTGCCGGAGGGCGTGGGGGGGATGTGGTCGCGGCGGCTGAGGCGGATGGCAACGTCATCACCCACGCGGCGACGCAGGCCGAGAAGGATGGCACGTTCGGAATCGTCGTTGAAGCGGGCGGTTGGGACGACATCGACGTCGAGTTCGTCCAACGACCGCTGGGTGATGCGAAACTGGCGGATACCGTCGACCTCACGGAGCACATAAATCAGGGCAAGAGCGTGCATGCGGCGGATCTGGTCGCCGGCCCGGCAGACGATCTGATCGGTCAGGCGGCCGCGAACCTCGGCCAGGGCGGCCAGCGACACACCGCACTCGCAACGAGATTGAGAGCCCATCCCCATGTGAGGGTTCAGGGTTCGGGGTTCAGGGTTCAGGCCCGCACAAGACCCGAGCTGTCGCTGCCCAGTGGCCGGAGCGCCTTTGTCTGCCCACACGCGGGCCAGGTCGCCGGTGCGATAGCGGATCAGCGGCATGGCATACGTTTCCAGGTGCGTAACCACCACCTCGCCGATTTCGCCCGCGGTAACGGGTCTGCCCTGCTCATCGAGCAGTTCGAGGATGACATTCTCCTGCGGAATGTGCAAACGGCCGGCCGGACAGCCGAGCGCCAACAAGCCGCCGTCACGGCAGCCGTACTCGATGACGACGGGAGCGCCAAACGCCGAGGCGATCACCTCGCGATCAGGCTCGACCAGCACCTCGCCGGTCACGAAAACCGCTCGCAGACGCGGTGAACCCAGCGATCCTGGCGCCAGGCCCCTCGTGAGCGCATGTCGCGAGAGAAGCGCCAGGCTGCCGGCATATCCATACAAACAAACGGGGCGCACCGCACGGATGCGGCCGATGTACGCATCCATGGTCGTGTCGGTCATGTCGAAGGCGTTCAGGATATACTGATTCAGCAGGGCATCTCGCCACCGACGCAGACGATCGTTGGCCGCCAGCTCAATCGGCGCGCCCCAGAGCAAAACCTCCGGGTCGCCCGGCTGCACGCCCCACCACTGCCGCGAACGCCAGCGAGCGGCCCCGTCGGCCGCCTGGCGGAACCGGTCGAAATAGAACTTGAGCGGCTCGCCGCTGGAGCCGCCGGTGTTGTAAAGCCGCGGTCCGCCACGCGGGCAACCGAACCAGGTCATTTCGTCGCGATGCTCGCGGACGTCGTCTCGCGTCAACAGGGAGAGTGACCGAAGAACATCCAAGGCCAGTCGAGGATCGTTCGGATCAATGCCCGCCCGACGGATGCGCCGGCCGTGGTATGGGCAATGCTCGCTTGCGATCTGGAGCAGCCGGCGCAGCTTGCGTTCCTGAATCTCGCGGATCGCCTCCTGCGGCAGATGCTGCGTGCGGTTCAGGGCCGCGAGACGCCGCACGGTGTCGCGCTGACAAAGCCGCTCGGTGAGCGGCCAGAACACCTGTCCGGCGAGCCGGCGGTTCATGTCGCCGCCTCCATCATGACCGCCGAACGGTCGATGCCGTCCGACGACTGTTGACCTACTGAGACCGCTCTCGCCGCCAGCACGCGATCGAATATCGCGTACACCTCCGCGGCGACCTGCGTCCAGGTCCGGGCTCCACCCCATGAGGCAATGCGAGCCCGATTCCACGGTCTGACAAGAGCGGATCGCAAGGCGCCGGCGAGAGCATCGAGATCGCCGTCGCGGACGATCATGCCGAGCTCAGCGGAACGGATCTGCTCGGGGTTGCCGCCGACGTCCGTGGCCACCACCGGGGTGCCGGCCGCAAGGGCCTCGGAAATTGCGTTGTTCCAGCCTTCAATCCGCGACGAGTTGACCACGACGTCCGCCGCGTTATACAGCAAGTTGAGCTGTTCGCTGATGACGGGGCCCACAAAACGGATACACGGCGTGCCCGCCTGACGATTGCACCGCTCCATCATCCCGAGAACCTTGCGGGCAAACCACCACTCACCGCGACGGCTGCCGACGAGCACCAGACGGACATCGCCCAGCCCTTCGCGCAAGGCCGGTAAGACGGCAACCAGTCGATCGAACCCTTTGAGCTGCTGCAGATGGCCGACGGCAAGAACGTATTTCGCCGTTTGATGCCAACCGAGTGCGACCCTGGCCCACTGCCGGTCGACGAGGCGATACACGTCCGGCCGTATGCCGTTGGAAACCACGTCCACGCTCAGGTCGCCGCCGCCGACCTTGTGAACCCACCCGGCCAGGCTGCGGCTGACCGCAATGCGGGCATCGACACCGCGGAGCATGGCCGCGATCTGCATCCGGCGCAGCGCACGGCGAGAAAGCCGAACGATCTTGCCCCGCACTGTGACGGACACCGGAATTCCCAGCCTTCGACCGGCCAACCAGGCACCCACGCCGTCGGGATATACGAAATGAGCATCAATCAGGTCGACCGGCGGCAGGCCGGCCTGCTTCTGTTGTTCAAGAGCTCGCAACAGCGTCCTGGCGTACGCCACTCCGTCGGTCGCCCAGCCGATCGTCGGAACGCTGACCAATCGCGGGTAGGTTGCCGGCAGCGGCTCATTCTGCGGACTGATGTGTTCGGATCGGCGAAGCAGCGGACACCACGGTTGCGGTGAGACCACGCTAAGGCTGACACCGGGGCAACGCGCAAGCGCTTCTGCCCGGCGCTGAATGAAGATGCCCTGATCCGGACGGGCGGGCGTGGGATAACATAACGTTGTGGTCAGGATGTTCACGCCGGTGCCCCCTCGCAGACGACGACCTCGCGGGTTCGCACGGCGCCTTTTCTCGTGATGCGATCGCCTTGCCCGGCTTTCATCGTGCCGGACCCTCGGGCGTATCGCCGCGCCCACAGTTCCAACGACAACAAAGCCCACAGAACGTGGCCATTCGCGCTGATCCCCTTCAGGTGTCGGTCGATCAAGCCGCGGACCGCGGCCTGGTCGACCCACTGCCCGCAAACCGCTTCCTTGGAGGTCAGCAGGTCGCTTGCCATCGCCCGCAGCGGTCCCCGGAACCATGCGTTGACCGGCACATCGAAGCCTTTCTTGCGGCGCTCGGCCACTTGCGGCCCCAGCCAGCGCCGGACCGTATCGCGGAGCACGACCTTGTCGCGCCGACCATCGAGTTTGAGCCGGACGGGCATGCGGGCAACCAACTCCACGAGGCGATAGTCCAGAAGCGGCGTGCGAACCTCAAGACCCACGGCCATGCCTGCCCGATCGACCTTCGTCAGAATGTCATCGACCATGAGCGTTTTCATGTCGACGTACAGCAGGCGATTCAGCAACGGCGATGAGCAGCGGGCGAACAGGTCGCGCCCGCGAGCAAACGGATCGTACCCGACCACGCGGCTCCGTGTTTCCGGACGCAACAGCAGATCCGGAAGCATTCCGGCCGCCAGAGACGTGCTTCGCAGATGTGCGGTGATATCGTCGCACGCCAGGTTGCGCAGCGTGGCCTTGGCCCGCAGCGGGCGGGGCAACCAGTCGGCCTTCGGGTAAAGCCGGCCGGCCACTCCGGCCGTGGACCGCCTCAACCAGCTTGGGCACATCGAGCGGATGGATGCTTCCGCCAGGTCAAACCGATAACGCCGGTAGCCGGCCAGCATCTCGTCGCCGCCGTCGCCGGACAGAGCGACGGTAACCCGCTGGCGCGTGATCTCCGAAAGCCGGAGCATCGGCACGGCGCACGAGTCGGCGAAAGGCTCGTCGAAATGGCGAGCCAGTCGCTCGACAGCGCCCGCGGCGTCCGAGCACACCATGACTTCGCGGTGATCGGTATTCAGTCGTGTGGCCACCTCACGGGCTGCCTCCCGTTCGTCACAATAGGGTTCGTCGAACCCGACGGTGTGCGTCAGCACCGGATCTGTCGAGTGGCGGCACATAGCGGCAACGACAGCCGATGAGTCGACGCCGCCGCTGAGAAACGCTCCCAGCGGCACGTCTGACATCAGCCGGATGTTGACCGCATCCTCCAACAGCGCGGCAAAATCCTCCGTCCATCGCTGCCTGACTCGCTCGTCGGGCTTTCCGGAATCGGCATCCCCGAATGGAATATCCCACCAGCGACGAACCAAGGTGCCGGAGGCGGTGCAGACAGCCATACAGCCCGGTTCCAGCTTGCGCACGCCGCTGAAACTCGTTCTGGGGGCCGGCACGTGGCCGAACGTGAGGTAGTCCGCCAATGCCAGAGGATTGACTCTTTGTTCGAGGTCGCCGCAAGCCAGCACGGCCTTCAGTTCCGACGCGAATGCGACGCGGCACCCGTCGTCGGTCCAGTAGAGAGGCTTGACCCCGAGCCGATCGCGGACCAGCACCAGCCGACGCGAGCGAGAGTCCCAGATGGCAATCGCGAACATGCCGTTGAGCTGCTCGGCGAATGAGTCGCCGTGGTCCTCATAGAGGTGCGCGAGCACCTCGGTGTCGCAATGCGTTCGCAGGATGTGGCCGCGATCGCGCAGCCGCTCGGCCAGCTCCTGGTGGTTGTAGATCTCGCCGTTGAAGACGACCTGGATGGTTCCGTCCTCGTTGGACATCGGCTGTCGGCCGTCCGCCAAGTCGATAATCCTCAGCCGAGCATGCCCGAGGCTGGCATGGCTGTCTGCGTACGCGCCCATTTCGTCCGGCCCACGATGGCGCAGCAGTGCCGCCATGTCGCGACCCACGGACGTCTCATGGGGACGCAGTCCGGCGAATCGCACCAGGCCGGCTATGCCGCACATTCGGAATCCTCCGGCGCCTTTGCCAGGCGTTGGTTCTGGGGCGATGTCAGCGAATGGTAAATCATCGAATACTGTCTGGCGCAAGCTTCCAGGTCATGTCGCTCCATGACGACGGCTCTCGCCCTCCGGCCAAACTGCGTGCGCTTATGGTCATCGTCGAGTGCTGCCGTGAGCGACTGGGCCAGCAGGTCGGCCCGGTCCGGCGGCACCAGCCAGCCCGTACCGTCGGTCTCCACCAGCTCCCTGTTCCCGCCAACGTCGGTGACCGCCGCCGCCAAGCCGCTGGCCATGGCTTCGAGAAGGGCCATGCTGCATGCCTCGTAGCGGCTTGACAAAACGAACAGATCGGCCGTCCGTAGCAACGCCGGCACGTCATCACGGCTGCCCGGGAACAGGACCGAGTTTCCACACCCCAGGTTCTCCGCCAGTTGTTGCAGGTCGTCGCGCAAGGGGCCGTCGCCGACGACCAGCAGGCGCGCGTCGAGTTGTTGTGTCACCAATTGCCGCCAGGCATCGAGGAGCACATCGACCGCTTTGACCGGCACCAGGTTGGCCACGCAGATGGCCAGCTTCGAGGCATCCGGGATTCCCAGTTTCCGGCGGACGCGCAGGCATTCGTCGGCGTCATCGGCCGGGTGGAAGCGGTTGACATCAACGCCGTTGGGGATGGTGATCATCTTGGCCGCCGGGAAATGCCAATCCTTGATCATCCGATCGGCCGCCTCGCGCGAAACCGAAATCACCGTGGCCGCCCTGCGCGCAGCCCAGCGATTCAGCCAGCGGCGGATTCGACCGGCCGGGACCGTGTCGATCCGCCCGTGAAACACGAGGGCGAGTTGAGTCGAACGCGAACGGCCAACCGCTCGGGCTGCATCCACCCAGGCCCCCGTGCTGAGCGCCTCGACCACGTCAGGCTCGAAATCGCGAATCACCCGCCGTATTCGTTTCCAACAGCTCCAGTCTCGCGTCTTTCGCCGCCCGAGTACCCAGGTGGTCGCCAACGATTTGCACTGCGAAAACAAACGGTCGTCGGCCGATCTCAGAATACAAACACCGTGGGTCACGCGGCAGCTTTCGCCCGCCCCGCCGACCGGCGTCGAAGCTCGCATCAACTCGAGCAGGCAGCGCTCCATTCCGCCGCCGTACAGCGACGGAATCACGTGCAGCACGCGTATGCGCCGCAGGCTGCCCGGACTGCGAACATCCGCCTGCCGCGCCGGATTCATCGAAGGCACCACTGCCGTCATGCCGGTTGCCCTCCCATGGCCAGGCCGGGTTGAACCTGGTCGCCTTGACGCATCCAGTCTTCGAGCAACATGCGAACGGTCGCCTCCTCTCGGACCTCTTCGCGAATCTCGTTTTCAACGGCACGCTTCAGACAAACGGGCAGGATCACCATCCACCAGAAGCCCTCGGTGTAGAAGCGGCTGGTAAACATACCCCCGACCAGATAGACCAGCAGGGCCATTCGATTGGCGAAAACCATCATCTCAAACATCGCCGGGTCGGACAGATGCCGGCGCGCCCGTCGCCTCAGACGCGACAGCGTGCCCCAGGACATGATCAGGGTCAGCAGAAAACAGGCCAGTCCGAGGACCCCGGTCTCGGCGGCGCAGAGAATGAATGAGTTGTGGGCATCGCGGGCGATCATGTTCACCGACTCGGTGGCCGGGTTTCCGTAGAGCATCCGCAATTCGGGCGTGGTGTAGCGGTTGGTCATGCGCTGGAACTGTCCGACGCCGACGCCGAACGGGTGGTCCTTGATCATCTCCCACGCCGACGCCCAGATCAGCAGCCGGGCGGCTGAAGACACCTCGCGATCCTGGTGCGAGCTGACGATGGTCTTCATGCGCCCCCAGAACCACGGATCGCTGAGCTTGACGCCGCCGAGAAGACCAAACACCAGCATGTAGACCGCCCAACCGCGATAGCGACGAGGCACGTACCAGATGGCGGTGGCACAGGCGACCAAGCCGGCCATGAACGCCGATCGCGCGCGACACAACAGGATCGCGTTAACGCTGTAGCAGGCGGCCAGGAAGGCCAATACGCGGAAGCGCCAGTATTTCTGCCACAGAACAACCGCCACAAACGGCAGCAAGGCCAGCAGGTGAATCCCCAACCCGGTCGATTCGCGGAAATCAGGCCCGCCGATGCCGTCCAGGCGGTTGTGCATGAACGCGCTATGCGGTGCATTCTTGGCCTCGTAGCCGAGGTACAGGGACATCGCCGTGAACACGATCAACAGCAGCCAGACGTGCCGTCGGGTCACCACGACGTGGCTCATCATGAAGGCGAACAGAAACACCTTCCACATCTTGTCGATCGCGAAATTAGTGCGCTCGTTCCAGGCGACGCCGGTGACTCCCGACAGGAGCATGGTCAGGAACATCAACAGCATCCCCCATTCCACGGGATGCACCGTCTGTCGCCCGTAGCGCAGGCGGTTGAGATTGACGATCGTCCCGACCGCCAGGCATGCGGCGATGAAGTATGCGTAGCGAATGCCCAGCGGCTCAAGGTACTTGCCCCACCAGGTCTCCTGCGGATAGACGTTGTACAGGACGATGTAGCACAGCACCCCGGCGATCGGCACCACGAAGGAGGCACCGGCGCTGCCGAAAAAGTAAAGCAAAAAGACGATGCTACGGATGGGCACGGGGCAGCGCCTCCCTGTCTTCGGCGTCATGCAGGCTGCCGGTCACACCCTGCTTCCAGTCATTTCCGTCCGAGTCCGTGGGTGCCATCGTGTCTCCGCGAAGAACGTCAAGAAAGTCCGCCGCGATGCGTGTCCACGAAAAGCGGGCCTGTACCATGTCGAGTCCCGCCGATCCGATTCGCCGGGCCCTGGGGGCGTCCACCAGCAGGCCGAACAACTCCACGGCAATTGGCTCGGGATCGTCGGCCGTGACGATGCCGACGTCCTCGCCCGTCGGCAGGCCGCCGGCGGCCACTGAAGTTGCCACGACCGGGCAACCGGCCGCACACGCCTCCAGGATCTTGTTCTTGATGCCAGAGCCGCCCAGCATCGGCGCAACGGCGACCTGCGCACGTTCGAGCCAGTCCCGGATGCTCGGCACCTGCCCGGTGACCGTCACGTTCGGCAAGTCGGCCAGTTTGCGCACGGCCGGGGTGGGATCCGCTCCCACGATGGCCAGCGTCGGCGCCTGGGAATGACGTCGGCCTCCCAAACCGCAGCGATACGATGCCAATACGAGAGGCCAGACCTTGCAGGCCATGAAACGCGCGGCGGCCTCATTTGCCGGAAAGCTCATTCGGCCGGTGAAAACCACGAGCGGTTCGCGAGGCCATCGCCCGGCAGCCGTCGCGTCGGCTTCCACGCCATTGGGAACCACCATGACCGGTCGTCCCGAAACCCGTGCGAGGCGGGCGGCATCCCCGGGGGCAACGGCGATCAGCCCGTCGAATCGCCGCAGAGCACGACGGCGGACGATCTGGATAGCCACGGCAGCTTTCACGCCGACCAGCGATCGGCGATAAGCCCGAGCCGCGCTGCCGCGCAGCAGCCACGGGTCATCGATCAAATCACAGACGATTCGAGGCCGCCGGCTTTCACCCCGCACCTTTGCAGCCGCCATCAGGCAGGCCACCGAGGGCATGTCAAAACCCACCACCGCATCCGCCGAGACGGCCAGGCGGCCAATCGCACCCACAAGCCCCACGTGATAACCCACGAATGCCAGCGCTCGACGAACCAGGAAAGACTCGGAGTCAATCGCCGAACTGCCTGGACCGTTCGAGCTCGCTCCGCTGACCGCCTGCACCTCCACGCCGCCCATGACCTGCCGGGCGGCGGCCGCAACGAGTTCATCGGGCGCGATGCAGAGAACTTCGCAGTGCCGCTGCAACGCGGGCAGCAGGTGTGCGATACGGAGGTTCCGGCCATGGGCCAGGTTTGAAATGTCGAACGGTAGCGGAACCAGCAGCCTCATGCACAGTCCTCCGCGGTCATACTCACAAAAGGTGATTCATTCATCCCCGGCCAGCACAAGCTGGACCGCTCTCGGGCAGTGCCGCGCAGCGCCCGCAGCGTCCGCTCCAGCGTGAGGGCGATGCTGAAGCGCCGTAGGACGGACTCACGCCCGTTGTTGCCCATCCGTTCGCGGCCTGCGGCATCTACCGCCAGTGCGGTGAGCGCGTGGGTCATTTCGGCCGGCTCGAATCCGGCAAGCTGCCATCCGTTTTGCAGGTGGATGATCTGCCGACGCGCGCCAGAAGTCGGCGTGGCGATCACCGCTCGCCGACAAGCCATGGCCTCGGCCAGAGCCAGACCGAACGACTCAGTGCGACTGCACAACACAAACGCATCCAGTGCGCTGTAAAAAGCAGGCATATCCTCGACGAACGACACGAATCGAATCGCGTCGACCAGGCCGCGATCCGCGGCCAGCCTGGTCAGCGAGTCGTGCTCGCTCCCCCGGCCGGCAATGACCAGAAGGAGCGACAACCCCTGCCGCCGGGCAATGGACGCGGCCTCGATCAGCAGATCGATACCCTTTTCGCGTGACAGTCTTCCGGCCGTGCCGACGACGAACGGACGAGGCGAGACGTTGTCGATGCCCCACTCACGATGCCATCTCCTGCGCCCGGTCGCATCGAACTCAAAGCGATCGCAATCGACGCCGTGCGGGATCGCGAGCACCTTGTCGCGACAAACGCCCTGCCAGCGGACGATTCGCTCGCGGTCTTCGGCGTTGAGCGTAACGACGGCCGTCGCCGCCGCGCCCGCCAACCTGTGCCTGAGCACTTGCGGCAGCCGCCAGCAGTGGAGGCCCTCGATCCGTCCGCCGAACCACTTGGCTGCCAAGCGACGGTGGTCACAGCCGTCAACCATCTGGTGGACCCAGACCGCCGGAACAGACGTCCGTTTTGCCAGCCATGGCAGAACCCAGAAACGCGGCCGGCCACAGGCGTTGATGATCACGCCGTCGGGACGCTCGTGGCGAAGTATGGAGGCGAACTCACGGGTCAGTCCCCGCAAACTGCGGGTGCGAGACCGGGGAACGATGTCGAGCCGAATGCCGCTCTCGCGAGCAACGTCAAACACCGCTTCGTCGCAGTCCGGCCCGGGCAGCCAGCAAATCGAGGCGTCCAGCCCGCGCCGTCTCGCCGCCAGGGCCATCGCGACCATGTATCGCTCCGCACCTCCGAAGTGTGGGGCGTCGCTGACGAACATGAGTTGACGAATCATCCGCCTCATGCGCTTTTGCCCTTCGCGGCCGACATCTCGCCGGACCGGTTTCCGAGCCACGGACCAACGCTGCAACGAGCGCGCAGAGAGCGCCCGGCGCATCGGAACACCATGCGATAAATATCGGTCTTTGCCTATCGCAGTTGAGGTGATATTGAGACGTTGAGCGGGTCCGCGCCCGATGCGGAAACGCCGCTTGAGGTCGCTTGCACCCGGGTATTATCGGCCGTGTCCGTGGCCCCGATCTCGATATCGGACGTACCGATGGCATGTGCCACAGGCGAGGCTTCTTCGTCGACGGCGACGTCCAGACAGGCGGCAAAATCCTTCGCGACGCAGGCACGGTCATAGCGGTCAACCGCGTTCCAATTTCGCCTCCATTCGAGCCGTCCGGAGAAATGGTCGGTGATGATCCGTTCCATGGCCGCCGCCACCTGCGGTGCGTCCTCGAAAGCAGTCACGGTCGATGCGCCGGCCTCGCGGACGATGCGGGCGGTATCGCCATTCGTCGGCACGAGTGCCAGCAGATGCGTCGGCAAAGCCAGCAGTTCGAAAGTCTTTCCCGGAATGCTTGTTTCGCCGTGCCGGCACTGGGGTACGACAACGATGGCGCATGCGGCGCCGGCGGTCATTCGCACGGCCGCCGCGTGGCTCAGGTATCCCGCCAGACTCAGCCAACGCGGGCGGTTCTCGTGCCATCGCCGCCGCTGATCGGCATCGAGGGTTCCGGAAATCACCAGACGCACCCGGTTCGCCCACTCCGGATGACGGTCAAGCACGGACTGCAGCGGCGTCACGATGCGGCTGACTTCGCGGCGCCCGTAAAAGGCCCCTGCGGCAACGAAGACACACTCTTCTCTGTTGTCCGGTGTGATATCAAGGGCTGCCGCCAGATCGTCACGGTCGAAGCCGTTGGTGACGCAGCAGATCGACTCGGGCCTGCGATCCGTGAATCGTCGTCGGTACTCGTCGGCCAGCGAAGGGCAAGTGGTGATCACCATCGCGGCATGTCGCATGATCTGTGCTTCCAGGCGAAGCATTGATCGAGTCTTTCGCGCCGCCGCGGGCGGTCGATCGAAATCGCTGACCAGCGGGTCACGGACATCGGCCACCCAGGGCACACCCGTCCGCCGTGCGATCCGAAGGGCCACGCGGTGAACGAAATGGGGAGGACCGCTCGAGATAATCGCCTCGTAGGGAGTCTTGCGATGCTGACGAAGGGCGAAACGCGCGGCCGGGCCCACCCAGAGCGACTGTGGATCACCGCAACCGCACCGCTGCACAAGGGTCGACAGCCTCCAGTGCAAACCGTCCTCAATGCGGCCGGCCCACCCTGCGTGAGGCACGAGCCTCGCCAGCGATCTCGCCGTGCATGCCGGTTCATGACCAGACACTCGGTACACACGGCAACCATCGGGCACGTCGGCAAGAAGCGACTTGTCTCTCCACGGAAAGCGATTGTGGCCGGCCGTGAGGACGTCGACGCCCCACGCGTAGCGAGGCAGGTACTTGGCCAGCTTGGCCGGCCGCTGCACGGCACTGCCGCCGATGGGCGGGAAGATGTAGCTGATCAACAGCGCACGGCCGGCGCACGTTTGGGCCGCGATCTCCGGCCGTCGCCGAACCCAGTCGACCCACCGCTGTCGATGCTCATCTACCGTCATCGAATCGCCCATTTTCAACACGCCGTTCCCGCCGGCTCCGGTCGCGGTTCTCGCGAGATCGGAGCCTCCATCGTCACGAACTGAACCTGGCCCGGCGATATCCCCCGAAAACCCGGGCGAATCCGCTCGAGGTGCCGGATCATGATCTCCGCCGTTGCCAGGGCCATCACCGGCCCGCACTCCAGCGGATCACGCACCGCCTGTTCCCACAGCTCCATCAGCCGGTCACGACGAACCCAGTTCAGAACGCGGGCGTTTGTAGTCGTCAGCACATCCAGGCCGCCCGTCGCCCGCCAAGTCGCGAATGTCCAGGCCCGGCCGGCGTTGCCGCCGGTGCCCCACTTCCGCGTCCATGGATGGCGCAGCCCAGTCCACCAGCGGTGCATCTTCTCTTTCTGCCAGCAGTACTCTCGAAGCCACCAGCTCTCGCTGATCGGCAGACCGCTGTAGGCGGTCCGCTGCACGCGGGCCAGCCTTGGGAACTGTCGCCTGATTGCCTCCATGAAAAGCAGCTTCCCGCGGCGCAACCGCGGCGGCGTCTGCTCGCGCCAGGTGAGCATGGCGTTGTCACAGGCCGGACAGCGCACCCAGGTGTTGTCGCGGAGCATGGCCGTCCCGAGAACGTCGATCCGTCCGCTGCGCGAAGTGGCGGCGACGTACTCCGCCTTGCCCAGTGGATCGTCCGTCGGGGCCAGCCGCCAGGTCGTGTCAATTCGTTCTTGCCAGCGGCTGTAACTTTCCTTTGCGAGCGCAGGCAACAAGAGGCCGTTGATGATCGT
Source organism: Phycisphaerae bacterium (assembly GCA_030372985.1). Classification (GTDB taxonomy): domain Bacteria; phylum Planctomycetota; class Phycisphaerae; order UBA1845; family PWPN01; genus JAUCQB01. Next base: position 66,872 of record JAUCQB010000088.1, read on the forward strand.
GGCATCCCCCCCGGCGTGCAGGCGGTAGCGGGCCCAGTGGCTCTGATGCGGTGCAACACCCTCGACGACATCCTCGTCAACAGGCACATAGGCCCCGCCGACGACGCCCTGCAGGTAGCCTTCCAGCAGCACGGAGCCGCAGTGTCGCGAGAGGTGGCCTTTCATCATGGCCGCCGGGGCCATGTGGGCAGCAGTGTGCAGCCCGTCGGTGGCGATGATCGCCTCTAAGAGCCGTTCGGGCAGATCCTTCTCGTGCAGCGGAACCCACTGATGTGCCGCCCCGGCCGCCCGTGCCAGGCTTCGACCGTAGCGGACGTCGTCCGAGAACGACCAGCCGACCGTGAAGCACGACGGCAACCGGCCGATCTCCTTGCACATACCCAGCAGCATTCGCGAATCGAGACCTCCGCTGATCCCCAGCAGAAGGGGTGCTTCACAGTCCGTGTGACGCCGGACCGTGCTGGAGAGAATCGACGTGTATTGCTGGATGGCCTGCTCGCGGTCGCAGTCCTGTGCATCAACGAAGCGGAAATCCCAGTGCCGCTGCGTTCCGCAATGACCCGGCGACCAGCGCAGCACGTGGCCGCTCTTGAGCCAGTTGACTCCTTCAATCAGCGTGTGTTCGTCCGTCATGTTCTCGCAGCGGAGCAGGTCGCAGAACCCGGCGTCGCTGAGAGTCAGCGCCTCACCGGTCGCTTGCCACACGACGCGGGCTGTCGGACCGATCACCAGGCGGTCGGCTCGTGCGGCATAGAACACGGGAGTCAGCCCGAGCTTGTCATTGAACACATTCCATTGGCGTCGCGACTGCTCGTACCACGCACCGCAGAATGCGCCGTCGATCTTTTCGAGAATGTCGAACCCTTGGGATTGCAGGCGACGCAGAACAGCTTCCGCGATCACCTCGCGCGAGTGCGCCCGGCCGTGAATCCATTCGGCAGGCAGGAACATCTCGCCGGCCCATAGCAGCACGTCGCGGCCGTCGGTGTAGGCGCAAGCCCCGGAGGTTGGCTCGGCCGACTTCATCGCGACGGCAGCCGCCGCCCAGTTGACCCCGGCACAGGCCTGGGTTTGAACGGCGCCGGCCTCCCGGTTCTCCGGCGACAAGACGCCGAGGGCATCGAGCATCCCGGCCACGAAGACGCGGGCCTGCCCGGCTCGCGGATCACAAACCAGAACAACTCCCGGACTCAATACGAGGCCTCCTGCGTGCTCCGCAAAGTGCAGTACGTGCTGCCCGCCCGGCGCGTACACCGAGCCCTGCAACAGTGCGTCATCACTATATCGGTCGTTAGGAAGTCGATCTGAGGCTATCGGAAGGGCCGATAATGCAGATCCGAACGACCCGCGTTGATCGAGAGGGCCGACGGGGGCGTCGGCCCCACTTCATGGGTCATTCCCTGCACGCCGCGTCGATGTCGCTGTCGGCGAACGTGGCGTGCCAGCGATGGGGGGTGCAAAGCTCGCCCGCCAGCGGGCTGATCCACAACGGCAGGTCCTGGCGAGGCAGGAAGCGGTTGGCTTTCAGTGCGTCGGCCAGCACCGAATCATCACCGGCCAGGCAACTGATTTGCACCGCGCCCTCGGACGACAGCCTCGCAACGATGACGCTCACCAGCCATTGCCAGACATCCGGGCGGTCCCACGGTGCGAGAATGTCCACGATGCGGCCGTCGATTCGGTCGCCGGAGCCTCGGCAAGTCCGCCAGATGACGTAGCCGGCAGGCCCGGCCGCGTCGCGGGCAATCGTCAAACGGTAGTGCCCGGCCGGGTGGGCCTTGAACAGCCAGCGCAGAGCCTCGGCCGAGCGATCGAAGCGGCAGAATGCCCCGCTGGGGCTCTGATGTTGCCGCGCCAAAACGGCATCAAGCTCGTGCCAAGGGTCATCAGCCGGGGATGCTCCCAGCGGCGTCAGCGACCAGCCTTCCGGGATGGGCCATTGCACCGCGTGGTAGCGAACGACGCGAGCCAACTCGGTCGCGATTCGGCGGCCCAAGCCGGCGTCATCGCAGGTGCCGCCTGCTCGGACATTGAGCTTGAAGACCGACAGGCTCTCCTGCTCGGCCCACTGCAGCGCGGGCAAGGCTTGTCGTGTGTCGGCGGTACCCTGAATGGTCATCAGGACTCGGCAGGTTTTCTGTGCCTCGCGAAGCAGGAAGATGCCAATGCCGCGGCTGCGGAGATCCTCGCGAACTACCCAATCCACGAACCATCCTCCGGAAAGCTCGCCGGGCTCGGGCGAATCGACGTGGACCGTCGCGGGCATCACCCCGATATGCCCGACGATCCGGCCGTCAATCTCGGCAACGATGGACTTGCCGCAGCCATTCAGACGGCCGGGCGAATTCCAGAATTTCCATCGCAGCGTGTCGGCGGTGTGCGGCATGCCGCCAGCAGTCAGAAACGCCGCCAGCGCGTGCAGCTCATCGGATCTGGTCGCTCGGATCTTCATGCTTTCACACACTCACGCGCAACACACAGTCTCAGCGTCGGGCAGAGCCGTTCCGGCCGAGTCGTCCGTGGTTTGCCGTTCTCCCCGAGACAACCCGCTTCGGCACGCGCAAACAAGATCGTAGTACTCGCGTGCCGTGACCGGCAGGACGCCGTTTTCGTTGACCAGGAAATCGAGCACCCCTGACAGTCGATCCAGAAATGCGTCCCTTGCGCGGCGATCGGGCACATAGGGCGTGCCGCCGATGCCGATGTTCGAGCTGTGAAACGTCAGATGGTACAACTCGGTGCCTCGCCGCAACAACGCCCGACAAAGACAAATCATGTCATCCAGACTGGTCAGCTCCGGATTGAGCCGGATCAGCCGAAGCAGCCGCATCCGATATAGCAAGCCGACCAGACGCAGCCTTCGCAGTCGAGTTCTCGCCAGCCGCCGATACAGACGACCGGCCCTCTCGAAATTCGGAGTGCTGAAACCCGCGCTGATCGGCACGCAGAGCAACTCGCCGGTCGGTTTGGGCTCAAGCATGCTCTCGCTGCCCAGCCAGTAAGGATTCAGCGGGGCATCGAAGTAATCAGGCCCGCCGAATGGAGTGTGCGACACGAACGGACAGACGCTGGTCTCGACCCGGTAGCCAAGCTCGAGAAGCAAAGGCGTGTGCATGGCGCTGCTGCCATAGCGGCCCGACCGGTATGCGATCGGTTGAACGCCGAACCGCTCGCGGATTTGCCGCGTCAGAGTGGTCAGTTTGCTGCGTACCAGATCGGTGGCGAGCATGCACGGCATCGAGTGAGCATCGTCAGCGGGCAAACCTGCACGAGGCTCGGTGACCCACGGATGCAGATGGCCGCCGATATCGCAGCGGCCTTCCTCCAGGAAGCGTCGCAGGTGCCCGCTGCCGACACGATCCATGACCACCGGCGTGGTCACCTGATACGTCGGCCGGACTCCGAAGCGGTCGAAGATCTCCTGAAGACGCGGCAACTCGGCCAGGTGCCCCAGGGACCAGTCACGCGTGGGGTAACGGCCTCTGAAGAGCCCTTCTTCCTCCGTATCGATGTTGACCATCAACCTGGCCATGCGCTCATCCCGGAAACACGATCGGCTCGGCTCTCGAGCGATCGACCAATGCGGCTCGCGAGCAGCATCGCTTTGCCGCGAGCTCACCAAGCAGGGTGAGCCACTGTCTTCCCACTTGGCCGGTTTCGTGACGCTGCAGCGCAAGGGTCTGCGCCTTCTGGCCAAGGCGAATACGTTCGTCTTGATCCTCCGCCAAGTGATCCAGCGCTTTGGCCAGTGCCGTCGCATCGCCGACCGGCACGCAAACGCCCGCCTCGCCATTATCGATCAGCTCGGGCAGGCCGCCGGCATCGGACACGACAACCGCCTTGCCGGCCGTCATCGCCTCCAGCACCGTGTTGCTCGACGACTCCCGCCGCGAGCACACGGCCACAATGTCCATCTCCGCATACGCCGCCGCCGTGTCGGGCGTACTCGGTCGAAAGTCGACGCGATCGGCGACACCCAACTCGTCGGCCAGCTTCGCGAGCGAGTCCCGCAACGACCCCTCACCATAGATCAGCAGTCGAGCCATGCGCCGGTGTCGCATCGCGGCCAGCGCACGGATCAGCACATCGATTCGCTTCTCATCCGCCAGGCGGCCGAGGTAGCCGATGACCACACAGTCCTGCGAAGGTTGTCGAACAATCACGCGACTGACCAGAGGCGCGGCGTTGACGATGACGCGGCCCTTGCTTCGTGGATAGCCATAGATACGCTCGTATTCCTGCCGGACGAACTCGCTGTTGTAAATGATTCGAGTCGCGAAAGCCGCGGCAATCCGCGTCTCGAGGATTTGCCGCCGGTTGTGCAGGCCAAGCCCGGGCAACAGTCCGAAGAGATGACGCCCGGTTGGAACGAAATCGCGGATCCAGGGCATCGTCCGATGGGTCATCGCCACCGGCGTGCCGGCCAGCGTCGCCCCGACGACCGATGCGCGAAATGGTGTATTGGAAGACTGCACAAACAGTGCCACGTCAGGACGATGCTCACGAAACCAACGCCGTCGGGCGATGATTGTTGGTAATCGATAGCGTCGATCTCCGGCCAGGTCGGCGTCCACCCAATCGACCTGCTGCACGTCGAGCGAGCCGCCGATCCCGTCGAAGATGTCCTTGCCGGACAATGCCACCGTGACTCGCCAACCCGCCGTACAGGCGGTCTCGACGAGAAAACTCGCAAATGTCTGCATCCCGCCGATGCGCAGCGGATTTGCCGTGACCAATGCCAGGTGAAGCGGTCGGCTTGGGGCGGGATCGGTCGTCATCTCAGGACGCCTCCTGGATTGCCGGCTGCAGCGACCCGGCCAATCGATCCCACCAACGCAGGATTCTCATCGGAATGTGCCGTCTCCTCCAGAGTTGCCGGATTTGCGGGTCGTGCGGGGCAATGGCCATCGCTAGCCGAAGAAGACGCCGATAATCAGCCGGCTCGCGCCGCCAGTACGAATCCAGCACCGTCCGCAGCACCGGCTCGATCATGTGCTTCTGCACCGACTCGGCCGGCAGCGCCGCGAACGCCTCCGGGCAGCATCGCCGGAAGTAATCCTGGGCCAGCCAGTGGACGTACGCCATGTGCGCGCGGCGGCGGGTGATGTTCGTCGAATGCTGGTTCATGATGTACAGCGGCTCGGACAGGTAGACGAAATCGCAGCACGTGGACGCCAGCAGCGACATGCCGAAGTCCTCGGTGCCGAACAAGTCGTCCTGGTAGTTGCCCAGTTCAAGAATCACCGACCGCCGCAGCATGGTGGACGCCCCGCACACCGGGTTGCGCTCGAAGACAATCTGCGTACATCGACCGACAGCCGTCTCGGCGCCTTGTCGCTGGCAGGACGGACGGCTCCCATCGACCCAGCGAGCCAGCGAGCCCGTATGGACCAGCGTGTGTGGGTCGCTGTTCTCCAGCACGGCCAATTGCTTCTCGTGCTTGGTCAGGTCAACGGTGTCGTCAGCATCCACAAAGGCGATGTATTCGCCGCGAGCCTCGCTCACACCCAGCCGGCGAGCCGCTCCCGGTCCTCGCGAAGGGTTCCTGAGCACTCGCACGCGAGCGTCAAACGCCGCAGCCACTGCAACGCTTCGATCGGTACTGTCATCGTCGACGACCAGCACCTCAAGCGGCGGGACGGTCTGGCGCAAGACGCTGTCAATCGCATCCGGGAGCGTCTCCTCCGCGTTGAGGCACGGAATGATGACCGTGACAGGTGCGTCGGACAGGCTCACGCCGGCACCTCCGTGGGCTCACAGGTTGCCGCGATCGGCTGCTCGCATCTCGATTCATCGCCGCCGGCGACCACCTGCCACTCGCGGGGCTGGTACACCGGACCGTCGGTTGCCCCATCGGACACAACATTGATTCGATATGCGCGATCGTGCCAGTCGTGCTCGGGCAGGCCTTTCTCGTCGGCCAGAGCCACGCCGATCTGGTAGACGCCTTCGCCAAGCGCCAACCGAGGCAGATCGACCGCCAGTGTTCCTGTCCCGACGCATCGACCGAGACGAAGACCATCTCGCAGCGATTCGAACTGGTAGAAGAGCCCCGCGCCGAACATGTGGGCCGAGATCACGAAATTCGGGTCGTCGATCCCGCCGGTGGCCGGGTCGATGGTGTAGTCGATCTCCAGCCGCATGGGCTGGCCGGAGGTGAACGTCCGAGCCGGTCGGCCGCTCCCGTCGAGTATCCGGACGGCCGTGATGCGAGCCCCACTGTCGATTCGACCGCGACCGCCGATGTGTGAATTCTCAATGCCGGTGGGGTTGGCATCCTCCATATCGCTGACCAGGCGGCTGTACTCGGCGATGGCAGCATCGGGCGAGCCTTCGAGCCGCACACGGCCATGGTCGAGCAGCACCACCCGATCGCAGAAGCGCTTGATCGCCGCCAGGTTGTGCGACACGAACAGTACCGACGTTCCGCGTCTCAGGAAACCGCGCATGGCATCCATGCACTTGGCCTTGAATTGCACGTCGCCGACCGAGAGCACCTCGTCGACCAGTAGTACTTCGGGCTCCATGTGCGCCGCGATCGAAAAACCCAGGCGGACGTACATGCCCGAGGAGTACCGTTTGACCGGCATGTCGAGGAACTCGCCGATCCCGGAGAACTCGACGATCTGATCGAACTTGCGGCGGATTTCGCTGTGCCGCATGCCGAGAATCGCACCGTTCACAAAGATGTTCTCGCGCCCGCTCAGGTCACCGTGAAAACCGGCACCCACCTCGATCAGGCCGCTGAGTCGGCCATTGACTCTGACCTGTCCGCGATCAGGCCTGAGCACCCGCGACAGAATCTTGAGTAGCGTGCTCTTGCCGGCACCGTTCGGGCCGATGATCCCGACGGCCTCCCCGCGCCGCACCGTCAGACCGACGTCTTGCAGGGCCCAGAAGGCGTCCCGGGCCTCGGCGCTGCGGCCGCACAGCCTGCGCAGACCGCGAAGCGCGGATTCCCACAACAGCCCGTCGGCCCCGCCCTTGCGGAACCGTTTCCACAGACCCTCGATCTCGATGCTGACGTTCCGCGCCTGACTCATGCCGGCCTCGTACCTGCTCCCCGAGCATCCTGCGGCACCTTGGCGATGCCAAACACATTGCGGCAGGCAACCGATTTCCCGCCGAACAGCCGTTTCGTCCACCCGGCTTTGAGGCATCCCTCGTCCTTGAAACCGAGATGGGCGTTGACGGCGAAAGTGTGAATCCGCTCCAGGCCGGTCTGCTTGAGCAGCCCGCGCAGATGAATGTGGTCCATGCAGTTGATGTGGCCGGGCTCATGCCGGTAGAACCGGGTGTGCTCGGTGCGCAGCCGGCGCAGCGGCCAACGATCCAGCCATCGCACGCACGCGGTGAACAACCGATCCGGCAGCCAGGCCAGCGGGGCGAGCAGGCCGATCATCTTCTTTCGTGCCGGGTCGAACCAGTAGTAGTAACGGCCCGGCGAGGTCTGAATGACGATGGTGCCGCCGGGGCGCATCACCTGCTTGAGACCGCCGAGCACCCGCAGAATGGACTCGTCGTCGAGATGCTCGAATATGTCGCAGGCCACAACCGCATCGAAAAACGCCGGATCGAAGTACTTCTCCAGGCAGCGAATGTCGCCGGTCAGCAGGTGAACTCGCTGCGAGAGCCCAAGCGACTCGGCCACCTCGCGCCCGCGCTCGATCATGCAGTCCAGCACGTCGATGCCCCATGCCTGGTGGCCTTCGAGGGCAAACTCCAGTGCCCCGGACCCGACGCCGCACCCGACGTCCAGAATCCTCAGCGGCCGACTGTCATCGATGAATCGTTTGATCCAGTCGTACGTGCCGGTCCAGTAGTTCTGCTTGCCTTCGAGCCGCTCCGCGAACGGCCGGAGCATGTTCTCGACGAACGGCATCTTCTCGGCCAGGATCTCATACCCCTCGCGATAGTGGCCCGACCGAAGCAGCGCGATCATCTGCGCCGACCAGCTCAGCGGGCGCGCCGGATCGATGAAATCGTTGATGTCGACAGTCGAGGCCGCAGCCTCGGGTTCCATGACCGCTGGCGGCATGTCTTCCAGCTCCGTTCATACTCGGCGCAGGCTGGGCGCGGCCCGCCTCCCGGGCGACCAACGCCGTCCCCTCTGCCGGTTCTGTCTTTGTCGGATGTTCCAAGGTCCGAGATAAGCTAGACCTATAAGCAATCTTCGCCGGGAGGCTGGGAACCAAGCCATTATCGGGCGTGGGGATCGCGGTCATCCATGCCGCCGCAGGAAGTCCAGTGCCGCTCGGGTGCGGGATCACGACAGACTTCCCGCACGCCAAGGACGAAGACAACGAATGACAGCATTGCTGACAAAGGCAGTAGAACAAAGACGAACAACATGGAGTAGGACTACCCAGGTCCGTCCATCGTATTGTAGTTGACGCCGGGAACATTGACGGAGAGCATCGCCGCCACAATCGAGCCGATGGACAGGAAGGTGAGGACCCTCAGGGTCCACTTGCGGCTGACAACCAGTATAAGTGCGTTGGCGAGCAGAAACGCAAAGGGGCAGGAGTAGTTCGCAAACCACATAGAGCCTACCGGCCTTCCGATGACTGCTGCCACCCCCGGGATCACAAAGCTCAGCGGCATCAGGATCACGGCACAACATAACAGTCTGCGTCTGGTTCTCGCGCTTACCATCGGACTCCCTCGCTTACCACCGCGCACGTGTACTGGTAATGAACTGGAACAGAGGTTAAAACAACCTTATGCCTTTTACCGCCCGCATGCCCGTCTCACAGCCCCATCATCCGTCGACTCCGCTGGCTTGTCCATCCTCCAGTCGTTGAGCTTGGGCCGGCAGGTCTCCGCCGCCTCCGGCGGCTCCGACCGTGCCCTAACCTCTTGACACGCGTTCTGAGTGACCACTGCGTCGGAGCCGTTCGGGACGGGGGGTGACCGTCCGTATCGCCGTGCTGTATGCTCTGCACTCCGGCGAAGAAAGGAGTTGGAGCGGGATGCCGATGTGCACCGGTTCTGGTCGGTGTCCGCCATCCGCGACTTGCTTCCGCACCGGCGCCAGGCCATGACGCGTTGCTGAGGCTTCACATTTGAAGGGTGGAAATCATGCCAGGCATCCGAATGCTGCTGCTGGGCGGGATCACGCTGTGGGCCGGTTGTTCAGCCCCGGCGATCAACAGTCATCTCGCCGTCTCACCCGACGGAAAGGGTTTCGTCAGCGGCAAGGACCCTTTTTTTATCTGGGGTTTCAACTACGACCGCTCCGTCATCTCCGGCCGCGATGTGTTGCTGGAGGACATCCTTCGAGAAGAGCCGGCCAAACTCGGTCGCGATTTCGGCATGATGCGACGGATGGGCGGGAACACCGTACGTCTGTTCTGCCAGATGGGCGACTATTTCGAGGGGCCCGATCGCATCAATGCCGCCGCGTTTGAACGGCTGGCCGTGGCGCTGGATGCGGCCGATCGCGCGGACCTGAAAGTCCTGCTCGTAGGGTCGTGCCACATCCGCAAGTCGGCCATCCCCGCGTGGCTGGTTGACGCAGATGACGAAACAGTCGAAAGACACGAGGAATTGTTCTGGCGCACGGCGGCGAGCCGATTTCGCGACCAACCGGCCATTCTGGCGTATGACCTGCAGAACGAGCCGGCAGTCCACAGCAGTGATAGCCGCGACCTGGTCGTCGGCTTCTACTCCATGCGTGGCGGCGAGCTGTTCTGCTACGTCCACAAGCACGGCCGGCAGGCCTCCAGACGCTGGGCCGAGTGGGTACACAAGCGGTATGCAAACGAAGAGGCATTGCGGGTGGCATGGAAAGACTACCCTCGCCCGGGCGAGAGCTGGTCGTCGCCGGCCCTTCCGAAGGCCTCGCGGCAGGATCCCCGCTTCGGAAACCTGCTGGCCTGCCACCGTGACCTTCTGCAGGGCTGGGCTCGCCGGATGCGGTCGGCCATTCGTGAGCATGACGGTAATCATCTGATCACCGTCGGGGCCCTCGATCCGGCCGTGTTCGCCGACATCGTCGATTTGCATTGCGCCCAACTGTTCCCCAAACATGAACTCACACTCGAGGCCAACGAACAGGCCTGGTGGGCTCATCTCTCGCGAGTTCCGCCGGGCAAGCCCATCGTCGTCGAGGAGTTCTACCCGCTGGCCTATCCCCATCGCGCCGACGGCCAGGCCGCGACCCTGGCGGAACTGATCGCCGCCGTTCGTCGTGCCGCCGGGCCGTACGGGGCGGGCTTCGTGAGTTTCTACTGGGGACCGCCCGAGGAGGTCGTCGACAACGCCATCGGGCAGGCGCTCTATCAGAACTGGCTCGACGCCTGGTCCGCTGCGGGCCGAGTCTCCCGTCG
>JAUCQB010000089.1 GCA_030372985.1 Phycisphaerae bacterium
ACTTGGTGGGCGCATTGGACGGTTCCGTCGTCGGTTGCGCTGCCGGTTGCGTGGATCGGATCTTGGTGGTCAGTTCGATTTGGGTTGATGCGCCGGCAGGGCGACTTGGACTTGAGGGAAGACCGCCAGCGGCCTGGGATCTGACGGGTATCCCTCGCGACCATACCTATTTTTTGCTCTGAAGTCAAGGTCTGTTCATGATGGCTCAACCGCGTTCTTACGCTACAGGCCATGCCGGAAACCAACGTGAGCAGCGTAATAAGTATGGTGTCCCCCGATTAATCACTGAATACCGCATGCAGTCGCACGGGCGACGGGTTTCCGCATCTCTCGGAGGCGCCGACTGTTCCCGAACGCCCGCGGCCTGTCAGTTCAACCCGCCCTTCAGCCGCCGTTCGACCGGACTGAACCTGCCCGCTGCCCTGGACCATCTATCAAGGCCCAGCTCTGGCTTCTCATCGATGCGATCCTGACGCGCTCAGTCGCCTATTCCGGGCATCGCACCCGAAGGCAACAAAGACAGGCTTTCTCTGTCGCATCTTGTGAAACTGAGGTGTCAAGGCTTGGCCAGGCGATTCAAGGTCGAGAAGTACTTGTGGGCTTCGATGAAATCCGCGGCGGTGTATTCGAAGGTGTCGACGTTGAGCCGCTTGACGTTGGGGACGGCCTCGCAGGCGTGAAGACCCTCCCAGTGACGATACCGTACCGTGATCGTCGCCGGCAGCGGCGGGCGGTACACGGGCAAACGGCGTGGTTCCAGCAGGACCTTCCTGGCGGTCTCACGGATCTCGTGCCGGACGGTTGCGATCGGCCGCATGCGGGCGGCGTTGAACGACCAGCCGGTCTTGGTCACCACGAACTCGAACCCGGCCGGGATGGTTGCACGGACCTGCCTGGCCAGCTTGTCGTCTCCGGTGATCATCGCCACCGGGACGCCGAAATGCCCGGCGAACGCCGCCGCCCACTCCGCCTCGCCGATCACCGTTCCGTTGACCTTCAGTTCGAGGACGTTACGCGACCAGGTGTGGGCAAATGTCGCGTCGGCCGTGGCGGCACGGGCGTGGTAGCCGATGAGGATGAGAGCGTTGAACTCGGGACCGATGCCCTCGACCATGCTGTTGAGCGGCCCCCATCCGCTGATCAGCTCGGCGGCGGGGTGAAGCTTCTCGAGATCGATGTTGTTGCCGTCACAGTGCGCGTCTTTGACAACGATCTGCGTAGCACCGGCCTGCACGGCTCCCTCAACGGCGGCGTTGACCTCTCCCAGCATCCATTCGCACGCTTGCTTATAACCGTGCCCGTCTGATTCCCATTGATGCAGGCCGAATATGCCACAGATGCCTTCCATGTCGGCGGAGATAAAGACGTTCATGTCGGGTGCTCCCTGTTAGACGCAAATCGTGGTGACAGTATACCGGGAAATCGCGGGTCTGTGACAGTCCAGGCGGCGTCATCGTGCGAAAACGGGGACAGGCACGTTCCACCACCGGACACGCCCCTGGCTTCCAGGCTCTGCCGCGTGTGGATCACGTCCGTCCGGATCGAGCGTTGAGCGAGCCGGTCCCCGTTTTCGCCGCCTTGCCGCTTCCGACCGGAGCGTGTACAACTCTCGCAGGGCCTGTGTCATCCTTCCCACCGCCTGAGAGGGCACCAACAGATGCTACATGAACTGCTGCTGATCTGCCAATTGGCCGCACCGTCGCCCGGCGACTACTTCAAGATCCAGGTGGTCGACGCACAGACCGGCCGTGGCGTGCCGCTGGTGGAACTGAAGACCACCCACAATGTCTGCTACTACACCGACAGTAACGGGCTGGTCGCCTTCCACGAACCCGGCCTGATGGACCAGCGTGTGTTTTTCACCGTCAAGAGCCACGGCTACGAGTTTCCCAAGGACGGCTTCGGCATGTCCGGCACGGCCCTGGAGGTGAAACCCGGCGGCAGCGCTGTCCTCAAGATCAAGCGGGTCAACATCGCCGAGCGGCTGTATCGCCTCACTGGCGGCGGCATCTACCGCGACACCGTGCTGCTCGGGCTGAAGCCCCCGATCCGAGAGCCGGTGCTCCATGGGCGGGTCGTCGGTTGCGACAGCATACAAGGCATCCTCTATCACGGCCGGCTCTTCTGGATGTGGGGCGACACGGGCTGGCCGGCCTACCCGCTCGGCAATTTTCACATGACCGGCGCGACCTCCGCCCTGCCCTCGGCCGGCGGCCTCGATCCGGACATCGGCATTGATTACGACTACTTCCTCCGCGACAACGGCTTCGTCAAAGAGATGGCCCCACACTCCGGTCCCGGGCCGGTCTGGTTGGACGGCTTGATCACCCTGCCCGACGAGGCCGGGCGCGAGCGTCTCTACGCGATGTACGCGCGGGTCAATAATGCCATGGAAACCCAGGAACGCGGCCTGATGCTCTTTGACGACAAGAAGGAGCTCTTCGAGAAGGTCGTTGAGTTTGATCTCAAGGCCCCCGTCAAACCCGCCGGTCATCCATTCAGATGCGAGGTCGACGGCAAGCAGTTCGTGTACTACGATCCCGGCTACCCCTTCGTGCGCATTGCCGCCGACGCCCGGCTGCTGACTGACTCGGCCAACTACGAGGCCTACACGCCGCTGGTCGACGGGAGCAGCAAGGAGTCGCCCAAGCTCGATCGGCGCGCGGACGGCACACTGAGGTACACATGGAAGAAAGACACGCCCGGCCTGTCGCCCGCCGACTTTTCCAAGATGATCAAGGACGGCGTGCTCAAGCAGGAAGAGGCCCTGATCCAGACGGCCGACGTCGAGACAGGCAAGCCGTTCCAACTGCACGGCTCGTCGGTTTACTGGAACGAGTACCGCCGCCGATGGGTGATGATCGCCTCCGAGATCATGGGCACCTCGATGCTCGGCGAACTGTGGTATCTTGAAGCTGACACCCCGCTGGGCCCGTGGGTCTACGGCCGCAAGATCATCACCCACGACAAGTACAGTTTCTACAACCCCAAGCAGCACCCGGTGTTCGCCAAGGACAACGGGCGGATCATCTACTTCGAGGGAACGTACACGGCGTTTGTCTCGGGCGCCCCGGTGCTCACCCCGTGGTACGACTACAACCAGATCATGTACAAGCTCGACCTGGGTGATGAGCGATTGGCCCTGCCGGCGCCGGTGTATGAGCTATCCGCCGATCCGGGCAAACAGGTGCTTGGGCGGTGGGACAATGTCGCGATCGGCAAGGATGTCCCGACGATCGCCTTCTTCGCGCCCGATCGGCCGTTCCCCGGAAGCATACCCGTCTACCAGCAGCGGTCGGAGGAGGGATCGGCTCTGCTGGTGGCGGGAGAGCGAACATCGAAGTCTGGCGTCGAAAGACCGCTGTTCTACGCTCTGCCGAGCGACGTTCCTGCCCCCCCTGCCGGGACCGTGCCGCTATATGAGATCGCCCGTGAGGATGGGAGGCAGCGTCTCTATCCGACGACCGCCGAGGCCCCGGCCGCCGGCTACAAACGCTCGGACACGCCGCTCTGCTTCGTGTGGCGCAGTCCGTATGGAGGTGCTCCCCCCCTGCCGCCCAAGGAGCGAATCGACCCGGCGCCACCCGAATGATCGTGCCGAGAGCAACTGACCGGCACGCGAGTGGCTGACAGTCTGCCTGCCGGTGCCTTCCGAATGGACAACCAGCAGCCCCCTGCCACACTGCGAGATCAGTGGCTATACTGTCGCAGCCAAGAGGAGCAGATCCCAAGATGGTTTTGGAGTCACGAATATGAGATTCGTTGTAGCCTCGCTGACATTGGCGTTTGCTGTCTTTGCTCATTCTGCGATGGCCGAGAACGATGTGGGCTTCGAATCCATCTTCGACGGCAAGACGCTGAACGGCTGGGACGGCGACCCTGGCTATTGGCGTGTCGAGGATGGGGCCGTCACCGGCCAGACCACGCCCGACAAGCCGCTCAAGCACAACACCTTTCTCATCTGGCGGCAGGGCGAGGTGGACGACTTCGAGTTGACGCTCGAATACCGCATCTTCGGCGGCAATAGCGGCATTCAGTATCGCAGTTGGGAGGACACGGACAAATGGGGCAAGTGGGTGGCCGCCGGCGAGCAGGCCGACATCGACGCCACCAACAGGTACACCGGCATCCTTTACAGCGAGCGGTCTCGCGGCATCCTGGCCCAGCGAGGCCAGAAGGTGGTTATCGGCGATGACCACAAGCCCAAGGTCGTGGGCACGATCGGCACTGCCGACGGACTGGCCGCTAAGATCCGCGATCAGGACTGGAACAGCTACCGGGTCGTCGCACGCGGCAACCGCTATATGCACGAGATCAACGGCCAGGTCATGATCGAGGCCGTCGACGAAGATCGTCAGGCCGCCCGCCACTCGGGCATTCTGGCCTTGCAGCTTCACGCCGGCGACCCCATGAAGGTGCAGTTTCGCAACATCCGACTCAAGCGTCTGCCCATGGAGGGCAAGAAGAAGATCGTCCTTGTGGCCGGAACGCCGAGCCACGGTTACGGGAGCCATGAGCACAACGCCGGATGCCTTCTGCTGGCCCGGCTGCTGAATGAGAACGTGCCCGCCGTCCACGCGGTGGTTTATCGCAACGGCTGGCCGTCCGATCCGACCGCGTTAGCCAACGCCAACGCGATCGTCTTCTTCGCCGACGGAGCCGGCGGCAATATGATCAACAGCCACCTCGCCGAGGTCGGGGCCGCGATTGACCGAGGCGTCGGACTAGCTGTGCTCCACTACGCACTCGACGTGCCCAAGGGGCCGGTCGGTGAGCACATGCTCAAGTGGATCGGCGGCTACTTCGAGCAGCACTGGTCAGTCAACCCGCACTGGTCCGCGCGGTTCACCCAACTGCCGGACCACCCGATCACACGCGGCGTTCGGCCCTTCGAGATCGAGGACGAGTGGTACTACCACATGCGGTTCCGCGAGAACATGGAGAAGGTTACGCCGATTCTCAGCGCCGTTCCGCCCGAGCAGACGCGCGAAGGGCCGGACGGTGCCTACAGCGGCAATCCGCACGTCCGGGCGCGAAAGGGTATGTCCGAAATCGTCGCGTGGGCGTTCGAGCGGCCCGACGGCGGACGCGGATTCGGCTTCACCGGCGGGCACTTCCAGTGGAACTGGGGGCATGATGAGTTCCGCAAGCTGCTGCTCAATGCCCTGACGTGGGTGGCCGGCGTCGAGGTGCCGCCCAAGGGAGTGCCATCGAAGACGCCGACGTTCGAGGAGTTGGATGCCAACCAGGATGAGCCACGCCCGGCGAATTTCAAGGTTGACGCGATTCGAGCCAAGCTCAGCCAGTGGAACGCGTCGACTCGTCCTTCGTGACGCACGCGAGGCGCGAATACTCTCAGACTTGGCGATCGATGCTCTCGCTTCCCTGATGGATCGATGAGACTGGCCGTACTATCTGTACGTTTCTCTGGAGAAGAAACCATGCTGTTGACAATCATCCGCCTGATCTCGGACACCGCCGCTCACCACAGTGAGAAAGCCCTGATACTGATGGTGACCAGCGCCCTGCTGACATTATCATCGACGTCGCGGGCCCAGGACGTTGCGAGGAGCCCCGCCGACATCCGGGCTCATATGCTCCGCGAGGCCCATCGCAGCAAACCCGATTATGTGGTCTATGTCCCGCAGCATTGGGACAGTTCCAAGCACGATTCGCACAACGAGCACTTTCTGGTGTTCGATGGGCCCGACGGCTCGCTGATGGCCGTCTGGACACAGGCCCTCGAACAGCCCGGCCCGAAGAACCGCATCGTCTTTTCTCGCTCCGATGATGACGGCAAAACCTGGGCCCCGCCTTCGCACGTCGCCGGGCCGCGCACGCCCGATGACCCCGCGCACATGGCCAGTTGGGCGTTCCCGATGGTCTCCAGACGCGGCCGTATCTACGTGGTCTACAACCAGCACCAGGGCATCAGCGGCTGGATCCCCATGCACACCGGGACGATGGATGCGGTCTACAGCGACGACAACGGCCGCACCTGGTCAAAGCCTCAGACCATCCCCATGCCCAAGAGCCCCTATGACGACCCCGCGGGCAAGATCCCGGCCGAGTGGATCGTCTGGCAGATACCGATGCGCGACATGAACGGCGGCTTCTTCGTCGGCTACACCCACTGGCTCAACCCCGCCCGGGCCACGCTCAAGAAAGTCGAAGGCTGGACGCAGATCGAATCGGTCTGCGAGTTCATGCGTTTTGAGAACGTGGACGCCAACCCCGAACCCAAGGACCTCAAGGTCACCTATTCAGGCTGGGGCGATGAGGCCCTGCGCGTCCCCCACTTCATGCATCCGCTGGTCAGCATCGCCCAGGAGCCGAGCATCGTCCGCCTGCCCGATGAACGGTTATTCTGCGTCATGCGAACCAACTCCGGCTGCATCTGGTACAGTGTGTCGGCCGACGACGGGCGAACGTGGTGCAATCCGCGCCCGTTGCTGCGAAAAGACCACGGCCGGCCCATCCTGCAGCCCGTGTCGTGTTGTCCCATCTACCAGTTGGCCGACGGCCGATATGTCCTGCTGCACCACAACAACCGGGGCGATATCCAGACCAAACCCGAGCACACCGCCGAACCGCGACGCCCGGCCTTCCTGGCCCTCGGTGAGTTCCGCCCGACGGCCGATCAGCCTATCTGGTTCAGCGAATCGAAGCAGTTCATGGACAACGACAACATCGGTCCGAACGGCCTGAGCAAGGAGGTCGACCCGAAGGTCAACACCAACATCGGTGTCTACAGCAGCTTCACCACCCGCGGCGGCAACAACGTCCTCTGGCACCCTGACCGCAAGTGCTTCCTCCTCGGCAAAAAGGTCAGCGACCAGTTCCTGGCGGATATGACCGTGCCGAAGGAGTGAACCCCGGCAACCCGCAGATGAGAACCCGGTGCCGCATGCCCACGCAGAGCCGTGGGCATGGCACCCGGCAGCGACCAGCCGTCAGCGATAGATTTGCCACCATTTGCCAATGCACAAGTCATCGTCGGTGAGCACTTGCAGCAGTTGCGGGCACCCGGGTATTCTCACCACCCTTTACTTCTTTTCCATCGATGAAACCGGCAACCGAGACCCTTCCCTGACGATTCCGCGGAGGTGAAGGCCGGGGCACTGCTGGAGGACGACGCTTGACGCAACCACTTAGCACACAGGGTGTTACAAGCGTTTTCGTGTCTGCAGCCGCGGGTGTGGTATGCTGTCCGTACAACTCCCCCGCGACAACCGGGCCGGGCAGTCTATATGGCTGCCCGTTTTTATGCGCCCGCATGAAAGGGGGCCATGCATGAGCCGTCGCAGCATCGTCCACATCGACGGGTTCAATTTCTACTACGGAGCGGTGCGCGGCACGTGGTACAGGTAACTCAACCTGTAGTCGGTGTTCCGGCGACTGCGCCCGGATGACGACCTTCAAGCCATCTGCTAATTCACCGCCCGCGTCAGCGACCCCGAACCCGCTCGGGACAAGATCGGATGAAGCGGTCGGCCCCTCGACGCAGATCCTACGATCTTGCTCAGGACAAGCTCAGGGCAAGCGGTCCGCATTCGAAGTGTCAGGATCGGGTGGTCAGACACGGGGACAAGTCCGGTGGCTCGTTGCCTTTGTTCGTGCACATGGGGCGGTGAGGGTCAGGCCGGCTGTGCGTTGCGACACTCGGCGAGGAGTTTTTCGATCAGGCCCGGCCTGGCGGCCAGCATCGGGAGGGGTTCGTTGGCATAAGTGCTCAGGTCCATCGGGAAGTACTCACGGCCATCGAGCGACAACACCCTGGCGCCGGTTTCGCAGGCAATCAGGGCCCCGGCGGCGATGTCCCAGAGCTTCGACTTCCTGCAGTAGACGGCGTCAAGCGACCCGGTCGCCAGAAGCGACAGATGCATGGCCGTCGAACCGAAGTTGCGGACCACCAGCGTGTCGATCCAGCGATGCACCGCCGGCGGCAACTGCTCGTGTTTGCTCGTCGGAATGCCCATGTACACCTCATCCCAGGCCGGCACATCGCGCCGCTCGATGCGGGCGGCGTTGACCCAGGCGCCCGCACCCAGCGAGGCCGAGTACATCCGGTCGGCCACCGGATCGTAGACCATGCCCACGACCGGACGCCCGTTCTCCATGACCGCCACCGAAACCGTGAATACCGGAATCGCCCGGGCGTAATTCCGGGTGCCGTCGATGGGGTCGATCACCCAGCACCGTCCGGACTGTGAAACAGGCCGGTGGGCATCCGGCCGGGCCTGCGTCTCTTCGGTGATCACCGCGTCCTGTGGGTACAGCCGCGCGATGGACGCCAGCAGGGCATCCTGGACGGCGTGATCGGCGTCGGTCACGGGTGACTGGTCGTGCTTGCGCGTCACGCCGGCCCGGCCGAGCCGTTCCAGTGCAATCCGTGCCGCCGCTCTGATCCAGCCGAAGGATTCCTGTCGCAGTGCTTCGTATTCGTGATTCACGTCAGTAGTCGATGCAGCCCCGCCAGTGCATGTACTCGTGGAGCCAGGAGCACGTAAACGGCCGATCGGTGGCCCTGACATCCTCGCCGGGCCTCGGCAATCCCCAGAACACCGAGAGCAGCGAGACGAACAGGCACAGATAGCACAGCCACCGCCCGACTCGCCGCTCGACCAGCACCCCAACGCCCGCCGGCAACATCAGCAGCCACAGCGGGATCATCCAGAACAGCCACCGCGGCCCCTGGGAAACACCCGCGTAGTTGTGTGTGTTGAAGGTATAGAAAACCAGCAACATCAGGAACAGCAGCAGCGTTCCGACCGCCAGAAGCGGATGCTTCTGGTCGGGTTCGCCCAGGTACATGCCCAGGTTCATGACGACAAGAACCGCCATGAACACCAGGAAGCCTCGGCCCCACAGAAGGTCTGCCGCCTGATCGATCGCCGCAACCGGATGGGTCACGGCCGTCTTGATGCACGCGAGCCCGAGCTTGAAGTCCGCCCACCAGCGCGACAGCCGGGAGTCATCCTCGGAAACAGCCGAGGCGGACAGCGTGTCGCCCGACACGGGTTGTGTCGACGCAACCTCGGCCGGCGCCGGCCTGGGCCACGACAATGAGGAGCCTCCGGCATCGGCTTTCCACATGATGCCGACGGCAACAACCACCGCCGCCAACACCAGCGAGACAAGGATCGCCCGCCTCGCGCGTATGCCGGCCATGTGACGTCCGATGCCGAGCAGGCTGAGGATGAACAACGGCGTCAGACTGAAGAAGCCGTGATGCCCAACCACAAGGTGGTACATGTACATCTGCTTCGGCTCCCGCAGGAAGTCGATGCTCGCTTCGTTGGGCGTGTAATAAGGGTTGTTCTCGGTATGCCAGTAGCTGCCCTTGTAGAAGAATGGGCCTCCGGGCTCGTTGAACCTTGCCGGAATCGGCTCCACCGAGCCGGTCACCAGATAGGTGGTGTAGAGCGACGCGGCGATGGGGATCAGCATCGCCGGCAGGCAGATCAGCAGTGCCCGCCGCGGGGCCTTCCACAGCAAGGCCGCGAGAATCGCCACCGTCAGCAGCGTCGCCGGCAGCTCCAGGCCGTGGCACAACCCACCAAACAGTCCGGCAATCACGAACCAGTACCACTCGCGACGGCCGTCGTACCAGACACGCAGCGTGGCATGCAGGGCAAACAAGGCACAATAAGCCGCGACAATGTGGTTGTTCAGGGGCGCCGCATAGGATGTCAGGTAGGTCGCCACGGCGGCCGCACCCACGCAGAAGTTCTGCACGAAAGGCGAATCCGTCTGCTCGATCACCCGCTGACGAATCACCCAGATCATGATCAGGAACGGGACCAGTTGAACCAGAAGCACCGCGGCACGCATGTAGAACATGGGGTGCTCGCGAAATGTGAACGAGCCGGGCGAGGGCGTCTGGAACGGCTGCGTGGCGGCCGGCTGCGTGGCGGCTGCAGGCCGGACCTCCGGCCGCGACCCCGTCAGATACTCATGGACCGACGGCATGGCCATGATCGGTGAGACGATCTTCTCAAGCCCCATCACCACCCCGGCCACGCACGTCGACAGCAGCGGAGGCTTGCTGGAGTAAAAATGATCCTGACCGTTCTCGTCTTTCACGCTGATCATGTCCACCGTCGAAAACGGCGGGATGTCCCACACGTGGCGGTAGTGGCGGCTGCCAAACGGGCGGATCAGGCCCCTGATCCGGGCCTTGTCTTCCGGCGAACTGTTGGCGTTGTGTCTTGCGATGTGTTCATCGGGATCCGCGACCCCCTTTTGCGGCACGCCCTTGATGTCGCCCCAGTCCGGCAGGTACTCGTACGTGCCGTACTCAACCAGGTAGAACACGGTGTTCCACCGCGAGCCGTCGTTGACGCAGTGCTCCAGTTTGGTCCGCGTCAACACTGCAAACCCGATGATCATCGCCGCCAGGATCATGAACACGATCGTCACGTCGGTCGGCAGGCGGCGCTTCGCGAGCGTCGGCAATGAGGCAGGCGGCGTGAACAGCGGCTTCTCGGGCGGACGGGCGTTGGCATCGACAACGCTCGCGCCCGCGGGCGGGGTCTCTTTCAGCAACGGGTTGACTGGTCTTGTTGGATCCTGCATGCCATACCTCGCCTCAGGACGCGTTCCTGTTCAGTCTTGGGCCGGTTCGATGTCGGCGCACCAGCCCGCCTTCTCGATGACCTCGTACAGACGATCCGGCGGCCGCTGCGCCACCATCAGTTCGGCAACCAGCCCGATGGCGATCAAAACCAGGCCCGGCGTCAGGATCATGACCGGCCAGGCGAGCATCGCCAGCAGGCCTCTGGTTGTTTGAAACGGCCACCCCAGGTGCAGCCCGCTGAGCGCCCACGACATTCGCCCGGAGAACCACGCAAGCAGCGGGAGCAGCACGCTGAGCAGAACGATGGCCACGCCCGCCACACCGATGGCATGCTGCGGCCGCCAGCGGTATCGGGTCAGCACCGTCACCGTCAGCAGATCGAGAAAGCCCTTGAAAAAACGCGTGAATCCGTACTTGCCGACGCCGCGGGTCCTGGCCCGGTGCAGCGTCGGGATCTCAGTGACGTGATAGCCGCGGGCCGCCGAGAATACCGCGATGAAGCGGTGGAACTCACCATAGATGCGAAGATCCTTGGCCACTTCGCGCCGCATGACCTTGAACCCGCAGACATGATCGTGCAGCCGGACGCCGGTCAGCCATCCAATCATCTTGTTGAACACCCGCGACGGGTAAACCTTGTGCCACGGGTCGTGGCGAATCCGCTTCCAGCCGCTGACCAGGTCGAAGCCTTCGTCGAGCTTGGCCAGCAGACGCGGCATTTCCTCCGGAGGGTCCTGCATGTCAGCGTCCATCATGAAGACCACGTCACCGCGGGCGGCGGCGAAACCGGCCATCAGAGCCGCCGCCTTGCCACAGTTGCGCCGGAACCTCAGGCCGCCGATGCCCTGGACGCTTTGGGCAAGCGATACGATCTTCTCCCAGCTCGCATCGCGGCTGCCGTCATCGACCAGGATGACTTCGACTTCCAGTCCGTCGCGGGCCGCCACGTCACGGATCTCCGCAATGAGCCCGTCCAGCGAGTCGGCCTCGTTGTACACCGGCACCACAATGCTGATCAGCCGTGAACCCACCGAGCCTGATCCTCGCTCTTGGCCATGCCTTCGGCCGCTGAAAACGACGGCAAACGACCACAAAAGGGCCATTGTCCGGCAACATGCACCCGCTGGCAACCAAGCCAGGCGCAGACCTTGCCCTTCACAATAGACACGTCCCAACGCCGTTGGTTGCAGGCCTTTCCGATCTTGCCTATGTTATCGGACGGGTTATCGGCCGGGGCCTGCCCGATGAATCTTCGGCCACGCAGCCCCGGACCAACAGAAAAAACGCGGCCGTCAGAACATGATGCGTTGGGAGGTGCTCGGCATGAAAGATGTGCTCGGAATGGCGATGTGTGCGTCCGTCCTGCTTCTCTTGTCAGTCAACTCTAACGTTGCCGCCGAGTTCATCGATACGCAGCCTGACACCTGGGCGGCCGTCGACGGCCTTGGACGCGCGGCTCCAAACCACGATCAGGTTGGCGATCCTCGCCCTGGCAAGAGCGTCGGCCTCTTCTACTTTCTGTGGCTTGGGCAACACCGCACTGCGGGGCCGTACGATATCACCCGCATCCTGGCCACACAGCCGGAAGCCCTCAGGCGGCCAACCACCAACCCGTGGGGCCCTGAGTACCACTTTCACCATTGGGGCGAGCCGCTGTTCGGCTACTACATCGCGGACGATGCCTGGGTTCTCCGCAAGCATGCCCAGATGCTCTCCGACGCACTGGTCGACGTGGTCATTTTCGACGTCAGCAACCAGGAGACCTATCCCAAGGTATACCGGAAGCTGTGTGAGGTCTGGACGCAGGTCCGCCGGGACGGCGGCAGCACGCCGCACATTGCCTTCTTTGCGCCGTTCGGAGACGACAGCACAGTACTGTCCCGCCTTTACAACGAACTGTACAAGGCCGGAGATTTTGCCGACCTGTGGTTCCGCTGGAAAGGCAAACCGCTGATACTGGCAAGAAAGAAGAGCGCCCCGCCGGAAATGCAGGAGACCTTCGCCTTCCGACCGCACGGGCCCGACTACTTCTCCGGCCCCACCGGCCCCAATCAGTGGCAGTGGCTCCAGATCCATCCGCAGCAGCCCTACTACAGCGACACCAACAAGGTTGAACAGGTCTCGGTGAGCGTCGCCCAGAACGCCAGCGGCAAGCGGCTCTGCGCCTTCAGCGAAGCCAACACCTACGGCCGCAGCTGGCACGATGGGGCCAGGGACGAGCGACCGGACGCCGTACTGCACGGCCTGAACTTCGCCGAGCAATGGAAACGCGCCCTGGAGCTCGACCCGGAGTTCATCTTTATCACCGGCTGGAACGAATGGATCGCCATGCGTCTGCCGGAGTTCAACGGCGTCCACGAGCCGGTGATGTTCGTCGACCAGTTCACGCAGGAATACAGCCGGGACGTCGAGCCGATGAATGGCGGCCACTGGGACAACTACTACTACCAGATGGTCAGCGGAATCAGGCGGTTCAAGGGTGTACGCCCCGCGCCCGCAGCTCCCCGGCCAACGACGATTCAGATCGACGGCGACTTTTCGGATTGGGCCGGCGTGCAGCCGGAGTTCCGCGATGATCGAGGCGACACCATGCACCGGGACCATCCGGGTTATGACGATGCGGGACGTTATGTCAACAAGACCGGGCGGAACGACTTCGTGCTTCTGAAAGTGGCCGCGGACAACCGCACGGTCGGCTTCTACGCCCGGACAGCCTCGGCCATCACACCTCATACAGATCCGAACTGGATGCTCCTCTACATCAATGCCGACAACGACCTCGCCACCGGTTCGGAAAGCTACGATTTCCGGGTGAACCGCACGCTTCGCGGTCAGACGAAATCCGTGATCGAAAAGGCGGGCACAACTGGGACATGGACCGCAATCGGCGAAGTCGAGTATCGCGTCAGCGGCAACGAACTGGAACTGGCCCTGCCGCGCCGCACTCTGCGACCCCGCGACGATTCGCCGCTGCGTCTAGGCTTCAAGTGGGCCGACAACATTCAGCGCGACAACGACGTCATGGAGTTCACCGTCAGCGGCGACACCGCCCCCAACGCGAGATTCCAATACGTCTTCGCGGTGAAGTGATCCATCACGGCGTGATCCGCCGTTCATTGCACCCCGACAGTCACTCAGCGAGCCCCGCCGCTCCGGCAGCCGGGCTGGACCGGCTGGCACCAGGCCACCTGGCAATCGCCCGCGACCACCGGAACGTCATGCCTGGCCGTGGAAATCACCTTCGCCCGAACATAGATCTCCTTGCCCGTGAGTTGGTACGACGCGATTGTACCGGTCTGCTCGCTCAGGACCTGGCCGATGTCGTCAGTGTACCTGCATGTCAGGCCTCGCTTCGGGTCGCTCGGCAGATAAGCCACGGTGTCGTCATAGCCGGCCAGTGTGCCGATGAACTGGGTTTTGTAGCACACGCCGGGCCGGGGTTCGATTTCGATGTCCAGCCGGTCGCCCGAAAAGCGGATGTCCTTGAGGACGACGCCGGTCGAGGCATAGAAATCGCCTCGACACATGGCCTCGATCAGGCAATCGGCCGTCAAAGCGGAGGATCGCACCACCACCCACGCACGACCCGGTCCTGCACCGCCGGGAGCGACGAAATTGTGAGCATCATCGGTGCCCAGCCCGTACATGACCGGCAGGCCGTACTCGGCCAGCCGCTTGGTCAGCACCACGTCCCACATCCGCTCGGTCGACATATACGTGTCGTCTCCGAGGTTGTTGACCCCCGGATGACCATTCGCGACCTCGAACATCACCGGCCCTTGCAGCCTGGCCATGTGCTCGGCACGCAGCGCCCATCCGAAATTGGGATGATTCACGTGAACCAGCATCGGGTGGCACATCTGTGCCTCCTGGGCGAGAACTGCGTTGACGTTGTTCTGAAGCGTCACAAAGATATCGCTGCCCCGCTGAGCCGGGATGACCGCCGTCAGGCCGACCCCGTTCAGATGAACGGGTTTGCCTTCGGCGCTGTCGCTGATCTCCTCGCCTTGTACCAGCAGAAACCTCTCGGGCTCTTCGAATTGATCCTTGACCTTGTCGAGCGGCGCGCAGAGGTACTCGGTCTGGCCGTCCGCCCTCTGGCGCCTGACCACCTTTGCGGTTCCAAACGTCTCCTCGTAAATGCTGGCCGCCCCGCCGCGTCGCTTGTCCGTCGCGACCCACTTCTCACCCTCGCTGAGCACGTTGTGATCGCTGAGCACCAGGAAGTGGTAGCCGTGGTCCTTATACCACTTGACCACCGTCTCGGGCGGGCTGTCGCCGTCGCTCCACCAAGTATGGGTGTGGGTATTGCCCTTGTACCATTTCGTCACTGCCTGCGGTCCGCAGCCGGTCAACGGTGACCAGATCGCCACCGCAACCACGATCCACAACAAGTTCCTCATTCTAAAGGCGAAACTGCGCATGGGTAACATGCTCCTGATCAAGAAAGAGCCAACCTGTTCAAACGCCCCCAGCGTATCAGATCCGATCACCCATGGCCAGCCGTCCGCTGCATCGTCACCTCTCAATCCCACGTGCATCGTGCGGATAACCGCTGTAGAATAAACTGAACCTGTAGGACAGGCCTTGTCGCAAGGAGGAGCTGAACCAATGATCCGCCCGGGTTCATTCTTTGTTCTCGGCTGCATCTTCTTCGCGAGTGCATACGCATGGGCTGATCCGCCGGCCCGCCCGCTGATTTACAGCGTCAACCCGGCGGGGAACGGCGACTTCGTCGGAGCTCCCCACAAAGGGTCGTCGTTTGTCCGGTATCAGGAGCTGCTGTTTCAGCGGATCAGCGAGGCTGGCAGCCGATCGGCTCGCGTCCTGGCGAGCTGGCGAGAGGTCGAGGCCGAAAAGGGCAAGTGGGACTGGTCGAACCTCGACGACGAGATCAACCTCTGCACCAGGTACCACATCGAGCCCGTGGTGCTGATCTGCAACATCCCCGCGTGGGTCAGCCCGACCGGCAAGAGCGCTCACAATCACCCACCCAAGGAGGAACACGCCGCCGACTTCACCACCTTCATCACCCGCATGGCCGAGCGGTACAAGGGCCGTGCCCAATACTATGAATTCTGGAACGAACAGAACGGCTGCAGTTGGATCAACGACGGGTGCGACAACGCCCGGATGGCCCATACCTATCTGCCGTGGCTGCAGCGGTGCTACAAGGCCATCAAGGCCGTCGACCCGGCCGCCCAGGTGGCCATCGGCGGTCTCGACGACGCCGACGGCCATGCGCCCATCTTCGTCGAGCAGTGTTACCAACTGCGCAGGGATAAGTACGGCAAAGAGAAGTTCTGGGATGCCATCGCCGACCATCCATACAGCAAGCGGCCGACGGATACGATCGAGGAGCTGGTCCGCAAGCTCGATGCGATCCGGGCGGTTGCCGCCAGGTGCGGCGACGCGGGAATCCCCATCTGGATCACGGAGTACGGATGGAACGCCGGCGAGATGGGCATCGACGTCCAACAGCGCGGCACGGCGGAGTTCCTCAAGGCCTTCAGTCGCCCGGATCAGAAGGACCTTCTCATTGCCCAACAATTGGCCGTGGCCGATTTTGAGCCGGTGCACCTGGGGTACGGTCTGTGCGACTTGAATCTGCGTCCTCGCCCCGCGTTTCAGACCTTCCAGGAGTTGGCCAGGCCGGGTATTCCTCGCCCCTTTTCTCTGCGATTCGTTCTTCAGCCCGACGGTGTCCCGGTGATCAGCGGCCTGATCGCCTCGGCTTCGGAAAAAGAGGATCCACCCAGCGTCGTCGAGGTCTTCAGTGAGGACGGCAAACGCCTGATCTCGAAAAAAGGCGATCCGAACATGCTCAGTGTTGACCTGCCCGGTCTGCCGCATGAGACACCGCTGCTGGCCGCAGTCTCATCGATCGTCGGCGACAAGCCGGACGTTCCAGTTGCACGGGTACCGTTCATCGTTCCCCGGGGCTTGATTCCGAACGGAGGTTTCGAGGGCCTGTTCCGGGCGGGTATTCCGTGGGCATGGGCCGTCACCGGCCCCTCCATCTGCCGGGATGGCGGAGCACTCGGAAAGGAATACTGCCACGGCGGCGATCATGCCTTGCTGCTGGCGCAGTTGCCCAGTTCACCGAGGCGAGCCTTTGATGATCAAGTCGAAGCCCCCGTCCGGGCGGCACAGGGCGACAGCTTTCGGGTCCGCTGGTTTGCACGCTATTTTGGCCCGGAGAACCAGGCGGCCACGGTGATGATATCAGCCGCCCTTCTCGACCCCGATGCAGAACGCGACACCCGCCCCGCGGGCAAACCGATCGGCAAAGACTGGACGGAAATCTCGCTGGACCTCACCGCCCCCTGCGACAGCCCGATCCTGTGTCTTCATCTGGTAAGCTCCACCCTGCCCAAGGACCGCTGGCTTGTCGCCATTGACGACGTATCCGTCGAACCGCTGCGCCGGTGAGCTATGGGGCAACAAGGCTCTGACAAAACTCTGTGTGGAACCGGCATCCTGCCGGTCCGTTGTTAACAGATACGCGGTCCCAGGCTAAGATATGGCTATGCGAACCGAGCCCCAAGCCACAACTCCGACTGAGAACATGTGCAGGAAGGGCAGGTCGGCGCTCAACGACGCGGCGGGTCTCGGTCGCCGCAGTGACCTCGACGCTGCCCTGCCGTACGCTCGCGACGGCCTCCACACATGCTGGAACGGCTTTGTCAGGGCCGGCGCCGGGTTGACCATCTGCCGCCAAATGGCTGCCGGCGGCATTGTCATGGGCGTCTACGGCCTCTGGATCGCCACCGGCCGGCTGCCCGGCGGGCTTTCCCTCGGCACGCGCGTGGTCTCCTCGCTATGGGCGGTGGCGATCTTCGCGGCCCTGGGTATGGTGTTGGGAGCAGCCCTTGCTTCCTTCAGCCTGATGGCTGCGCGAGTAGTCAGGCCGTCCCGTCGAGTCCGCGTCGCCGCCATATTGGAGGCGGCGTTTGTGGTTCCGTTCGTGCTCTGGCTTTCTCTGAACGAGTTCACCTATTCGATGACCTCGCAGGTCATTGGGATGGCTACACTGCGCATGATCTGGTCGATCCCCGGCGCGATCTTCGAGAACGCCTGGGAGATGGGCGGCCGATACCTCATCGCCGCAGGGCTGATGACCATTGCCGCCGCCATCATCGTGTACCGCCTGACCGCACGATCCATGCTGGTCTATCAACCGGACTCGCCTCCAGATGCCCGGTCGGCACAAGTCGCGTCTGCCAGGCGGCCTTTGCGATTGGCCGGGTCGATGTCGGGCGCGCTCGCGCTGGTTGTAGGGATGATTGTCGTGCAATTGTGCACCCGGCCCAGCGAGGCCTTGACGGCCGTCTTCAAGTCGTCGCCCCCGCTGCGGGCCTTCAACGTGGCCAGACTGGTCATGGGCACGGATCTGCTGGGGCCCGTTCCGACTGCCTTCGGCCCACCGATCATGAGCGAAGCCGAATACCAGGCCGCGATGGGCAAGCCGCGACAACCCGCTCCGAACGTCATCCTCATCCTGCTCGAGTCGGTCTCGGCATCGGCCTTGCACTGCTATGGGCACCCCAGGCCCGACGTCAGCCCGAACATGGACACGCTCGCCGCTGAAGGCACGCTTTTCGAGCACTGCATCTCCCCGGCCTCGTTCTCATCCTACAGCGTCGTCTCGATCATGACCTCGCTGTCCATGCTGCGTGCTCCGTACAACGACCACTTCCACAACGCGTCATTCCCGTTCCTCGGATTGCCGCGAGCGCTGAAGCTCGCCGGATACGAACTTGCCATCTTCAGCAGCGGCAACGAGGCGTTCGACCGCATCAACCACTTCACGCCGCCGTCGGACTATGAGACCTACTTCACGCACGACACCTGGGGAGAGGAGAAAGCCGACTGCATGCGCATGGATGACCGCCACGCGGTGGGGCGCTTTGAGAAGTGGCTCGCGGGGCGCACCGACCTGCGGCCGTTCTACTGCAGCTTCTATCTGCAATCGACGCATTTCAATTACGAGGTGCCTGAGCCCTGGTTCTCATACTACCAGCCGGTGCCACCTCTCTACTCGAACGGCGACGGTATCATCCACATTCCGGCGGACATCGTACCGCTTCTCAGGAATCAATACGACAACTCCATGCGATACTCCGACCATTGGGTCGGCCGAATCCGGCAGGCGCTGGCCAGTGCAGGCCAACTGGATAACACCGTGATCGTGATCGTCGGTGACCACGGCGAGGCTTTCATGCAACACGGCCTCGCCCGGCACGGCGTGCATCTGTGGGAGGAGATGATCCATGTACCGCTGATCGTGTGGGTTGGGCCGGCCCTGCGGCAGGCGCTGCCGTACGCTCCACCCTCGCGCGTGTCCGACAGCGTCTCCAGCCTCGACATCGCCCCAACCGTCGCGGGCCTCGTGGGAATTCCGCCTCATCCGAGCTGGCAAGGGGTGCATATCCTCACACCGGACTACAGCGGGCGCGACCGGCCGATCTTCTCCGTGCTGCAGCTCACCCAGTGGATGGAATCCGTGACGCTGGACAAATGGAAGTATATATACGACCTGGTCGACATGGACAGGTTCCTGTTCGAGCTGAACACCGACCCGGATGAGCGGAATAATCTCCTGACCCAGGAGCCGCATCGCGCCGCCGCCCTGCACGCCATGCTGGCCGGGTGGCATACATACCAGGTCTCCTACTACGCTCGTCGACCGTTCGACCAATACGTCGGCCGGTACGAACCGCCCGCAGACCTGATCGCCGCCTTCCGCAATCGCACCCCCCTGCCGCAGCCCGGCCCGACCGCTCCCGAGGCCGTCGCCGCCCGCCAATAGAACCCGTGCGACGGTCTTCGCGCTGCTTCACGGCAGCCCCCTTTGTGACTGGACGCCGTTTCGGGTAGACTCCCGCGTCATGAGAACGCTTTTGCACTCAACAGCGGCTATGGGTCTGATCATGTGTGCATCTTGTACGAGCCGGCTTCCTCTCGGATCGCCTGACAACGTTCTGGTCATCGCTCATCGCGGCAACTCGGCTGTCGCCCCCGAGAACACGCTTTCCGCCTTTCGCAGCGCCGTGACCACGGCGGCGACCTACGTCGAACTGGACGCCCGCCCATCGGCGGACGGAACACTGTACGTGCTCCACGACGCGACGCTTGACCGAACCACTGACGCCAAGGAAATGCTCAAGCGGGAGAAGATTAAGATCCGCGAAATACCCGACGCCACCCTCGACAAGCTCGACGCTGGCCGATGGTTCGACGCCAGGTTCGCCGGCGAACCCCTGCCGACGCTGGCCGAGGCCCTCGATGTGATCCAGGCGGGCTCGCTGACGCTTCTCGAACACAAGGACGGTTCGGCCGAGGACTACCTCCGCTTGTTGCGGCAGAAACGACTCGTCGGCAAGCTGGTCGTGCAGAGCTTCGACTGGGAGTTCCTCAGGCACATGCACGAACTGGAGCCTCGCCAGGTGCTCGGCGCCCTCGGTGACAAGGAACTGACCGAGGAGAGGCTCGCTCGCATCGCCGCCGCCGGTGCCCGAATCGTGGGCTGGAAACACACCGATCTGACCGCCCACCTGGTCTGCGACCTGCACGCCCGGGGCTACAAAGTCTGGGCGTGGACCGCCGATGAGCCGGCCGACTGGCAGAGGCTTCTCGCTTACGGGGTCGACGGCATCATCACCGACCGCCCCGCACAACTGGCGGCCTGGCTCGCCGAAAGCATGGCCACCTCCCGACGCTGACCCGATGCAGGCACAGGGACCATCGCACCCTTTCTCCCCCTTACCAAGGGGAATTCAAAGAAGGTGGCTTTTCTCTCCTTTACGAGAAGAGAGCCGGAGGGATTAGCTTCTATCCCCCTTACCAAGGGGGAGCCGTAGGGGATAGCTTCTCTCCCCCTTGCCAAGGGGGAGTCGGAGGGGGTGGCTTTCTCCTGATCTCCTGTCTAGAGCATTTCACGAATGGGTGTAGCGACCGGCATCCCAACCGGCCGACCGCGGATCGGGGGGTCAGCAGCTACGAGCAAACGTGAAATGCTCTACCCCCCAGCCAGCCAATGGTCAGGCCCGCAAGTCACGCAGATTGACGCGGATGAAGTGGCGCCGACCAGGCTACGACTCGGGGCTTCGCCGAGGCGAGCGTCCCCGTCGCCATTTGCCCACGACCCGGGTCCCGGCGATACTGGACGGCCGCAGATTGGACTCGAGGACTCTTGCCACAGGAGATGCTCATGCTTTGCCGTCGGATGATGATCGCGAGTCTGCTGATGGCTCTTGCCGCCCCTGCCGCCCTGGGCCGGGAGCCGGCGGCGTGGACGCGGACTGAAGATGTGATCTATGGCCGTAAGCACGGCCTGGCCCTGACGCTGGATGTCTTCACGCCGAAGGAGGCCAACGGAGCGGCGGTCATCTTCACCGTCAGCGGAGGCTGGTTCTCGGCCCACGAGGCGATCAGCGACAAGATCTTCGAGGAGTTTCTCCGCCGCGGCTACACCGTCTTCGCGGTCGTCCACGGCAGCCAGCCGAAGTTCACCATCCCCGAAGTCGTCGACGACATGCACCGGTCGGTCCGGTTCATCCGCCATCACGCGAAGAAGTACGGGATCGATCCCGACCGGATGGCCATCGTGGGCTGCTCGGCGGGCGGCCACCTGTCGCTGATAATCGGGACGGCCGGTCGCAAGGGCGACCCGAACGCCAAGGATCCGGTCGACCGCGAGTCGAGCCGGGTGCAGGCCGTCGGCTGCTACTTTCCTCCGACCGATTTCCTCAACTACGGCCAGCCCGGTCGCGACGTCTTCAAGGCCCTGGAGGCTGAGCTCAAGCCGTTCAAGGCCCCCTTCGACTTCGAGGAGCTCGACCCACAAACCAGACAATTCGTACTCATCGCCGACCCGGCCAGGCGGCTCCAGATCGCCCGCGACATATCACCCATCACCCACGTCACCAAGGACGACCCGCCCACGCTGATCCTCCATGGCGATGCGGACAAGCTGGTCCCCATCCAGCAGGCCCAGCTTATGCAGCAGTCACTCGAAGCGGCCGGCGTGCCGGTGCGACTGGTAGTCAAGGAGGGGCAAGGCCACGGCTGGCCCGACTGGCTCAAGGACATGGCCCTGCTGGCCGACTGGTTCGATACCCATCTCACAACCGCCAAGGAAACCCCCGTCGCGACAAGCCGCCCCGCGAATAACTGAGGTCCAGCAGGGTACGTCGGGCTTTGCCCGACGATGATTGCGTCTCGCACAGAAATCGGCGTGCGGACCACGCCCTGCCGGGCTAACCATTGGCGGGCGGAGCCCGCCCTACCTGGCTGTCGCGAGGATGGGCCACCCGGGCTGTTATGCCATCGGCGGGCGGAGCCCGCCCTACCTGGCTAACGGCTAATAGCTAAGAGCCTGCCGTCAGGGCGGCCTAGTCGCCGAATTGGCGGGAGTAGACTCGCGGTTGTTTCTTGCGGCGTTGGTAGGCTCGGGCGAGGTCCAGGAAGATCTCGATATCGCGGTCGAGGTTGGTTTGCGTTCCGTCGAAGTAAAACACCCGGATGGGCATGCCGTCGCAGTCGCGGCTCACCGCCGGATAGACCGCCTCGCAAATGATGCCGTTCATGCAGGTGAACGGGCTGATGTCGATCACGCCATCGGCGCCCTTGCGGTGCAGATAAACGGTTTTCCCCGTACTCAACACCATCTCGCCGATGCATCCGCCGGCCGGCAGGTAGCGCTCGCTGGCCTCCAGAACCTCGCGGACATCGTGCGGCTCTTCCAAGCCCCTGAAATCCTCCTCCAGCGGCGCGAGCAGGATGTGTTCGTAACGGTGCTGCACCTTTGACTTGGCCCACTGTTTAAACGACTCGAGATTCAGACGCCCCGTGGCGCGGATGGTTCTGTCCCTGACATACCAGTCCACGTACCAGATCCACTCGGCGATGTCGGAGAGCCAGCACTCGCCGCCGAGTCTCTCGACGCGGCGAGCCAGGTCGTCGTTGCTGAACGTGTTGTGCCGGCAGAAGATCTCGCCGACGATCCCGATCAGCGGCCTGCCCTTCTCATATCGCGCGGGGATCGAGCGAAACCGGTCGCGCGCTTGCGTGACGATCTGCGTCAACTCGGCCAGACGATGTTTCGGCTTCAGATCGGGCTTTGACAGGACCTGGCCGAACCGATCGACCGTGTCGCGGAAGGCCTCGTCACTGTCCCCGGCCCGAAGTTCGTAAGGCCGGGTCTTGAAGAGCAGCTTCTGGGCAATGTCGCCGCAGACCACGCCCATCCAGGCGTTGCGGATGAATTGCCCGGCGCCCTGGCCGATATCGCTGTAACCATTCGCGCTGGTCGGCGAGAAGACCATCGTTTCGCCATACCCGAGTTCCTCAAGCTGCTTACGAAGATACGGGCCATACTGCCCAAAACGGCAGGGGCCGTGGGCGGTCGGCATCATGAATGCCGCTTGGGCCGGCTCGAAGCCCGGACGACGACAGATCCTGAGGAAGTCGCCGAGGGTAATCCTGTGGGGCAGGCACTCCTCGCCGCTGCTGTGCAGACCGCCAAGCTCTAGGGTCTCGGGATCGGAGTCCGGAGTGGGGACCGCTTCGATCCCGATGGAACGGAAACAGGCGGCCAGGAGTCGGGCACCGGCGTAGGCCATTTGTGGGAGATAGAGGGTCCGTCCTTGGAGGCTCTTTCCATCGGCTCGTCCTGCTGCTTTCGCCACCATCGCAGAATCCCCTTGCTGTCCAGATACGCCTCACAGCGCGTCATCATGCCGGCGTCGTTTGAGTGTCCGTCGAATTGCAGCGTCAGGAACGGCTTGCCGCCCGACGCCGACCGGACAAACCCTTTCACAAACGAGTCCGGCCCGCACTTGAAGTTGGTCACGTAAACAATGTGCAGGTTCGGGTGCTGACTCACGATCCTTGCCGCGGCGAGGATCTTGCGCCCGTATTCCCAGTACATGTTCTCGTTGAGGTCCCGAACGTCGACGTCGGCCACCGGCAGAGCATCAATCGGGATGACGTTCACGCCATAGTTGTCCCGCAATTTGCGGGCAACCGCCAGGCTGACGCCCGGATCGTGGATGTTGTAAGGTCGGCCGACCAGCACCATGCCCGTCTCCCCGGAGCGCATGAGCGTTTGCAGAGCCGCCTTTCCGGCCTCCAGGTATTGGTCCCGGAATTGCCGCTGGGCGGCCATGCCCGCCTCGTAGGCCTGCTCGGCCACGCGGCGTCCGGCTCCCAGCCGCACGGCCGTATCAAGGAGCACCTTCCGGAGATTGAAGGTGTCCGACCGCAATCGAATCGTCGGGCACAGGATCCGATCCTGCCACCCGGCAAAGGCCGGCGACTGCCGCAACACGAACGGGAGCGTCTGGCCCCAGGGGCACACGTGGCTTTCGTTGTCCAGGAACTTCGTCTCGGCCGAGATGATGTTCGGCAACCAGATGAAATCCACCTGCTTGGCGACCAGATCGGCTACATGACCGTGCGCCACGATGATCGGGAAGCAGGGTTCGGCAACGATGGCGTCCGTACCCGCCTTGACCGTGGTCTTGTTCGTCGGCTCGGACGTCACGACCTTGAAGCCGCAATCCCGGAAGAACCGCCGCCACAAGGGCAGCAGATCGAAGGTGTACATCGCCAGCGGCACGCCGATGGATACCGTTGCCCCAGGCGGGTCGCCCTGATCGTCGGCATGGAGCAGATCGTGCCGCATGGCGACGAGGTCCGGAATGACGGGCTTGCGATCGGTCTTCGCCCGCTTGCGATAGCGGTCGGAACACTTGTCGCCCCAGTAAGTCTTTTCGCCTTCGACGTTGAATTCCTGCACCGCGCAGTGGTTGCCGCACCCCTTGCAGGTGAACTCCCGCAACGTGTAAGTGACGCGGTTCATGTCGAAGCCGCGGAACCGCGTGCCGTTGCCGGCGGCCTCGGTTTTTTCCTTGGCCAGCAGGGCCGCCCCGATCGCTCCCAGCACCGCGTTGTGCGGCGGTACGATGATCTCCTTGCCGGTCACCGCGCTGAAGGCCGCCGCGACGGCATCATTGTAGGCCGTCCCGCCCTGGAAGAAGATGCAATCGCCGATGTGTCGCCCGCGCACCACCCGGTTGATGTAGTTGTACACCACCGAATAGGCCAGGCCGGCGATGATGTCTTCGCGTTTGGCCCCGCGGTGCATGCAGGTGTTCACGTCCCGCTCCATGAAAACCGTGCATCGCTCACCCAGCTTGATCGGCGACTTGGATCGCAAGGCCAGCTCGCCGAATTCGCCCTTGATCGAAACATCGAGTTCCTCGGCCCGCTCTTCAAGGAAACTACCGGTTCCGGCGGCGCAGGCTTCGTTCATGGTGAAGTCGACGACCACCGACTCGGCCGAGTTGCCGGCCTCGGGCTGGAGGCTGATAAACTTGCTGTCCTGCCCACCGATCTCGAAGATCGTATCCGGCCGTTTGCCGATGAGCCGGTCTCCGATGAAGGTCGCGCCGGTTTTGTGGCAGGTGATTTCGTCATGGATCGCGTCCGCGCCCACGAGCTCGCCGATCAACTCGCGCCCGCTACCGGTGGAGCCGACGCCGCAAATACGGACGCGGTCGCCGACGGCATTGCGCAGCTCGCGGAGGCACCGGGTCACGACCTCAATCGGCCGCCCATCGGTCCGGGTGAAAATGTGGTGGATCACGTCGCCTTGTGGGTCGACCAGAACCAGCTTCGTCCCCACCGAACCGATATCCAGCCCCAGATACGCGTCGACGACTTCGCCATTTTCCGGGAACTCATACGGCCTGACGCGTTCCCGCAATAGTTGCACCTTATCAAGCGTCAGTCGCGGCAGCCTCGGAAGACCATCCTGCCCCGCCGCCTCAACCGCGATGACGTCAGAGAGTCGCCCGCCCAGCGCCACGCGCTCCGCGATCGGGGCCTCGCCGGCAAGAATGGCCGCACCGATGGCGCCGATGGACTCGGCGGCCGGCGGCACAAAGAGCTCGCCGTCTTGCAGGCCGAACGCCTCGGCCAACTCGTGGACCACGGCGCTATTCGCCGACACGCCGCCAATCAGAGCCACCGGCCGTTCGGGCGCCCGCCCTTTCACGACCGCGGACTTGCAGTTCATGGCCACGGCCTTGCAGAGGCCTTTCAGCACCTCGGGTGGCGCGAAGCCCTTCTGCTGGGCGTGGATCATGTCGCTCTTGGCGAAGACGCTGCAACGGCCGGCGATCTGCGCCGTTCGCTGCGCACCCTCGACCACCGTGCCGATATCCTCAACTTCGTATTGAAGCCGCGAAGCCTGCTGATCCAGAAAGGCCCCGGTCCCGGCCGCACAGTCGCCGTTCATGCCGTAATCACCGATGCCCAGTCGACCGCTGGCCGGATCGGGCACCAGTCGGATGTACTTGCTGGTTTCCCCGCCCATCTCAAAGACGGCGCGGACATGCGGGTGGAGCAGATCGATAGCCCGGGCGATGGACTGGAATTCGTTGAAACGCGGGACCCCAAGCGCCGCGGCAACCATCCCGCTGCCCGAACCGGTCAGAGCCACCGCTTCGATGCGATCGGTGCCGAGCCGGTCCAGTAGATCTCGCAGCACCTGCCGCACAGCCTCCAGCGGCTGACCGCGGGTACGCCGATATGGTGCGACCAGCACCATCCCGCCGCCGCCCGGCACCTCCAACTGGCGAAAGCCTCCGACCCCGCCGCCGAGAGCGGCCATCGCGGACTCCGCCTGATCGCTCGGCAAGAGGATCGCGGCCTTCACGCTCACCGCGCCAACATCGATGCCCAATTTCACGCTCATGTTGTCCTGGCCTCGTTCACCGCCGCGCCACACGACGACACTCTGCCACGTCCGAACGAGCGAAAATAGTAAACACTAACAAAGCGGGTGTCAAGTTCTTCCTGGCTGCACTTGAATGGGTATGGCAGCATCTCAGGACGTCATTCCGTCTTTGAAGAGACGCTAGGCCGGCACCACCGGCCCGATATCGCTACGACGAAAGTCGTGATCTCACAATGCGTTGCACTCACGGAAGTGAGCAAACCGGGGTTGGTGAGGGCGTCGGCCCGACTTGCGGGTTCGCTGGTCCCAGATCCCTATCTGGGACCGCTTCTCTAACGATCCCCATCGTCATCAAGTCAGCAATGCGGAACAGATTCCTCTCGCAGGGGCGGTCCAGAGGGGATTCTCGACCGAGCGGGAGCGATTCTGGACCGAGCGAAAGCGATTCTGCACTGAGCGGCTCCGCATTTGGTGAGAATGAGGATGGGAATCCTCTACACGGAAGGCCCCAGAACGGATTCTGGGGCCAGCGACAAGCACGGTACGGTACAACGGGGCCGACGAGGGCGTCGGCCCTACTTGCCTCCAGCCCCAAGTCCCCAGCCCCCACCCCCCCATCTCTCGCCGCCGGCGAGAGATGGCACCTCGGACCGGTTCCGGATAGATTCTTGGCCCCAATGCGGAGACCTCCGACCATGGGAGTATGCCGGGTGAACATGAAGCACATCATTCGTGCGGTTCTTTTCGACCTCGACGGTGTCGTGGTTTTTACGGACAAGTATCACTATCTGGCCTGGAAGCGCCTGGCCGACGAGCAAGGCTGGCAGTTTGACGAGGAACTGAACCACCAGCTTCGCGGCATCCCGCGGATGCCCGCCTTGCAGATCATCCTTGATCACAATCACGTCGTGATCGATGAGGCCCAGAAGGAAACGCTGGCTACCCGTAAGAACGATTACTACAAGCAGATGATCGAGTCGATCGACAACAGCGACCTGTACCCCGGCGTGGTGCCGTTCATCGAGAAGCTTCGTGCCCAAAGCGTCAAGATCGGGCTATGTTCGTCGAGCAAGAACGCCCAGACGGTTCTGGACAAGCTCGGTCTGACGCGACTCTTCGACACGGTCGTCACCGGTCACGACTTCCGCAACGCCAAGCCCGATCCGGAGATCTTCCTGTTGGGCGCCGAGCGGCTGGGCGTCCCGGCGTTTCACTGTCTGGTATTCGAGGATGCCTTCTCGGGAATCGAGGCCGCCTTGGCCGCCCGGATGAAAGCCGTCGGCGTTGGCACCACGGAGGTGCTGCCCAACGCTCCCGAGGTGATCCGCCGGTACGACGAAATCGATATCGACACCCTGCTGGACGCCGGCCGTCCCTCGCGGCTGCCGGTCGAGCCTTGGACTATCGCTGAGACGCGAGTCAACCGGAGCCGGTCGCAATACTGGGAAAGCCTGCTGGCCCTGACCAACGGATTCATGGGTCTGCGCGGGACATACGAGGAGGATGACCCGGCCCTGGCCGACTGGGCCTACCCGGGCATGTTCCTCAACGGTACCTACGATTACGAGCCCTATCACCATGTGGTCAGCTTTCCCGGCTATCCGCAGCGCCGCCACGTGATGCTGAACATCTGCGACTGGCGGATCATCAACCTCATCGTCGACGGCGAGCGGTTCAGCATGTTCAGCGGCAAGCTCAGCGACTACCGCCGGGAACTGGACATGCGGCGGGGCATCGTGACCCGTGGATTCGTGTGGGAAAGCCCGTCGGGCAAGCGCGTTCGCGTCCGGACGACACGGCTGGTGAGCATGGCTCGACGGCATAGCGCGGTGATCCGCTGCGAGGTTGCACCGCTGAACTTCGACGGTGTCATCGAGCTGGAAAGCGTCATCAAAGGCAAGGCCCGCAGTGGTGAACTCAAGGACGACTGCATCGAGATCATCGAGCAAGGCACCGCGAGCGATGCGCGCTATTTCGTCAGCCGGCCGAAGACCGCCGACTCGCGCGTGGCGATGGCATTTGTTCACCTCCTGAACAGCGCCGGCCGGTCGAGCCGGTCGGCCATCGAGGAGCGCGGCGGGCAGTTTATCGAGCGGTTCACCGTCGAGGCGGCGAGCAACTCGATCGTCACGCTCGACAAGTTCGCCTGTTTCCACACCAGCATTGAGACACCCCTCTGGGACCTGCTTCCCACGGCCGTTTCGGGCGCAATCCGCGACCTCAACGACGGCTTCGACACGCTTCTCCGCGAGCAAACCGATTTCTGGTCGCGGTACTGGGACTTGGCCGACATCCAGATCGACGGCAATGCAGCCGATCAACAGGCGGTGCGGTTCGCCATCTATCACCTGCGGCAGAGCAACCCGGAAGACGATCATCGCAGCATCAGCGCCTGCGGCATGACCGGCGATCATTATTGGGGCCACGTCTTCTGGGACACCGAGATGTACATCTCCCCGCATTTCATCTACACACAACCCGAGACGGTCCGGCCGCTGCTCATGTACCGCTACCACCTGCTGGACCAGGCCCGCCGGCGCGCCCGGGAGATGGGCGGGGTCGGGGCGCTGTATGCCTGGAACTCGATCTCAGGCGAGGAATGCGGCGTCGTCTACGAGGCCGCGACCGCCGAGTACCACCTGGTCAGCGACATCGCCTACGCCATCCGGCGGTACGTCTCGGCCACCAACGATACTGAATTCCTCTATCGCTACGGCGCGGAGATCCTCTTTGAGACCGCCCGCTTTCTTGCCGACCGGGGCAAGTTCATCCCCGCGCGCGACAACAAGTTCTGCATCAACGTGGTGTGCGGGCCCGACGAGTACGGCTGCGGAATCAACAACAACTGCTATACGAACATGCTCGCCCAATGGCATTTCCGCTACGCCTGCCGGGTTTATGACGAGATGCACCAGTCCAGACCCTCGAAGTGTGCGGAGCTGGTCGCACGGATCGGCCTGGCGCCCGAGGAACGCCGGCTCTGGCAGCGGGCCGCCGATGAGATGTACATCCCGCACTCCAAGGAACTCGGCATCCACGCTCAGGATGACAGCTTCCTGTACCTGGATCCGGTGGACATGAGCAGCCTGCCGCTGTTCACCGACCTGCGGAACCAGACTCACCCGCTGAACCTGTGGCGCATGCAGGTTGCCAAGCAGGCCGACGTCGTCCTGCTGATGTTCGTCCTCGGCGACCAGTTCACGCCCGAACAGAAAAGGGCCAACTACGATTACTACGAGCCCCGCACCAACCACGGCTCGTCGCTGTCGTCGTCGATCCACAGCATCGCCGCCTCGGAGGTCGGCCGGCCGGAAGATGCCTACATCTACTTCCGCCACAGCGCGCTGATGGACATCAACGACTTTAAGGACAACACCGCCGGCGGCGTCCATTCGGCCTGCCTGGGCGGGACCTGGATGGCCGTCGTCAACGGGTTTGCCGGCATGCGGGACTACGAGGGCGGCCTGCAATTCAACCCGCAACTGCCGGCGGCATGGAAGTCGTACCGGTTCAAGCTGCGCTATCGGGGTCGGCTGATCGGCGTGGAGGTTCGCCCGGAAGGAGCCAGTTATCGCCTCCTGGAGGGAACCGGCATCGAGTTCACCGCCGCCGGCCGGACAATCCGGTTATCCCCACAGAATCCTGCTGCCTCGTCGAGCGTCCGTTAAGAGATGCGCCTCAGGCCCAATAACGTGAGCGTGCCGGCCCTTGACCGGCTCAGTTACCCGATATCCGCTTGCACATTCATCTTAGTGAAGCGACCGGCCCTCTATGCCGACGGAGTCAAAGGGACTCCGGGCGCCTCCACGCACAGAAGCCGCCTTCCCAGCGGCCAGGCATGATCGTCGCCCGAGAAAGAAGAAAGGAACCACTCCATGAAGGCTTTGTGCGCGAATCTTGTCATTCTCGTGCTCGGGGTTGGGCTGGCGGGCTGCACGCCTGATTCCGGAGGCAGTACGATAATCGACGGACTCTTCAATCTGGGGGGCGGCGGCCAACAGATCGACCCGCTTCTCGAAGCGACTGCCGGAGCTTCCGCGGTCTCCAAAGGCGACTTCAACAACGATGGCCGCATGGACCTGGTCTCGGTATCGTCCGAGAACCAGCCCGTGCAGCTCCATCTGTTGAACAGCCAGGGTGCCTTCGACCTGCTGTCGATCGCCGGCGGCGGGCCATTGGCAATCATGAATGACGTGGACGCGGCAGACTTCAACCAGGACGGCAGACTCGACATCGCTGTCCTGGTCAAGGACACCGGCTTCGTTCCGCCCAAAGACGTGGATATGCCCTCGGCCGTCATCCTGCTCATCCAGGGTGCAGACCCGCTCGACCCATCTGATTGGATCTGGGTCGCTCCCCCTGCGAGCTGTCATACCACGCCGGAAAACCCAAGCTGCGGGATGTTCCTGTGTTCCGACACAACCGGCCCA
Organism: Phycisphaerae bacterium; assembly: GCA_030372985.1. Taxonomy (GTDB): domain Bacteria; phylum Planctomycetota; class Phycisphaerae; order UBA1845; family PWPN01; genus JAUCQB01. The sequence continues at coordinate 30,758 of JAUCQB010000089.1, forward strand.
ACGGACCTGGAAATCGGTGACTTCAACAACGACGGTCTGCCGGACTTCGCAGTCGCCGCGAGCGAGCCCAAGCCCGAGGGAGCCGAGGAGCAGACGCCCCACACCTTCGTGCTCGTGTACCTGAATCCCGGAGCCGCCAGCGTGACAAATCCGACGGCATGGAACCCCATAGGGGCCGGAGCTGAGGTGCTCACCTACTCGGATCTTGCGGTCGCCGATGTCGACAGCGACGGTGATGACGATATCGTCGTGGCGATTCCGGAAGCGAGGACCTGGAACATCCACTGGCTTCGAAATGACAACAACGGGACAACCTGGAGCCCCGTCCTGATTGGTGAACAGTTCGGCGGCGCAGACCACCTCGATGTCGGCGACATGAACAACGACGGCTCGCCGGACGTAGCGGTGGCCAGCAGTGCCCATTCTTTGATTCAATGGTTCCGCAGTCCCGGACCGGTCAATCTTGCCCCAGGCGCACCGCAGGTACCCTGGTACGTGTACAACATCGGCCTGCTCGATGAGGTCCAGGTTGACGAGGAATCTCAAGGCATCGAATTCAACCAGTTGCGCGTACTCAACCTGGACGCTGACAACCAGGTCGAGGTTTTCGTGACCGGTAGCGGTTATGCCTACGAATTCCAGATTACCGAGAATCTCTATAACCCGTGGTCCGGCACCGCCCTTTTCAGGGCCGACCCGGTCGGCGAGCTGGGCCGATGTGCGTTCCACGACTACAGCGGAAATGGGCGGCCGGAGATTCTCGTGCCGGTCAACCGCGACGGGCTGACCCAGGACGGCCTGTATCTGTTCGCCCGCTGAGACCTCGGGCGGCCAAATCGGTTGGCGAGATCATCTGAAGCACTACCACACGGCCGGCACTTTGCCGGCCGTGTCTTTTTGTAGGGTTAATACTTGGTTACGACCATTATGGACCCCACCAGCAAAACCACAAACCCACATAGCGAGCTCAAGGCCAACGG
>JAUCQB010000090.1 GCA_030372985.1 Phycisphaerae bacterium
AGAGGACGTCCTGGCGTTCGCCTATCGGTGCTGCCGGGCCAACGGCGGGGCGGCCGGGGTGGACGGTCAGGGATTCAAGGACATTGAAGCGTACGGGCTGAATCGGTGGCTGGGGGAACTGACGGAGGAACTCAGGAAGAAGACCTATCGACCGCAGGCGGTTCGTCGGGTGTGGATACCCAAACCCGACGGGAAACAGAGACCGTTGGGAATCCCGACGGTCAAGGATCGCGTGGTTCAAATGGCGGCGGTATTGGTCTTGGAGCCGATCTTCGAGACCGATCTGCAGCCGGAGCAATATGCCTACCGGCCGAACCGCAGTGCCCTGGACGCTCTTGAGGCGGTCCGGGGACTGCTGGAGACGGGGCATCGGGAGGTGGTAGACGCGGACTTGAGCGGCTACTTCGACAGCATCCCGCACGCCGAGCTCATGAAATCGGTGGCTCGTCGGGTCAGCGACCGACACCTGCTGCATCTGATCAAGATGTGGCTGGAGGCGCCGGTGGAGGAGCTCGACAAGAAGGGAAACCGGAGTCGGACGACCCGCAACAAGGACGAAGGGCGAGGGACGCCGCAGGGTGCCCCGATCAGCCCGCTACGGAGTAACCTCTACATGCGTCGGTTCGTATTGGGCTGGAAGGTGTTGGGCCACGAGAGGCGTTGGAGTGCTCGGATCGTCAACTACGCAGACGACTTCGTGATCGGCTGCCGCCGGGGGGCCCAGGAGGCGTCCGAGGCGATGCGGGAGATGATGAGGGCGTTGAGGCTGACGGTCAATGAGGCGAAGACGCACGTACGCCGCGTACCGGACGAATCGTTCGACTTCCTGGGGTACACCATCGGACGGAACTGGTCGAGGAGGACGGGCAAGGCCTACCTTGGGTTGCGTCCGTCCCGGAAGCGGATCCAACGGCTCTGCCAGACGATTCGCGAGGCCACGATGCGACGATGGCAACCCACCGATACCCGAGAACGAGTGGCCTCGCTGAACCGGGTGCTGACCGGATGGGCGAACTACTTCTGTCTTGGGACGGTGAGCCAGGCATACCGGACGGTGAACGCGTATGCCCGATACCGGCTCCGCCAGTGGTTATGCGGGAAGCACAAAGTACCGGGGGCGGGGACGGCACGATTCCCCGACGAGTACCTGGACAAACGGCTGGGACTCGTTCGCCTGGTGAGCGGACCGCACAACATCCCGTGGGCGAGGA
>JAUCQB010000091.1 GCA_030372985.1 Phycisphaerae bacterium
CCCGACATCATGAACCGGTCCCCCAATTTGGCCTTCCAGCGTGAGTTAACCCTCGACCGTGGCCAAATTCTCATCGAAAGCCCCAGCGGCGGTTCTCTGTTAACTTCAGTGGTGCAGGATCCGGATCTCTACTTCAACGCGAGATTCGGCCAATAGGTGGCGAGTGCTGATGCCAAGCATTCAAGGACTCAGCCGTCTTCCTCCACACCACGCAATACTCGTGCTTGATGGGCGGGTCTTCGAGCTTGCCCGCATTGATCTCTATCTCGCGCCGCAGCCTGTACGTCTCAGCCTGGCTCTCGCTTTTCGTGCGGGCCGACTCATCGAGCGGCTGAGCCCCGCTCCAATACCGCACGTACCAGTAACCGTTCGGTCGCCTGAACTTGCTCACGCGGATCATGCGGAAAGCCTCCCAACTGCAACAGTGTAAAACCAATGTAAATGCACCCTGGTTGGGATGGCTGTCAGGGGGGTTCCCGATCGATGACGTGAAGAAGCAGCAGGCTAAGTGCCTGCCAGATCGTCACTTATGGTAAGGTGGATTATCGAGGCCGACGGGGCTCGAACCCGTAACCTTCGGATCGACAGTCCGATGCTCTAGCCAATTGAGCTACGGCCCCTTCGGGTTTCCCCGCAGGGAGTATCGTGAGTATATCCCTGGCAGGGCCCAAGTCAAGGTTGGCTCCCGGGTGCCTTGTGGCTGGCGGCCCGGCGTGGCGATTTGACCGGCGTCTTTGGGGGAATGGGTCGATGCGGCTGTCCTGCTGAGATCAGGGTGTTTCACCTTCGTTGGTGGCGGCCGACCACCAAGTTGCCCGTCGGCCGGCTGGGATGCCGGTGGCCACATCCATTCGCCCAATGTTCTAGCCGAAAATCAACCTTGCGATCACGACGTAGGCGTTGCTGAACGGCTCCTGGCGGAAGAAAGCCACGGGCGCTCTGGGATCGCCGATGAAGGGTCGGAACATCCAGCCCATCTGCATCCCCACGAATGCGTACAGGCCGACCCAGACCATCAACATCAGCCGGTGCCGGCGCTTTCGGCGGATCAGCGGGCGGTAATAACGCAGCATGGTGATCTGGCCCGCCACGGTCGCCACCGTGAACATCCCCGCGTTGAACAGCAGGGCCGCCCGGTAGCTGTCACACGAGAAATACCAGAACCGCGTCAATGGGGCGAGCGAAGCCAAAGCGATGCTCAGCCCGGCTTGGCCGGCGAGGACAGCTTGCATGGCTTCGCAGAAATCATCCCGCAAACCCAGCACGGTGTTGAGCACGAAGAACCCGGGCAAGCACAATGCGGTCGTTGCGAATAGCAGCAGCGGCACCTTGACGCCGCTGTAGGCCATCATGAGCAGCCGCCCGGCCGAGCTGAGATCGAAACTGCCCATGAACGCGCCGTAGATCGGCGAGAAAGCGACCACCATCAGCGGCAGCCACCACCCCGGTCGTGAGGCGGCCCGCTCCGGCAGGAACGGTCCGTCACCTCGCAGGAACAGATCGGCATGTGCCAGCGCGGTTCGCATCGCAGACCGGGCTCCAGCTTAACCCAACCCCAGCAACGCTTGAATCTGGTGGATCACCGCCTGGAAGAAATTGCCTGACCTCGGCCGGAACCAGGTGAAGGGCATGTTCGGGTTGCCGATGAACGGCCGCAGCACCCAACCCATCTGGGCTCCCACCAGGCAATAGATCAACAGCCAGATCCGGAAGATCGTCTTGGCCTGTCCTATCGCGTAGTCGGGCATCGGCGAGGGTTGAGGATCCAGCGGGCCCAGTTCACGCGGCGGGGCGGTTGAAAACTCCGCCAGCGACGATCTGCCCTCGTCCGCGGAAGCCTCGGGCGCAGGCGGCGGCGCCGGCGTGAGCGGCGGCACAGCCGGATAGGCCAGTCGTTGCAGCGTATTCAGCAGGAAAGCCAGGGCCACGCACCCGGCCACCGCTAGAAACGCGACGTTGAGCAGAACCATGAACGGGTAGCTGGTCGTGCTGACCGTGAAGAACCCGAGAATGGGCCCTAGGGAAGCGGCCACGGCCACGTTGATCGCAATCGCCCCGACCAGCAGACGCAACGTGGCCGTGAAGCTCAAGCGGCATCCGACCATGGCATTGAACACGTACAACGATGGAAAAGTGACCATCAATGTGAGCAGAAACAGAGCAGGAAGCTTAACCATGCTCGCGACGAGTTGCCAGCACCGTTGCGGCTCGGGGCGGGTCCCTCCCCAGTAGATGGACAGGGCGTACCAGCCCATGAAAAAGCCGTAGCTTGCTCCCAATCCGACCGCCAGCGGCACGAAACGCCTGAGGGAGAGCTCCACCCTTCCCTCGGCCAGACGTCCAGGTGATGTAATGCGACCGCGCAACAACTCGTCGAGCTGCTTGAACGCCGACAACATGCCATATCCTCCAAACGGGATGACACGGCCCGACCATGTGATCGTCACGGGATCGTGCCTGCCGGGTTAATAGGACGCCGGCCTCACATGCCTTCTGCCGGCCATGTCGTATCTACGCCGTCGCCCACCGGCGGTTCGCGCCGATTTCGCCGCGTGTGCCGTCCACCCTGAAAATGTGGCTGGAGACCCATCTTGTGAATACACTCATGGGATATCGGCGGTTGCGGCAATTGCCGCCACCGTTTCCTGAGGAGTGTTCTTTTCTATCGATTGCCAGGTGTGACTCCATGCTTCCGGACACCGCTGGTCAACGACGACAAGACTTGACCGAGAAGCTGCTGGCGGCATTCGAGGGGTCCGTACCGCACGTCTGGAAATCCCCGTTCTATCTGTTCGGCTTGTTGATCGTCGCGACGGTTATTCTGCTCCTGCCCCTGGTTTATCTGGGGCTTATTGTCCTCACGGGCTACGGCCTCTACTACCACATTCTCAACCATGTCGACATTCTGGACATGCCCGCTCGCATACACGGGCGGGGCGTCATCGGAATCATGACGTTGCGGCTCGCGGCCTATTTCGGCCCGATTCTGATCGGGATGATTCTGCTGGTATTCATGATCAAACCGTTGTTCGCCCGGCCGGCCCGAAGCGAGCGGCGCCTCTCCTTCGTTCGCGAAAACGAACCCGTCCTGTTTGCCTTTGTGGACAAGCTCTGTGAGGTCGTCCGGGCGCCGGTTCCCCGACGTATCGACGTCGATTGCGACATCAATGCCGCCGCTTTCTTCCGGCGAGGTTTTCTCAGCTTTCTCGGACGCGATCTGGTTTTGCAGATCGGTGCCCCGCTGGTGGCCGGCCTTTCGCTTCGCGAGTTCGCCGGCGTTCTGGCTCACGAATTCGGTCACTTCAGCCAGGGCACGGGCATGCGGCTGACGTATATCGTCGGCAGCGTCAACGGCTGGTTCGCCCGTGTGGTGTACCAGCGCGACACCTGGGACGAGCAGTTGGTCGCTCTTTCACAGGAACAAGGGTGGTTCCGTCTTTTCTTCCTTGTCGCAAGGCTGTTTGTCTGGCTGACCCGATGGATCCTGTGGATGTTGATGATTGTCGCGCATGCCGTGAGCTGCAGTCTCCTTCGGCAGATGGAGTACGACGCCGATCGGTACTGGGCACACGTCTGTGGAAGCGAGTGCTCTGAGTCGAACCTCAAGAGGCTGCACGTTCTGGCGAAGGGCAGCCAGACGGCGTTTGCGTTCATCGCTCATTGTTGGCAGGAACGTCGCTTGCCGGAGAACCTGCCCTCGCTGATTGTTGCTGAAGCCGAACGTTTGTCACCGGAGGCCCGGCAGCAGATCGAGAAAGACATTTCCGAATCCAGAACGCACATGCTCGCGACACATCCCTCTTACCGGGCCCGCATCCAGCGAATGCGCAGTGAAAACGAGCCTGGAATCTTTCGTCTGGCCGAACCGGCGTCGGTGTTGTTTGCTGATTTTGACGCTTTGTGCCGCGAGGCCAGCTTTGCATATTACCAGGGCCTCATCGGCCCGGAAGTCCGTCGCGAGCACCTGCTTTCGATGACGCAAGTTGTTCGTAAGCGCAAGGTGCTGGACGAAATCGCCGAAGCCGCCCGTCGGTTCTGGACCACGCTGGATTTCGTGACGCGGCCGTTTCGCATCAACCGATTCTCGCCTGTCGTTGACCTGCCTCCGAAGGAATGCCTGGAGCAGCTCAAACGCGCTCGCCTGGCTCTCGAGCGCTCGCAGCAGACGATCCGGAGGGAATATGCTCGACTGCGGGAACTCGACCAGACCATCAGCAACGCTCGTCAGGCAGAGTGCCTGCTCAAGGCCGGGTTCCGCGTCGATCCGAGGGAGATTGGACTCAAGAAAGCCGACCCCTCGCAGGCACATCAAGTTGGTCGCCAGGCCGAGCGCGATCGGCGGGCGACGGAGGAACGGCTGGCCAAGATCGAGGCCGTTTTCGCGATGCGGCTCGAGGCCGCCTTGGCCCTGCTGAAGTGTGACCAGGTGGCCGCCCGATTGAGGAACGCCGCCGTCTTGCGGGCCAGGAGCGAGGAACTCCTTGATGTCACGGCCGGTCTGCACCGAGTCGAGTATCTTCTGACCAGCCTGCGGCTCAACCAGAACTCGCTTCGTGCGATGGAGGATGCAATCGGCCATGGTCATGAGGACGATGCGCTGATCGCCCAAACCTTGCGATTGCTGGAGGCTCAAAACCGGGCGTTGAAGGAACTGAGGGAGGCGACCAAAGAGGTTTGTTATCCCTATGAGCACGCCGCCGGCCCGCTCTCCATCTCACAATACGCCATCGGCATCGTCCCCGCCGTCAACGATCTGACCGGTACAACCGCGGCTGTGGTCAGTTGCCTGGACTGCCTGTTCCCGCTTTATCTGAGAGTCATGGGTGACTTGGCCCGGATTGCCGAACAGGTCGAGGCGGCCGTCGGCCTGCAGCCTTTGGCCATGACCGAGGACGCGCCGGCAGCGGTCCAGCCCAGTTGATCATGAGCCTCTCCGGCCGGACCGCTCGGAAGTCGCGGGTCTGCCTCCCCAGCGTGTCTCTGCTCCCGCCCGGTGGGGCTCAATTCGCGATTCCCCTCGTAGAATGCTTGTGCTCGCCCTCGCCTTTGCGCAGCAGATCCGCCTTGCTGATGGCATACGTTTCGGGGTTGACCTCCTGGCCGAACAGATGGATCGAGACGTCCTTGTTGTGGTGCCTGCGAAGCTCAAGGAGGGTCTCTTCCGCAACGGTCGACATGCCGCCAGTGCCGCAACCGTCACCTCATTTTCAAAACGGCTGATTCACGGTATTTTCACACCGCCGCTGACAGCAATCCGAAGTTCAAATCGATCACGCCCGTTTTTTGCTCTAAGCTCTGTGTTGAACGCAGCTTGAGACCACATGCCTCAGGCTCAGCCGGACACTACTGCCCCGTAGTTGTCGTGGAGATGCAGCCTGTACCTCGCGAAGTCGTCGGGGCGAAGGTCGGTCGAGACCCGCTCTCTTCCAGCAAAACGGACGAATACCTTGGCCGTTTTCAGGCCATCGCCGAACCAGACAGGAGTGATCACCCCTCAGTCTGCTTTTTCCTTCTGGCAGGCCAGATAGCGATTGGCGAGTTCTTTGACGGAAGGGGTGTCATCAGATCGGGATACCTGCGGTTTTCGGCCAGCGTGCAGGTCGGCCGCGGCTCGGTTATAATTCTCTAGAGCTGTCTTGGGATCCCCCCAGACACCGATGCGCCCGTAGCTCAGTAGGATAGAGCACCGGTTTCCTAAACCGGGGGTCACAGGTTCGAATCCTGTCGGGCGCGTCCAGCTAGCGACGTGAAGAAACATCTCTGATGCAATGCCAGATACAATCCAATAGATCGCTTGGCAGCGAGGGGCAGGGCATCAGATGCCGAAAAAGGCGAACTACGTCATGGGTAGGGATGGCAGACCTGCAGCGGGTCTGTCCTCCAACAAAGCGGATGGTCGCTATTACGCGACCCACTCTCGACCCCGCAAATGGTTTGGCAAGGATTTTGACCGCGCCTTGATCCAGTTTCGAGAATGGGAGGCAAAACAGGCAGGGGAAGAGAACTACATCACCATTGGGTTCTTCGGGTCAGAGGTCGTCAAACCTGATGGAACCGTGGATAAGGGATGCACGGGGCAAGACAAGCCGTTGGCTCTTGGCTCTCAGCTTTCCCTTGTTGGTCGCTGCCCGCTTCTGTATAGCCCGCGTGGTCGGCGGTTTGGTCTCGCACATCCGTTTCCTTTTCTTGCCTTATTGCGTTTCTCGTGGCCAACAGCCTCCGCCCCCCATCCGCGTCCATCTGCGTGATCTGCGGGCCATAGAACTTTTTGGCTCTCGGGTTTCCAGGCTTGGCAGCAGTCCCGATTGCCCCAGGCCCGGGGCCGAAGAATCCTTGGCTGCCCAAACGGTGTGACCGGGTGCTTACCACCTTTTTGTATCAAGCGTCCTGCTGGGCTGGCTGAAGCCAGCCAGGAGGAGAAGATAGGAGAAAACGACTAGCTGCTCAGAACCAGCCCCACAAGGGCTGGCCTGAAAGCCCGCCTTCGGCGGGTCAGCCCCGTAAAACGGGGCTCAATCTGAGCGGCTCTTCTCGCATCTACGCCTCCTTAATGCAAAATGTTGTGGCGCTTGGGGCTCTGAAAGAGCCGCCTGGAGGGTGACGCAGGCCTGATTCGGGGCTGCTGCGCTCACGGCATTGATTCAGCCGCCCCGATGCGGTGTAATGGCGGGTCTGTGTTTTGGGGGTACCAGCGAGAGACGACATCGATGGATCTGTTTACCTACAGAAATGGCGAGTTGTACTGCGAGAACCTGCCGGTCCGCCAGATGGTGGATTCCGGCATCGGGACGCCGACCTACATCTACTCCGCGACGACCTTCAGGGAGCATTACTCCCGCATGGCGTCGGCGTTTGCCGAGCTGGACCCGATCATCTGCTACTCGATCAAGTGCTGCCAGAACATCCACATCATTCGCCTGCTGGTCGATCAGGGCGCGGGCATGGACGTGGTCAGCGGCGGCGAACTGTATCGAGCCCTCAAAGCCGGTGCTGATCCTTCCAAGATCGTTTACGCCGGCGCGGGAAAGACGGACAAGGAGATCAACGAGGCCATCGACGCGAAGATCGGTTGGTTCAACATCGAGTCCGAGGCGGAACTGGGCAACCTGATCCACATCGCTTCGCAGCGGCAGACGACGGTGCGCGCCGCCCTGCGGGTCAACCCCGACGTGGATCCCAAGACGCATCGCCACACCACCACCGGCAAGAAGGAGACCAAATTCGGGGTGGACATCGAGCGGGCCCGGCGGACCTTCGAGGAATACGGCCGTAACAAGTCGGTCAGGCTCTGCGGCATCCACCTGCACATCGGCTCGCCGGTCAACGCCGTCCAGCCCTATGTCGAGGCCATCGAAAAGGCCCTGGACCTGATCCTCGCTCTGCGGCGGGACGGCTTTGAGATCGACACGCTCGACATCGGCGGCGGATACGGCGCCGACTACAGCGCCGGCGAGGCCCTCTCCGGCAAGGCCTACGCCCAGATGATCGTCCCGCTGCTTCGCGGGCAGGGGCTCAAGATCATCCTCGAGCCCGGCCGATCGATCGCCGCCAACGCCGGCATCCTGGTCACCCGCACGCTGTTCATCAAGCGCAGCGGCGACCGGCAGTTTGTGATCGTTGACGGCGCCATGAGCGACCTGATCAGGCCGGCCCTGTACGATGCCTACCACTTCGTCTGGCCGGTCGCTCCGGGCCCGCAGTACGCCCTGACCGAGCGGCTCCGGGATTTGAACATGCCCGAGACGGTCAGAGTCGACGTGGTCGGACCGGTCTGCGAGACCGGCGATTTCCTGGCCAAGGATCGCGATCTCCCGCCGATCAAGCGAGGTGACCTGCTGGCCGTCTTCAGTGCCGGGGCCTACGGTTTTACCATGGCCAGTCACTACAACTCGCGGCCCAACGCCGCGGAGGTGCTGGTGGAAGGTTCTACGTTCCGCACCATCCGCCGGCGCGAGACCTACGACGACCTCATCGCCGCCGAAGAGCAGGTCTGACCACCGCCCGCTGCGCCCCCAGGCCGTGGTCGCTTCTCCAGCCGCTTCCCCGCGAGCCCCGCTGCTGCGCCAATGGCCAGTCCGACCACGTGTGTTGCACCCACGACCGCCACCCCTGCCGGTGCGGAGGTCGGCAGGAGCACCTGCCCGGTCAACGCTTCGATCACCGATTTGGCCGCGACCAGTGCCAGCACCCCGATCCATGCCATCGCCTTGCGCCGCCCGTCCTGGATCGCCATCGTCATCAGGATCCACGCCAGCAAGGCACAATCCACCCCCGAGACGCCTCGATAAGTGGTGACGCCGTCCGCCAGCCCGAACACCGCAAGTCCCACCGCCAGCGAAGACAGCGCCACCACCCCAGACAGTCCCCGTGATCGCCCCTCGGCAATCCAGCACAATGCCGCGAACGCGCCAAGATTGGCTGCCAGGTGTGCCCAGCTATAGTGAACGAAGTTGCCGGTCAGAAGCCGCCAAGTCTGCCCGGCAGCGATATGACCGCGATCGAACTCCAGCATGGACTGGACCGCTGGCGACAGGTGCACGAGCAGGGCGAACGCTGTCGCGCCGATCCAGAACAATCGCTCCCAGGAGCGGGCACCCGGCAGCACCGCACCGCCGGGCACCCGCCTCACATGGACATTGACCGTTTCAGGGTCGACCGCTTTCATGCCGCACCCCGGCGACGACGACGCCATTCCATGACCGCCAGAACCGCTACCCCGGCCACACCCAGCGGACCGACCGGGCCGCCGCCTCGCGGCCGCAGGTTGAGGTCCCCCGGCCTCGACGGGGGTGGAGGCGGAGTGCCGGTTGAGACCATCTGCTGTCCGCCGAGCGGAGCGGTCGGCGGAGTCGCGGTCAACGGCTCAGTTCCACCGTCGCGCGGCCCGAGGTCTGCCATCGCCTTGTTTCGTATCGCTTCGAAGTCGGCGATCAGCTTCTGTTGCGAATCGCGATCTCGCTGCGAGCGAAGCACGTTGCGGCGATCGATCTTCCACCGCTGGTACTCGGCGTCATTCTCCAACACCAGGAACGACGTGTACTGAGTCACGATGGAGTAAGCCTCGCCCAATCGCACGATCTCATGTGCGACCGTGGCGTGTGAACCTGCGCGGTCTCCTTCCTTCAGCAACCGCTGCACCTTGTGCCACGCCCACATACGCTCGATTTGCGGATTCGCGTTTTCGGCCTCCGGGAACTTCAGATCAACGCTGCTGACGATTTCCTGACCCTCCACGGCGGCACGCACCACGGCCTTGCCCGGCCCCTGCCCGCGATAGCGCCCGTACATCCTTGCGGGCGTGCCGTGAAACAGGTTGGGCACCAGGGGCGGCTCAACGTCAAAGGTTTCCACACCCTCGATGCTCACGCGGATGTTCGTCGCCGCCGGCCGTGTCAGCTTTCGCCGGAACGATTGGGCCTGTCGCTCGAAGTTGTCACCAGGCGACAGGAATGAGGCGAGCCCACCCGAATCATCGGCCATCTGCTCCAGCAGCGGCCGGTTGACCTCGTTGCCGACCCCCACGCAGAACACACGGGCGTTGCCCGGCCGCGATTTGATCATCTCCAGCAGTGTGCGGGACTCGGCCTGCTCGGTCATTCCGTCACTGAGGATGACCACGTTCAGCGTACGGGCGGGATCGGCGTACTTGTAGGCAACTTCCAGCGCGGGCTTCATCATCGTGCCGCCCCTGGCCTCCTGTGAAGCAAGGAATGACGCCGCTTTCACCGTGTTCTCCTCGCCCGTGTCAACCAGGGACTTGAACAGGGGATGCGGCGACACATTGAAGGTGATGATCTCGAATCGATCGTCCTTGCCCAGCGACCCAATGAACGCTTCCACCGAGTTGCGGGAGAGCGCCAGCTTGCCGTCGTCAGCCATGCTTCCCGAGCTGTCGATGATGAACACGTAGTCCATTCCCGACGTTTCCTTGGCCAGTTCCTCTCCGGCAGTCAACGTCAGGCAGAAGTATCCGTCCTCACCGGGCCGCCGAGAGGCGATCATGTCGATGCCGGTATGCGGGCGCGACACGTGACACGCCACCACCACGTCACGATTCAGGTCGCCCGACTTCGTCTCCAGGCTCGCCTGAATCTGCGTTTCGCCGTGTTGGGCAACGGCCATCTCGCCGCCGTGGCTGGGGCTTTCCACCTGGACGATGGGAACCTGAGACCTGGCCTGGAGGGCGAACGAGAATCTGCCCGTCGTCTTCGAATTGATGTCCTTGCGCGTCTGCGTGGCCAGCGGGTATACGTAGGTTGCCCAATCGTGGTCGTAATCCAGTTCCTGGTAGTAGCAGATCTGCACCTTCTGGTCAGCCTTCGGACCGATCGGGAAGATCCGCATCTCAAAGGTCTTGTAGTCCTTCTGCTCCAGCAGGCCCGGGTCGCGACGCACGCGTTTGTAGCTGTCGTAGATCTCGCGGGCCCTCTGCTTCTCCACCACTTCACCGACCATTTCCTTGCCGTTGATCCACATGGAGAAATTGGCCACCGAGGCGTCTTTCGGCACCGGGAAAGTGTAGAGCGCCTCAACCTGGCGATTCTCCGTATTGCGAAATACCTGGGTCACCTCGGTTACCGCGATACCGTTGTTGATCGTCACCTGCACGTTGTGCTCGCGGATTTCCAGCACTCCGCCGAGCCCGCCATCGGCGATCAGCAGCCCCGCACCGCTGGCGGCAGTCTGGATCATCAGGATCATGCAGCCGGCCGCGATCGACCCGCCCATGCATCCGTATCTCGACCCGTTCATGTCATTCTCCTTTCGTTCTTGGATTCTGTGCATGCGCGCACCTTCCACCTCGGCCCACGCGCTGCCGCGCGCCGGGCCACACTTCGACCCCTGCCGCCGCCTCATCGCTCAGCGACAGTTGCTCACGTTATCAACGAAAACCCACTGACCGGGCCGCGCGGATCCCGGAAAACTCAGGAACCCTCCATCCGTTGCGGCGGGCCCTGCCTTGACAGCAGGCTCGCCACCATGGACTCCAGTTGATCCAACGACGTCGTCGCTGCATATCCCTTCGCCCATAGCGATTCACTGGGGAAGTCATTCGGATGCTTTCGTCTGACCGCCTTGCCTGCGGACTGGAAGCGATGCACGGTCTTCTCCGGCGAGTGATTCGGCCATGTCTCGACCACCAGGACGACATGATCCGGCTCCATCTGACATTCGATGATTGACCATCCGTGCTCGATGGCCTCGCGTTCAAAGGCGTGCCGCATGAACTCCGCCCGCGGTCCGGCCAAAAGAGGCAACCTCTGCCAGGTGACCCACGCCAGTCCGTAGACCACTTGATGTAACACGTCTTCGTCAGTCTTGAAGACCTCATGCAGCTTCCGCTTGACGTGGCTCATGGCAGAAGGTCGGTGAACGAGTTGAATCGACCGGGCCTTGTCCCGCGTGCGTGTGATGTGGCCTTTCTTTTCCAGCGCCTCCACATGCCCTCGCACGGCATTGACATTGGCCAGACCCAGCGCCGCGCCGATCTCCCTCAGCGTGGGTGGATAGCCATGACGCTCGCTGAAGCCACTGATGTACTCGAGCACGTTCTGCTGCTGGACTGTCAAAGGCTTGCCGTCCATACGGACCTCGTGAACACTGTACGCATGTACAGTATACACCACTGGGCCACCGGATGCAAATCAGATTTACCAAAAAAATGCAGGATCGCAGATTGTTCGCAATCTTATTTATTATAAGTAGTTATGTTTGCCTGGCGTTTGTCTATCGGGTCGAGGCCTGCTCCTCGGCGCAGCCTGCGGGCTCCTCATCCTGCTTGAGGTCCAGTGTTTGGCGGCCGACTTGAATCAGGAAGCTGAGCAGGGCGATGAGCCACGCCAGGGTGGATTCGGCCCCCTGGTTGTGATTGGGGCCTTCGGGTGTGAGCCCGTCGCAGCACCCGCCCGTGCGGAAATCGTACAAAGGGGCGTCCAGATCGTTGCGGCCAAGGAACCACTCGACGGCCAGGCGGGCCTTGGCCAGCCATTGTTCCTCGCGAGTCGCCCGGTATGCCTCGGCACAGGCCAGGACCATCTGCGACGCCTCGATCGGCTGCTGGTCGAAGGCGGCCTTCTCCTTGCCCCGCGAGAACCATCCCTGATTGCCGACGAACGAGAAGTGCCCGCGATCGGAGCTCTGGACGTCACATAACCACTGCAGGCTCCGAAGCCCCTGATCGCGCATCTCGCCGTCGGGGATCCACGTGCCTGCCAGAATGAGGGCGTGAACAACGGTGGCGTTCGAGTAGGTCATGGTCGGCTCGCACCACTGCCAGTCGGCTGAGACGTTACGCCGGAACAGATCGAACAGCTTCTCCGCCAAGACCTGGCGGACGCGCCGCACCCGCGCGTCACCGCTGAAGTACTCCAGGTAGGCATGGATGCCCAGCAGTGAATACGCCCACGCTCGCGGGTACTCGAATTGCTCCGCCGAGCCGATCACACCCTGGAACAACTGCACGGCCATCATCCGGGAGTTCTCGTTGGGTGCGTGAGCGGCCGTCATCCCCAGACCCCACAGGGCTTTGCCCTGACTGTCTTCGCTGCCCACCGCGTCGAGCCATTGGCGCGAATAGGACATGAAGTTGCGGAAACGGTTCATCTTCTCGTTATAGGCGTGAGACAGGTAGGCCAGGTAGATCCCGGCCAGGTCGTCGACTTCGTCCGAGTCGTAAAGCTGCCGATGAAGGGCGCAGACCACCAGCCCGCGGCCGTTGTCGTCAAGTGAATATCCCTGTCGCCGATCCGGCGTGGAGTAGAGGCAGTGCTGGAGAATTCCGGTGGCGTCGGTCATTGTCCGCAGGTGGCGGATGTCTACTTCGGGCAGTTCCTCCGCTCGGGCAATGCGGCGCCGGTTGTGCGCCAGCAGGCGGGGTTGTCGCGCCCGTTCGTGCAGCAGGGACTGCCCGAGCAGCAGGTACTCGCGGGCCACCTGCTTCCAGACCATCTCGCGGCAATAGGTGTAGGCCCGCTTGCGTGTCTGGTGCCGCTCGGTGTCGTTCTGGAACAGGCGAATGACCGCGTCCGACAGGGCCTTGGAGTCCTTGAACGGCACCAGCACACCCCGCCCGTCGGCGAGCAGTTCCTGAGCGTGCCAATAGGGCGTGGACACGACCGCCTTGCCCGCGCCGACCGCGTACGCCAGCGTGCCGGAGGTGATCTGCGCCTCGTGGAGATAAGGCGTCACGTAAACGTCCGCCGCTCCGATGTACTCGCACAGTTCGTCCAGTTCGACGAACTGGTTGCGGAATCGAACGTTTTCCTGCAAGCCCAGGTCCGCCACCCGGCGCTGCAGACTACTGCGGTAGGCCTCGCCGAACTGGCGAACCAGGTGCGGGTGCGTCGCACCCAACACGATGTACACGACATCGGGAAAGACCTTTGCGATTTCGGGCATCGCCTCGATCATGTACTCGATGCCCTTGTTGGGAGAAAGCAGTCCGAAGGTCAGTATCACCCGCCGCCCCTCGGCCTTGAACTGGTCCTTGTAGAAATTGGGATCTACGAACGGCACATCCGGTATGCCGTGCGGAATCAGCGCGACTCTCTCGGCGGGGATGCGGTAAATGTCCAGAAGCATCTGTCTGGCGCGAAGGCTCATCACTACCAGCCGGTCGCACAACTGGGCCAGTTCTTCCAGCACACGTCGCTGATCGGCCGTCGGCTCCTGCAAAACGGTATGCAGAGTGGTGATAACCGGAATGCGCAGCTCGCGGAGAAACCGCAGCACGTGCGAGCCGGCCGGCCCGCCGAAGATGCCGTATTCGTGCTGAAGGATAAACGCGTTGGCCTGGTTGCCCATGACGAAGTCGGCCGCCAGGCGGTAATCGGGTTGATAGTTGGCTCGAAGCTGAAACCGGACTCGGTCCGGATAGCGATAACCTTGCGGAATGTCATCGAGTGCCAGGGCGAAGATTTCACCCTTGTTGCCCAACTCCCTGGCGATGGCCTCGGCCAGATCACTCGTGAAAGTGGCAATCCCGCACCGGCGCGGGACGTATGTTCCCATGATCGCAAGTCTCTTCAGATCTGATGCAGGAATGGTAGCCATGATGCAATCACAACCTCCCGAACCGCACGCCGCACAACCTGGGCAGCAACGGATGGCGGAGCACCCTGTTGCATTCTCACGGATGACGGTCTTCTGCCGCTTGCTCTCGCTCTGCTTTCAATATCGGGGCAAACGCCCTGCGGTCTTGACACGCACAGGGCCCTAAAGCATCGTCAATGTCCGTACTTGCATCAGTTTGTTCCAAAGCGAGCGTGCCATATGGCTCAATCTCAACAGTATCCTGATCTCCCGAGCACCCCCCTCCTTCCCAGGCCCTACAGGGGTTTATCCCGGCAGCAAGTGTCGGAGCTCCGCCAACAGTACCTGTCACCGGCGCTACTGCTCTATTACAGCACGCCCATCATGATTGTCGAGGGCCGAATGCAGTATGTGTGGGACGATAGGGGCAAGCGATACGTCGATGCTTTCGGAGGTATCGCGGCCGTGTCCATCGGTCACTGTCATCCTCACGTGGCCAAGGCCGTCCAGGAACAAGTGGAGACGATCCAGCATACGACCGTCATCTATCTCCACCCGACGATCGCGCGGTTTGCCGAGAAGCTCGCGGGCACGTTCCCGGCCGGCAGCGGGTTGCAGGTCAGCTACTTCACCAACTCCGGGAGCGAGAGCAACGACCTGGCCCTGTTGATGTGCCGCCTGTACACCGGCCGTTTCGATGCCATTGCCCTGCGAAACGGGTACCACGGCGGCACCCACGCGGCCATGGCGTTGACCGCCCAGAGCACCTGGAAGTTTCCGATTCCGCACTCGTTCGGGGTTCATTTCGGCATGCCGGGCTACTGCTACCGCTGCCCGATGGGGCTGTGTTATCCGGCATGCGACTTGAAGTGCGCTCGCGACGTGGCCGAGACGATCCTCTACGAGACGCCCGGCGAGATCGCTTGTTTCATATGTGAGGCGATCCAGGGCGTCGGCGGGGTGATTGTGCCCCCTCCGGATTACCTGAAGATCATCTACGAGGCCGTTCGCAAGGCCGGCGGCTTGTGCATTGCGGACGAGGTGCAGGCCGGGCTTGGGCGCATCGGTGAAAGGTTTTGGGCATTCGAGTACTGGGGTGTGGTGCCCGACATGGTCACGATGGCCAAGGGCATCGGCAACGGTGCGGCCCTGGGAGCGGTGGTCACCCGCATGGACGTGGCCAAGGGACTCGCCGGCCGTCTGCACTTCAACACCTTCGGCGGCAACCCGGTGGCGGCGGCCGCCGGCCTGGCGACCCTGGAAGCCATTGGAGCGGATCATCTCCGCGAAAATGCCCGCAACGTCGGCGGGCATCTCAAGAACAGGCTGCTGGGAATGCAAGAGCGCCATCCACTCATCGGCGAGGTTCGCGGCATGGGGCTGATGCTCGGCATGGAGCTGGTTCGCGATCGTCAGACACGAGAACCGGCCAGGGACGAAGCCCACGACGTCGCAGAACAGGCGAAGGAACACGGCCTGCTCATCGGGACTTCCGGTATCTTCGGTAACACGATTCGGCTCACCCCGCCGCTGTGCTTCACGAAAGATGACGCCGATTTCGCGGCCGATTGTCTCGATCAGGCTCTTGCTGAGGCCGAATCCCGCATGCGGTAGCAGCATCCCGGGTTGCCGGGTCGGCGGGGCAAGGGATCCTCTGGGCGCGGACGCCGTCTTGCCGGCAGGCTCGTCTGAGGCTGTAAGTCATTGCCCTGTAATGTCTTGTGGGTCCGGGTCCGATACCATCCGGCGGTTGCGAACCTGAGCGGGACCGCAATTTCCTGGCCGCCGGGACGTTATCACCTTATGTTGGGAAGATGATGGATGCTGTGGTACTGGATGACCTGATCCGCAGGGCCCGTCAGCGGGATTCGGCGGCGTTCGAGACGCTGGTCGAGATCTACAGCCCACGTCTGTACGGCTATTTTTATCGGCTCACCGGCCGGCGCGAAGACGCGGAAGACCTGTTGCAGGAGGTGTTCGTTCGCGTCGTGCGGATGATCGGCCGATACGAGCACGAGAACCGTTTCGACGCGTGGCTCTTTCGCATTGCGACCAATCTCGTCCGCGACCGAGTGCGGAGGCGGCGACGGGCGGCGGGTGTCGAGTCCTCGGGCGGGCAGCAGGATGAGCCGGGGGTCCTTGAAGAGGTTCCCGACGAGGAGGTTGATCGGCCGGATGACGTCATGCAGACGGCGGAGCAGGTTGACCACATGCAGCGGGTCCTGAGGCAACTGCCGGCAGCCGAGCGAGAGGTGATTCTCTTGCGTCATTTCTCGCAGATGTCATTCAAGGAGGTGGCCGAGGCAATGGGGACGCCTTTGGGGACGGCCTTGGCGAGAGCGCATCGGGGTCTGGCGAAACTGCGGCGGCTGATGGAGGAAGAAGCCGGGTGATGAGATGAAAGGAACAGTTGCGTGTTTGTGAATCGCAGCGCAGCCATGAGGCAACCACGAGGAACGGAGAGCGTCTTCCTTCGGCAGGAGTGGTGATGACTGACGAACTGGACAGATTGGAGCGGGAAGTTGAGGCGGCGATGGTTTTGTTGCCGAGTCTCGTCGTGGAGCCGTCGGATGCCGCCGTGCTTCGCGTGAAAGCCGCAATGCGCCACGAGCTTAATGAGGAATGGCTGGCCGACCAGGCGGCGCCGTTGCCCTCGGCCGAGGCGGTTCGGCGGGTACACAAAGCCGTCATTGCCGAACTGGCCAAACCGGCCGTGGCTTGCCGGTCGGCATGGGGCAGAATGGCGGCGGCCTTGGCCGCGGCGGCGATGATCGCGATCAGCGTGGGCGTGATCCGACAGGCCGGACTGGCCGGCTCTTCGGCCTTGCTGCCCGAGGTTGCCGAGGCCGAGAACCATGTCGAGCGGTTCCTGGCGGCGGCCGAGGAGGTGCTTTCGCTCGACACGCTGACCGAGGCGATCCATGACGACCTCAGCGTGATCGAAGAGGACATCGACGGCTGGCAGTCGACGGGCAGCGGTGAGACCGGTGGACTGGGAGACATTCTACGTGAGATCGACAGCACGACCATCGAGTCACCCGGCGGCGACGGCGTCTCCCGTGTTTCAAAGCTTTCTCAGGGAGTTTGGGGATGAAATGGTCGGTGGCAGGATTGCTCACGGCGGTTCTGGGCGGGCTTCTGGGCCTGGTCGGGCCGGCAGACAGTGACGGATCCAAGAGTCTGAAACAGCGTGACCGGGCCGCTCCGGCCGCCAGTCGCCCCGCCCAGGAAAGTGAAGAAGGAGGAGGTGACCGGGACGTTCGTTCTCCCGCGGGGCACCGAGACTGGTGGCCGAGGCGCGATGGCCGCGGTCGTGACGGCATGGGTGGGCCGCGAGACGGCTCCCGCTTCAAGCAGGGCATGGGCGAGCGCTCCTGGGACGATGACGACGAACCGATGTCACCCGAACAGGTGGCGGAGTTGATGGACTTCACGAAGAAGGAGTTCCCCAAACTGCACCGGCGACTTGTGAGCGTGCGTGAAACCGATCCTGTGATGTTCCGACGGATGATCCGGCGCGTACGCGGGCCGGTTTCCGAGATTGTCCGCATTCAGCACCATGATCCCAAGGCGGCCAGGCGGTTGATCGATGCTCACCGGATTGAGATCGACCTGACGGAATTCCAGAGCCGCTACCGGGCCGCCACAAGCGACGCGCAGCGCGAACAACTCAAATCAGAGATGCGGGAACTCGTGGCGAAACGCTGCGAGCTTCGACTTGAGAGGCTGAAGGATGAGGTCACCGGGCTGGAAAAACGGCTCGAAGACGCCAAGCAGGAAATGGCCAAGCGCGAGAAAGACAAGGACCAGATCATCGATCAGGAGTTGAACAGGCTGCTGGCGACGGGGTCCGCGTCGCCCGGCGATGGCCGCTTGTGGTCCCCGGCACAGGGTCCGGGCCCCAGGGCCGGCCGGCGCGGCCAGGGCCCGCGTTCGACACTGCCCGCAGATACACCGGCGCCGATCGAGTAGGCGCCGTTCCGCTTCAACGGGACTGACTGAAAGTGGTTTGACGCTGCCCAGCAGAGCCAGTTCGACAAGCCCGCCTGAATCCGACCGCCATCGTTGGGGCAAATCGGCCTGAGAGAGGCTTCCTATCTCCGCGCGAGCGGCTCGAGGTAGTACTTCCACAAGGCGGCGATCTCACGGGCGATGTAGTAGGGCATCCAGGTGAGCGTGTAGCTTTCCTTGGCGGGCACGGTGTAAACCTCGCGGGCCTCTTGCTGATAGCACATTTTGATGCGGGGCAGGTGGTAGAAGTGGCTGACCACCATGGCTCGCCGGATGTTCAGGCGGTCGAAGATGGCGATCGTGTTGCGGACCGTGGCCCGTGTGTTGGTGCCGTCGGGGTCGAGCACGATGGCCTTGTCGGGCACGCCGAGGCTGACCGCCATCTTGCGCATCGCTTCGGTCTCGTGGATGGGTCCGTCGCCCGGCCCGCCGGACATGATCACCGTCGGCGCCAGGCCGTCGAGGTAGAGGCGGCAGGCGGTTCGCACGCGGTCGGCCAGGGCGTCGGAGGGCGTGCCGTCGGCATAGGTCCGGGCGCCAAGAACGACAATGGAATCGGCCTTGCGGCGGTAGTCGGTCTTGCCGAAACAGATCATCTGGGCCAGCGGAAAAACGAACAGGCAAACGGCAATCGTTCCTGCGACGGACAGCCATTCGAGCCAGCGGCGTGCTTTGCGGGGCTTGGCCAGCATGGTCGGTACAAGAACCAGCAACGATACCAGAACGAGCAGCGAAAAGGGCAGCGGCACACCGGCCCGAATCTCGCCGCGATAAAGCAGCCTGTAGAAGTTGACCACGTTCCACGTCGCAACGGCGGCCAATGCGATGGTCATCAAGATCGTCAGATCCTTGCGCCAGCGGGACATGTTCGGCAGGCAGGCATAGAGCGGCAACAGGACCGCAGCGGCTATGAGGCACATGTTCCCGACAACGGGGGATAGGAAGCGAAAGTCGATCCACCAGATGTTCGCGTCATAGCCCGGCCGAAGCAGATTGCCGAGCAGGTTCAGCAGCGAAAAGCCGCCGATAAACGCCGCCAGACCGCGAACGAACCCGTCTCGGATCGACTCGCCGACCGTGGAGACGCGACCGGGAGACACGGGGCCTGCTCGTTGTCGTGTTCGCTTCGACATGACTCCAGTGTATATCGTCGAGACGGATAATGTCACGGCAGCCCTTCTTCCCCTGCCACTTAGACCGCTGGGACAATCATCGCCTTTGCCGTATCATGAGATGCGAGAATCGCCCGACAAGGCCCTCGGATATCGCGAGGCTGCTGCCGCCGGGTACCCGAAATGCCAGTCCCACGATGGAGACAGGTGCCGCCATGAGTCGAACACTTTTCTGGTGCCTCTGTTTGAACGTTCTGGTTTCGCCCTTGTACGGAGCTTCTTCGCCCAACATTGTGCTTCTCTATGCCGATGATCTGGGCTACGGTGACGTCGGCTGCTCTGGGGCGACGCGGGTCAAGACACCGAACGTCGACCGGCTCGCCGAGCAGGGCTTGCGATTCACCGATGCCCACTCGTCGGCCGCCACGTGTACACCCTCCCGCTATTCTCTGCTGACCGGTGAATACGCCTGGCGACGGAAAGGCACGGGAATTCTGCCGGGCAACGCCAAGCTGATCATCGAGCCGGGGAGAACCACGCTTGCTTCGATTCTCAAGAAAGCCGGCTATACCACCGGTGCGGTCGGCAAGTGGCATCTGGGTCTGGGAGACGAGAAGCTCGACTGGAACGGCGAGATCAAGCCCGGCCCGCTCGAGATCGGGTTCGATGACTGCTTTCTGATTCCCGCGACAGGCGACCGCGTGCCTTGTGTTTACGTCGAAAACCACCGGGTTGTCGGGCTTGATCCGGCCGACCCGATCCAAGTCAGCTACGGGGAGCCGATCGGCGACGAACCCACCGGTAAGGAGCATCCCGAGTTGCTCAAGGTGCGTCCCAGCCACGGGCACGATCAGACCATCGTCAACGGCATCAGCCGGATCGGCTACATGAGCGGTGGCAAGGCAGCTCGCTGGGTCGACGAAGACATGGCCGACGTGATGACCGACGAGGCGGTGGCGTTCATCGAGCGGAACCGGGCCAGGCCGTTTTTTCTCTATTTCGCGACGCACGACGTGCACGTACCGCGCGTCCCTCATCCGCGATTCGTCGGCAAGAGCGAGATGGGCCCGCGCGGCGACGTCATCGTACAGTTTGACGCCTGTGTCGGTCGTGTTCTGGATGCCCTCGATCGCCTGAAACTGACCGAGGACACGCTGGTGATCCTGAGCAGCGACAACGGTCCCGTGGTGGACGATGGCTACGAGGACCAGGCTGTCGAGAGGCTCGGAGGCCACAAACCCGCCGGTCCCTGGCGGGGGGGCAAGTACAGCAACTTCGAAGGCGGCACACGTGTGCCTTTGCTGGTCCGCTGGCCCGGCCGTGTGAGACCCGCCACGAGCGAAGCGCTGATCTCCCAGGTGGATTTCGTTGCATCGTTTGCGGCGCTCACCGGACAGTCGCTCGGTCAGGATGATGCGCCGGACAGCACGAACGTCTTGCCCGCGCTGCTGGGGCAGTCCAGGACCGGTCGCGATCATCTGGTACAGCAGGCCGGCGTGCTGTCGCTGCGAAAAGGCACGATGAAATACATCGAGCCAGGCAAAGGGCCCAAGGTCAGTCGTTACACGAACGTTGAGTTGGGCAATGATCCGGCAGCGCAGCTCTACAACCTGGCCGACGACCCCGGCGAAACGCATAATCTGGCCTCCAACAAACAGCAAGAGACGCAAGAACTTGGCAAGTCGCTGCAAAGGCTGCGTGAGGCCGGCCGATCGCGACCGTGACCGGCGAGTCGGATTACGAGACAGGAACCGATCTCGCCGTGCCGGGCCTCTTGTTGCTTTGAGGCAGGGGCTACGCGCTCGGCGGCGCGACCGGAATCGGCTCCGGTACCGGCACGATGGTCAGCCCCTTGCGTCGATCGCGATCCACACGAAACATGATCACCGAGCCCCAGGCGAACAACACAACCGCCAGCGCGAGCGGCACGCGAAGATCGCCTGTCCAGCGGTACAGGGCAACGGCCGGGAACTGGCCGATCAGGCCACGGATGCCCACCATCGTCGCATGAATCGCCAGGTAGGTCGGCGCCTGCGAGGCGTCCCGGGCCAGGAAGATCGGTCCGAGCGTCCATGCCAGGTTCACCCCGCTGAGCATGATGCCGTAGAGGATGGTCACCGCCGTCAGGCTGTTGACGTCGTACGCCCACATCAAGCCGACCGGGTACAGGGTCAACGCGGCAAAAGACCAGGCGGCCGTCTTGAGCGGACCGAGCCGATCCATCAGGTAGGCCGTCGGGAGCATCGTCAGCAGCAGTGTCAACTGCAGGACCGTCTGGGTGGATCGGGCGACCTGCTCGTATGTCAGATTCAACTTGTCCACGCATAAGAACGGTAGCAGCGCCCAGCAGATCATCCAGCCGAGCCCGTAGATCGAGAACGCCGTCTCGTGCCGCCGGAAAATGCTGTCCTCCCGGAAGACCGTCAGCATATTGTGATACACGCGCCGGAGACTGGTTCGCAGCGGCTCGGACGGCCGGGCTTGCTGGCGTTCGATGAACAATTGCCGGACAGTGATGCGGTACAGCAGCCACATCCCGATACCGACCAGCACGGTGCCGACGGGCAGGTACCATCGGAACGAATCGGGGCGCCAGTTGAGCCACAAGCCGATGAGGTAGGTGCCCACCATGACGGTGAACTGCGTCACCATCTGAACGACGCTGAAGATCCGATTGCGGGCCGCCGGCGGATAGCAGCTTCGCAGGATGTCGCCGCTGAGCGGCTGCATGCCGCCGAAGCCGGTCGCGGCGATGACAATGAATACAAGAGATGTCCAGGCCTTGTGGCACAACGCGATACCCGCCAGGGGCGCGATGGCCGAAATCCAGAGCAGCGTCAGGTAGCGCCCGGACCCGATCCGGCGATACAGCTCATTCCAGATCACCGACAGCACCAGGGTGATCGAAATGGCCGACGTCGAGATGACCGTCTCCCACTCGTTGGCCTGGAAATGCGACCGCAAGAGAACGGGCAGCATCTGAAACACCGCCGCCTGGAGGGCAATGAACGGCGTCGCCCAGAGCTGGAGCCTGAGGATGTTGCGGCTTTCAGGAAATGCAACCAGACGATCGAGAATCAAACAATGCCCCCGTTCAACACACGACCACGAAGGCCATAGTCTAATTGAAGCACCGCCGTCATGGAATCACCGGGCTGCGGACAACGGGAATGGCTCGCCTGACGCCGCCGGAAGAAGGGTGGCATCTCCGAAAGATCGCCATCCGCGAACCGATGACCGCCAGGTTAGCCCGCGTTTCTGTCCCCTTTTTCGCTCGCCGGGTACTCCCGCATGAGCTGGTAGAACTCATTGGCCGAGCGGACGCCGCGCATCTGATGTCGCCACCCCGGCGGCGGCTGGAGCCTGGCGGCATACCAACTGAAACGCTGTCGCATAATCGCGCAGGCCACTCGCTCGTTTTTGAGTCGCCTGAGCTGCTCGAAATGCCGGACGATCAGATCGAGCCGCTCGCACACCGTTGGCGGGGGCGGCAGGCTGCCGGTCGTCAGATAGGTGTGTGAGTCTCGGAAGATCCACGGGTCGCTCAAGGCCGCCCGGCCGATCATCACCCCCGCACAGCCGGTGGCGTCAATCATCCGCTTGACGTCGGCCGGGCTGCGGACATCGCCGTTGCCGATGACCGGGATGGATCGCACCGCCCCGACCACCCGGGCGATGCCGTCGAGCCGGACCTTCCCGCCGAATCTGTCCGCCGCCGTCCGGCCGTGGACGGTCACCGCGGCTACCCCTGCCCGCTCCAGATCCGCGGCCAGTTGCGGTGCGACAATCGTGGAATCGTCCAGTCCGAGCCGCAGCTTGGCGGTTACGGGCAGATCGACTGCCTGGACCACGGCCTCGACCAGCCGGACCGCGTTGGCCGGATCGGACAACATTGCCGCTCCGCCGCCGCGGGTGCAAATCTTGGCCACCGGACAACCCATGTTGATGTCGATGACGTCCGCCCCGTGGTCCCGGCAGTACCTGGCCGCGTCGATCATCTCGGCCGGGTTGGCCCCGTAGAACTGCACGCACAGCGGCTTGTCATCAGACTCCGTGCGGACCAGGGCCATCGACGCCCCGGTCCGCCGCAGCACCCCCCGCGGATTGACCAGATCGGTGCATGCCAGCCCGAGCCCGCCCAACGGCCGTACCACCAGCCGAAACGCCAGATCGCAGTATCCGGCGATCGGCGACAACAGCAGGTTGGAGGTTAGTTCGAGACTGCCGAGAGTGAGCACTTTCAAGGCCTTTCACGGTCAAACCGAACGCGGTCTTCCTGGCCGCATCTTCGCAGAGGCGCCGTTTCCGGACAACTCCCCATCTTGCGATCGATCACGCTTCCGCGAGCATGCTTGCGCAACCGTCCCGACACGCCTGATAATGCAGAGGATTCTGAAAGCCGTCAGATGGCTGGCCGTGAGCCCCTCCGCTCCTCGAGTCAATGGAGAAGGTCCGGTGGACAGAGCCGCGCGATGAAAACGGAAGCGAACTGAAAGATGACTGATCTGAACACGAATCTATCCCGCTTTCGTGCCTGCTTGCTGGCATCCCCGCTTTCGTGCCTGCTTGCTGGCATCGCCGGGCGAGTGAGGGGAGTGCCCGCAAGTCGTCTGTCGGTCTGTCAGCCCGTTGGTCTGTTAGTATGACAGCGCTATTGTGGCTCAAGAATCAGAGGCTGTCCAGCCGATGGGTTTCCTGGTATTGAAATCGGGAGCGCGCTCTCCTGAACGAGACACAGGAGACTCACCATGACAGCGGATCAGATACGATCGCTGCAGCCGGCCTTGGCTGCGCTCTTGGGTCAGTTTCGTGGATGCTTCAGGACGGAGAGGACCTTCGGCCACTGGGAGAAGTATTTGCTCGGGTTGCTGGCAGATCTGAAGCGAAAGAGCATTGAGCCGATCGCCTTGGCGGCGGGGATGGCGGTTCGGACCTTGCAGGAGTTTCTGTCGTTTTTCGTCTGGGACCACGAGCGGGTGAGCGAGCGGTTACAACGTTTGGTGATGGACGAGCATAGTTGCGAGACGGCCATCGGGATACTGGACGCATCGGCCCATGCCAAGCAAGGCGACAAGACCCCGGGGGTTCAGCACCAGTATTGCGGAGAAA
Organism: Phycisphaerae bacterium; assembly: GCA_030372985.1. Lineage (GTDB taxonomy): Bacteria > Planctomycetota > Phycisphaerae > UBA1845 > PWPN01 > JAUCQB01. The sequence continues at coordinate 24,264 of JAUCQB010000091.1, forward strand.
CGGGGAAACTGGATAACTGCGTGGTGGGCCAGCATCTGTTCTGGACGGACAACGATCCGAAGAACCCGTTCACCTGTATGCTGGCCAGTGATCTATACCTACCGGAAGAATGGGCGGCAGACCGTGAGCGTTGCCGTGCGGCGGGGATTCCCGACGATCTGGATTATCGCCCGAAGTGGCGGATCGGGGTGGACCAGATTGAGTCGGCGATCGGCAACGGGGTGCGTTTTGCGTGGATCACCTTCGACGAGGACTATGGCCGGATTCCGGAGTTCTGGTTCGAGATGGATCGCCTGGGCCAGCGGGCGGTTGGGGAGGTTTCGGTAAACTTCTACTGCTGGCCGAGTTGGCCCCACTACCGGTCGGGCCAGGCGGCCCATGCCTCCAAGCGGGTGGACAACGTGTGCCGGTTCAGTCCGGTCTTCCGGGATCAGGAATGGAAGCGGGTGCATGTCAAGGACACTACCCGCGGGCCGGCGGTGTGGGAGGTCAAGACAGCCCGGGTCCACCTGGTAGACTCCTCGACGAGGCCGCCCCGGCCGACCGACCGGCAATACTGGCTGATCGTGGCCCGGAATCCGGACACGAAGGAATACAAGTACTTTGTCAGCAATGCTCCGAAAAGGGCTAAACTGGACGAGATGCTGGGGGCGGCGTTCGCCCGTTGGCAGGTGGAGATGTGGTTCGGACGGGCCAAGCAGGAGACAGGCTTCGGGTCGTTCGAGGTGAGAACGTATCAGAGTCTGATCCGTCACTGGTTATGCTCGCGGATGGCGATGTACTTCCTGGCCGACCAGACCGAGCGGCTTCGGGGGGAAAAATCCGCGGATCACTCTGGAGCAGGTGGCGGAGGCGGTCAACGGTCTGGCGTCGAGGATCTGGAACCGGCACTGGCACTCGTATGCTGAACTGATCGAACGGTCTGAGTATTACCAGTGGCGGAACGAGGCCTCATACGAAAGCCGCCGCCGGAAGGCAAAAAGAATGAATACGGCGTAGCGCTGTCATA
>JAUCQB010000092.1 GCA_030372985.1 Phycisphaerae bacterium
CTACACCGTTCGGAACTCGTCGGCAGCGTCAGATGTGTATAAGAGACAGGCTCTACCCCCGCCCCCGCCAATGCTCTGGCCGATGATCGCAGAGGAACCGGACTCCTTGGTCCTGATCGGACCCGTGTTGTTCACCGTGATGAGCCCGCCGTCGCCGCTGCTGGCGCCGCTTCCGCCCCAGACGTAGATGAGCCCTCCGGCGCCGCCGGCCCCGCGGGCAAAGCCCCCGATGCTCTGGGCCAGGATCCCGTCCGAGTCCTTCCCCCGCGTCTCGATGTACTTCGAACTGGTCACGTTGACGTCGCGGCCTGCGCCGGTGCTGCCGGCATCGCCGCCGCCGGCGACGATGCCCCCGGCTGCGCCGGGGACGCCGTTGGCCCCGCCCAGGCTCTGGGCCAGGATGCCATATGACTCAAGACCTGCCGTCTGGATCCAGGCACTGGCATCCACGGCCACCAGGCCCCCGTCGCCCCCGGGGCCTCCATCGCCCCCTATCACATATATCCCCCACGCGTCGCCGCCATTCCCACCTTTGCCACCTTCGCTCAGGGCCCAGATGCCATACGAGTAGTCCTTCCGTGTCATCAGGTGAGGGCCGGAACTGTTTCTGACGTTGACGCGAATGGTCACATCGCCGCCAGGACGCCCGAAGCCACCATGGCCGGCGGGTCCAAAGAGGTACGCGCCACCGCCGCGGCCGCCATCGCCGCCTTTGCTCCGGGCGGTGATCCCAGGGCTCCACTCGAATTGCCCTGTCCTCAGGAAACCATACTCATCGCCTGGAAGCAACCAGGCGCCCGCATCAAAGTCGATAAACAGATTCTCGGCCCATCCACCGTTGCCGCCGTTCAAATACAGAGTATGATTCTCGCCGTTCGCGGCGATGTACGGCAGGCCCACGCCGGCTACGGAAAGCCCGGAGAAGTCATCTCTGTCCAGGTCGATGACACTGGTCAGGTCTCGAACGTAAAGATTCAACACGGGCGGACAGTCAAAGTCCTCGCCGGCCCGTATGCCATCTACCTGGTTGCCGCTGAAGATGGCGCTGTCCTGCTGAAAAAAGACCCCCCCGTCAGGACCGGCGAACGCCCGCGTCGCAACGACGACCGGAACGGCCGTCCACAACAGCACCACGGCACTATGTAGCGTATGCGGCCTCATGTGTGGCCTCCTCTCTAACATTTCCCGTATGGCGTCGCCCAGCGAGGCAGTCGGTCTGTGTCCGGTTGAACACACGACTTCTCTTGGCGACAAATTGAGGAAACAAAACAGAGACTGGGTAAACTCGAATATACCTCGCTTGATTCGGGCTCGAATTGCCATCCTCATTGTCTCCGAACGCGGAACGGATTCCGGCAGGAAAGCCCGCTCGGAAAGTTGTCCGGGCCGAGTGCAATTCCTCCCTGCCCCTGCGCTAAGCACATGCACCGGCGCCCTCGAAGCATTCATCACCCGCCTGGCAATGAGTGGTGACTACGGTGGACAGGCCGCATTTCAACCCGCAGGCGGTTAAACACATTGTCGGATGCGTCTAAGCTTGCTTAGAGAGGTCAAAGCACAGGGATTCCTCTCTCTTCCAGGCCATTCCGGACTCCCGAGTGCTGACCGACGTAGATCGATCTGCCACCTCAGTCCGGTTATGGCTGGTAGTTAAGCCTGCCGCAGCCGTTATGTCTTGAAAACCTGGCCTTTGAGCGCGATGTCAAACGCACAAAGGCAGACGTCCCAGGTACCTCCTCCAGTACCCAGTGCGCCGCTTCCTTGCCGTGCTGGATGTCAGAAATGCGCCAGGGGGTGGCGGCCCGACCATCCCGATGCCTGCGGGTGCACGTACGCCCGCACCCTTGAATACTCGAAGAGACGATTGGCGCCAGAAGAATCCTGAACAAATGGCAGGTGCCGAACTGATAGCCTTTGTTTACCCTATGGCAAACTCCCTTACAAGTGAGGGATTTCCCCTAGTGCCCGAAGAATGAGGCTTTTTCAGGCCTGGCGTGTTGATCGCATTGCCCGGCTACATCACCTCGACGGATGCTAAATCTCGTGCAGGGCGGCACTTAGTTAGCAGCCAGAAAACCGCCTTTCCCACGGCAGGTTACCGAAAGGTTCTTCAGTTTTTTTCTCTTCCACTGTCTCACGCCCGACAGTTTAAGGACACTCACCCTGCTCGCAGGAAAAGTGCATAGTCTCACCTGATTCGGAGGATGACCGGATAGTCCATCGCCAGCAGGCCGTCGATGACCATGGCGTCGCCGTCGGTCTTGGCCTTGATCTTCTGGACCAGGGCGTGGAAGGTGTCGACCGCGTCGACCGACTTGCCGGCCGCGTTGGCGATTCGGACGCTGACGCGCTTGCCCGCGCAGTCGTCTTGCGGGCTGATGGCCGACCACACCGCAACGAGCATCTCGCCGTCGCGGCCTCGCAAGGTTTCGCAACGCAGTTCCGGAGCGTCGCCCGTGGCCGTTGCCTTGATCGTCGGGTCGGCCTTGGCTCCGCTCAGCAAGGTGGTCATCGCCTGGATCGTGTAGTACACCGGTTTGCGACTCTGTTCGCCCGTTCTCAGGATGCCCCAATCATACACCGTGTTCTCGTTGACCAGCGACCTCCACACGCTGCGGACACCGGTCAGCGTGCCTTGCAGGAAGAACCTGGCGGCCTGCTTGGCCTCGGTGATCTCAGTGCCCCCCTTGTACGGCATGTCTTCGCGGGTTGGAATCGCGTTCCATTCATTGGCCCAGTATTCACAATGCGGATTGAAGGGTGAGAACGTTCGCCTCAGGAAATCGAGCATCTCTCGATGGGTATTGAAGCCGAGCTCGGCCGGCGAACGGCTGACCTGCTTGCCGTCGATGATATCGAGCGATCCGGCGCCGGCCTCGGGGTAAGGGACGCCGTAGGGATGAAAGGCCACCGCGTCAAGATGTGGGCCTCCGCCTTCGGCCAGGGCCTTCGAGAGAAAGACCGGGGCCAGAGCGGCCGTGCCCCCCACCAGGACGCCGCAATCGGGATCGACCTCTTTGATCGCCTTGGCGGTCTCGCGGAGCAACACACCGAAGGTCTTCGGGTCCGGCGGACTGCCGTACCATGCCCAACTGTTCTGCTCGTTCCAGATTTCGTACCACTTGACCCGCCCACGAAAGTGGTTGGCTACGAATCGGGCATAATTGACGAATGCGTCAATGGATTCCGGTTTGGTTGGCCCGCCGTTACCCATGAAAGGATGTCCGTGCCGCCAGAGCGGGCCCGGATTTGCCTGCGGCGGGGTCTCTTCGTAGAGGGCGTTTCCGTAGCAGAGGCAGTAGACGATGTTGACGCCGTTCCTGATGGATTCGGTGATCGCCTCATCTGTTGTCGGGTCAATGGCGTACTCCCCCTTCTTCTGCTCGACGATGGACCAGCAGGTCCAATCGCCCCACTGGCCCACGCGATTCCACTTCACGCCGAGGTTATAGAGTTCGCCGTAGGTGTCGCGAATCACTTCCGCAGAGTTGAAATAAGACCGGAAGGTCCAGGAGGCCTTGGCGCTGGCGCCGGCGGCGGCCGCGGCGACGTTTTTGTCGTCGGCGCTGATGGCTTCGATTTCCGACAGGCGGAAGTAGTACGTGGTTGCGCAGTCGGTGAAGAAGCTGGCCGTCGGAGTAAAGCGCGTCGCTTCGATACAGATGGCGTCCGCCTGCACCGGCCTTGGGAACGTGATGACGTAAGGGCGTTTCTTGTCCTCGCCGGCCGAGGGCGGCAGACCGGCACGCCTCACCTGCTGTACGGGCTTCCACGAACCGCGATCTCGTGCCTTGATATCGAAGTCGGCGGGAAAGCCCTCCGCTCGCCAATAAGGCAGCAGGCGAAGCTCCTTGATGCTGGAAGTGCCCGAGAAGTACACCTCGACCCATTCGGACGATCCCGGCACGGCGGTGGCATGAGCCCTGCCGGACCAACTCGTCTCCGGTTTGCCGTCGATCAGGTGCTCGGGCTCGAATATCGCTTCGAAATCATGCGGTCGCGGCAGGTGAGCGGTCACTCCGATGCAACTGTCCGGCAACTCCGACGATTTCATGGTTGGCAACGCTTCCAGTGCCGCGTCGTTGTTCTCCTGAAGCGGCACGGGCGCGGGCATGAATCTCCACGCTCCTCCCGCCCCAGTGCAGAGCTCCCGTGGATTGGGACGGTCAACACATACCGTCCGGCGCGTTCTGACGACAGAAAAGCCCTCGCCAAACCACTCGACCCTGATGTCCACATTGCCTTTGCGTTTTCCCGTCACCTTGAGGGACATTCGCAGAGACTGCTCTGGCGACAGGTTTGGGATGGGCAGCTCTGTGACTCGATCTCCGAATTTCGATCGAATCTCGAATGGTTGTTCCTCGGCCTTCCTTCCGTCGCTTGCGGACTCTGCGGCTTGCTTACCGGGAGCTGCAACGTCAGCAGCAGCCGTCGTGGGAACATTCGGCGAGCCGAAGCGAAGCCGGGAGGCTTTGAGCGGCAGAACACCCTCGTTGGCGACTTGAACGATCAACTCGCCCGGCTCATCAAGCTGCAAAACGGGCCGGGGCAGGTAGAGAGCCTCGATAACCGGCCGTGGACCGGATGTGGCCGAGACGACCTCCACGTCGTCGACCAGCCACTCACCTGCCGCTACGGTGGTCTGTTCATTGATGCGCGGTGCGACGATCACCGCCTTTGCGTTGGCATGAGAGCTGAAATCGAACTCAGCGCGGCCCTGATGCCACTGGCCGTCGCCAATGTGTTCGGCGGGCAGTTGGTATCCGGCCCGAGCCGCCTCGACGCCATCGTCGTCGACCGCGATCATGAACAGCCGAAGGTTCTCACCGCCGGAATCGGACCTGGCAATCTGGTACCAGAACGTGACAACGCCCTTGGTCACAGGGATCGGGTCGGAATTGATACCCACGAAGCAATCGGGTGTGGCGGACATGCGGATGGCGATTGAGCCAGCATGCGCTGTCTTGTCGATGGTCGCCGTTCCCTGACCGGCGGGTTTCTGCACCGCTGCCCAATTCAGCGGAAGGTTGTCGCCGGCGCGGTTGAGCAATTCGAACCCGGGATTCTTACACAGGTTGTCCGACACCTGGCCGCACACCCGGCCGGACAGCACCATCAGTACCGCCATCGCCGCACACTGGTATCGCATCCATTGCCTCCTATCGTATAGAAGGACTTTCAATCTCCCCACGGTCGATCCTGCCGAACGATCCAGACACTGCAAGTCACTTGGCCGGCTTGGTTGCCGGCAGGTACACGATACGATCCGGCTGGTTGGGGGCATAGGCGTTTCGTCGCGGGATCTTCAGCCGGTCGAAGGGTTGATAGTCCTTGATCGCCCCGACACGGGCGATTCGAAGCGAGTTGCGTAACAGCCCCCGGCCGTTGTTGCAGTCGCTGAACTTACCCTGACCGTAGCCCGGGCCTTTGCTGCCGGAGAGATTCGACGAGAAGTACCTCAGGCCGATGATCTTGTTGCTTTCGTCCCGGAGCCAGTTGATGAAAATCACCGAATGTCCGCCCGCCGGCGTCGTGCTGTAGCTCAGAAAATCACCCGGCCGGACCTCTTCGAAATCGGGAATCGCCCGCCCGAGTCCGTAGCCGACAATGGCCCGCTGTTCGCAATCCCCCTTGCCCTCGATGTACCAGAGTTGGAGCATGTTGAACAGGTCGTGAAACGTCATGCCGTTGAAGTCGTCCGGGTCGAGCCCTTTCTGGATGTTGCGAAGCTTCATCGCCCGGATGAAGATCTCGAAGGTCAAGCCGCAGCAGTAGCTGCATCGAGAGCCATCCGGGTAGGCCTTCGCAACGATCATGCCCTTGTACCACATGTCCTGCGTCACGCCGTTATAAATGTCGTACTCGCGGGGCTTCCAACCGCAATGGTATGGATAAGAACCGTCGAGGGGATAGGCCGAGACGACCTTCAGCACGTAGGGATTGAGCGAGCCCTCGGCGTCATCGTTGATCACTTCTTCGCAGGCGTAGGCGGCGGCCAGGGCCTTGTCAACCGGGGAGAAGCCTCTTTCGTCAAGCGGGTACGGCCTGGGCGTATAGGAGTAGCGTTTCGGCACAGGAGCCGGGGCGCTGGCCGGTGGCCGGGTGGGGCCCACAGCGCCGGGCTGGCAACCGGTCGTCGCCGCGAGAAGCGAGAACAGGACACTCGAAGCCAACACGCCAACGAGTTTACGTGTCATCACGATCCCAACCTCCTTTGCATGCATGTCAGGATATTGGCAGGCCAAGACAGACCTGTCAAAGTGGCCATGATCGTCCATCGACGAATCGATGACCTGCCGCCATGGCGAAGGCAGTATATGCGATGACAAGGCAATTCGCATCAACGGAATGAGCGAGGCGGACGCGGGCCGCTGCCATGGCTCAACGTTACCGAAGGGCAACGGCCAGTCATTCGGTACAAAGGGGGTCAGCAGGCTGATCGGGGCCGGTCAGGCATCCGATCAAAAGAAGAGCGTCGGCCTGGTCCACGTCACTGTCGCCGTCTAAGCCGGCGTCTGTACATTGGGGCACATTCTGTGCGACCATGTTGCCGGTCAGGCAAGACTGCAGGTGTCCGAAGTCCGCTTGATCCACATCGCCGTCGCGATCAAAATCCGCCGGTGAGAACGGAATAACCGTAACCTCGCGGCTGGCGATCTCGCCGAACCACGTGACTCCCTCATGAATCATCTGCCAGTCGGTGACAAACGACCCGCCTTCCCACGGAGGCGTCATCGTCAGTCGAAAGGTAATCGTCTGTCCGGGGCCGACGTCGATGGAGGGACTGTAACGAATGGATGAGGCCAACGGGTCGCTGTCTCCCACTGCTCCCAGCCGGAAGCCTCGCGCCGCAGTCCATGCCACGCCTCGATTCCTCAGTGTGATGCTGACCTCGTAGGTTTGCCCGCCGTTCATCGCTTCCGGTATCGTGTCGGTGACGTATTCGGCCCAGTAGAAAGGCCAGGTGGGCTCCGTTTCAAAGTACTCGCAGACGCCCTTGTAGATTCCCCACATCGCCGCTGACCGGAAGTAGTTGTCCCGAAGGTGAAGCTCGTCGGCATCCCGATCACAGGTGTCATGAAAGCCGATCTCGATCATCATGGCCGGCCGGTTCGCAAGATAGACATCCGGGCCGGTGGAGTCTCGAAGACACTCACCGTGGCAGCCCCATGTCGGATCGGCGTGAGACGTGATCGTGTCCAGGAAACTCGCAAGCACAACCTGCGCCAATTGGAGGCTGTCCTCGCCCCATGGTGCATGGCCCCCCTGCGTGGAGTAATACACCTCAGTGCCGGTCGGGCAATCTCCGGTGCAATCCCCTCTTGCGCCGTTCGTGTGCAGGGCAATCAGCAGATCCGTTCCATCGTAGTTGGAGGCGTACGCACCGGCTCTGATATCATCGCCCAATTCGCTCGTACCGGTTCCGATCGTGCAGTCCCCCGAATATGAATTCCACACCCAGCATGGGTATCCCATATGCTCGAGCCAGACATATGATGACATTCGCCACCATGCAAAACCGAGCGGGTGATTGCCATACAGCTTGTTTGTGCATCGCGCTGACTTGACCAGCATGCCATCGCCGATCAGATAGGCCTCGAGGTACTGGCACATTTCCAGGTTGTGTTCATCTTCCGTATTCAAGGGCGCACAGTAGACGGGCCGCTGCATGTTCCACCCGCTGCCGTTCCAGTAGTACCCATGACCCGGCACCAGCGTAATGCTTCGCCCGGTCAAGGTGGTTCCGCTGAGAGTCTCCGTGGGCTCGCGTCCTGCTTCTGCAGTGAATCCGGCGGACTCGCGGGCCAGAGCAAGGTCCGCATCAGCGGCCAGGAACGCTCCGGCGAGACACAGGGGCGCCCATGCGGCCACCACCAGTACGCATGGAACTCCGCGACGGCTCAGGTTTCACCTCCGATCGGCCGGAAGCATGGCGCCACCGCCATCAGGACTGATCGCTGGACAACACCAACCGGCCAAGTATAGCGGTATTTGCGTAACAAATCAAGTACATTTCGAAAGGCCTGACATGTGCCCGGCTCCGCAGGCTACTCGTCCCTTTCCGCCCTCACGGCGACCGGGTGGTTCCGCATCCGCTCGACTGACCGTACACTTTGCACGGCACTGGTGGGCCGGCACCTCTGCCCCGGAGAAAGCCACCGAGCTGTGAGATCGTCCTATGCCATCGTCTTTTCGAAAAGCAGCACTTTGTACCCCGCTCGGCCGAATTGCCGGCGTGGCTGTGACCGTTCTGGTTCTTCGTGTATTGTGCTCGCCTGTGGCCGCCTCGACAGACCTCAATGCACGCGAGCGCGGAGTCGGGAATGACGCCACGACCACCCAGCCTGCGACCTCGTCAGACGAGGCTCGCCGCGACTTCTTCCCAATCCTGCCCTGGAGCCCGGTGCACGGCTGGAGGCCGCCCTACGGAAACCCGCGCCACGGGGTTGAAAGCATGGCGGAGTGCCATTTCACGGTGGCCGGCTTTGCCCGTCCGGACGACCTGCCGTTATGCGAACGATTGGGTCTGGCGGCCATCATGGCCCCGCCGGACGACGAGGTGCCGTGGAAGCGGCCCTGGCGGGCCCTCTCAGACGAAGAGATCGACCAGCGTGTGAGGACCATGGTCAAGCTGGCCGGCGACAACCCCGCGGTCATGGGCTACTTCATTGTTGACGAGCCGGGAACCCGGGAGTTTCCGTCGCTGGCTAAAGCCGTCGCGGCCGTAAAGCGGTATGCACCCGGAAAACTGGCGTATATCAACCTGTTCCCGGGTTACGCGACTATTGGCGCCCCGGACAAATCACAATTGGGGGCGGCGAGTTTCACGGAGTACCTCGAACGATATGTCACCGAGGTCAGACCCCAGTTCATCAGTTACGACAACTACATGGTTCAGTACTCGGACGATCTGCTTGATGCCGGGCGGGCACGAAGCTACTTCGCGGATCTGCTGGAGGTCCGGCGGGTTGCCCTGAAGCACGATCTGCCTTTCTGGAACATCGTTTCGTCGAACCAGATCCGCAAGAACACAACCATTCCCTCGCCGGCCAACATGATGCTTCAGGCATACACGACGCTGGCCGCAGGCGGGCGGGGCTTGTCCTGGTACACCTATTACGGCGGGAGCGGCCCAAGGCCGGGTTATGCGTATGCACCAATCGATCACACCGGCAACAAGACTGAGACCTGGGGAAACCTGCAACTGGTCAACCATCAGGTCAAGACGCTGGGACCGATCATGAGTCGGCTGATATCGACGGGCGTGTTCTTTTCCGGGCCGAGCCTGCCCGGCTCATTGCCGCCGCTGCCTGGTCGAATTGTCAGGGATATCGACGCCAAGGCTTCGCCGCGCGGATTTGCGCCAACTGCCCTGCCGGTCATGATCGGTGAATTTCAGGATGCGGCCGGCGTCGACCACCTCATGATCGTCAATCTGAGCCTGGAGCGGTCGGCCAACATCCGCTTTCAACCGCAGAAGACCTACATGAACAAGGAGGTTTTCTCCGCACAGGATGGTCACGTGGTCCCGCTGGACGAGGAACACGGCCTGTGGCTGACGGCCGGCCAAGGAGCACTGCTCCTGCTCCACTGACAGCGACATCGGCCTCAGCCCAGCAGTGAGCAGTCATCGGGACGCGACCGGAATCACCGAGTCCGCCACCTCCGCAGCTATAGTTTCGTACCGGCCTTTAACCAGATCCAGCACAACCAGGGCGGGCTTCGCAGGCTTTCCCGGTGGCACATGCTCCGGCGACAGATAACCGACAATCATGCTGCAACCCGCCGGCAGCCACTGGGGCTGCGTCACGGCAAAAGGGATACCCTGTTCAGGGCCGAACACCACCTCCGCCGTCCCCCCTTTCGCCTCAACGATCGCAATGCCACCGAGGGGCTCGCGTATCTTGAACGCGATCAGGCTGCCGTCCGGCGACCATACCGCGCCCGATGCTCGTGGGACCGACAGATGCGTGATTGCCCCAGCATCAACTTCGACCACGGACAGTTCTCCTCTCATGGAGACAAGCACCACCGACTTGCCGTCCGGGGACCAGTCGTGCGACTCGGCGTCCGGAACGGATGAGTTGCCCCACTGATCCGAATCCGCGTTTGTGACCAGCGGCAGAGACACGACCGGTGAGTCCTTGTGCGGCTTCCCGCCAACAATGCGGTCTTCCTTGTCGTACTCCAGTCGGTTCATGTAGATGCCGCCCTCGACGGTATCGCCGGAGGCGTCCCGACGGCGTCCAATCCACGCGAGCGCCCGGTCCTCGGCATGCGTGGGCCATCGCACCGACCCGGCCAAAGGCTCGACGCCGACCGGCAACGGCAGCGCGACCGTCAACCCATCGTCGCGCATCACATAAAGGCCATGTGAGATGGCCGACTCGGCGTCCCCACGAATACCGGATGGGCGGACATGGGCAAACCACCGATGCCCCGAGTGGAGCTGCCGGCTCGGTTCACCGGACACTCCCGGCGGCAAAGCATGCACCTGTTTGCCGTTTCCGCCGATCTCCCACATACAGCCGTCGGCAGGCAGCCAGTTGCGACAGTAAAGCCTGGTGGACGGCTCCAGACGCAACGTCGATGATCCCTCGACAACAACCTGCGACAGAAACATTCGCAGGCTCGAGGCCGCAATCACCACTAATCCTGCGACAACCAGCAGACGTCGCTTTGTTATCGATCGCGCGCTCATGAGTACATATCCTCCTCTTCATCCAGCGGGTGCGGCTCGGCGCGCAATCCAGGCGTCCGGGCTCGACCCATTCCGAGAATCTTCGATATTTCCTTCAGGTACCCCTGGTGCCGGTTGCCGTCGCGGACGCCCCTGCGCTCACCTCAATCACTGCCTGCGAACACAGGGCCCCGACTGACGGCAACGTTTTCATTTCGACCCAACTTCCCCAACCGGTAGGCTCCCCAATGAGCAGTATGATGCGCGTTCGGCATCCGCCCCAGCTTCTCGCACTCGCGATACGCGGTTCTGGCCTCATCGATTCGACCTTCGAGCTCCATTCGTATGCCGATGAAGAACCACGGCCAGGGATCCAGCCGTGACCCGAGATTCATGATGCCCTGCCAGCGATCGACGAAACGGTCCTGGCTGACCATGTCAAGGAAATACCCGGCCGTACACGGATCCGGACACGCCCCGCGGGCTTGCTCGCCCGTGGTGATGCCCGTCAGAGCATGCACCTGCTTGAACGCTTCCTTCGCCTCATCCTGACAACCTTGCCCAAGCAGCACCCAGCCCAACGTCTTGTACCTTGCGGCGTTTTTCGGCTCCAGTTCGAGTGCCCTGCGTATCAGCGCTTCGGCACGGTCGTACTTGCCGTCGACTGCCAGGTGTTCCGCAAGGATCGACAGAAGCAGCGTTTCGTTGGGGATTGCGGCAGGATCCATTTTCCGGGCCAGTTCGATGGCCTGGGCCACTCCCTCGACGGACGTTCTACTCAGCAACAGTATCTGCCCGACTGGTTTGCGAGCTTGGAGGCCCGCCAGTCGCTTCCGGTCGGCTTCCAGCAGCTTGCCGTACTCGGGCCTGTCCGGGTAGTCGTCGGCCAACTCCTGCTGCACGTCGATCGCCAGCACGAGCGTCTTTTCCGCCTCCTCGACATGCCACCGCATGGCAAGCCCGCCGGTTTGCGCGCGATGGAGCTGGGCGAGGTCTTCGCGATACTTGGGGTTGGCCGGATAATTGCTGGCGAGCTTCTCGACGATGGCGACAGCGCGCAGGTAAGCCGCGCTGGCCGCCTCCGCGTCGCCGGTTCGTTTCAGGGCATCGCCGACGGTCCGATAGGTGTCTGCCACCATCTTGTTGTATCCCGCGCCCGTTTCGGACTCGAGAGGCGCCGAATCCGCGAGAGCGGCCGGCGCAGCCTGCCGACGATCGAGGCGAAGCACCTCATCCCACCAGCGGCGCGTATGCGCGAGTTCGGTTGCGTAGACGGGGTCGTCGGGAAACCAGTTCACGAGGTTCTCCTGGATGGACATCGCCTCGTGGACCACCTGGTCGGCCTCATCACGGCGGCCGGCCTTCATCAGTACATCCGCCAGGTTGCGCTTGCTGCGCGCCAGTTCAAGCTTGTGCTGTCGTGCGTCTATGCTGTCAGAGGGCGCCTCGCCAAGACCGGTTCGCAGCTTCAGGCATTCGCGCAAAGCCGTTTCCGCATCCTGAAGTCGCGAGGTATCGCGAAACACCAGGCCCAGCAAGTCGAGACTCCTGGCCAGATCGCGATGGAAGGGGCCCGAGTCGCGCGAGTCGGCAACGAGTTTCGACATCACCGCGTGAGCATCTCGCGCCAGGGCTTCCGCTTCGGGATATCGTCGTCTCTCCCACAGCATGGCCCCCAGGGACAGTTTGACGTCGGCGAGCTTCGCGCCGTATTCGGCGACGCCGGGAACGTCCTTGCACAGCGATGTCAGGATCCGGATGGCCTCGCGATAGGCTTCCTCGGCCGCCGCATCCTGGCCGACCTGGGCGTGGCTCTGGGCGAGAAGCACGTAGGCGGCAGCGGCGTCGCGCCGAATCGTCGGTTCGGGGCTCTTGTCGGCCAGCAGGCCCTCGCGAAACCTTGCCGCATCCTCCAGCAAGGCCCGCCGGAGCCCCTCTGTCCGCGGCGCATCCGTCAGTTCGATCGCTGCCACGTGGGTCAACATGCGGTCGACGACCTCGCTGGCCACTTTCAGGTTAGCTCGGGCCGCGTCGCGCTGACGCAGGGCCTCCGCCCGCTCGCGGGCGATGAGTACGGTACCCACCGAGAGCCCCACCATTGTCAAGACCAGCAGGATCGCAGCAGCCCCCACCCAGGACCGATGCCGGCGCGCCCACTTGGCGCCTAGATCCAGCAGAGTCGGCGGCTTCGCCAGAATGGGCCGATCCTCGATGTATCGGCGGAGGTCGTCGGCCAGATCCTGGGCGGCGGCATAGCGGTCATCCGGGTTCTTGGCCATGGCCTTGCCGACGACGGTCTCGAGTTCCTGCGGGATGCTGCGCCGGACGCGCCGCAGCGGGCGGGCCTCCTCCAGCGCGATCTGCCGGAGCAGTTCCTGACGGTCGCGGCCGTTGAAGGCGGGTTCCAGCGCGAGCAACTCATAGAGCGTCACCCCGAGCGAGTAGATGTCGGTCCGGTGATCCACGGGCACCCGCTTAGCCAGGGCCTGCTCCGGGCTCATGTAGCGGACCGTTCCGAGGAGATCGCCGGTCAGGGTCAGGCCGGGGTCAGTCTGCATCATGGCCAGCCCGAAATCGGTTACCCAGACATGGCCGACAGCGTCCAGAAGAAGGTTTGACGGCTTGATGTCGCGGTGGATAACGCCCCGCTCATGCGCGTGCTGCAACGCTTCGGCCGCCTGTATGCCCAGGTTTGCGATTGCGTCGTAGAATGACCGCCCTTCTGCCGAGCCGCCCGTCGCGAGGGTCGCCAGCGATGGTCCGCCAGGCGTTGCGGCCGGCAGCAGCGGCGCGGCGGACGAGCCTGACGCCTGCGGCTGACTCGGCATCCAATGGCCCGAAGCGAGGCTGCTGGTGACCGGTGAGATTCGATTCGTCCGCAGACGATCCCCCCTCGGCGGCAGGCCGGCGAGATCACGCAGTTCGCCGATGACCGCGGAGAGCGGGTGCCCGTCGATGTACTGCATCGCGTAATAGTGAACGCCCCGCTCGCAGCCGACCGAAAACACGGGGACGATGTGGGTGTGGTGCAGGTGGGCGGCGGCCTGGGCCTCGTTCTTGAACCGCTGAAGCTGCCTGGGATCGAGAACCGCCGCGAATGAGAGGACCTTCAGAGCCACACGCCTGCCGAGGGAAATCTGTTCGGCCTCGTAGACGATGCCCATGCCTCCGCGGCCAAGCTCGCGAATCAGGCGGTAGTCCCCCAGGACGCCGGCAAGCGGTGTCTCTGATGGTGCAGCCTGGTCGGACGTTTGCGGATCGGCGATGGCCGGCGACATTACCATCAGCGAGGGGAACACTTCACGGACAATCGAAGCGATGCGGGGGTTGGCACGGGCGTACTCTTCGATATCCGGTCGTTCGCCCCGCCGTAGCCTTTCGGTGAACTCGTCCGCCGCCTGGCCGAGGAGTCCCTCAATGGTCTCATCAGGATGTGCACCGGCCTCTTTCATGACAAAGACTCCGTGAAGCCGCAGCTCATCAGGACCGCTCTGAGGCGAAGCAGCGCCCGCCCATAGCGCTTGCTGGCCGTGGGCGGATCAATGTCGAGAACCTGGGCAACCTCCAGGTTGCTCAGACCTTCGTAATTGCGCATGAGAATGAGCTCACGATCGTCTTCGTCCAGACCGGCTATTGACTGACGCACTCTCTCGCCCAGTTCGCGGCGCACCAACTGTTCACTCGGGGTGGCGGAATGAGCCAGAACGTGGCGGCCAAGGTCAACCGAAGAGCGGTCCGGGAGCGGCAGGTCGCGTGTGGCGGCCCTGCAGTCAGCGCCCATATGCCTGCGTCGCAGCATGATGAGACGGTCGTAGGCGATGCGACGCAGCCAGATGGCAAAGGGCATCGTCCCATCACGCAGGTAGGCCTCGATGCGCCGGGCGGCCTCGGCCTGGGTTTCCTGCACGGCATCGGACGGATCGACTCGCTGCCGCAATCCTGAATCGAGACGAATCTCCAGAAACCGACGTAGGGCCGGTCGGTGACGAGCCAGCAACCGTTCGAGGGCCTCGCGGTCGCCTTTTCGCACGCTCTGGATGAGTCGATCGGTATCCGTTGAATTCGCACCCCGCAAGGCCATGAGCTTGTTCTCCTGGAGGCAGGCCTCCAATCTAATGACTGCTTAAGAAAAAAAAAGTTGCCCTGGCTGCTCGATGGTCTTCCTGTTATGATTTGCTAACTATCGCAGCTGCAAGTACTTAACGATCTCGAAAAATCTTTGTTCCGCCCGGTGGCCCAGCGGAACGGTTGACGGCTGGCGCGGGTGGACTCAGAGTAAGCTCCCAGCGGAAGCGTTCTTGGAACCGGTTGACAAACCTTTCGAGGAGGCAGAATCATGAACCGACGACAGTTTGTGCAGGCCAGTCTTGGGGGTGCTGCCCTTTATCTGGGCGGAGGCGGGCTGATCACCATGGCCGCACAACCGCAGGAGCCCAGGCTCATCAGCCCCGGCTGCCGCAAGTCCAAGGTTAAAGTCGCCCGCCTCTACCTCGGCGTGCCCAAGGCCCATTATCCCAACCCGGCGATGGACCTGGCAGCCGAGCGGAAGGCATATGATGACCGCTTGGCTCCATACAAAGACGAACTCTTGGATGTGGACTTCTTCGTCGATGAGCTGATTGGAGCACCCGCGGAGCTGGCCCCGCTGGCCGATCGGCTGAAACAGGCCGACGGCATCCTGGCCATTCATCTGACGCTCGGGACACTGCCGGTGATGCAAGAGCTGCTTAAGCTCGGCCGTCCGACCATGATTTTCTCGGCTCCCTACGCCGGCCACGAATGGTTTTACCTCAGCGACCTGCGGCGAAGCGAGCTCGGCAAGAAGATGGAATGCGTCCTCACGACGGATTATCGCGAACTGGTCACGGCCATCCGGCCATTCCGGGCTCTGCATCACCTTCGCGAAGCCAGGGTCCTGAACCTGGCCGCCGCTCACCATCCCGCCGCTTACCCTGCCCAAGTCAAGGAGAAGTTTGGCACGGACATCAGCCTGGTTCCGCTCGACCGGATGCTCAAAACCTATGACTCCATCGATGATCGGGACGCCAAGGCCGAGGCCGATCGCTGGACAAGGAACGCCGAGGCCGTGGTCGAGCCGTCGGCTGAGGAGATCTTCAAATCCTGCAAGCTGGCCCTGGCCTTTGAGAAGCTGATGGATGAGGAGCAGGCCACGGTGATGACCGTCGATTGTTACGGAAGCATGTGGCGCAAAGTCCCCGCTTATCCGTGCATCGGGTTTGCCCGGCTCAATGATACGGGGCTCGGCGGGGTCTGCCAGTCGGACCTGCCGTGCGTCATGATGCACATCATCTTCCAGGGATTGACCGGCCGGCCAAGCTTCGTCTGCAACCCGACGTTCGACTTCTCGACTGACTCAGCGACGCTCATCCACTGCCTGGGCTGCACGAAGATGGACGGGCCGGACAAACCCTCGGCTCCGTACAAGCTTCGCGACGTGATGGAACGGCAGGAAGGGGCCGTGCCCCAGGTAACGATGCGCACGGGCCAACAGGTCACGGTCGCCATTCCCGACGAGATGGCCGCCATGCGGTACTTCACCGGCCAGATCACCGGGATACCCGAGACGGAGCGCGGCTGCCGGACACAGATCGCGGTGAAAATCGACGGCAACGCGGAAAGACTCTGGCGGCAATGGACGGCCGGGATTCACCGCGTCACCTGCTACGGCAACCTGGTGAAGGACCTCGAGCGGTTCTGCCGGTTCGCAGACATGAAGCTCATCAACGAGGCCGTGTGAGCGGCCCACCCTGAAACGAGGCATTCCTCATGAAGGCTTGCGCTCATGCGGTCGTTCTGGCTGTTGCCGTCACATGTGCCGGCGCAGATCCCGCCTACTTCTGCGAACTCTACGCTCCAGGCCACTTCGGCAACTGGTACGAGGTCGCCGGTGAACGGGAGATGCGTGCCGTGCTGGAAGAGTCCCGCCACTGGGGCTTCAACTGCTACGGCGACTGGTTCGACACGCTCGATTGCACGGACCCGTTCTCGGGTGATCCGCAATACGCTCTGGGCAATGCTCTATGGGACGCCAAGAAGGCTCATTTCCGCACCGCCCAGTCGCTCGGCATGAGAACCGACCTGGTGATCACGCCCAATCACGTATTTCGCGATCAGCTCAGTCCCGAGAGGCTGGCGAAGAAGAACCCGCGGATCATCGGGCAGTTGGTGTGTCCGAGTATCCCGGGCGGCCGCGAAGTGATCCTCGACAACCATCGCCGGATGCTCGCCGGGCTGGCCTCGGCCGGTGTTCGCCTGACATTTATCACCGCCGCGCCCTATGACTACGGCGGATGCGCTTGCGAACAGTGCCACCCGTGGATCATCACGTTCGCACGCTTGTCCTGCGACATCCACGACATCGCCAGGCAGTATCATCCGGGCGTCGAACTGCGTTTCATCGGCTGGTGGTGGTCTGCTCAAGAGCACGCCCAGTTCGCCGAGCGGATGGACCGGGAGGCTCCCGGCCGTGCGGTCAGCATTGCTCTGCACATCCCTTACGGCAAAACGTCCGCTTCTGATGTGCCTCTGCCCAGGCAGTGCGAGAAACACGCCTTCGTCCACATCGGCTACGCTGACCGGGATCAACCTCGTGACATCTACGGCCGGACCGGTCCCGTGATTGCCGCCCGACGCCTGGAGCAAACCGTGAGCGAGCTGCGAAGGCAATCGGTCTCGGGCGTGATGGCCTACTCTGAAGGCATCTATGACGACGTCAACAAAGCCCTGCTTGGTGGGTTCTGGTCCGGGTCGCATCCATCGGCGGGCAAGCTGCTCGAGGCCTATGCGGGCAGGTACTTCTCGCTTGCTGACTCCGAGGCGCAGCGCTGGGCCGCGTGGGTGCTGCCTTGGGGAACGCCGTTTAATCACGATGCCGCATCGGCAAAGGCGCAGCTCTCGACCTTCAAGGTCGACACGGCGGACTGGCGCTGGCGTCAGTGGGCATTGAAGGCGGACATGTTCGTCGCCCACTCGGCCATTGGCGCGGGAAAAACCTGGACGCCGGAACGGCTGGCGCGTGCGGAAGCGTTCTGGGCAGCATACGAGGAGCTTAACCGCAAGGTCTACGGCCTGGGGCCACTGCGTCATATCCTCGGCCCATCGTTCATCAACCTGCCGTGGCAAGAGAGCTGGCGGGAGCATCAGCAGATGACCGCGACGCGTCCCGCGTCGCCGGATGCGTAGGTTCAATCGATTGTCGTGCTCCCCGCTCTCGCACTCCCGCACTGCTCACAGAGCAGTGGCACACGAGTAAAGCGACATCGCGAGCCTAGGTTCACGAAAAACCTGGGCCACCCGTCCGATTCGGTCCCCCACCGCTTCGCGATGGGGCACCCCGCTACGGTGAGGATGGGCCACCCAACGTAGACCGTGAATCAGGGTCGTCCACCCTCAGTCCTGCGATGTTGATCGCGTTTCCCCTGGATTCGGGGTGTTTTTCTCCAAGAATCGTGATGCGAATGGTGTGCCTGCCCGGCTCCAGGCCGGTTTGCTCCCAGGAGATCTGTGAGTCGGGAGCCTGGCTGAATTGATCGACGGTTGCCGCCACCCGGCCGTCAATCATCACCTCGGCCCGACCTCCGTCGTCGGACCGATGCCCCATCCAGCCAACGGTACTGCCGGTGAACGCACACTCCGCCCATGCACCCGCTTCACTCGACATGCCCCAGACCCACTTGCCGTCATAGGTGAAGTCGCGAGCCGAAATCCGGTTGCTCCACTTTGGATCGAGGTACATGAAGTATCGCTCGCCCTCACGGAACTCGTAGAACGGCCTCGCAACGAGCAGCGGCGCCTCAGCAAGACGGAAGTGCAACGGCGCGCCATCCACAGGCACCAGCGAGCCGGAGAGGTTGCGGGGATTCACACTGTCGCCGGGGTTGGCCCCTTCGGAGCCGACCGCGAGCACGACAGGGCCGTAACGGACCGCGCCGGGATAGGCGTGCTGCGGGTCGAGGGCGTCCCACTCCAGCGTCATCGGCAGCACGATCGTCAGACGGTCCCCGTCGCGCCACTGCCGCTTGAGGCCGAGCCATCCGGCCGTGTTCGCATGCAGTTGCGCCGGCTGCCCGTTTAACAGAGCCTTTGCGGGGCCGGCCAACCACTGCGGCTTGCGGATGAAGAGGCCGAATCGGTCCGGCCGGGGAACGGAGACGGTCAGGTGGATCTCGTTGTCCTCGGGAAAAAGCGTCCGCTGACGAAGTACGACCTGCCGGCCTTCGTGCGACCACTGGATCGTGAAGGGGGTGAACAGATTGACATAGAGGTTGTGCCGATCGTGGAAGCACGCCAGATCGGCGTAATCTGCGATGGCCATCGAACGGGTGCCCGCACAGCAGGTCCAGGCGTCCTGGGTATTGACCTTCCTGGCCCCGCCCGGATGGTAGTCGGAATCGTACATCACACGTCCGTCCGACATGGGAAGGCTGGCGCCGATCCCGTTCAGAGTGAGCCGCTCGACCCAATCGCCGTATTTCGCTTCACCGGTGAAACGGATGAGATACTTGGACAGCTTGAAGGCCGCCCAGGAGCCGCACTGGGTCTCGAAATGCTTGAAGATGAAGGGGTTGTCCAGACTCCCAATCAGCTCGTCATGCGGCATCAGCCGCTCCAAAGGCCCGTATCCCCCGGTGGCGAACGTTTGCGTATTCTGAAGCCAGGCATGGGCGTTTTTGATGATCTGAAGGTAACGCTCATCGCCGGTGACCTCATAGGTTGCGGCCGCACCGCAGAAGGTGTTCACATGACTGTAGGCGTGGAACGAGATGGGCTTGCCGACCTCGAGTGGCGGGTTGGCGAAGATGTCATTGGGAACCCCGGTGAAGCGGTTCCAGTAATCGGTGTACTCCCAGACTTTCGCGAACTCGCGGTATTTCTCCTCGCCGGTCGCCAGATAAGCGCGGTACAAATTCTCGCCAAGCGTGAACCATTCAACGCACCACGGGTGGGGGTTGCGAGGCAGGTTCTTCATGGCCCAGTCGGTGATGCGACTCAGGCAGTCGCGTGCTTCCTGGTTGCCGCAGTAGACGTAGTTGTCCACCAGGCCGCCGACCATCTTCTCGTAGGTGTAATGAGGCGATGCGGCCTGGGGCGTGTTGAAGAAGTAGCCGTCCGGAGCGATGCACCTGCCCCACTCGTGGATGAGGAGATTCGCCTTGTCCCGGCATGCGGGGTCGCCGGTCCCGGCGTGAAAGCGGGCGAGCCCGGACAGGACCTGCCCGAAGATGTGGAAGAGCCCCTTTTGGTACCACTCCCCGAGGTCAGGGCCTGGAGCGGGAAGCCCCGCCCGCTGGCGGAAGCCTTTCAGCAGACCGTCGTTCGAGATGGCCAGGTAATCCCGTCGTACCTCTTCGTATTGCCGGCCCAGACGGCCACCATCAAGGGTCACTCCCCGATAGTCAAAGGACTCCAGACGCAAGCGGTTTTGTTCAGGCGACACACGAGTGCAGCCGCCGCTCACGAACAGGGCAAGAGCGAGTACGAACAGCAGGTACTCTGTCGTCTGAGCCACAGCCAGCCTCCTCTGTCCTGACATCTCCGGGACACGCTTGCCCGGCAGCGCTGCCGGACTGAGCTCGGTCATTGTACAGCACCCTTGACGCCACAATCCATCCCAGAATTTCCAGCATCGAGCTGCGAAAGGGTTTCCATCAGGCCCGGCGGCACGCTGGCGGCGTGGATGTGGGCAAAGCCGCTGCGATCGGAGTTGAAGACCACCCATTTCAGGTTGGGCGTCAGGTAGGCGTGCGGGTGGGTGTTGGCGTTGCGTCCCATGGAGGTCTTGGATTCGCAAATGACCGCCGTGCGGCCGGTCTGGAGAGAGCCGATCACAATCTTGCAGGTGCCGCGCCAATCGTCGCAGCAGAAGAACCGCCCGCAGCGCGAGACGTGTACGTGGTTTGCCTGAAAGCCGCGGGCTGCCACCCGTGCCGGCTGACCGGGGCGGACACACAGCAGGTTGCCCTTGTCCGGGGTGTAGCCATCCTGTGCGAGCACTGAGAGCAGAATCTCGCCGCGGGTCGCGATCCACGCTTCATGGCCGGTGATGGCCGTGGTGTACGGCCGGCCGACCTGCAGTTCGGTGCGTTTGGCATCGGGGACAGACAGCAGATAGAGCGTCGCGCCCTCAGGACCGACGGCTCGTTCTCGAACCCCCTCGGGCGAGAACTTGCTGCCCCGGTTGTGCTGGATCATCAGCCGGTCGTTGCGGCTCGGGTCGAACTGCGGATGCGGGTTGAAGTTGTACGGGTCTTCGTCGATGACTGTCTCGGTGCCCTTCTGAAGATCGACCAGCAGGATGCCGAATCGCTTGTACTCCTGGTCGAGCCGCTGGCCGCGGGCATAATACCGGCCGTCGGGGGACACGGTACCCAGGCTGCCGGCCACGGCCGGGTGCTGCAGGCGGAAGAGGCTCTGCGGCTGCCCCTTGGACAGGTCGGCTCGCATCAGGTCAACCTCACGGCCGGGTGTGCGTTTCAGATAGTAGAAGACGCCGTCGCGGGTGATCGCGCAGCCGGTCATGTTCCACCCGACGTCCAGTAGATGCTGCTTCCAGGTGCCCAACTCGACGACCATGAACTCAGTGGGGTTGTCCTTGTTCTCCTTGCGGTTCTTTCGCTCGTAGACGAAGTATCGCGAGTCGGTCGAGCAATACGGCAGTTCGCAGTAGATGTTGGATTGCGGCCGCTGTTCCGTGGTGACCTGCCAGATCTCCGTGCCGGTGCTGAGACGTTCGACGAGCACGGGTTGGGCGGCTGCGGCCGGGGCGGATTGCGGGGTTGCCGGCCGGGTCTGGCCTGTAACGAACCGGGTCGAGACGAGCGTTCCCGCGGCCACGGATGCAAGCTGTTTCAAAGCTCCGCGGCGAGTGATTATCGTTCGATTTCGACCAGGCATGGGTAGCCTCCTCCCACAGACTCCGCGGAGGTCTTCAGAGCCCGCTCGTGCGCACCGCGACCGTGCTGCATCACCATTCTATTCGAGTTCTCCGCTGTCGCATAATCGCGAGCCCAGGTTCAGGAAGAACCTGGGCCACCCAGGCGAAGATGACGGTCGTCGGTGAAGTCGACGCGCAAAATGCCCGGCCGTTCTCGGAACGGGGCGTCGCCGCTGTTGCCGAAGAACGTGCTCCACCATCGGCCGTGGGCATCCTTGAAGAACATGTTGTGGCCGCCGTGGAGCACGGCCAGATGCCGGTCGCTCCAGGGGCCGTCCAGCGTCGGGGCACTGGCGAGCATGCAGTGGTATTGCTCCCCGATGAACTCCGCGCAGGACAGGTAGTATCGGCCGTCGACCTTGAAGAGGAACGCCCCCTCGAAACCCACGTGGTCGGCGTTGGCCGGCTTGAGCAGGCGAGGCTCCCCGGCCAGGCCGGTCATGTCGTCTTTCATGCGGGCAATGCGGCCGTTCTGGTAGAGGAAATACACCGAGCCGTCGTCGTCCTGAAACAGTGACGCGTCGATGTCCTTGGTCAGCGGGCCATCGGGCTTCACATCAACGTACGGGCCTTCCGCCTTGCCGCTTGTGCTCTTGAGAAGGCCCGTTCCGCCACCGGGGTGGTTCACGCAGTAGGCCAGCCAGAAGGTGCCCTTGATGTAGTGCAGTTCCGGTGCCCAGATGGCCCGTTTCCCGTCGACGACCGGTTTCTGCCACGTGGCGTCTTTTTCAAACGACCAGACCAGCCCCAACGGTTCCCATGCCACCAGGTCCTTCGACTTCCAGAGGCGAATCCCTTCGTTCGTCTTCCACCACGTCGGGGCGCCGGTCGTTCCGGTCAAATAGTACATGCCATCGGCAAGACATACGCACGTGTCGCGAACCGGGAAGTCAAACAGCGGCTTGAAACCGGACGGCGGCGTCACATCCGCCAGAGGAATGGCGACTCCCCGTTCTGCGGAACGCCGCGCGGCATCGAGGATCTCGGTGGCGATCATGTTGACCTTCAACGACGAAGGACCGGAAGGCAAGACCTCACCCCGGACAACAGCAGCGAGGTAAGAGATGGAGTCTTGCTTTGGGGCGGCAATGGGTTCGGCTTTGCCCAGGTTCTCGGCCGCATGAAGGGTCCTCATCCGGTACATGTCCCGTTCAACTGTCAGATACTGCCCCTGCTCTCCGTAGATCTCCATGTCTTTGCGACTGAAGGGCCAGTTCCACGACGCCTGGATGATCACCTGGGCCTTCGGATAGGTCAGCACGATCGTGGCCTCGTCATCGACGCGCTGATAGACCGGATCTGACTTCAGCTTCTGCGTCACGGCGGTCACGGACAGCGGCCGTTGCCCGCCCAGCAGATAGGTTGCCAGGTTTGCCCCGTAGCAGCCGAAATCGAACAGTGCCCCCCCGCCGTTGCGGACCGGATCGGTGAGCCACTCCATGAACTCCCTGGGCATACCGATCTCTTTGGGACCCTGGTGACCGTCGTGGACCACGATCTTGCGGATAGACCCGATCTGCCCCTGTTTGGAGACGAGCTGGTATGCGGCCTCGGTGTTTGGATACCAGGTCGTCTCATAGTTCACGATGACGTGGATCTTACCCTCGCGGGCCGCCTTCTCGATCGCCCGGGCGTGTTCCATGCCGGTCGCCAGCGGCTTTTCCATCATGACGTGAATTCCGCGTGGGCCACAGGCTTCCACTACCTTGCGATGCTCGAGCGTGTCGGTGAACACTGCCACCGCCTGCGGTCGAGCGGTATCGAGCATGCGGTCCAGATCCTGAAACCACATTGACTCCGGGAGGCGATGCCGGCCACCGTAACGGCGAAGCAGTTCCTCGCGAGGTTCGGCCAGGCCGACGATCTCAACGTCGGTTCGCCTGACCACATCCTCCAGGAAACCATATACGTGTCCATGAACAAGCCCGACGACGCCGATTCTGACCTTGTCTCTCGCGGGGGCCGAGGCGACCTCGGACCGCGAAGCACCTGCTCTCGCCTGGTCCGACGCCGGCGGCTCGAAGCACCTGATAAGCTCCTCGGCAAACAGGCGGTGGCCTCTGTCGTCCGGGTGGTTCAGCGTGTTGCGAAGCAGCGTCACATACGGCAGGCCTTCCACCCACAAATGCGCCCACCGCGATGAAGTATCGGCAACCGCAAGGTGATACTCGTCGGCGAAGCGATGCAGCGACTTGACGTACTCACGGTCGTCGCCGTCCCGAATGGACTTCATTCCCATCCAGTGCATAGCGGTGAAGTGCGGGGTAATCAGCACGACCTCGGTGCCGAACTCCTTCACGCGACGAAGAATGGTCGAATACGTTTCCTCGACGGTCTTCCAGTCCATATACGCGTCGTTGACGAACTCAATGGTCAACACATCCGGCTTGAGTGCCGTGACGCGTTCGAATTTGATCTCCTCGGCTCTCAGGCTCGGGACGGTCTTGAACCAAGCGTCATTGAAGGGCTCCATCCGCAGCCATTGCCTGGAGCTGGTCCCACCGTAGCTGACGTTGACCACGTTGATAGCCGCATTCTTCCCGTACTTCTCTTTGAGCATCGACTCGAACACGTCCACGTATCGCAGTGACGGCCGGCTGGCATCGCCTCCCGCAGTCACCGAGTCGCCCAGGCAGACGACGGTCAGCGGTTTGCCCGACTTGATCTTGTCCAGCGCACGGGGCAATCGCCCGCGCGTCGTCCGCGTCGGGGCCATCGCCCCGCTCTCCAGGATGGGGAACAGGTGCTCAGCTTTGAGGTCTTCAGCTCCACGCGGCCTGAACACGTTGCACAACCGGACCGTTCCTTCCGGCGCATCTGGCGGCAGCGGCACGGAGATATCAGGCTTGCCCTTGACCAGAGATGGCCGTCCCTGGCGATCGACAAGCACCGAGTCGATCCGCATCAGACGGCAGCGATAGCCGGCGTAGACCGTGTCGTCGGGGCCGATGCGAGGCTCGGGCCCGATTCCGACCATGCCGAATTCTTCCGCGACGAGGTAATCCTTGTTCTCAATCAGCGGGTCACCACCCGGCGTTTTCCGGATCACCAACGACCCAGGCACATAGGCAAAACTGGCGTTGATGCCCCCGCCGGCCCGAGCACCCTGCAACGGTCTGCCCGTCGACCATGCGTGCGGTTTGTCCTTGCCCAGCTTGAGCGGTTCGTCCTCGATCACGCTCACATCGGCCGGATCGATCGAAAAGGAGGCCGCGTGCCGGACCTCCATGTCCCGGCCCGCGACGGAATAGCGGCCTTCTTTGATTGTCAGGGTGTTACCGCTCGCAGAGGCGTTGCTCAAGAAAGCCCGGTAGGCCTTCGCGATCGCTGCGGGATCGGCGGCCGGGCACGTAGTGACCGGCAGTCCCGCAGCTTGTATCGGCACGCCGACCCATCCCGTAGATGCGAGAATCAACAGCAAGGCACAGCACCTGTGCAACCTCACACAACACCTCCTCGAGTACGATGGCTCGTTGCCTGCGGATCCTGCCCAGTCGCCACACGCCCTACGGCCAGGATGTCATTCCTCGCGCCCGGCCTCGCGAACACGAATCCACCGCCGCAGCGCGATCAGGCCCACCGGGGCGATCATTGTGATGAGCGCCACGATCAGCCACATGGTCTGTGAATCACGCACGCCGGTCTCAGGGCAATACTTTTCGAGCATCCTGCCGGAGAACACTCCAATGAAGAGTTTTGCGAGGAAGAATGGCACATATGAAAGAGCGCTGTAGGATGCCTCCTGTCCTTTGGGGGCGATGGCGGCCGCATATTCGTAGACCCTGGGCGAATAGAAGGCCTCCCCAAAGGAGAGCACGACAACGTAGAAGAGAATCATCACGTACCAGGGGTTGACTTCGCCGGACAGACCGAGATACCAGTGCGCCCCCCAGCGGATCGGCGTGCTGTCTGCCACGCTCTGGAACCAACCCGGCGGCAAGGCCATGATGAAGCCCGCCGCTGCGGAAATCGCCCCGCCAACGATGACCATTCGGTAGGCGGAGCTTTTCTGGGTCAAGGCTCCGACAATGGGCACCAGGACAATGATCAGAACCGAGTTGATGGCCGACAGACGTCCGACGGGAGCGCCTTCACCCAGCTCGCGTATGCCGAACTTCGGATAGGCATAGTACATCCACATGAAGATCAGCTTCAGGAAGGCGATGAGCATGAGGAAGGCCAGGAGCCGGTAGAACCCATCCTGGCGGGCCATCGTCGCGAAGCCGCGGCCCGTGTCGCGCAGTGTGTCCCGAACGGTCAGGCGGGCCGTGCGCCAAATGCTCTGATGCCCATACCTGGGTTGCGGGGGAGTGATCTTCACGCCCTCATCGGTCGCTTCTGCCCCCTCGCGGATTCCCCAGTAAATGACCGGCAGGAGCAGCAGCTCAATCAGAAAGCTGATCAGAAAGAGAGTCTGGTAGCTTGTGATTGAAATCCCACCAACAGGCAAGACGAACTGGCCATGCTCCCCCAGGTACTTCCGTACGAGATCGAAAAGCAGATAGCCGACGAAAAGGCCCACGTTCATCATCACGTAGAAAAACGAAAAGGAAACGGATCGTTGTGCTGTCGTTGAGTATCTGCGAATGGCGGCGACCAGGACCGGCGTGCCCAGGGCCTCGCCGATGGCCAGGGGAATCAAGCCGCCCGCGAGCGCCAGCCACTTGACCGTCGCAAAAGTCATGACCGCCCGCGCCGCAAGGCAAATCATCACACCCAGAAGGAAGGTCCGACGCAGCCCGATGGCGTCGGTCAATGACCCGACGAGGATGGTGAACACCGTCATCGAGGCGGACCAGAGGAAGACCATGTAACCCGCCCACCGATCGTCGTAGCCGAGAGTGGATGACAACCACAGCACCAGGGTCACGTTCATCACCTGGTATGCCGCAACGGCCAGCATCTTGATGGCAAAGGTGATCCATAGCTCGGGCATCGCCCCGCTAAGGACGGTGAACCGACCGAGGAAACTGACGCTCTTCCTTACGTCATTCATTGTGGCTCCGTGTGCGATGTAGGGGGCCGGACCATCTATTGGCATGCTTGCGAATAGATAATAAAGCCAGACTCAGCCGATGCGGGATTTCTGCCCGCTGTGTGCCGCAAAGAATAGCGGTTCTCGCGGCTTGACGCCAGACAGTCTGCTGAAGATGACGGACCGGAGAAAGGGCAATCCGGGCCGGCTTCCTGAGATCTTGAAAGAATCCGAGTTGCTGGTACCCTTAGACGCGGCATGACGCCGATGAGGCAACACGGAATGGCAGGTCCGACCCATAGACCCAGACCGGCACCCCCGGCCGAAGAACGTCCCCCCGCAAGGATTCACATTCTGCTCGCGCAGGAAGTCCCCGTGGGCCTCGTGTTCCGGCGAGGCCCGTCCAAGCAGGTCTGCGCCATCGGCTGGAATCGAGCCAATGACACTTTTACGGTCGGCCAGTGGCTCAAGGGGCGGATCTATGAGCGCCGCAGCGATCTATCGCCTGACGGACGCTACTTGATCTACTTCGCGTTGAAGGGCAAGCCCGGTACGGATCAGAGCACCTCCTACACCGCCATGTCGAAGACCCCGTTCCTCAAACCCATCGGCTTGTGGGAGAAGGCGGACAGCCAGCACGGCGGCGGGCTGTTCCTCAACCGGACCACCTACTGGATTAACGATGAACGCAGCCACAAAGCGGTTACCACCCCGCGGGATCTGCGAAAGGTGCCCCATTATCGGGGCGAAAACTCCTTCGGCAGCGAGTGCGCCGGCGTCTATTTCCTGCGACTGCAACGAGACGGCTGGACGCTGAAGGAAGCCCCGGCCGAACTGGAGGGACGCAGCGTCGCCGTCTTCGAGAAGCCCGCCGGGGCCGGGTGGATCCTTCGCAAGACCGCTCATGTGACCCCCCTCAATTCGCCTGATGCGCACGAGCTCGTGAACACCTCGGCGGGCACGCGAATTGACCTGCCCGACTGGGAGTGGGCCGATATCGACCGTAACCGGGTCGCCTGGGGCACCGCCGGCAAGCTGTTCGCCGCTCAGATCAGCGAGCAGGGACTCTCCGAGCCCAAGCAGCTTTTTGACTTCAACCCGCTGCGCTTCGTGGTTCGCACAGCCCCCTATTGAAGCAACGTCTCCACGGCCAAGGCCGGGCTGGCACGTTCACCTGGGCTATTCCGAAGCGGCTCGCCTTCGGGCGGGCCTGCTCGTCGGCGTCGGCCACACCGGACGCTCCTTCTCGACCTCAAGACGAATCGCCTTGAGCCGGGCCAGCATCCTCTCTGCCCGCTGCGGTTCTGAGGAGGCAAGGCTCCTTGTCTCGGCGGGATCGTCCTTGAGGTTGTACAGTTCAATATGGCCCATTGCCTCATCGGCCAGAAGCTTCCAGTCTCCCTCGCGCACGGCGAGCTTTGGTACCCCGATGGCCAAGGAGTACCACCAGAACAGGGGCCGCTCGCGAACGACCGGCTCGCCGTTGAAGACCGGGAGAATCGAGACGCCGTCGACGACCTTGTCGCGAGGCAGCGGCACACCAGCCATCGAGCACAGCGTCGGAAACAGGTCAACCCCCATAACCGGTTCGCTGCTCGCCGTCCCGGGTTTGATGCGCCCAGGCCAGCGCATGAGTCCAGGCACGCGAATCCCACCTTCGTACAAATGCAGCTTCATACCCCGGAACTGACCCGGCGAGCCGTGTGATCGCTCCGCACCGCGGTAGCGATTCAACGTTTCGGGTCCGTTGTCGCTGGTGAAGAAAACGAACGTGCTGTCGCGAAGGCCAAGCTCATCCAGCGTGGCCAGCAGGCGGCCAATCTCGTGATCCATCTCCGTGACATTCGCGTAGTAGATGCCTCGCTCCGGCGGCTCAACATCGGCATACTGCCGGACGAACGGCGGGCTGCTGGCCACAGGCTCATGCGTGTTGTGGAACCAGGCGAACAGGCAAAACGGACGGCTTGAATCACGATGACGAAGCCAGGAGATCGCCTCGCTCACAATGACTGCGCTGGACGAACCCGCCTGCTCGCCCACGGGTGTGCCGTTGCGCACAAAGTTCCGCGGATTCATGTGGCTGGGGCCTGCATTGTTCTGCGTGGCCATCCAATGATCGAAACCGTGATCCCCGGGTTGAGGCTGCTTCCTGGAATTGAACATCCCATTGCAGTGCCATTTGCCGACGAAGCATGTGGCATAGCCGGCGTCACGCAGAAGCGTCGCAATCGTCGCTTCGCTGCGTCGGAGATGCATCGGCGAACCCTGGGGAATCCAATCGTAGATCCCACACCGGTATGGCGTACGCCCGGTGAGCATTCCCGCCCGAGACGGTGAGCACACTGGTGCCGCAGCGTAGTAATCCGTGAATCGAATGCCCTCCGCGGCCATTCTGTCCAGCGTCGGGGTCTTGATGGACGGATGGCCGTAGCATCCCAGGTCGCCGTAGCCCAAGTCATCCGCAAGCAGAATCACGATGTTCGGCGGCCGTTCCGCCCCCGCTGAGACGACGGGCACCAGTGCCGCAAGAATCGCAATGCCTCGTATTATCGCGCCCACCGGTGTCACCACCGCAGGACGCACTATCGCCAGTCGTGTCTGCCATGGAAGGACGTGTGCCATGATTCCTGTCACCTCGCTCTGTAGTAGGCTATCCAGACTACAGGCCAAAGTCATCCGCAGGAAGCCATCAGATCCGGACTCAGCGCCGATGGGGCGTTGAACGGCATCCGTGACCCGGTCACAATAGTAGAATCTATGACCTTCTTCGCGGAGTTGATATGACACGGGGGACAATACTCATGGTCGATCGTATCCCGGACAGGCAATCGCGACACTTGTGCAGCCCCGTGAGGCTCGCAGCCGCATTCCGCTCAGCCGTCCTGGCGGCTGTCCTCACAGCCGTGTTGCCGGTTCTGGCCACCGCCGAACCCTTCAAACACAACGCCGGGGAACTGGACGGCCCGGTAGCGGCGCCGTGGAAGACGATCACCCCTGATCCTGCCTATCATGGCCAATGGCTGGTGGCGGGCGATCTGAACGGCGACGGCCAGGCGGAAATCGTCACCGCACGGCAGGACAAGCAGCGGGTCACGACCGTGCTGGCGACTCAACTGGACGGATCGGTCCTCTGGCGATGGGGTAACGCCAACACGGGCGTCCCGCAACTCAGCTACGACGTGCCCGTCCAGATCTATGATCTGGATTCGAGAAAAGGGCCGGAGGTCTATCTCAGCATCGAACGCTACTTGCTGGTGCTCGACGGCCGAACCGGCAACGAGCTGCGCCGTTTGCCGCTGCCCGATGGACTCACGGTCGCTGATTGCATCACCTTTGCCAATCTGCGGGGCGGAGCGCACTCGCAAGACATCATCATCAAGGACCGCTACAGCCAACTGTGGGCCTATACCGATGATTGGCGGCTTCTCTGGCACTGGCGCCCGCAACGCTACAAGACGTGCCACCACCCGACGCTCGTTGACATCGACGCCGACGGTCGCGACGAAGTCATGGCGGGCTACACGCTGCTCGATGACAACGGCCACGAGCTCTGGACCATGACTTCGGACAAGGTCGATCTTGGGCGCGGTCATCTGGATTGCTGTGAAGTTCTCGCCTTCGGTAAGACGCCGGCTGAGTTCCGGCTGCTGGCCAGTTGCTGCGGAGCCGACTATCTGGCTCTCCTCGACGGTAACGGTAAGACGCTCTGGGGTCTGGCGGGGCGGCATTTCGAGTCGATCGACGTGGGCCGACTCTCGCGTGCCGGCGCCGGACCGCAAATCGCGGTTGACATCGCCCATCGGGCCTATCAGAAAGGGACAATCGAAGTCCTCGGGGCCGACGGCAGCTTGCTCGGGGAGTACGTCTGCGGTGACAGCCGCCACCACCGCCTCATCGACTGGAATGGCGATGGGCTGGAGGAAATCCTTGTCGGACAGGAACAGCGTCTGCTCGACGCAACCGGACGGTGCGTTGCCCGCTTCGGCCCCCTCGACGCGTTTCGCCGCCCCACGCCGGTGCCGCCGGATGAAGACCACGAGCCTTTCGCCATGGTTGGCGATCTCGACGGCGACGAGCGGCCGGAAATCATCCTCTATTCATCCAAGAAGATCTTGATCTACCGCAGCGAGAAGGCCGCCAAAGTCCCCGGCCTCAAGCTGGGTACGGGTGTCAACGTCACTCTCTATTGAGAGAACGCACAAGAAGAGTAGGGCACGTTCGGAGCCGCCCGCGGCGGCGGAGACCTGCCGATCCGCTCGCCCCGGAAGTCCTCGCCAAGCCTGGCCCGGGTGTTTCACTCCTGACCGAACGGCAGATTGTCCTTTCAAGGGTAGATCAACGAGTCGGTATCGCTCCAGGGGGTTTCGGTCCCTGTGGGCGGCGTGCCCTGGATGCGAGGTAGATCGCTCGTCGTAGCGCCACCGTCCGCAGCCGACCAGCGGGTGTAGATATTGTCGTTCTTGACTCCCGCAATCGGCTTTGCCAGGAATTCCACATGTGAATCCGCGAACAGAACACACTGCCCCTCGGTTGCGTGGTTGGGGGAGTTCCAGGGCATCCAGTCGTCCGGCGAGGCGTCGAACCGCAGTGTCGGCACGCCAGGATTCTTGGACCCGCTCTCCAGCCCGGCTCCGTACGGGCCCTTGTCGGCGGCCAAGGCCATGCGTTGGTCGCACTCGCTCGATGGCCGACCGTGTTTGCCGTAGGGCACCTGGTAGCCGTAGCTGACCTCCTGCCATGAGCGGAAATCCCAGTAGTCGGCCGGATTGTCCTCGTTGTTCGGCTGGTCGTTGGCGGATGGGCAGATGAAGGATCTCGGACTCGTACCACCGGTTCTGACGAGACACCATAGATTGCGAGTGGTCGACATCTCGGTGTCCTTCTCGGTGGTTTCGCCGGACTTGGGATTACTGCCATCACCCCGGTGCGTCCCGATCATCCCCGGCCCGTATTTGACCCGCCCCACCTCGTCGGCCTCGGCAGGTGCATGAGCGGCGATCGGCCATTCATCGTTGTTCTCGGTCGCGTATGTGTAGACGCCCTTACCTATGCCCGACAGATTGGCCGCACACACAGAGCGCCGAGGGAGAGCGCGCCTGTCACGATCAGTCCTTAGCAGGATTACGACGATCACGATCAGGAGACTGACAACTCCGAGCACAACGAGCACCTCCGGCAATGTCAGGGCCCGTCGCGGGAACGAAGGGCACTTGGGGTCGGCGGCGATCCGACGGGAGTAAAATCGGTTCATGCTGGTCCTCCTTGGAACCGGAAGAATGAACAGCCAAGCGTCATCAGATTCTATTCAGCAGGTCGATGGAAGTACAGCGGAGATTCTTCATTCGGACTTCGTCATTCCGGCTTCGTCATTCATTCGTCCCGCCACGGCGGATCTGCGTCATTCGGATTTCGACATTCGGGATTCGTAGTCGCCCGCCATCGCGATGCGCTGCGCCATCGGCGGGTGATCGTCGAACCACACTACCTCCCACCACGGCGGATTGGGGTCGTCGAGGTTGAGGCGGCCGAGCTGCTCGAAGGCCGTGCGGTAGGCCTGCGGGTTGTTCGTCACCCGGAGAGCGTCGCTGTCGCACTGCCGCTCGAAACGGCGGCTGATGGCGTTGGTCATCGGCCCGATGACCAGCGGCAGGACCGATGAAATCAGCATGACTTGCGAGAACGCCGCGATGGCCGCGGTCCAGTCGGCCGGATCGCTGCTGCCGGCGAACGGATTGAGCCGCCACCAGATCAGCGTGACCATCAGCGAACTGGTCACCGCCGACATGCCGATCAGCTTCCAGATGTGCCCGCGGGTGTGATGGCCTAGCTCGTGAGCGAAGACCACGGCGATCTGGTCGTCATCGAAGGAGTCCAGAAGGGTATCCGCCAGATACACACGCCGCGACG
The DNA here is from genome assembly GCA_030372985.1 of Phycisphaerae bacterium. Classification (GTDB taxonomy): domain Bacteria; phylum Planctomycetota; class Phycisphaerae; order UBA1845; family PWPN01; genus JAUCQB01. The sequence goes on from JAUCQB010000092.1 coordinate 32,518, forward strand.
AACCCATGCCGGCCAGCATCGCATTGGCCTTTTTGGCGTCCTTGCTGAGTTGCAGGTTGAAGGTGCCGGTGATGGTCATGCCTGCCCCGCCGGCCAGTTCCTTCAGCCGCTCGGCCAGGCTCGGCCGTTCCAACGGCTTGGAGGGATAGAACAACGGCAGGATCAGCAGCGGGAACACTTTGGCCAGTCCGACGCTGAGCAGCATGACGCCGAGCCACACCCACACGCCCCACCATCGGCCGGCATACCACACCGCAACATAGAGGCCCCCGAGCACAATTCCGCCGATGATCGCGCCCACGAGCCAGGCCTTCACCTGGAACATCAGCCAGGCCCCTAGCGTCTGGTTGCTGAGTTTGAAGCGGTGCTCGACCACGAAGCCGCCATAGTAGCTCAGCGGCAGGCCGACAAGAACGCTCCCCCCCAGCATCACGACCGCCGCAACCAAAAGCCCCAGCCATCGCGATCCGCCGGGCAGACCCAGCCACCCGACCACGTCACGAGCGATCAGGCACCAGACGATCCAATAGACCAGCGAGATCGCCAGATCCGCCAGATGGATGCGACGATTGACGCGATTGTACGCTTCGATCTCGGCCGGGTCGCGTTGGGGAATCGCCGCTGCCGGGTTCTCCTGCGCCGGTTGGGATGTGGATTCGTCACTCATGCCCAGACAATAATCGCGATTCCGCATCCTGGGAAGCGCCGGCAAGGTGGGGCCAACCCGGCAACGCCGGCGCGCTTTGCCGCGGCGAGCGCCCCCGTTGGCCCTTGTGGCTCGGTAGCCAGTAGTCGATGGCCGTGTGCCACTGCTCTGTGAGCAGTGCGGCCGTGTGCCCCACCTCGCCCGTACGTGTTTAGCGTGCCGGGGTCTGGCTCTTGTTGCCCAAGTGCGGCTTGCCGTCTGATCCGGGGATGCACGTGGAGTCCGGCTGGAGTGTGCCGCTACAGAAAAGCCGGCAACAAGTGCCTGACCCGCTCTCTCGCACGCCAAACACGTACCCTCGTCCTCGCTGTGGCAGACCGATGATTGCCGTCAAAGTCCCCGCCCGCTGCTGAGAACTGACCACTGATGACTAACAACTCCTCCCCCCCGCCGGTCTTCTCCAGACCCTCCGTGTCCCCGCTTCAGAACCCCGAGCGCCAGCGAGCGGGCCTCCGTGGTGGAATCACCGAAAGCTTCTCAACCACCGATCACACGCCTGCCTCGCCGCAGGCGGGGATTACACGAATCCCGCAAGGTGAGGTCGAACCGGTCGCTCACTGCGCGAAGCTGTCCTGCCTCTTCTGACGGCCCCGGAGGGGCCTCGGCCTGCAGCCAGGGGTGAGGCCTTGCGAACCCCTGGTATCCTCCCGCCCCCGCCCAAACCCGCCCCGGCGGGGCGGAGGAATCGCCGCGCCGGCCCTCGCTGGCACGCCGCCTCGCCGATCGCGGCCCGCTTCTCTCCCCCTTCACAAGGGGGAGCCGGAGGGGGTCGTCCTGCGCCTCTGCTCGGCCCGCCTCCCACCCGTCTTGCTCCTCTCTGCCCGCCGTCTCCGTGCCTTCCGTGTCCCCGTGGTGAAATCACCGAGACTTCTCAACCACGAACCGCTTTCTGGTCCTTTCAATCCTCACTCCTCTTGGTCCAGCGGGTGCGGCCGCCTTATCCAGGCTGATCCGGCTTGATCACGCACGGCCTGCCAGCCCGGCGGCAGGTCCGCAACCTTGAGCACGCCGGGATCGAGGTCGACTATTTCCGCCAAGCTAACGATTCTCGCATCACGCATCGATGCGCTGCTGGCCCCGATGAACTGCCAGCCGTGGTCGTCCGCATCATGGCTGACCAGCAGAATCGGCTCCGTACCGTCCAACACCTGACGCATAGTAAAAACGGCACAGTTGCGTGGCTGGCCAAACGGCCAATCTTCTCCTGGAGTCGGCTTCATGGTATTGCAGGGCGTGCTCCGCGCGCCGGACCGCTGATCGCTTGCTCCCATCGAGCCTGTCTGGCTTTATCCTCCGGGTGGGTCAGGCGACCTGCCTGGCTGTGCCCGCATTTCGGCGAGCACTGTACGCCCAATCTCCGAGCAGTCGTATAGGCAGTGGCCGACCGAGTCAATGTCCCATACCGCCTCCAGCGCAGCTCGTAGCGACTCAGCGTCTGAAGCAGCGATGAACCAGTCCGCCTGCTCCTGCCCCGCCCAGATCAGGATACCCTGCCGATCGCCCTGAAAGCGGTATTGTGTGCTCCCGGGCCAGCCGTGGGTCCGTAGCTGCTGGCGGAACTTGCCGGTCAGCGTCTCGACGGCCACCGCACTGAGCGGGTCGTTCTGGGCCTGCACGACTGCCGGTTGTTGAAACACGACCCGGTAGTCCCATACGCACGAGTAGACATAATCGGAAAAAGACTGAGTCTGAACCTGCCACTCTGCGCCGCCGGTGTCCACGTCAACGAACACCGGCGGATCGTCCGAGCCGTCCAGGCAGATCGCCCAGGTGCAGACGCCCTGGTTCTCATATCGAATGGGCAACAACGTCTCTGACGCCCGTCGCACCAGGGCAAAATCGGCCACCGCAATCGGCGGGTCGTTGTTGCTGTGCTCGGCAAGGATCGCTACCGCCTCACCTCGCTCATACCAATCGCGAACCGACGCCGGAATGGGTACGCCAAGTCGCCGCTCCGCGTCGTCAACCTCGGCCCGGGCGCCCGCAGTGGTCTCCGGCTCCCTGCCGAGCAATCGAAATGTTGCACGATGAAACGACATCTCTCAAATACTCCGATGCCACACAGAGGTGAGACACCTCCTCACCGCCCGTCGCTCCTTTCCGGTCTGCCTGCAAGCATCCTCTTGCCTGGCTGACAGCCAACACCTAAGAGCTGATAGCTGGCTCACCAGGGCCTGCCCCGCACGCGGTCTCACTGAGAACCGAGAACTGGTTACTGATCACTCGCCGCAGTCCGGCAGGGCGTGCTCTGCACGCGGCCTCGCCGATCACCGATCACCGCTGCTTCCCCCATTCCGCCTTCATCGTTCATCATTCATCCTTCTCCCTTCGCCCTCCCCGTCCGTCAACAGCCGAACCCGTCGCGCTTTCTGACCCTTCCCTGCTCAGGTATCAGTAGTCACGTTGTCCCATTCCTGATTCATATATCTGATAAGCCAATTGAGTGCCCGATGACGTTCCTGGATAATCTCCTCGTTGACTTGTTCCGACTGCCTGCCTCTGAGACGCAACTCGATCGCGGCCCAGTGCAGGCGGTAGTAGAGATCTGCCATGTCCAGTATCTCGGACTGAGGGCGCAGCTTTGCCTCTGCGACGAAGGCCCTTGGTCCGGCGTCCCGTATCAGCCTGGCCTCCGCGGCAACGTCACAGCGCGTGTTCGCCGCTTTCAGCTCGCTGAGATAATCGAGCGCCCACAAAAAGACATGCACGCACTCATACTGCCAGCAGAAATCAAGAAGGTCTTGTCCGTTTGGAGACGCATCCTTTATGAAGTCCGCTTCTCTCTTCGAAAAGTATCTTTGTGCTCCGTAGTTCTTGACGAGTCGATCAATAAGTGCCGCGTCCTCGCCCCTCGATTCGCCCTTGACGGCACACAGGGCCACCGCTACACATCGTTCAGCCACTTCCTGCGCGTTTCTGACAGCAGTCTGGTGCTCGTCTTCGACGACAGGAAGGTGCTCTATGAACGGAAGCCCCATCTCTCGCATCCGTTCGATGCTTTTCCTCTTCCGTTCAAGCTGTGCCGCCGTCGGATTCGGGCTATCGAGGTTGGTCCGCACAATCCCCTTCAATTGGGACTCATTCGCGGTTGGGTATTTAGCTGGATCCATCTGCCTCCCCTTTCCCTGTGAAGTCGAAACCGCTGGAACGTGCGCCGCCCGGCCGACCGCTTCCGTCTACCCAACAGTCCGCCACCATGACAGCCTGTCGCCAATTGGCCGGCTCTCTCCAGTCGTGTCACTGGTGTGTTTCGTGGTTCAACCGGGCACCTTTCAACCACGACTGAGCCGAATTACACGAACGCGGCAAGGCATCGCTGACCAAGCCGACCAAGCCGTGCTCCGCACGCCGCCCCACTGATCGTGTCCTCCTCCGAACAGCCGAACAGCCTAACAGTCGAACAGCCTGGCTCTCCCCTCCCCGCCCGTCAACGATCGAACGCCTCCGGGTTCCTGCTCCTGAAAACTAGTTGCGTCCCCGTTGCGACTCCCTGTAATCTACCCTGACACTGTTTATGCCCGGGGTAGAAACTTATTACTGTTGCCCTTACTAAATAGTTCTTTCTCTGTGAGATACAACTGAATGAGCTGAATCGCTGCAAGCGAGAAGAGGCCGACTGCGGTCCAGCAGAAGACGCCCCACTTGCGATACAGCCAGCTCCGGAAGTCCTCTATCGTCTTGCTCGCCGCGGAAGCGTCTGTCCCCGCTTGAGTGCTTGGTATGGGCGAGCCGGCTGCTGCAGGGGCAGTGGCTGCTGCCGGGGGGGAAGCTGCTACACAGAAATGGACGCAAAGAAAGAGCACCGCGCTTAGCAGCGCGAAATGTGTTATGGCCCAGCGGTGATAAAGGTAGTCGAATCGCTTGATCGCCTCTTCCGTAAAGCGCGTCTCCAGGAAGCGGCCATTACATGCGCTGAACCTACACCACCGACCTTCGTGAGGCTGCCTGTAAGTGGATGGTGCGGAGGCGTTCAACCAGTACAAGAGACGCTCTAGGGTCACCCAAAGGACAACGCGGTAGATACCGTAGATGGCCATGCCAACGGCAATGACCATCACCATGGCGTATACGGGGCTCACTTCCTTTACCTTTTCGACAAGTTCTGGACGCTTCGCAACCACGAGCACGAACAGTAGCCCGCCGGTTAGAGCGTAGCGGAACAACTCCTCGATTTTCCTGGAAGCTAGGTCTTTCATGGCGCAACTCCTTTATTGCTCAGGAATGGACAAACGGAGGTCATTCAGTCCATTTCAGGGGCGGCCGGAGTCTCCCTGGCGGTCGGCAATCAGTGATGTCCACTTTGTTCTTCCTCGCGAATAGGCGAACCCGATCCGTGTTCCCGTCCTGTCCCGACCGCCGCCGAGTTCAGCGGCGAGGTCTTCGCTAACGGTGCGCGCACATCGGGCTCCGGAAGCATCCTGAAGAAGTCGTCGCCCCGCTCTGCCAACACATCTGGCTCGTCACACTCGAAGACCTCGTTGAGAATCAACCGGCAACCTGTGCGTGTGAGGGCGTCAATGGCCGTTAGCTCCCAAGACCTCTTGCACGGCCAGGCACGAAGGACGCGTGCTGTCGGGGCCGCGGTTCTGTGTTGCGACAGTCGCTGCTCAAGATTCTCCGCAAAACCAAGTTTGATGCGCTTCGGGTCAAGGTCCGGCACCAGTTGAATGACATAGAAAGCGCCAACGTCCGACACGGCGACGACTGTCGACGCGATGAAGCCCTCGTTCGTCCGCCGCGAAACGATCTCATCCGCTTCAACACTGGCTACGCAGAGTGTGAGTTGGCTGCCAGAATCTGGGGTACGCCGCTTGTGGAAGGCGTAACCAAGTTTCAGGACATACCGACGCGCGTGCGAGCGGTCCATACCCAGTCGCTTCGCGAGGTCCTTTATTGAAACGAATTCGTCGCTCGCCATGAGTTACTCTGAAACACTAAATAGTGAGAGAACAGACGCGGAAAACGGACGCGGAAGACGGGACAGGTTCGTTTTTCATCCACACCCGCGCCTCCGTCCCAGGGCCATCGCGGGGTCCTCGTTCTCCAAGAACAGGCGGCCCCGCCGCACAGGTCAAACTCCCCACCGGCCGAAAGCCCTCCACCAAGTACCGTTTAACAATATGCAGCGACCATAACGCGCCGCAGCGAATACTTCAAGCACAATCTGGGCGACTGTTGGACTATTAGGCTGTTAGGGGCAAGAACCAGAAGGCTGAGGGCGCCGGTATCTCGGACCGACTGGGCACCCGCCCTGTTTTCCCCGAACAGCCCAACAGCCGAATAGTCGAATAGCCCAGCATCCCCCTGTTCCGCTCCTACCTCCCCATTCGCCATTCGGATTTCGACTCGCCACGGCGAAGCCCTCGACGTAGCCGGGCATTCGTCATTGACTGGTCATTGGGATTTCGCCGTTGGGCATTCACCCTGCCTTGACTCATCCCTCCGCCTTCCCTGGCCTGTCTTCGATCCCGAGGCCTCAGACCGAGGGGAGTTCGTCGAAGGCCGCCTTCAGCCTTCCCTCCGGGGCGCCCGCCGTGTTATCCCCGCAACGGGGCCAGCGGACAGCCCGCGCGCCGACCGGCGCCGACCCGACCGACGTCCTCGTCCGCTGCTTGCCCTGCGTAGCTGCGGCGAAGCAGGGTCCCGCGCTCTTTGAAAACCGAATTGGACTGTTCGACTGTCAGGCTGTTGGACTGTTAGGAAGGCAAGGGCTGTCAGATCGCCGACGCGTGCATCTCCCCCCGGCTGTAACCCCCGCCCCCAGGTAGCTGAGAGCCAAAAGCTAGCAGCTGAGAGCCGATGGTTGCCCGCGCAGAACGAACCCACCGCTAAGCTGGAGAACCCTCGTCTGCTTCTCCCTCTGTCTCCCCGTCTCCGTGTCTCCGTGTCTTCCTCTTCCCCAGCCCCATCCGGCTGACTGCTGATTGCTGATAGCTGAGGGCTCCTCTGCGCCAAACGAACCCACCGCAAACCGCAGCATGAAAACTGTAAGTGCTGTCTGTAAAAGAGGTTACGTGCTATTTGCTGTAGAATATCGACCGAATTGTTCCCCTGCATATAGCCGAAACAACCGTATCAAGGCCGACCAGCCCTCTGCATGGCTCGCCAGGACAGCGATCAGCGGTTCACGTTGCCTGGGGTCGGGGCGGCGGCACGGCCGGGAGTGGCGGCCGGATTGCCCGGCGCGGGGGCCGTCTCGCGAACCGGCGGGGCGGGCATCAGCTTCTCGATCTCCTTGACCCGATCGCCGTACCTGCGTTCGATGTCCCTGCGAGTCGTGGCCTGCATCTCCAGCGGCTTATCACCGACTTTCATCACCACATGCACGATCTGGCCGTCGTCATCCACATAGATTTCATGGATCGGCGGGATAAGACCTTCGCTCTGCTCGATGAGCGTCGCCTGCTTGCCACTCGGCATGCTCTTTCGGCCGGCGAGCCGGAACGTCTGCAACGAGAGTCCCCGCCGTGAGCTGTCATACCATGAAAAGGCGTACAACTCACTCTTGTTCAGATCCACAATCGACGGAAGGACGAGGTCCCACGGGGCGGACGCGTAGGTCCGATCGACATCCAGCTCTTTCTGCGTGATCTGCGGCCCGATCGACTTGCCGGCATAGCCGACAAGCAGTTTGGTCTCCTGCCGAATACCGCTTTCAATGTCCTGCGAGATCTCCCTTCGCCCCCCACTTTTGGGCGGCGGCGAGATCGAAATCAGCCGGCTCTCCCACCTCTCGAAGGACAGATTGGAGGTGACAAACATGTCCTGCTGCATCATTGAAACGCTCTCGTCCGGCCGGAAGAACCAGGCCCACTTGGCGATGGTCACGCCTTTTCGGTGCTCAACTGTCCGCGGCTCCATCCGAATCTGCATGAATCCCGTCTCGACCCCGCCTTCAAGGCATCGCAGGAAGACCTCCCGCGGCTCGCGGCCGACCACGTCGAGCGATCCGGACCGCACCAGATCAAGCAACGCGCTGCCCCTTCGCAATGCATCGCGAATCTGCTCCTCCTGAGCCTCCGATCTCAGCACTTCAAAGCCGGCGACAATCTGGTCGAACAGCGCAACGACGGCCTCTTCGTCGGACTGCGGCGCCACGAAGACCAGCGTGAAGTACTCGGAGGGTTTCACGCGGATCATGGCCTGCAGGCGAATCATCGGCACGCCGCGGGACGTCATTGTGGCCGTGCAGCGCAACACTTCACGGGATCCGGCAGTCGACCTGTCCGTTCTGATGATACGAACGTCGGGATAGACCTCCTGCATTTCACCGACGACCATCTCGGCGACCGTCTCCGGATCGGCGGCCCGTTCCGGCTTGCTCTGACGGACACCCAGCGACCACCGGGCATTGACGCTCACAAACCGGACGATCTCCACTTCGTTGCCCGTTTCCAGGAATCGCTTTTCCCGGAGTGTCTCGCAGTCCGCCGGCGGCGTCAGCGCAAACCCAAAGCTTCCATCCACGTACCGCGGCCCCTGCACCCCGGCGAAGGCCGGACGCGTGACGGCCACGTCCTGCGCGGCCACGGGCGACAGCCCGCTCAGCATGACAATCGCCAGCACCCGCTTGGCTGTGTCCCCCCGATTGATTCTCGTTCGTGAACGTATCATCACCGCAACCTCTATCCTTTCCCTCCGCTGGTCGCCATTACCGCCCTGGCCGTCGTTCGGCTCCGGGTGACTCCTCCGTTTCAGCGGGCAGTTCCACGCGTTCCCGCCACTGTCGTCCGTCGAACGATACGGCAAGCAGCTCACCGTCGTCGTCGAAAAACATCAGCACCGGCTCGGGATCGTAATCCACCATCAGCCGGACGGTCGACGCCGCCGATCTCAAGGACGAGCCCGGCAAGGACGTCCTGCCAATGGGCTTGACCACGCAATAAGCCGCGCCGGCTGTAAAAGTCTCAATGATACTGACGATCAACGGCTTCGGGTCCGCACCGTTGGCGATCCTGGCGCAGACCTCCGTGAGCAGGGGACCACAGGCAAATGTCTCATCTAACTCGATATTCTCGGTTCGCGATCCTTCAGACGTGTTGACGATCCGCGTCGCCCGGCGGCCTTCGGCGTCACTCTCCTCGGTTTGTTGGATGGTGATTCTTCCGCCGTCGGTTCGCTCAAGCGCATAGTTGTATCTCACGCCGTTTTCCGCCAGACGCCATCCTTCCGACACCACGAGCCGATCATGCCCGAGCCACTTCGGCTGGTACACCCATCTGCCGGTCAGTTCCCATGGCAGATCGTTCTGCTCCGACGACCGCCGGCAGCTTTCGGCCCAACTGCCCAGGCTGATTCCCGGAGCCTTGACCTCAAATCGCCGCCGTTTACGCTCATGACGCCCGACCAGGGATGAGATGCCCGCCTTGCGGCAATCCTGAATCATCATCCTCGCTGTTTCGGCGGCTGATCCGAGGTCGACCAGTTCATCATAGGAGTTGACCCGAGCCGTTGCCGCGATTGACTCGCACGCCTTTCGCACCTCGCCTCCAGCTTCAGCCTTAAACCGCCCCACCATCAACAGGGCCGTGTGCTCATCTGTTTTGACGGCCAGCAAGTGAACCGTCGGCTCCTGTCCCGAAACGATCGCGAGATGGACACGCGCCGCCTCGCGTCCAGCCGCGTCGAACGACTCCACCGGCTCGCGCAACCTGACCTCCTGGACGATCGACATGGCTCGATCCTCCACCAGGTCGGCCACTTTGCGCCGGCCTATCAGCGGCACCCGATACACGTCAAGGTACCAGGCCCGCCCGGCCTGATCGCTCATGAGACGCAGTCGGGGAACTTCCGGGTCCACAGGACCGATGAATCGGACGCCGCCGGGGGTTTCAAAGCTGATGCCTGCGGCCGCCATGGAATCCTGAGCATCGGCGTTCAGCGAGATGCCCGGCAACTCCATGGATTGGGCTACCTGCTCAACGAGAGTCTCGTCCGCCCGTCGAGGCGGCTCATCAGCCTGGAGCACGACGCCGACCAACTCTCCCCCCGGCCCAACGGCAGCTCTTCCAAGGCAGAAGGGTGACTGGACCCCTCCAGAGCCTGCCCTTTTACCCATGACTGCGGTGACCCCGGGAAACGCCCCCACCGATGCCGGCGCCGGGCGGTCCGCAAAGAGCACATCCGCCCCCAACTCCCTGGAAACCGCAACCAGTTCACGGAAACCGGCCGATACGGCCAACCCGTTGTGCGAAGGTGGTCCTCGAAAGACGAAAAACCGCTTCTGACGACCGTCCGTCCCCTCTTTTTCGACACCGACGATCGCTCCCGTTGGCCAAACGGCCCTGTCCACTGGCCGCCATCCAGCCGGCAAACAGACGGATAACTGCCCTTCTGGATACTGATTTCGCGGCCCAAGTTGAACCAAAGCCGCTCGTTCACGATACAAGATAAGGATTTCAGCGGCCCCCACGGCCAGCAGAAGCAGAATGATAGCGGCCAGGAGACTTCTTCGCGGCCGTCCGGGGCGCTGTGCGGAGTAGACTTCGTACATGCTCCGGCATCTTAGCGCCGGCGGTCAGCCATTGCAAACAAAGGGCTTCCGTCGGGAGTACATGCGGTATTGACGCGGGCTTGGGCATGGCTTACATTCCATGCAGCGATGCCTCTGCCAAGGTGTTATTCAGCCACCGCTGCGGCTCGGGCTGGGAAAGGGGTAACCCTGTACCCGGTGCCGGGGGGGCTGTTCGCTGGACGGGAAAGGTCCGCCAACCTGACGCGAAGTCACCCTTTCCATGGCATGGTCGCCTGCCTCTGTACCCTGGCAGCCAGCCCGGGCGTCGTGGAGCTCTCGCGATTTCGGACAAAGGAGGTTCACCAGTGCAGATCTCCGTAACGGGCCGCCATATTGAGTTTACCGAATCCATGCGGCAGTACGCGGCAGAGAAACTGAGCAAATTGGCAAGGTTCTATGATCGCATTGACAAGGTTGATGTGGTGCTCGAACAGGAGCCGACCCAGCATCGGCTGGAAGTCGTGATGCACGCCGACCACAAAACGACGTTCGTCGCCCAGGTCGAGGCCGGCGAGTACCATGAAGCGGTCGACCTGATCGTCGAGAAGCTGGAGCGGCAGCTCAAGAAACACAAGGAGATCTATCGCAATCGCAAGCACCAGTCCTGAGTGAAGGCTGGGCCGGCAGGGGTCGGGTCCGCTGCCCGAAGCCCCCGCATATGCCCCAAGGTGTACTAACATGAAACTGTCGGATTTCTTTGTCCCGGAAGCGGTCATCCCAGAACTTCAAGCCACGGACCGTAACGGCGTTATTCGCGAATTGACGGCTTCGCTGGCCTCAGCAACCGGATTAGACGAGGCCCAGGCGGCGGCGATCAGCAAGGCGGTCATCGCCCGCGAGAATCAAGGAAGCACGGGCTTTGGGAAAGGGGTGGCTGTACCCCACGTGAAACACCCGGCCGTCAAGAGGATCATGGCAACCGTCGGACGATCGAGCACCGGCGTCGACTTCGCGGCGCTCGACCGGGCTCCGGTATATATCGTCGTGCTCTTGCTGAGCCCCCCGGACAATCCCGATCAGCATCTGGCGTCCATGGAGAACATCTTCAGACACCTCCAAAGGGACAACTTCCGGCGTTTCCTCCGGCAGGCGTCCACAAAAGAGGAAATCAACGATAACATTCGGGAGGCCGACGAGCTTCCCGGCGGATAAGCGGATGACTGCCCAAGAATCCACCCGCCCCCGCGGCGAATTGCGTATGATCCGGCGGCTTTTTATGAATGAGACGGCCGTGCCCCAAGCATCCCGGCTCGTGACCATCGAGAACTCGCTCGGACTGCATATGCGCCCAACCATGCAATTCGTCGACTTGGCAAACCAGTTTCGGGCCAGAGTCCTCGTCAGAAAAGGCAATCACGCGGTCGACGGCAAGAACCCGATGGAGATGATGCTTTTGGAGGCGGTCCGGGGCACGGAACTCGAAATCCAGGCCGCGGGGGCGGACGCGGAGGACGCGGTCGAGGCACTGGCCGCACTCGTCAAGTCCGGCTTTGGCGAGCAGTAACGAAGGCGCCTTGTGCCTTGGCTTGATCGGACAACTGTGGGACCGTGTCGCTCGAGAAGAGAAGACCATGGAGATCAAGAAGGGAATCGGAGTCTCTCCGGGCGTCACCATCGCCAAGGCGGTGGTCTTGGACGCCGAAGAGTATCGGATTGCCCAGAAGACGGTCTCTGTCGATGACATCCCGGCCGAACTTGAGCGGTTGCGCAGCGGGTTCGACGCCTCTCTCGCCGAACTGCACAGTCTCCAGGAGGTGATGGCCCGCCAACTGGGGCCCGATATTGCGGCCATCTTTGATTTCCACTACGGCGTTCTCAGCCAGGACCGCCTCTTCGAGCAGATCGCCTCGCTGATCACCCAGAAAAACTACTCCGCCGCCTACGCGGTCCGTGAAGTGCTGCGCGGCTACCAGCGAAGATTCCTGAACATGAAGGATCAACTGCTGCGCGAGCGGGTCCGCGACGTTCACGACATCGAACGGCGGCTTCTGAGGCATCTGTGCGGCCAGAGCGGCGAGGAGCTGACCCTTCTGGCCGAGCCCTTCATTCTCGTCGCCCATGATTTGACCCCCTCACAGGTTGCCAACCTGAGCCAGACGAAGGTGACGGGCGTCGCCATGGACGTCGGCGGCCTGACCAGCCACGCGGCCATCGTGGTCCGATCCATGGGTATTCCGGCGGTCATGGGCCTCAAAGACGTCTCGACGCGGGTGTCCAAGAGCGACACCATGGTGTTGGACGGCACGAAGGGGCTCGTGGTCATCCGACCCGACACCGACATGCTGCAGGAGTATCGGGTCGAGGAAGAGCGCATCCATGCCCTGGCCAGCGACCTGATCGAGTTGCGGGACAAGCCGGCCGTCACCACCGACAACATCAAGATCACCCTGCTGACCAACATCGAGTTTCCCTACGAAGCCAAGGCCTGTCTGGAGAAGGGCGCCGAAGGCATCGGCCTGTACCGCACTGAATTCCTGTACCTGCGCAGCGAAGTTGAACCCACCGAAGAGGAGCATTACGAGGCGTATCACGCGGTGATCCAGGCGGTCGGCGGCTGCCCGGTCACGATCCGCACCCTGGATCTGGGGGCCGACAAGTACACCCAGTCACAGGCTCGCGAGCCGGAACGCAACCCCTTCCTGGGGCTCAGATCGATCCGTTACTGCCTCCAGAATCTCGATCTGTTCAAGACCCAGCTCCGGGCGATTCTTCGGGCCTCGGTGGAGGGCGACGTCCGGATCATGTTCCCGCTGATATCCAGCCTGATGGAGCTCCGCCAGGCCAAGATCGTGCTCGGCGACGCCATGGAGGATCTTGAGGAAATGGGAATCCCCTTCAGGCGGGACATCCCGGTTGGTATAATGGTGGAGACGCCCGCGGCGGCCTTGCAGATCAAGGAGCTGCTGCGGGAGGTGGACTTCATCAGTATCGGGACAAACGATCTGATCCAGTACACCCTGGCGGTCGACCGCAGCAACGAAAGGGTAGCCTCGCTCTATACGGCCAGCCATCCGGTCATCCTGAGGGTGCTGCGGGACATCATCCGGGCCGCCGAACGGGCTCAAATCGCATTCAGCATGTGCGGTGAGATGGCCGGCGAACCGATGTATACATTGTTGCTTCTGGGCATCGGACTGCGACAGTTTTCGATGGCCCCGAGCGACATCCCGGAAATCAAGAAGATCATCCGGTCGGCCTCGATCGCCCACGCGGTCCGGGTGGCCAAACGGGCACTCTCGTTTGACACCGATCGGCAGGTAAGCAACTACCTGCGGGACGAGACGAGGAAGATCTGGCCCGAGTTCATGTGAGTGAGACGGGCCGCGAACAAAGACGCTGATCCACCCCTTCGGGTGGTTGCACAAGACGCAGGCCGGCTCGGGCGTAACGACGCCGGCGCAGCCAAGAGACGTTTGGAGTCAGTTATCTAGACGAGGAAATCGCAAACGAGTTGCAGTACAGAGTGGCGATCCGCTTCGTGATCGAGGGGGACCTCCGGTTCATCTCGCATCACGATACCATGCGTCTGTTTGAACGGGCGCTGTCGCGGGCACAATTGCCGGTGAAGTTCTCGCGGGGCTTCAACCCCCGCCCCAGGCTGTCGCTGCCTTTGCCGCGAGCCGTGGGAGTTGCCAGTACGGCCGACCTGCTGGTGGTCGATCTGGAAGAACCGCTGGATCCGGTCGTCGTGCGTGATAGACTGCAAGAACAGATGCCGACCGGGCTGGCGCTCAGCGATGCCCGATCGATCGCCGGTAAGCATCCGCCCCAGCCAGTGAGAGCCGATTACGAGTTGGCCCTCCCGCCGGATCAGATCGAGGACGTTCGCCAGAGGATTGCGGATCTTCTGGCCGCTCCGACGTGGATCATCCAGAGATCTGATCCCGGGACAAGGCCGTCCAAAGAACTCGACCTGAGGCAATACCTGGCGGATGGCGCGGCTTGCGACGGAATTCTGCGATGGACGGTGCACGTCACCGCGGGCGGGTCATTACGGCCGGCCGAGCTGCTCACCGCCGTGGGCCTGGCCCCTCAAGACTGGCAGCACCACGTTCGCAGAACCGGTGTTGCGTGGTCATACTGACGCGGCCGCCATCCGGTTCCAGAAGCCGGCGCGCAGCCATGGGCGCATGCGAGCAAGCGTTTCCCACTCCGTACCTGCCGCTCACACTGACACGGATGTCATGAGAGCAGGGAACAATGACAGAACAAGCAAACCAGACACAAGACAACCAGAGCGAAAACAGATCCCAACCACAGGCAGGCACCCGAGGGCGACGCAGCCGCCGATCCCGCCGGAAGAACCGGCCAGGCAATGGCAGCGAAGCCACCGCCGTGCGCGACGTGCCGGGAGTTGAGCCGGCCGGCGATGCGGGAACGACCGTCGCCACTGGGGCGACCGCCGATCCGCCCGCCAAGACCGAACAGACCGCCAACACACGGACGTCGCCGCCCGACTCGCACGAACCTCCCAGTGCCGACCGTCCCGCTGAGGACGTCGTAGCCTCAAACGGATCATCAGCAGATCACAGCCTGGGTGAACGACCCGCGACCGAGCGGGGACCCGCATCAGACGCGTCGCCCCCGGAGCACCGGAGACGATCCCACCGCGGCGGTCGAGGCAGACGCCGGAAGCGACAGCACCCCGATGGCTGGTCCGCCGGCCAGACTCAGGGGGCAACACAGGCATCGGCCGCCAAGGCAACCCCTGAAGCAGCCCGATATCCGTCCAGGCAGGCCCGCCCGCCTCAGCCGGGGTCCTCCCGGCAAGAGCAGGAACCCGACGATGCGGATGAGGGCGACGACGAGATTTCGGCCACCGGCGATCGCATCATGCTGATCAACGCCGCGGACGGGGACGAATGCCGTATCGCGGTCGTACACCAGCAGAAACTCGAGGAGTTGTTCATCGAGCGGGCCAGTGCCGAGTCGCACGTGGGCAATATCTACAAAGGTCGTGTGACCAACGTCGAGCCGAGCATCCAGGCGGCTTTCGTCGACTTCGGGTTGCCCAAAAACGGCTTCCTTCACATTTCCGACCTGCAGCCGCAGTATTTCCCCAACGGCCGGGGACACATGGAGGAGGTAGGCCGCAAAACTCCCCGTCGCGAGCGGCCGCCGATCCAGAAGTGCCTGCGAAGAGGGCAGGAAGTCCTCGTGCAGATCATCAAGGAAGGCATCGGCACCAAGGGACCGACCCTCACAACGTATATCTCCATTCCGGGCCGTTACCTGGTCATGATGCCGGGAATGAACAAGCTCGGTGTTTCGCGCCGGATCGAGGACGAAGAGGCGCGGCGCAAGATGCGCCGACTCCTGGACGAACTCAACCTGCCCAAGAACATGGGCTTTATCCTGCGAACCGCCGGTCTGGACAAAACCAAGCGAGAACTCCAGCGCGACCAGATGTACCTGCAGCGGCTGTGGAAGCGCGTCGCTCAGCGCATCAAGAGCGAGCGGGCCCCGTGCGAGCTCTACCAGGAATCCGACCTGGTGATTCGCACGATTCGTGACGTCTACTCGGCGGATTTCGGAAAGATCATCGTGGATAACGAGGCCACCGCGGAGAAGGTTCGCGACTTCCTGGCCATCGCCATGCCGCGGAGCAGCGCCCCTGTCGAGGTCTACAAGGGACCTGAGCCGCTCTTTCACAAGTACGGCATTGAGGCGGAAATCGACAAGATCAACGCCCGCCACGTGCCCCTGCCGTCGGGCGGTTCGTTGGTGATCGACTCGACCGAGGCGATGGTCGCAATCGACGTCAACAGCGGGCGGTTTCGCGAGCACGAGGACGCCGAGGAAACCGCCTTCCGGACGGACCTGGAGGCTGCCGAGGAGATTGCCCGGCAGTTGCGTCTGCGCGACCTTGGCGGACTGATCGTCTGCGACTTCATCGACCTGGTGCAGGAAAAGCACCGCCGGGCGGTGGAGCGGGCTCTTCGGGAGGCCCTCAAGAAACACAAGGAGCGGGCCAAGTGCCTGCGCATGAGTCAGTTTGGCATTGTCGAGATGACCCGCCAGCGGATGCGGCCGTCGATCAAGCGGAGCATTTATCAGGATTGCCCGCATTGCCGCGGGTCGGGTCTGGTCAAGAATCCGGAATCGATGACCCTCGACATCATGAGGCTGCTGCGTCTGGCGGCGCACCACGAACTTGTCGAAACGGTCGAGATCCGGGTGGCACCCGAGGTGGCTTTCCAGCTGCAGAACCGCAAGCGGGCGGCCATCCACGACATTGAGCAGCGGACCGGCCGGCGCATCGTCATCCGCGCCGACAGCAACATCGGGCTCGACCAGTTTGTCTTTTCCTGCTTTGACAAGCGCGGGGGCGCGATTCGTGCAATGGACATGGCTGAGGCCACCAGCCCATCGCTGGCACACCGTGCAAAGCATGCACCCCCGGTCCAGCCGCAGAACCACCATCACGATGGTGATGCGGATCGGGACCAGGACGAGAACGTCTTCGAATAAAGACGGTTGCCTCACGCAGAGGTGTGATCGCCAGGCACGGGTGGCGGGCAGAACCGGGTAAGGCGATCGTTCATACGGCCGGCCCGCCACCGGTGACCGGATTCGCCGGCCGGTTCAACCCGCCGGTTTCGTGGCGGGAGCATCGTCGGCGTATTCCACAATGGACATGGCTAAGTCCCAGTTGGGTTTCGCGACACCGTCAACATAGGCCTCGCCCGGCAGGTCCTCGTTCAGCCTCCAGACGTTGGATCCGGGAGAGGTCCATTCGATGTAGTACATACGGCCGGGGGTCAGCGGGACATCGCCCCTTTTCCAGACGGCGGCCACACGGCCCTGGAAAGCCAGTGAAAGGCCATAGCAGGTCTTCGTCTTGCCGATCGGCTTGCCGCCAGGCTTGTCATACACCTGAAAGATCACCGGCAACGAGGGCGGGCTGACTTCACCCGTGGCGTAGAGCGTGTCAACGCCGGCCAGACTGGTGCCCGTAGCCTTGAATGTCTGGCCATGGCGCTTGGCCGACCCGACGAAATCCTTGAGCTCAAGATCCCCCACCGGAGCGTGGTTGACGACCGTCCCAGCCTCACCGCCACTGATGTAGGCATAGGCGTCGAGGTCCTTGCGCGGCTCATCGCCGACGAAGAGATGTCCTTTGGCGTAGCCGTCACCTTTGTCTGTCCGGGCGACGAGGGCAAACCGCTCGGACTGCGAACTGGGGTCACGCCAGAACCTGACAGCATAAGTCCGGCCGCGAACGAGTGTCACTTCGTTGCTGCGGAACGGGACATGGAAGATGTGGATGATCGGGTCGGTCCCGCTGGACAGAAAGCGGCTGCGAACCGGTGAGATCTTCCTCCACGTCGAAGGCGGGCCGTCATTGGTCTGATACACGGCATAGTTGAGGTTCAGGATCTGGTGATCGCCGGACTTGTCGGCCAGCTTGGTCGCAATCCGGGTGACGTGCGGCGTCGTTGCCACGAACGTCTGGTAGAAATCATCGCCACCGATGAATGGCGACTTGCCCCACGCCTCGTAACCCTTGCTGCCGTACATGACCGAGTAGTGGGCCGGCGTCTCGAGCTTAGCTTTTTCCACCTTGCCCGTGCCCTCGGGGATTCGCAGCCTCGTGTCGCAACTGAAGGCGGGGATGCTGTCATAGCACAACGTGAACAAAGCGTATTCGCCGGCCGGAAAACCCGATGGTTGCTCCTTGGTGGAAATCGAGAACCAGCCGACGGGGGTGTCGGCGGTCCGGGCGCCCGCCCCGAAGCCGACGTCCAGTTGACCGACGTATACCTTCTCTTCGTTCCAGCCGCGCGGTGTATCCTCCCGGCCGGTGACGCCGGCCGTGGTCATCATTCCCTCCGCCGACTCCGCCCCCACCACGGACATCGCCATGCTCGCACTCAGAACACACGTCAACACCAGCATTCGAGTAACAGTTCGTTTTGTCATAGAGCACTCCGCGCAGACGACACGACAACGGTAGAAACCCAGAACACAATCGAGCTGTCTGCCTGAGGCTACCGGGCCAATTCCTTCAGGATTTCGATGGCCGCGTCGACCATCAGCTCGCCTCCACCGGGCTGGATACGAGAGTTTACCGTTTCGTAACTGCCTTCGCCAAAGGCCTTGCGCGTGGGAATATAGGCGGGAACGTCGTTGGCCAGCTCGACCACGAGTGTGGTCTTGAACGGCGAGGCCTTCTTGATCGCCAACCCGAACTCGACAAACACCTCGCCAGGCAGGGTCACGACAGCCAAATCACGGCCGAGCCGAAATGCCTGAACCTCAAGCGGTACCATCGTCCCCGGGTACCTCGCCAGATCGACGATCTTGCAGGATTCGACCTCCTCGAGGAAGGGCAGCTTGCCGGTCCCGACCAGGGCCACATCCTTGGCGGCCTGGGCCTTCTGCTCTTCACTGTACTGATGTTTCAACGCCTGCACCGTCCTGCTTTTCACCGCCAGCGGGGCCGGCTCAACCGGCCGCGCCTTGGGCACCTGGCCGATCACGGTCTTAGCCAGCAACTCGCCGATCTCCTCGGCCTTCCGCCGCTCTTCGACCGTTACGTCGATATGGTTCACGTCGCCGCAAGTGCCCGTACCGAAAAAGGACATTAGATCACTGCCCAACGAGGCTCGCAGCGTCTTTTCGAGGTAGAAGGGATAATCGGCTGAATACAGCGTGCCGCCGGTAGTATCCAGATGCAGGGCGAACACAGTAAGGCAGGCCTTGAGCTTCCGGTCCTCAGGCGCCTTGAGCAACACGATGCCGACCTGGGGGTCGATTGGCCCGGCCACTCGGACGATGTCCGGGTTCTTCTGCCCGGGGTTGAAGCGGACGCTGCCGTCCTTCATGTGGAAGCGGCGATTGAAGGACAGGGACGGGTCCTGATCAGCCGCTGCCGCCTCAAGGATGACAGGGGAGGTTGATTTCGCGGCCTTTGAGACCACCTGTCCGATCTTCTCGATCAGTTGGGCCGGGTAGTCCACGGCTTCACATGCGTCCTTGCCATTCTTGGCCACCGCCTGTTCGTGGAAGTAGTTGCGCAAGGTTCCGTAATACAGCGGACCGGTGTGTGTATGGGTGCCGGTGATGACGATGTTGGCGGCTGGGATTCCCGTCCTGGCCGCCACGAGCGTCCGCGCCGGGTCTGAGACGCTTCGCGGCAGGCCGATTACGTCACAGACGACGAACGCCGCCGTCACGTCCCCTTCACGGAGCACCAGGGCCTTGGCTTTCAGCGGGTCATGTACGCCGGTGCTCTGCCGCTCAATGAAGTAGCCGCTGAGTCGATAGCCGACCGGCGGGGTGATATCTATTTCGGCGATCCCGGCGGTCAGTCCGGCGGCCGCGTTCGCTATCGGGCAAACCATCAGGATGAACAGACTCGCCACGATCGCACATACCACGAATCTCATCGATATCTTCTTCATAGTCTCGATACCCTCAGCATTGTAAGCCGCATCTGGCCGAAGCGGTCAGCGGTCCCGCAGCCGCCGGGCGGGCACGCCGACGTAAACGCCCATTGGTTCAGTATCTTTCGTGACGACCGCGTTGGCCCCGATGACGCAGCCCCGTGCAATTCGGGTGTTGGCCGCAATGGTCACATTCGCCGCAATCCACACATCTTCCTCCAGAGTGATCGGCCCGGCCTTTTCGCCCGTCAGCGACATGGGCTTATCGGTGATTTCATCGTGGTGGCCGACGGTCGCGAAGACTGTGTGAGCTGCGATGTTGCAGTACGGCGAGATCGTCAGCCCACCCCAGCCGTACAGCACGCAATTTGGGGCGAAATGGCAGTGGTGCCCGATCTCGACGAAACTTGATTCCCAGTCGCCCAGCGAAATGTAGGCCCCCGGAAAGAACTCCACGTGGTCGCCGATGATGAACCGCCCGGCCGAGCCCTGGATGAAGCAGTTGGGATAGAACGTCACATCCGATCCGATCCGGCATACCCGCGGCCGTCCGAGCATGTGAAAGCCAGGCATGAAGGTCACGTTGTCTCCGACCTCCACAACCTCGGGGTGCTCGAAATACGCGTCTGCCGCGATGCGAACGTTCTGTCCACAAGACTTGAAGCGAGCTGCGTAATCTGCGACAGCGGCAACACTCATGTTCGCGATACTCCGGGCGACTCTACTTGCTCTCGAACCCCATTGCCTAATCGGACCGCAACGGGCTGTCAATCCGACTGTTCGCGCTGGGCATAACGTGCCGCCCGGCGAACCCATTCCATCCGTTCGAGCGGCAGCAGGCCGTAGTTGTAGACGTCGACCGACCGGACACCCAGTTTGGCGGCGCTGGCGACGGCACTGACAAAGGCCTCGGCGTTGGGACACTGCGGGGAGCAGGCATTGAACGAAAGCTCGACGCCGGACAGGTCGCCGGTGTCGCCGCATACCTGTTCCACCAGCGTCTTCATCGCGTCGTCGCCGGAGTATGAACACGGGACCAGCAGGCCGTCACAGCCCCCGGCCACGGCTTGCCAATCCGTGGCCGTCATGTAGCGGTCGCCGACCCGGTGAACCACGACCCGACAGCCTGCTACCTGCTTGAGCATGGCAACCAATGATGTGACTTGCCCGCACCGCCACTCAACGAATGCCCCCAGATCCGGGTTCTCCGACAGAAACGATTCTCGCGACGACGCTTCCATATCTCGATCGGAGAGAATCGCAGTGAGACCCTCCATAGCCGCCGAAGCCGCCGCCTCGACATCCACACCGTCTCGCTTGGCCGCCTGGCGACAGGATTCACAGAAGCAGAGGTTGTAGAGGAACTCCCCCACCGGCCCGAGCACAATGCCGGTCTTGTAGTGAGCGTGCGAGTGCAGCTTCTCGGGAAACGACGGTCGCTCAAGTTCGATCGTGTCGAACAGGTAGTGCGTGGTCAGATCCTCGACCAGCGCACGCAGATACTCGCGGACATCTGGGTTAACGGGGCACATCCAGTTGGCTGAGGAGTCGCCGAAAACGTCCTTCATGGCAAAGGTCGGGTACCTGGCAACCGTGGCCGAGCCGTGGCAGCAGACGATCCATGCTCGCAGCTTGAGGCCGCGCTTTTCACAACACTGGGAGATCGTCGCCAGGGGATTGGACTTCTTCAGCCACAGGGCGACCACCGGCCTCAGTCGCGTGGCCGCATACAACTCAGACATCGGCTGAAACTGGGCCCCGCCCGGTGAGCGGAAAGTCCGCGGATTCACCCCCGGATGCGGCCGAAGCTGCTCGATGCTGTGGTAGGTAACGGCCAGAGAGATCCCGGTCACACCGGCCTCTCCCTGGAGTCGATCGAGAGCTCGATCGATTTCCTCATCCACCAGGTCCCATGGATAAGTCCACATATTCACTTGGAACATAGCGTAACCCTGCCTGCGGTTGGTCCAGGTGTCAGAGAGTGGCTTGACAACTGCATGAATGGTAACGTAACCCGGACAGGCCGACCAGACCGCCCCGCATGGGCCCGCGCAGGCCGGTTTTGGGAATCACAGCCTCGACTTTGCGGATTCGTTAAACTACGGGAAAATGGCAAGTGCAGAATTGCGCATTGGATTGAAAGCTCGCTACAGATCCTGCAAATGTGACCTCATCGCGAGTACGGATTCCAGCCGCATTTCGGGCATCCCTGCACTCGGCCCGGCTGGCGCCCGAAGAGAAAGACGGTACCGTCCTTCGGGCATTTGAAGGCGGTATCCAGTCCGTTGCGTCCACACTTGGGGCAACGCTTGCCGCTGGCGGTCAGCGTCGATCCCTCAATCGGGTCCAGAATTCCCTTCTCAGTCAGTTCGGCGGCGGAGGCCTCAACCACGTGCCCACATAACGCGCACTTGCAGTACACTACTCTCGCGGGGTCTTCCTCTGCCATTGGCTTGGCTGGACGCAACTGCATCACAATGGCAACCGTGGCCCCAGCCAAAACAATGGCAACGATGCCATACGAGATGGGCGCCGGCACGCGCCGCAATGCGTCACCCAATCTGCTCATGGTAACCCTGGTCCGCTTTCCGCATTACGGGTTCTTCGAGAAAAGGTCCCAATAGTAGTAGAGGTCAGGAGCACCACCGGTTCCGCTTGACGGGCTTCTCAGACCACGATAGAGCTGCCTGTCCGGGTCGCGCACTGGCTTGGCATGGTAGTCGGTGAATAGGACGTTGAACACAACGCCCCTGTGCGGCGCCTTGTCGCCTTTCATGCCGATGAGATTGTCGGCGACGAGCGCCTTGACGTTCTCATTGCCGACGCTCCTGCCGGCCGCCGTCTGACTCTCCACCCATTCCGCGTACAAATCTCGCCACACCTCGCGAGGATAGCTGTTCTTACCGGCCTCCCTGGGCGACTTCTCCTCCGCGACAGGAGCTGCGTACATGTAACCGCTCCAGGTAATATAGGGATCGTTCCCTTCGATGAAGAAACCCGGCGCGCCGTAAACCGGGTCATCGTACCCATAATACTGGTTGCTGACGCAGTAGTAGAAATCCAATTCTTTGCCGCAGTACTTCCCGTACAGCAGTCCGATGTTGGACAGTATCCGAACGTTGTTCGGCCCCCCGACGAACTTGAGCGCGTAAGTGAAACCCAACCGCATCGGGAGCATCTGGCGGTGATCCGAAGCATACATGGACATGCCGAAGCCCATCTGGTGGAGATTGGATAGGCACACGGCCGTTTTGGCCTGTTCCCTCGCTCGCTGCAGGGATGGGAGCAGAATGGCGATCAACAAGGCCAGGATGGCCACCACCACCAGGACCTCGATGAGGGTGAAACCCTTGGGGCGGTTGGCAACAACCGGAACTCCGCTTCTTCGTGAGACTCTCATAAGGCCACTCCTATCTCACCTCGGCGACCTGCACCGCGTCAACATACCTCCGACGTGTTCCGATATATCTTGTCTACAGTATTCTCGGCAATTTGTCAACACTCATCCTGCAAGATTTCGGTCCGTCACCGGGAAAACTTCATAGGCCACTAACAATTACAGCCTGCCGCACTCGGCCGGGCAATGATCGGGCTTCTTAAGGGTCTACGTAATTGCAGCAGAGCTTTTACTTGTCCCGAATGTCTTGGACTCAACAGCCACAGCCGTGGGTCATCCGATCAGGTGCCAGAGGTAGTCGAGGCGGCCGGAAAGGACCAGCTTGCGGCCGGAATACTTCATCACCTCTCGGATCTGCTTTCTGTACAGGGGATGGTAGCAGTGCCGGGGGCATTTCTTGCAGGCCGGTTTGGGGGACATCGGGCAGTGCGAGCGTTTGTACATCGCATGGGCCAGCAGCTTCAGGCACCTTTCGCACAGGACGACAGGACGACCCATCAGGGCCGTGACGTCGATCTGCTTGAGCGACGCCTGACTCCGGGGATCAGCCTTGTGCCAGTGGACGCAGTACACCTCGATGAATCGCGTCAGGGTGAGCAGGTCCCGCTTCAGATGCTTGTCCACGTCCCACCCGGAGATGTCAATGGCATCCATGTGCCACGCCTCCACTCAATTCAAGCTTATAGGCGCCGGCATCTCCCGCGACCACTTCACTGCCCGGCAGGGACTTCCTGCCGCGACAGCACATCACCCTGTATCCCGATGACGACGTCCACTATCGGTACAGCCCTACCCGCACGGCGCCGAGCCTCAAGCACGGCCATCAACAGACCGTTGCAGCACGGGACCTCCATATGAGCGACCACGATTTCCGCCAGTTCGTTGTGCTCGATGATGGCCGTCAGTTTGTCCGCATAGGCCTGAACGTCGTCGAATTTGGGGCACCCGATGACGACAGCATGGCCTCGGAGCAACCTTGTCTGAAAGGCGGGAAAAGCTACCGGAACACAATCCGCCGCTACCAGCAGGCTGGTGCCCTGAAGAACGGGGGCGATTGGGTTCAGGAGACGGATTTTTACCGGCCAGTGGGTCAACTCCGACGCCACCGACCTCGTTTGAGGACCCAATGAGGGCTTCGGTGCACCCGGCGAACCGAATTGGGTAAACCGCGCCGAAGGACAACCGCCACCCGGCGGCGCACCTGCCAGAGACCGGAATTGGGAGCCCGGACAACCTGCTGCAACTGAGACAGGTGTCTGCTGAGCAGGCCGATGGTCCTCGCCCAGATGGGCTGCGACGGCCTCCTCGTTGAAGCCGTCCGCTTCGCGCCGCTCGATGGCGATCGCGCCTTGCGGACAATGGCCCAGACACGCCCCAAGCCCGTCACACAGCCGGTCCGCGACCAACTTCGCCTTGCCGTTAACAACCCGGATGGCACCTTCCTGGCAGGCGGGAACGCAGAGACCGCAGCCGTTGCACTTGTCCTCGTCGATCTTCACGACTTCGCGAATCATGGGGTGCCCTCTCCGAAAGCGACGGACGGCCTGTCCGTCAGGCTGATTCTGTCATAACATGTATAGTCCTTTGGCCCAGCAGCACCCTTGATTTGGGTCAAAGCGGCTTTTTTTCTTTCGCGAGCGGCCATGAGCGATGACCTTCTTGATATCGTCAACAGATGCCGGTTCTTCGGCGGCCTCAGCAACGCCAGCCGCCAGAGAATCGTAAGTCTTGCTGTGAGAAAGCATTACAAGAAAGGCGAGATCATTTTCCGCCAAGGACAATCGTGTCCGGGCGTTTTCGTCGTGGGACGAGGCACCGTCCGCGTCTACAAGATCGCCCCCAGCGGTAAGGAGCATGTTCTGCATTTTGCGTCGGAAGGCATGACCTTCGCGGAAGTGGCCGCAATCGGGCAGTTTGACTGTCCGGCCCACGCCGAGGCTTTGGAGGATACGATCTGCGCCCTGCTGCCTCAGGAAGCGTTTCTCAAAGCGATGCGATCCGATCACGATTTGTGCATGCAATTGCTGCAGGGGATGGCGGGCTGGGTGCGACATTTGATCGGCCTGCTTGAAAACATTGTTCTGCGGGATGCGGCCGGGCGCGTTGCCCGACATCTCCTGCAGCAGGCGGCCGGCAGCGGATCGGAGTTCGCTTTGCCGATCCTGAAGAAGGACCTGGCCAGCCATCTGAATCTCACCAGCGAGACCCTGTCGCGTACGCTTCGACGGCTGGCTGAGAGCGCTATGATTGACATGCCCGACCAGCAGAGTATCCGGGTGCTCGATCGCGGCGGGCTGGCGGAAATAGCCGACGGCCTTCCTCTTGAGTAGTCCGCCCGGAATTCCGCGCCCGGAGAGGGGCCCGCGGCCTTGACGTGATCAGCGAGGGCCAAGCGCATGCCGGCAGATATCTTCGACGAGCACTCGTGGCGCTACGAAGCCATGGTGGACTGGCCCAAGAGGCTGGCCAACGAAGCCCCCTTCTATCGCAAGCTGTTTGCGGACGCCGGGGTCCGGACGGTTCTGGACGCCGCATGCGGCACCGGTCATCACGCGGAGATGTTCCACTCCTGGGGTCTTTCCGTCGAGGCGGCCGACATCAGCAAGGGAATGATCGAACGTTGCCGGGCACGGCTGGGGACTTCGGACCGGCTTCGCTGGGTGGTGCGGTCATTTGACCAGCCCGCCGAGCCGACGGGGACATTTGACGCCGTGTTGTGTGTGGGCAACTCGCTGTCTCTGGCGTCGGACATGGATACCGTTCACCGGGCCGTAAGGGCTATGCTCGATTCAGCGCGTTCCGGCGGCGTGTGCGTCATCCATGTGCTCAACGTCTGGTCCCTGCCTGATGGGCCGATGTTGTGGCAGAAAACGCTCAGCGTCCGGCACGAAGGCCGTGATCATCTTGTGATCAAGGGAATTCATCGCTCGGGGGCCTGCGTGCGAATCGAGGTGCTCGATCTGACGATTGATCCGCCCAGCGTGCAACGCTGGTCCGAGTCGACCCCTCTGCTGCCCATTACCGCCGACGACCTCGTCGCCTCTGCCAAGGCCGCCGGCGCCTCACTCGTCGAAACTTACGGCGACTATCGGCAGACACCCTACGACCGCGCGACCAGCCCTGATCTCATCGCCGTATGCCGCAAATAGGGCATGGGCATCGAGGGGCAGACGCCACGTTTTCTTCCCACGGCCTGAACGTTTAGCAGACGTTTTTCCGCGAACCCGGGAAACCGTTGGCCAACGCAATCGTGTCGGAGCCTTCCTCGGCACATGCTGTAGAAAGCAAATCGCCTTGAGGGTGACCCCTCAAGGCGATCCCAGAGAAGCTGATTCTGGTATGAGTGACTTACGACTGGGGGAAGAGGCCGCCCAGAATCGCCGTCAGCCACTCGAGGATGCCGCCGGAGAGGAACTCCGTCAGCACAGCGACCAACTGTGTCCAGATCTGAGTCACATCCATTTTCGTGCTCCTTTAAGTATGTGAACCTTGTCGTCCAGTAATGTTTCACGAACACGCGGAACAGCAGGTTCGGACAATCCAGTGGGACAGCGCCCTCCGGCCGACTGGACGACACACGCGGCGCGCGATCGTCCGAACCGTATTCAAGCTACGACTTCCTGACCCGCTGCGTCCCTCCCATTCCGGGCAGGCGAAGCCGCTTTGCTTCCTGCATCTCGAAATCCAACATCTCTTCTGCTATTCGCTCCCGAGTAACGGCGTAGTCCCACTGGTGCGAGAACGGCTCCCATCCGATCGCATCGAGCAGAACATCCGTCGTCTCCCGCGCCAGCCGTATGCCTTCCTCGGCGCTGACCCGCCAGATGGCCGCCTTCGTGTCCATCAGGGATCGCGTACCGAAGGCCAGCGCCCATACCGTAAAAGCCAGTTCGCCGGGACTCCGTGCCCTGCCGAGCCAGAGGTCTCCCACCTTCAGGCCCTCACCGATCACGTCGCTCAACAGGATGATCAGCCGCTTCTCGCATTTCTCGACTGCGTCTTCGCGGTTCGGCACGCTCCGGCCCAGCAGGGATGCGATTTTCACCGTCTGCAGGGCACGGTAGTGATGCGGATGAAGGCGAAAGTAGACATCATCCGCTTCCACCATGGCGATCATTCTTTCTCGCGTTCGCCCCGGAAACCCCGCGGCACGCTCAATCATCTCCACCCGTCTTCGCAAGGATCTGAGGGTGCTCGCGGCCCACATGCTGCTGCCTTCCTCACACCCATCCGCATCCCTGGCCGGCTCACACATGCGATGACTCACTCACATTCGGGCGCAAACCGATTCGCGCCGCATTAGCACCCCGTTGACACATGCTCGGGGCAAACCGTCCTGCTCGTCCGCAGATCAGACCCGGCGCCACGCATCTGCATGAGCCGACAGTCCATCACGCGTCAGAGGTGCACGAACTCCGCACAAACGACCGTCCGTCCGCAGACCGCGCAAGGCAATGCCTTCGCGAACCGGCCGCACGCCCCGTCCCGGTTATCGGGCCAAGTCATCGGTCAGGAAACGTGATCACATTGCTGTCGCTTTTCCAAGTCTTTTCTGAACAAGCGGTTACGGTTATGAAATGCATTTCACCGAAGGGCGACAGAAGTATCAGCCAGCGGATACGCCCCGACGCAGAGGCGCCGATGGGCGGCTGCTGTGATACGCCCCGGTTGTCAACAACACCACAACGACCAGAAGTGTGAACACGGTGAAACCCGCGAACCAGGCATTCATATCCGCAGTCATCGGGCTGTGGATGAGCAGGTAGTTGACGAAAAGGCTCACGATGGCCGCCAGGAGCCCCACACGTGTGAGGATCACGGTCAAACCAGCGATCGCGATCACCGCCATAGGTAGCACTCGCTGCCACATGACGTCATTGGCCATGATCATCATCACGGTCGCTGTGGCAAAAAACGCGATGGCAGACAGCCACTGCGCACGCAGCGCAACGCGCAGGAGCAGCATCAGAAGCATCAGCAGCAAACCCATCCAGACGGCGTACACCTGGCAACCGACCAGTATGCCCAAACTGCTGCGAAAGCCGGTCAACACTCCCATGCCGTCGGGGTTTGCCGGAGCGACCAGCACGGGCCCCGTCAGCCCGATCCGAGATGGAACCACAACGTTGAGCTGCTGAAGCACCGTGATGCAGATGCCAAACAGGCCGCCGACCAGCAGGTCTCGCCCGACGGCCGGATCGCCGATCCTGCCGGCAAGCACCTTACTCCATCCGACAATCGATTGCGGCCAGAATCGGCGCGCGTAAGGCTCGATGGCGATATATGCCAGCCATACGACGGCGCCGGTGAAAGCCGCAAGCCGCACACTCAGCAGCGTCCAGCCAAGCTGGACCATCACCTCGGGCACGTACGGTTGCTTCGCAATGCGCATAACCAGCTCGGCACAGAACATGAACACTGCCAGGCGCCATGCGCCGCGCCGGTCACCGCGCCCGGTCGAGAGGTTGAACCAGGCGAGCCCCAAGGCCCCGCCGGTAATCACGACGAACAGAAGATATCGGGCGGCCGCTGCTCTCAACTGTCCGGACGGTTTGCTGGCGACTCCCAACGTCACTTCGTCGCCGACGTTTTCCCAAGGTCGTATCACGTTGAAGTCGACAATCCGGCCTTCCAAGGCCGCACCCTCGACTCTGGCATGCCGCTGGTCCGCATCGGCCATCACCGCTTCCCATGCGATATTCTGGTCGGCGTACACCGGAGGCCTTCGCAGCGGCTGGATCTCGCGAAACCGGGCGAACTCAAGCCCAGCCAGTCTGAACGCCGTTTCCCAAGGTGGACTCTCGCCGGTGGTACCCGGCGTCTTGCGCCGATCTGGGATATACAGGTAAGACAGGAGTTGACCCCTCGAATCCAGGCGTATGAGCCTGGCGTTCTCGCGAGGAGATGGTAGCTCTGCGTAAATGGGCGTGCTCAGAGGTCCCCGCAGACGACTCAGACTTTCCCCCTGGCGGTACTCAAAGTAGATAACCGAGGCGGCAACGTCGTCCCGACTCCTGCCCCGTGCTGTGACCGCCGACTCCAGAGCGCGGTTTTCCACCTCGAAGCCATGGACCCGCCCGGCGAGAGGAGCCCCTTTGTCCAGTTCGGCAATGACATTCCTGGCCTTATGCTCCAGGATCGCCGGAGGATCAACCAAAACCGCCTCGGATAACAGAAAGCTCTGATCTGCCAGAAGAATGATCGCCACCAGCGCCGCCATCGCCCCTGCCAGGCAACTCAGCGCGATAGGTTTCGGCAGGCCTGCGACGGGCGTGGCAGCGACCAGCTCCGGGGAAGGCGTATCCCCGGCTGCCAGGACCGCCGCCAGAGGGTCGCCACCAGGCAATGCGGCCGCGATCTCATAGACAGACGCCGGCCGATCATCAGGCTCCGGCTCAAGGCATCGCAAGACAATACGCTCGAACGCAGGATCGATCCCATCGGCCCAGCGCGATGGCGGCTCCACCTGCTGCCCGCCGAGAATGGCCCTGGCATTCCCCTCGCTGATAACCGCCTGGCCCGTAATCGCCTCGTACAGAACGAGACCTAAGGCATAGATGTCGCTCCGGGCGGAGGCAGGTCGACCGTGGAGGACCTCCGGCGCGATGTAGCCGGGAGTCCCGGCCGCCATGGCCGACTTCGCGTCGGCCTCGGAGAGAACGGCAATGCCGAAATCCGTGATGCGGACATCGCCGTGCCCGTCGATCATGATGTTGGCCGGCTTCAGGTCGCGATGCAGCACGCCCTGGCGATGCGCCGCTCCTAGACCGGCACACAGTTGCCAGGCAATCTGGATCATTTTTTCGCGAGGCAACTTGCCGATCCGCTTGATGAGCGAAGCCAGGTTCTCCCCATCCACATACTCCATGCTGATAAAGGCCTGCCCCTCGACCTCGCCCATGTCGTAAACCCGGCAGACGTTGGGGTGGGTCACCCGCCGAGCCAGGCTGGCCTCGTTGCGCAGGCGTGCCAGCCAGATGGGATCCTCCGCCCGGCTCTGCCAGATGAACTTCAACGCGACGGTCTGCTGGAGCTTGCGATCCTGGACCCGGTAAACCTCGCCCATGCCACCGGCACCAAGCCTGCCGACGACGCAATAACGGTCTGCGACGACGGTTCCGGGCGAGAATCGCTCAGGGGGAGCGGCTTCACCCTGCGAAACCGCCCGCGCAGTGGTGGCCGATACGGCCGAAGATGCGTCGTCCGCGCGCAGGTCTCCGCTTGCCTGCCCGTCGTCCGCACGTCCGGCGATGATGGTCTCGGGGTGATGATACCGGAAGAGAGCCTCGACCTCGTCACGGAGCTCGGCATCGTTGCCGCAAACCTGGTTGAGGTACGCCGGCCGCGCGCTTTCCTCGAGATCACAGGCGCCGAGGAATATCTTCTTGATCTGCTCGTGGCGTTCGGGAATCATGAGCTCTTTTCTGAAAGGAGCTCGCGTCGCAACCAAGCCCGGACCATCGTCCATTCGCCTTCGACCGTGCGCTTGGACACGCCGAGCACTTCGGCCACCTCCGCGACACTCAGTCCGCCGAAGAATCGAAGCTCGACGATGGTCGCCTGCCGGGGGTCGACCTCCGCCAGCTTGGACAGGGCCTCGTCCAGGGCCAGAAGATCTTCACTCTTCTCCGTCGAGATCGCCAGACTCTCGTCAAGCGTGATCCTCAGCCGGCCGCCGCCTCGTTTCACTCGGTGCCGTCGTCGGGCGTGATCCACCAGAATTCGCCGCATCGCCTGGGCGCCGACGGCAAAAAAATGCGTCTTGCCGTGCCACTCGACGCGCGTCTGGTCCACCATCTTGAGATAAGCCTCGTGAACCAGTGCCGTGGGCTCGAGGGTATGACCAAAGGCCTCGTTCTTCAGGTAGCGCCGGGCGAGCTTTCGAAACTCGTCATAAAGCAAGGGGAAGAGCTGCTCGGCCGCCAGCTTGTCACCGGCCGTGATCTTGTTGACGATCTGCGTTACCTGCGTGGTCTTTTGCGTCGGCATGGCCGGATTGGCCTCGCGCACCCTGATTCTGACCTCAGCCGCCATCATTATTGTCCATGAGCCGGCTGCTTTAATCAATCCCTCAGGGCATGAGCCGGAATGACGTGTCGGCACGGCTCACCGGTGGTTCTCGAAACGCCTTCCGGCACGTTACGTCACCGGCGTCCTACCTGCCCTGGGTGTCGGTCGGATCAAAGGGCTTCCCGCCCTGATCCGGCGGGGTCGGGGGGCGGGGAGATTCGTCGGGTGACCCGAGCCAGCCCTTTCGCCTGAAGTAATAGAGCATGCCCAGAGCCATCATCGCCATGAGGCCCAGGGCAAGAGGATAGCCGAGATACCAGGTCAGCTCCGGCATGTTCCACGGCGACCGGTCGGTATGGAAGTTCATCCCGTAGATACTTGAGATGAACGTCAGCGGGATGAAGATCGTGGCGATGATGGTAAGCACCTTCATCACCTCGGTCATGCGCTGGCTGACACGTGACAGGTACAGGTCCATCAGGTCCGAGCCGAGCTCACGGTAAGTCTCGATGAAATCGATGACCCGGACCGTGTGATCATAGCAGTCCCGCAGAAAAAGCCGCGTCTCATCGGACACCAACGGGTTGGGATCGCGCATGAGCGAATTCATCGCCTCCCGTAAGGGCCAGACAGTTCTTCGCAGCGTCATGAGGTTGCGTTTGATCTCATGGATCCGGGCCGAGGTCCTGCCGGTCGGATGGCCGATGATCTCGTCCTCGAGCTCTTCAAGCCGTTCACCAATTGTCTCGAGAACCGGAAAGTACCCGTCGATGACGGCATCGATCAGGCAATATGCCAGATGATCGGCGCCGGATTGCCGTATGCCCCCGACCGCATGTCGAATCCGCTCGCGGACCGGGTTGAATGGATCGCCCGGCTGGCCCGCCTGGAACGTGACGACGAAGCTCTTGCCCAGAAACAAGCTCACCTGTTCGGTCTCCAGGTGCTCGTTGCAGGTCGCCATATGGGCGACCATGAAGAGGTGGTTGGGGTAGTGCTCCACCTTTGCCCGCTGGTGGGTATTGACGGTATCTTCGACGGCCAGTCGGTGCAGGCCGAGGACATCAGCGAGTTGAGAGATGGTCTGTACGTCCCCCAGTCCGTCGACGTTGATCCAGGTGACCGGCCAGCGGGGGAGATACCCCCGCACATCGTTGACATCGCGGATCACCTCCTCGCTGCATCCGTCGCCGCCGTAGGCCATAACACTGATGACCGGCTTGGGTGCGGACGGATCGGCCACCAGAGTGCCGGGCGGCGCCCCCGGCGGAGTCCGACGTTTCTGGCGTTTTCGACGGGACATGTTTTGAACCTCGCGGGCTTGCGGGCCACACTTCAGGTGCACTCGGGGCGACTCGCCTGTTCTGGAGACGATCGTGAGACAGTCTCTGGAGGCCGTTGAGAGCCAGCAGTCAGCCTGACGTCATACGATCTACGGCGCCATGGCCGCATCACGGAGGAATTGATCGAGCTTCGCATCGAGTTCCTTAACCATGGACGTCAAAGCGTCGTCAACTTCAGTGAAATCAGACGACATTTCTCAGATGACCATGCCCGGCTACGCCGCCGAGCCAGGATCAGCTATTCAACAGAACCCCTGCCAACCTAACGACGCTTCCTGTGGATCAACGTCAATCCGCCTATGACGAGCAGCATCAGGGTCGCAGGCTCGGGTATCTCGATGATCCCGTGATGAGCCGACGTTGGCAACCAGCCTTCGACCGGCACGTCGTGCCATTTCTTCAGCACGTAACCCCCGCCCGTGGGGTTGATCATGCCGTAGTTGTCGTGCCCCGTCCAATTGTCAGGTTGGTTGAAGTCCCAGTTGGTGTAGACCAACGGTTCACCACTCGCCCATTGCCAACCACCTTTGGGCTCTGGACTGCCAGGCAACTGACGTAGCCCAATCAACAGAGGCAATCCGCCGAAGATGGTGCCAAGCCAGGCGCTCTCACCGACGCTGTTGATGGCGACCAAGTAGCCGCCCTGAGATTCTGCCTCTGTCTCAACATCCAGCCAGTTGCCGTAGGTTTGGCTGAGAGCGTAGTAGTGGCCGCCGTATGGGAACCAGTCATATCCAACAGGCAGGGCCACCGCTTCTGAGCCCAGGACGGCCACAATCACTACAGCAGCAAGTGCATTCGCATTTCGCATGACGCCGCCTCCTCTGGGGATTCATGCCCATCTCAATGGCGGCGGGTGGCCCTGGTGCGCGAAAGAAGAGGGCCACCGCCAATGGACGGCCCTCGCTTCAAGCCCGATGTTTCGCTGCGTGTTGCCTACCGACGCTTTCGCCGCAAAACGGCCATCCCGCCCAAGGCCAGCAACGACAGCGACGCAGGCTCGGGTACAACAACCAAGCTTGCGTTGTCTATGTAGTTGGGTCCGCTCAATCCGCCCCAAGCAACCATCACCTGAAAGTCCATGCCCCGAAACGTGGTGAACGTCTTGCCAGTCGCAGTGCCGAAACTGACGTTGTCAATAAAGCCTTCCAGCGTCCCGGCCCCTGCATCAAACACGAGTCTGATATTCTGCCACTCCTGAGCAGCCAAGGGGGCCGACGGGAGAAGGTCGGTGCTGATGGGATAAATCGACCCGTCCCATTCTTGCGCCTGCCACCCCATCAGGTCGGGATTCTCTACAATCCACAGGTAATCGCCGAATCCGGTCCGCCACTGATCCCATGAGAGTTCGAACTTTGTCGCTCCCTCGGCGATCAAGTCACCGGTGGCTCGGAATGCACCTGACCAGGAATAGTCCAACTCATCTGAGGGGGGATCGATCCGAAGTACCTTTCCGTGCCCACCGCCGGTTGGATCACTTACGATCACAGGATCGATGGCTGAGTATCCGACGTTGTCATTCACCCATCCGTCCTGACCATTGACAGGGCCGAGGGTAAAACTCTCGAAGTCAGTCGTATACGAGCCAGCAACAGCGTACACCGGCAAGGCCATCACGACTGCTACGCCAAGAAACCGTTTCGCAACGACCATGAGCTTTTCCTCCTCCAGTTGGGTAACTGAGATACCCGCTGCCTTTCCGCACTTCCGTAAAAACACCAGGAGCCAGCCGTGTAGCTGGCTCTCTCTCCGTCGAACCCCGCCCCTGTGCAAACCCAAGCCCCTGCGGGCTCAAGCGGCAGCCATCAGTATAGCGTTTAGGTGGGCTCGGGGCAACGGAAACGCCCGGTTGGACTTTGGTCCGACGTGCAGAGAAACAGCACCAGAAAAGGGCGATTTCCCTCCCACAGGCCACGCGTTGGGTCGGCATCGACGACGGCGAACCAAGCCTCGGATTGGGTGATCACCTCGTCAAAACTCAAACGGAATCGAGTTCACCGTCGCCCTCTTGTCCTTCGGCATGAAGTGGATGTAACGCCTCGTCGTCTTCGGATCCAGATGCCCAACGAACGCCGCGATCTGGTCCCACGTCTTGCCCTGCGCCACCAGGATCGAGATGAACGAATGACGAAGGGCGTGGTACCCGTCCAGCCGCCCGAAATCCGTGCCCTCCACGAGCTTCTCGAACAACCTGTCCGCCTTATCACATCGCCGCTGCTCCAGCGTCCGCTTGCCGTTGCCCTTCCACCGGGCGTTCAGTCCTGAGTAGTTCATGTCGTCGAAGATGGGGAACAGGATCTTGCAGCCCTTCGGCAGCTTCTTTACGTGCTGCTCCAACGCCTTCGCCACCGAGTCCTTCAACTCAACCGTTAGCTGAACCTCCGTCAGCCCCCGTTCCCGTGCGCCCTTCTTGCTGGTGATCGTCAGCGTGCCCTTCACGTAATCCGTCGGCTTCAGCCGAACAAGCTGTATACGCCTCATCCCCGTCGAGCAAATGAGTTGGATGGGCAGGAGCATCTCGGGCATCTTCTCCGCCGTCTTCTTCACGAACTTGTTGATCTCGTCCAGGTCCAGAACCCACCGCGTCACCAGGTCCGCTTGTTCCGCCTTCGGCGTGCGGGCGAGCAGGCGGTTGATCTCTTCCGTGGGTAGGAACGGCTTGAGGGTTGCGCTGCCCAGCGACGGGATCGTGAACGGGCAAGAGGTCAACAACGGTGGCTTGCGGGTCAGAGCCCAGTTCACGGCAGATTTGAGCGACTTGAAGTCGGCCCTGATGGTTCCGTGGCTGACATGCCGCTTGGCAACGGCGGTTTTCTTCTTCTCCCGCTTCGCAGGCTTGGGGTCGGGTTCGGGGGCAGCCTGTTTGACCTTTCGCTGCCTAGCGGCGTTCTCGTTTTCCCGCTTCTGTTTGAACTTGGCCATGTCGTTGTCGGTCAGGCTCATCACCCGCTCGTCACCCAGGACGCGGATGAAGTGGTCCAGGTGTATTCGGGTGCCTTCGAGATGGCCGGGTGTCCGGTCCGTGGTCCGCAGGTGGTCGATAAACGCATCGCGGAGTTCGGAGAGGGTGAACGGGTTGTCGTCGGTTGGTTTGGCGAGCAGGTGACCGATCTCGGGGGAGCCGAACAGGACATCCAGGATGGGGTGGCCGTCGGCGAGCAGCTTGGATGCGAGGGCGCTCTTGCCCTTGCGGATGCGGGCGAGTTGTTCTTCGGCGTCCTGCCTGATCTGGTTGGCCTCGTCTTCGTCGTCGGTACCAAGGGCTTTGATGTGGGTCTTGCCTTTCCATTTGAAGGTGAGCGAGTACTTGCCGCTGCGTAGTCGCAAGAAAGCCACGTCGTCTGAACTCCTGCCGCCCGTGCCGGGCATCCCGAGCAGGCGCTGCCAGGGATGGCGCATGGGTGGCTCGCGGGAGTATACGCGAACGGCGGCGTACGCCAAGGCGGCGCGCAAATGCCCCCTACTTCGTGGCTTATGCGTGGGGTGGGGCAACACGGCGCGACGAGTCTGCCCTCGGTGCCCCTGGATCTGAACATAGATCGGATTCCAGGAAGCTTGGAAATCTCGTGGGATGCGGCCCCTGCATGGTTCCGCAATTCCCGTCCACCCTTGCGGTCGGTACGGGAAATATCGTAAAATGCATACCGGCAGAGTAGGACCAGGTCATGGAGAGAGAGCCGACCAGAGCGCGTCGGCTCTCAGCATTTCGGCGGAGGAGAAAACATGACACGTTTGAAAACACGAGTCTGGCGTGTCGCTGCTGTCGCGTTGCTCGCACCGTGGCTAGGGGCAGCTCACCTACAGGCAAGTTGGACCAGCCTGGATTATCCGGAATCGGCATCCACGGTTGCATGGGGCGTTGACGGTGACAGCATTGTCGGCTGGTACGTTGATGCCGACAGTATCGTCCATGGCTTTCTCCGTGATACCACAGGTTGGACCCGCCTTGACTATCCCGGGGCGAGCCAAACGTATGCCCTTCGCATCGATGGCGGCAAGGTTGTCGGCTTCTATCGTGACGCCGTCGGCGTTTCCCACGGCTTTCTCCGTGATCCCACAGGTTGGACCCGCCTTGACTACCCCGGGGCGAGCGAAACTTATGCCCGTGGCGTCGATGGTGAGCGAATTGTCGGCGGCTATAAAGATGCCCTCGGCTCACATGGCTTTGTCTATGAGGGGACGAGTTGGAAGACCTTGGACTACCCAAGTTCGATGAATACCACCGCAGCGGACATTAGCGCCAGCAACATTGTCGGTTATTATGAGGTTTCCTCTTCTTGGCACGGCCTCATCTATGATGGGACAGGTTGGGCAAGCCTCGATTATCCTGATTCTGCGGCGATTAATACCTTCGCCCGCAGCGTTGACGGCGATAGGGTTGTTGGCTTCTACGATAGCATCGATGGCCTCCTTACATCTTCTCATGGCTTTGTCTATGACGGGACTCATTGGGTGAGCTTGGGGGACTACCCCGGAGGTACCAATACGCGTCCAGAAGGCATCGATGGCATCAATATCGTTGGCTGGTACCGTGGTGCTGATCATAGGGACCACGGCTTTTTATTCGAACTACCCGAGCCCGCCACGCTCTCGCTGCTTGCCCTCGGCGGGTTGGCGGTGATGCATCGGAGGGGGCGGAGAGCGTCACGTGGGCGATTGGTGAGGATTCGAAAGGTCTGACGTTTCGGCGGAGGAGAAAAGCATGACATCTTCCAGGAATGCGGTGTTCGTGTTGCTGGCTCTGCTTACCGCTACCCAAAACAATGTCTTGGCTGCGGCCTACACGGTCGTCGATCTGACCCCAAGCGGCTTGTTACAGGCCCAAGCTTGGGCCATTAGTGGCGCACAACAGGCAGGAACCAGCGGCGGCACGGAAGATTATTGGCACGCAACACTCTGGACTGGCACAGCCGACAGCTACGTCGACCTGCACCCTAGTGGCTTTGCCAGATCCTATGCGTACGACACCAGCGGAACGCAACAGATCGGGGAGGCAGACGGGCACGCTATGGTCTGGGCTGGCACAGCAGACAGCCACGTCGACCTGCACCCGAGTGGCTTCATGTGGTCCGTAGGCCAAGCGACCAACGGCACCCAGCAGGTCGGATTCGGGCACCACCCCACCTATCCCGGCAGCCTTCCCCACGCCCTTCTGTGGAGCGGGACCGCTGAGAGCTATGTCGACCTGAACCCCAGCGGCTTTAGTCAATCTCAGGCACACGACATCCGTGGCACCCAACAGGTCGGCCAAGGTTGCCCAGCGGGGGCATACAGCCACGCCCTTCTCTGGAGCGGAACCGCCGAGAGCTACGTTGACCTGCACCCCGCCGATGGCTTTGGCCTGTCATATGCGAGCGGCATTTCCGGCAGCCAGCAGGTGGGCGCAGGGTTCTCAATCACGGGTGGCCACCTTCACGCGCTGTTGTGGTACGGGACCGCCGATAGCGTTGTGGATCTGCATCCCAGCGGTTTCACTGAGTCGTACGTCAGCGGTACGAATGGTATCCAACAGGTTGGGAGGGGATACGGCCCGAGCACTGGAGATAACAAGCACGCTCTGCTCTGGAGCAGCACAGCCGATAGTTGTGTCGATCTGCACCAATTCCTGCCGGCCGGTTTCAACGAGTCCTACGCAGGCGGTATTGATGCCCTGGGAAACATCGTTGGCTATGCGGTCGATACCTCGGGGAATGCCCACGCCATCCTCTGGCAAGTTCCCGAGCCCGCCACGCTCGTGTTCCTGGCCCTCGGCGGGTTGGCGGTGATAAGGCGACGTAGGAGCACGGGTTGGCGCAGAGAGAGAGCCGACCAGAACGTGTCGGCTCTCGGCGTTTAGGCGGAGGAGAAAAGAAACGCCAGGATACGTGACATCGAGGAGGAAAAGCATGAACGCTTCCAGAGCGTCGGTATTGGGCTGTGTGCTGGTCGGACTGCTGGGCGGTACGGCCTTGGCGGTCAATATCGAGACCGTCCCTGTGGGCAATCCGGGGAACGCAGGTGAACTGTCTGGCGACGACTTGTATATGGGCCCGAAACGCATCTGCGGCGCAGTCGCGTACGCCTACGACATGGGGAGATTTGAGATCACGGCCGGGCAGTACTGCGAGTTCCTGAACGCCGTGGCCAAGACGGACACCTACGGGCTGTACAACAGGAACATGTGGTCGAGCAGCTACGGCTGCAAGATCCAGCAGAGCGGCCTATCGGGCAGCTACACGTACAGCGTGGCGGCGGATTGGGCCAATCGCCCCGTGAACTGGGTGAGCTACTGGGACGCTTGCCGGTTCGCCAACTGGCTGCACAACGGCCAGCCCACAGGTGCTCAGGACGCGGGCACCATGGAGACGGGGGCCTACACGCTGAACGGCTACAACGGTGTCGATGGCCGGACGATCCAGCGCAACGTCGGCTGGAAGTGGGCGGTGGCCAGTGAAGATGAGTGGCACAAAGCAGCGTACCACAAGAACGACGGCGTGACGGGCAACTACTTCGACTACCCAACGAGCAGCGACAGTGTGCCGAGCAACCAACTGCTCAACCCGGATCCGGGCAACAACGCCAACTTCTACCAGAACGGTAATACGATCAGCAGCCCGTACTGGCGAACAGAAGTTGGCGAATTTGAGAACTCCGATAGCCCCTACGGCACGTTCGATCAGGGCGGCAACGTGTGGGAGTGGAACGAATCCATTGTGTACCAGGATGCCACGAAGGCGTCTCGCGGCTTGCGTGGCGGGGCGTTCAACCGCTACGACATCACCCTGAGCGCGTTGGATCGCGACGATGAGTACCCGTCGCAGGAGAACAGCGACCTCGGGTTCCGCGTCGTCCAGATTCCCGAGCCCGTCACGCTCTCGCTGCTTGCCCTCGGCGGGCTGGCCATGCCGCGTCGGCGACGGCGGTAGACCACGTTGCCGCTGGTCAAGTAGGACTCGCCGTCCGCGATTTCGATCACTCCATCCTCGCCCACTCGATATCTCCTCAGAAACGTCGCCTCTCGGTCTTGCTGTCAGGGAGTCAAGCGCTCTGGACCCCTTCGGAGGGGGTGGCGAAGGGGTGGCCAAAGGGTGGCGCAGGGGTGGCGCGCGGCATGCAGAACAAGAAAGGACTCACGCCAAGGTCTGGCGTAAGTCCTTTATTAATTGGGTTTTATTTACTCGGGGCGAGAGGATTTGAACCTCCGACCTCTTGACCCCCAGTCAAGCGCTCTAGGCCAGGCTGAGCTACGCCCCGATCGTTGCGTTACGGACAAACCCGTTCATACACGCTGTCGGCCGGATGCCCCGCTCAACAGCGACGACTCCGCGCCCGGCATCGTGCACGCAGGTCATCGTACCACATCCACCCGAGCGGGTAAAGCGGCTGGGGACACAGAAAGCGTTGTCCGGCAAGGCCCAACCCGAGGCTTGGCATCCCCCCGTTTCACCGTATACTCGCCCGTCTGAACCGCTTGCCCAGATGTCGCCCGACGTCGGCGAGCCTCGCGAGTCCCCCAGATCCCAAGGAGACACAGGTCATGGCCCCTCTGCCAACGTGGACCACCCCACTGTTTGCATGCTGCATGTTGACTCTGGTCGTCGGTTGCACCGGGCCGCGTCGCGGCGGGGCCGGGCCGAAGATCTATATCTGCACCGACCTGGAAGGGGCCAGCGGAGTGTACAAGTTCACCCAGACCCGGGAGCGGGAGACACCACTGGCCATCGAAGCCCGTGAGTATTTCATGGGCGACCTTGCGGCCGTCGTTCGGGGGCTGCGGGACGCAGGTGCATCGGAGATCGTGGTACTGGACGGACACGGCAACGGGGCGATTCTGCCCCACCTGATACCGCCGGGGGCAAGGTGCATCACAGGCACACCTCGGCCGGGCCCTCTGGCGGGATTGGATGAGACCTTCGATGGGCTGGTCATGCTCTCTTTCCACGCGATGATGGGCACCCCCGACGGCGTCCTCTGCCATACGCAGTCATCCCGCACTGAAAACCGCTACTGGTACAACGGCGTCGAATCCGGCGAGCTGGCCCAGATCGCGGCCATTGCCGGGCACTTCGGTGTGCCGCCGATCATGGTCAGCGGCGACGAGGCGACCTGCCGCGAGACCCGGCAATTCGTCGGCAACGACTGCGTCACCGTGGCGGTAAAGAAAGGCCTGAACCGTGAGGCAGCCGAACTCTGGCCGTTCGCTGAAACCCGCAGAGCTCTCCATGACGGAGCCAAGTGTGCCGTGGCGGCCATCCCCCGCTGCAAACCGTACACCATCAGGCTTCCGATCCAGGCAAAGAAGCAGTGGCTGGTCTTCGATAAGCCCGACGCGCCCGGGCGGCTGGAAACCAAGGAAGGAACGATCACGGACATCCTGACACTGCTCGATTTCTGACTTGGGGAAGCTCTTGGCTGTCAGCTCTTGGCTCTTCGCCGAAGACGTTCGACAACGTTTCGCCGCCTTGACTCATCGTTCAGCCTTTCGCCTTCCGCCTTCGTCTCGCCCTTCCCGTCTCCCCCCAGGCACCCTCGGCAAAGGAGAGAGGCGATGCCCTACTTCTTTCCCCTGGCCCGCTGTTCCGCGAAGAAGGCCCGCAGCAGGTCGCCGCACTCGGCGGCGAGCACTCCCGTGGTCATCTGCGGCCGATGATTCAGCCGCCCGTCCTCGATGATGTTGTAGACCGAGCCACAGGCCCCGGCCTTGGGATCATCGGCCCCGAAGACCAAGCGATCGATGCGGGCCAGGACGATCGCACCCGCGCACATCGTACAGGGCTCGAGGGTGACATAGAGCGTGCAGCCTTCCAGCCGCCAGGAACGCACTTCGGCGGCGGCGGCGGTCAGAGCGATCATCTCGGCGTGAGCGGTCGGGTCCTGCAGGGCCTCGCGCTGGTTGCAGCCTCGGCCGATCACCCGACCCTCCCGGACCACCACCGCCCCGACCGGCACATCCTCGGCATCGAGAGCCCGCTCGGCCTCCGCCAGTGCGATGCGCATCATCTGCTGATCGAGCCAGTTCTGTCCTTCTTGAATCGCGTCCATTGCTACCAGCCGACCGTCTTCATGAGATTCGTGAGCGTCCGCCAGTCTTTCCGAATGGATTCGAGCTTCTGCCTGTCCTCATCCGAACCGACGACCGCACCTGCCGAAGCGTATTCCACGTGCAGCGAGATCGGCCCCGTGAAGCCGGCATCCTTGAGCTGGCGGAAGCCCTCCTCGACCCGGACGGCCCCCTGGCCAAGTGGAACATCCTTAACCCGCCAGCCTCCGGGCTCTTTCTGCCAGATGCAGTCCTTGACCGACACCATGATGATCCTCGGGGCCAGCAGGGCCAGCCCGATCCGCCAGCCGCCCTCACTGCCCTCGACGGTGGCGTGGCGCAGGTCGAAGTACGATCCAACCTGGTCGACGGGCAAACCCTGCAAGAGCTGCCAGAGATCCCACATCGGGCCGCCCACGGTCATTCCGCTGTGATTGTGGAAGCCGGCTCTAACCCCCCACCGCCCGCACAGTGCCGCAATGTCCTTGAGCTTGCCCCTGACCTCGGCCAGTCGGTCGTGCAACTTGTGCAGGTCGCCGTAGTGGTAGTATCCCAGCTTGACAAAACCGATGCTCAGGCTCGCTACGGTATTGACGATGGTTTCGGCATGGTCCCTGCCCGCGTCGGTAATCTCGGTCGTCACCATCGGCACGCTGATGCCGGCCTTCTTGAGCACCTCCACGGCTGCCGGCAGGTCCTCCGCTACCCGTTCGGGAGCCACGTGCCCCCCCTTCCGGCAGGTCAGGTCGACCGCGTTGACGCCCAGGTCGTTCAGGACGGCCGGCAGATCCTTGAAAGGACGATTATGCAGCGGCTTGGTGAACAGGCAGGGCGTCGGCCGCTCGGCAGGTCTCTCGGCAGGCCGCTCGGCGGGTCGCACAGGGCGATCCGCGCCGCCGGCAATCGTTGTCGCTCCCAGGGCAAGAGCGGCCGTCGCCAGCATTTCGCGACGGTTCAAGCCATCGCTCGGGCCATCACACATATTGCACCTCCACGCCCTCCGATCGTTGGGACTCGTGTCCAAAGGGGCTTGCTCAGGTATCGAGTTGATCGAGCCGCTCGACAGGACTCGCGGCAAGCCGCTCGGCCATCTGCCCCAGCCGGATCGCGGCCGCCTCGAACGGCTGGAACATCGCCCCGCCGACTTCCTCGAGCAGGTGCCGGTCAATCGCTTCGGCCAGCATTTCTGTGCCTGATCGGGCATCGAGGTGTTCGGGACGCCCCCGTCCGCCTTCCCGCAACTGG
This sequence comes from Phycisphaerae bacterium, assembly GCA_030372985.1. Taxonomy (GTDB): domain Bacteria; phylum Planctomycetota; class Phycisphaerae; order UBA1845; family PWPN01; genus JAUCQB01. The sequence continues at coordinate 75,141 of JAUCQB010000092.1, forward strand.
CCGCGTGCCCTGTACACATCCTGCACGCAGCGGGCATAGATCGCCGCCAGGCAGGCGATATAGATTCCCACGACCACGGCGAAGCCTTTCAGCAGTTGCGTTGCCCCCAAGGCCCAGACCAGGCGATACAGGCCGTGCGCCCAGTCCATGATCCGGGTCCCGGCCGCCGCCATCTCCAGCAGGCCCTCGGCCACCGGCTGGACGAACGGAAACCAGAACAGGACCACCCACACGAACCACCGTTTTGCCCAACTCGGCCGGTAGCCGGTGGTCAATCGATTGATGATGCCCTCGTCATCTTTCAACGGCAGCTCGGCCAGTTCTTGCTCGACCCGCGCGGCAAGGTCGGCCGTGGCGGGAAAACGCTCGCGGAGCTGCAGTTGCCGCACGATCGGCGAGTGTTCGATTCGCAACCGATCGCCAAGCGCCTCCAGACGGTCAGCCAGGCCGCGGCTTCGGAAGCGTAACAGTTCTGTCGCAGGAACGCCTGCCGCCGGCGAGACCATACCCGATCCGGCCAGCGTTCTGCCCACCCGGCGGATCACCCAGCGGCTCAACCAGTACGCGACCCGCAGCAGCGGCCAGCGGCCGGCGCGGACATCCATCACCTCGTCGGCCAGTTCGATATCCAAGCGGCGGGTGCGCCACAGCGCGGTTGCGACCGCCCGGCAGTAGTCGGCACCGAATGCGTCGTTGAGCATCGCCTGCCGGTGTTCGCCGGCCGTTGCCCGCTGGAGCTGCCCCAGCCAGTGGTCGATCTCGTATGCCTGCCGGATCCGCTGCGTGTTGCGGCGGAGCTGCTCGCGGAGGTTGCGTTCCTTGACCTCGGCGGCCTCGTCTTCGCCCAGAGGCCCGAGTACATCCTGTCCCAGCCGCTTCACCTCGTTCTCCAGGAGCCGCCCGATCGCGGTCACTACGGGGCGGTCGCCGCCGTAACGATGCCACTCGGGATCGTCCCAGATCGCCCCCACGCGCTCGATGAAAGCCGATGACTCGGCGTATTTGACCGCGAGAAGGAAAACCCGGCTGGGGTTCATTTCGTGCCCGGCTTCGGCCAGCGCACGCTGTGCCCACTGCCTCTGCCGATGGCAGAACGCCTCGGCCTGGCACTCGACGGCGGCGGCGTCCGACGAGCTCGCCCAGTCTTCCTCGTCCGCCAGGAGTTCGTCACACTTGTTCAGCACGAAGTACACGTTTGTGTCCGCCTTGACCACGTCATGGGCGAACGCGACCCACGCCCGATCGGCGATCTTGCGCGGAGTGGCGACCCAGGTCACGCGGTCGAGATGCGGAACCACCGCCTTGACGATCGCCTCGTGTCGCATGAAATCGCTGTCAAAGTCCGGCAGGTCGACGAGAACGATGTTGCGAATGCTGTCCGCGGAATGGGTGGAGACTTGCAGATCGAGCCCGCCGTCGACCCGACCGAGTCGCGCGCGGGCGGCGGGCACCATGTCGCGGTGAACGTAGACGATCGGACGCGAAGTTCCCGCTCCGACTTCATCACGATCCACCGAGATTTCCTTCTGCGCCAGCGTGTTGATCAGTGTTGATTTGCCGACATCCTTGCCGCCCAGCAATCCGCAGACCACCAGCGGGTCACGTCGCGACTCAACCGCCCCGCCCGCCAGCTTGATCGGCTCTCGCCCGAACAACGCGGCGAGTTCGGCATTGATCCGGTCCAGCTCGACGGTGGCCGTCGCCAGATGATCGTTGTGGTTCGGCATATCGGTCGATTCGTTCATGCTGATCGACCCTCGTGTCGGCTCAGAGCCTCCAGCGCCTGCCCGAGCGGGTCGTTCGGGGACACGGTGAAGGACCGGGCTTCCTGACTCAGGTAGTCTGCGGTGGCCCGGCCATGTTCTTCGATCAGCCGCCGCACGCTTTCAGCGGCCTCGCGCACGCGGTTGAATTCGGTGCTGGCCAGCAGTTTCTCGCGTATGATCTCCGTGAGCCGGGCGAGCGGGCGAGCCGAAAGCACCCCGAATGCTCCCGCCGCTCCCAGCTTGATCAGGCCCGCTTTGAGGGCCGCCGCGGCGATGAGCGGCGTCAGAGCGGCGATCGGACCGGGGACGGCGATCAGGATGGCAGCGCCTGCCAGGATGGTCATCCCCAGCGAGCCGATGAGCTTAGGCGAAACACCTTCACACTCGTGTTGCACCTTGGCATTCCATTCGTCCATCGCGACGGCCAGCCTGGCCACGGTTTCTTCGGCGCGAGGCCGGAACGCCTTAATCAGTCCGCGATCGACCAGCACGGGTGGCCGGCCGTGGGCGGCTCGCAGATCCTCCCAGAAGTCGCTCGTCGTCACCTCTTCGTTGAGCCGACGAATCTGGCGTTCGCATTGGGCGCTGAGCCAGTCGCGGCCTCGCTCCTCCCGAGTGGCGTCGGTTTTCTCCGTCACACAAGGGTCCGGTTCCGCCGTTGTGTCTCGCCTGCCGGCCCAGGGCAGCCGCGGCATCGCCTCTTCGAGCCAGCGCTTCTGCCGCCCGAGCCATTCCCGCATCTGCGAGATCCCCAGGATTCGCGAGACAACACCCAGCCGGTCGCGCTCTTCATGGGTCATGAGTGCCGTGACGCAATCCCAGCGGCTTGCCGGGACGCAGCGGGCGGCCACATCGGCCAGCACGCGTTCGAGCTGATCGAGCCGTTCAAGGCGATCCCGATTGGCCGACAACACGGCGGCGGCCTGCTTTCCGATCTCGGCACGCAGCGCCGGTTCTCGTTGCGGCAGCGGCTCGGCCAGGAACCTCGCGACCTCGCCGAGGGCCTGCGGATCGAACCGGCGAAAACCACGCCCGCGGTGGTAGTTTAGAACGCACATCCTCTGGCTGCCCAGTTGGCGGGCTTGTTCCTCAAGCCGCACGCGGTCCGGCTCGGCCAGGGCTTCTTCCGCCGTCCGATTGAAGATCACCACCCGCGGCTGGGCGAACCGCTTAGCCAACAGAGCCAACTGGTCCACGACCTGCCTGTCGAACCACCGCTCGTGGTCGACGATGACCACCAGCCTGTCGAACCACGGCAGCAGCGAGAGAGTCACATCGCCTTCAAGCTCGGCGGTATTCGAGGTGAAATCGGCCGTGTCGATGAGCAGCGTGTTCTCGAAACCGGCGACGTCGTGCTGGACAACGGTGGCAGCTTCGGGCCGGCCCTGGAGATCGGCGTCCAGACGGCCGGGCTGAGATTCAAGCGTCGGCAGCAGAATCCGATCGTGGTTCAGCCAGCGGTCCAGCCGGTCGCAGTGCTTCCGGTGGGCGGCGACGATCAGGCCGCGCGTCGCGTGGCTGCGGATGGTTACCAGGCTTACCCGATGGCCGCCGAGCAGGTTGTTGAACACCGTGCTCTTGCCCGAGGAAGCCCCGCCGACGATGGCGGCGAGCTGCATCGGCTGTCCCGCGGCGGCCGCCTGGCGTCGAAATCGCAGAGCGCAGACCGCCTGCTGGGCCTGCTCCTGCCAGGGCAGACACAGCCGCTCTCGCAGGATCCGACCCTCCAGAGCCACGACGTTCAACGCAGCATCCAGGTCCATGGTCCCCGACACGTAGTCACCGCCGAAACGAGGCTGCTTCAGACGCAGGTCGGTACCTCCCCGATTCAACGGCCGACGACGCAGCAGCCTGCATGGAAAGGTACGTTACCCCCCCGCGATGCATACCGCAATGTCGGCGAAACGTGGTCGTCGTAAAGCCGGGTGGCCCAGGTTCTTCTTGAACCTGGGCTCGCGATTGCATCGACTTGCGGCTTTTTGGACGGCCTCACCTTGAAGAGAAATCGCCGGCCCAAGTCCGAGAGGACTTGGGCCACCCGCCCAGCGCGCTTGAGTACCACGGGGATAGACCGCCGTGGCTCGTTTGGCCCATCGCTTCTCAGGGCGAGACTACTCCGTGCATCCCGCTCCGGCCGATGCGCCGACGCCGGTGAGACAGTTCTGGAAGACGGCAAAGTCATCCTGATCGACATCCACGTCGTCATCCAGCCGGGCCCGGTAACATGTGGGATTGGTCTGCTCGACTCCCGGACCCGTGAAGCAGGTCTGGAACAGGCCGAAGTCCACCTGGTCAACGTCGTTGTCGCGGTCCTGGTCGGCCACACCGGGCGGCGTTGTGAAGACCAGGTCGCCCGAGTCAGCCCCGGTATACCCTTGCGCATCGCTTGAGACCCTGTAGTGGTATTCGGTGGCGGGTACCAGCCCGGTCAGCGTGATGGAATGAGCAGTGCTGAGCGTGGGATTGGTCTGCGTGTTGCCGTAGTCGGTCGACAGGCCGTAATCGACTCTTGAGTCGCTCGCGACATCTGTTGTCCAGGTGATGGTCGCCTGGGTGGATTTGAGATGGACGGCCTGCGGCCCGGCCGTGATGTGGACGACGGCCGTGGTCGCGCAGCAGACGAAGCCCATTAACTCGCGGTTGCTGAAGGCGGTTCCGGCCTCATAGTACTGACCGCTCGGGTAGACGCTGCTGGCGATGTGAAATGCGTTCATGCCCGTATCGCCTCGCCAGACCTTGAGTAGATACGTCTGACCGGGGACGACCGGGTTATCGTCGATGTCCCAGAAGAGCACCCAGCCGAAGGGGAAGCGCACCGGCGTGCTCGAAACCGGGCCGACCGGCTGCAGTCCGGGCCAGGTGAGGATCTGTGCATTGAACGAGAGGATGTTGTTCCCGCCGATAGTGCCTTGTGCCTTGGCGGCAACCACCCGATTGCCCGTGGCCACGAAGGTCTGGCCGAAGTACGACGTCGGGCCCTGCCAGGTCCCCAGCGCCGCCGAATCGGACCAGTAGTTGGTGCAGTCGATGCTGTTGTACGCGAGGCTCTTGGTAAAGGGGGCGTCTGTGGTTTCCGGACACGTCCCATAATCCGCGCAGCCGTTATTCAGCGTGCAATTGAGACTGGTGTCGAACGTGCCGGGATTGGTCGCATTCGACTTGTACATGAACCCAACCTCGAACGAGTAGTGGCCCCAGCAGGGCCTCAGGCGGCTGGTCATGTCCAGGGCCACGTCGCTGGTCGAGCCGGCGCCGTCCACACAGATCATGTCGTAGCGGGTGTTGTTGACATCAATGGGGATCTCGGCCCGACCGTCCACGTCGGTCGTCCCGAGCAGCACGCTCCAACTCGTCTTGAGCTGCACGCTCGGTTTGGGGTTGCCGTCTTCGTCGAAGACCCAGATCAGCATGACGTGGCCGCCCAGGCAGTCGCCCTGACCGCCGACGGCCCCGTTTTCCCACGCCCCTTTCTGCCGCCACCAAGCCAGGCTGTAGTGTCCCGCGGTCACGGTGACGGGGCAGGTCAGCAGGGTGCCCAGAGCGAGTGTGAACGCGATTGCGCAGCGGTTCCGCAAAGACGACATGGGGGTTTCCTCTCCGCGGTCCGACGATGCGAAGGCTCTCGCGCACCGTTGAACCGTAGTCCGTGTCATCCGCCCGAATCACCCCGCCCGACTCCGCTGACAGGCGGTCTGCAACTATTGTACCACGACGCCCCGCCCGTGCCTACCCTGTTTTCGGGGAAAGGTCGGGTCACGCGCTTAACTCCTTTGTGCACCTCAGTTGTCGTGCGTGAATAGCTTGATGCTTCGTGCCGGTGTCGGCCTCCGCTTGCTCCTCTCTGCGCCTTCCGGCACAAGGGCACGGTGAGCCGGGATCAAGCAGGGAGCTGCGAGCCTCGTCGTCGCACGATCATCAGCCAACCGCCGACGAGCAGCATCGCGGCCGTGGCCGGCTCCGGGACCGCCTTGATAGAAAGGCTTACCACGCTGTTCTGGTCAACGCGAATCAGCGGGTTGGGCTGATTGGATCACGAGTGCCCAATCAACGGGCGCATTTCCTGCCGGTTGCCCTGTCAGCGAACGCCCGCTATAGTCCCGGCTTCACCCTGGCCGAGAAGGGCCGACCACCGCTTTCAGGAATTGTCGAATGGTCTGTCACATCCTTGCACAACAGGCAGGTTCGCTGAGCGGCAGGTTCACCGGCCTGGACTGGGCGGTGGTCATCGGCTACCTGGTTCTGACCACAACCATCGGAAAAATGATGGCCGGCAAGCAGGCCACCATCCGCGACTTTTTCCTCGGCGGGCGCAAGTTGCCCTGGTATGCCGTCTGCGGGTCCAACATCGCGACCGAGATCAGCGCCGTGACCTTCGTCGGCGTGCCTGCCATTGTCTTTGCGTCCGGGGGCAACTTCACCTATCTGCAACTGCAGCTCATCGGTCTGGTACTGGCCCGCATCATCGTCGCCTACGTGTTTGTACCGGCCTACTACGAACGGGAGATCTACAGTCCCTACGATTACATGGCCAACCGATTGGGCGGAGCGGCGCGAACGGTCACGACCTGTCTCTTCGTGCTGGGGGGTACTCTGGCTCAGGGAGCACGAGTCTACCTGGCTGCCCTGATTCTCGACTTGATCATTGGCCGCAACATCTTTGCCAACCTGGCCAACGCCACCCACACCGACACGCTGACCTGGTCGATCTGCACCTTCGGCGTCCTGGCCGTCACCTGGTGCTGGATCGGCGGCATTACCACGGTCATCTGGACGGACGTCATCCTGTTCCTGGTATTCCTCACGGGGGCGTTTGTCGCTCTTGGAGCCGCGGTCATGAATCTGCCGGGCGGCTGGTCCGAGCTGCTCAGCGTCGGATGGAATGCCAAGGAATCCGGGCCGTGGGGCAAATTCACCGTCTTTGATCTCGACCCGAGCCTCACCAAACCGTTCACGCTCTGGGCGGGCATGATCGCCTACACCTGGTTCGGCGTCGGCATCTTCGGCACCGACCAGATGATGGCGCAGCGTATCTTCTGCTGCAAGGGTATCCGGCCGGCCCGCTGGGCAGTCATCGCCAGCAACTTCGGCCAGATCGTGACCATCACCATCATGTTCGTCGGTGTGGGCCTGTACGCGTTCTACGAGCGGTACCCGCTGACCGGCGAGGCCCTGAGCCTGGTCAAGGAGAAGACCGACCGGATCCTCCCGGTGTTCATCATGCAGCAACTGCCGCCGGGCATCACTGGCCTGGTCATTGCCGGCATCTTCGCGGCGGCGACGTCCGCACTGGTCGGGGCAGTGGCCTCGTTCAGCCAGACGACGCTCGCGGCCTTCTACCTCCCGTGGTACCGCTGGCACAAGGCGAGACAAGGCGTCAACATCAGCGCCGAGCAGGCCATGCAGAACCCCCGGCTGGTGCTGCTGTCGCGCGTGCTCGTCCTCGTCTGGGGAGCCCTGCTGTGCCTGGCGGCCGGACTGGCGAACGCCGCCACCTCCAAATTCCCGGAGATCCTTAACCTGGCGCTGTCCATGGCAGGTTATACCGGCGGGGCGTTGCTGGCCGGCTTTATGCTCGCCTTCCTGAAGGTCAACGTTGATACCCGCGGTTTCATCTTCTCGGCCCCGCTGTCGGTGCTCACCATCTTCGCCATCGTCTGGCACGAGCCGTGGGCGCATATCGCCTGTGGGGCGGGCGCGGCTGTCCTCTTCGGCGCCTGGCTCCTGCATCTTTACTGGAGCGGCAATGGCAGACCGGATGACAAGCATCCCCTTCAACCTGTCCTTCCCGCCGGTTTGCAGACTCTTCTTGTGCTCGCAGGAGTGGCGATCGTGCTGGCAACCAGCTACTTCGGCTACTTCGGCACGACCATCGACATGGCCACCGGGAAGCTCAAATACATCACGCTGGCCTGGCCGTGGTTCATTCCGATCGGCTCGGTGGTTTCCTTCAGCTTCGGTTGGCTCCTGGCCAGAAGAAAAAGCACTGGGGCCGCGTGAGGTTCAACCGGCCGGCACCGAGCGTTAGCCCGTATCCCGCGGATGATTCGCGGCTCGTCCTCCCCAGCCGCAACAGGCCGATTCAGAAGTGCTTATCGATCATGACCTTCCGCTTGCACCCTCCCTGGCCCCGCAAACACGGACACGCGACGGCCATGATTCCGCCTCAGCCGATCATCCGGTCAGGGTGTTTGATCTTCAGTTGAATGGCCAGGCCCAGGGCCGGGTCCTTCTTCCTACGCGGGTGCGGGCGCGGACGACCCATGAGCCGGTCCACTGCCCTCATGGCCGCCGCCCGCTGCTCCGGCGTCAGGGTCATCAGGAAACCCACCAGGGCGGCCCGGACGGCATGCCCAGGCCTCTTGCCGTCTTCGCGAGCAACCGCCTCAAACTGCTCGACCAACGACCGCGGGAGCTGACATAGCAACCAGACGCCTCTCATCGTGCAGAATGTTAACTCGTCCTCTCAGGATTTGACAAGCGCGGGCTGAAAGCCAACATCTTCCCAGATCCGGAGATGCCTCTGGCAAGAAACAGCCGCTTGCTCAATGGAACCTTGCAGCCGCCATCATCAAGGCCCGTTCTCTTCGTCCCAGACAATGAATCTGTCAGCATGGCTTGAGGGTGATGGTCCGCACGGCCTCACTTGGCTCTCCTCTGCTATCCGTGGCGATCAGTTTGAACTGGTACACCTTTTCGATACAAGCGACACCGGCAGCGACTTCCAGCGTAACCGTCAAGGTATTACCGGTGCCCATGACAACCTCGCCGCCGGCGGCAGAGACCTGCACCCAGACCAGTGAGTCGCCGGTCAGCTCACCATCCTCCTGGTCCATGGCCGAGCCGACCAGAGTGATTTCGAGACTGCCCACCCCCACCACGTCATAGGTGACGTCGCTCGCCGGATCATCGATCGTAACTGACGGCAGCAGGTTCTCGGGGCCCGGGGCAACGAGGAGGGTCAGCGTATCCGTCGCGGTGCTACCGTCCTTGTCAATCGCCTGGAAGGTGATCTCATGGGTGCCCTCCGAAAGCATGGTCTCAATCTCATGCCCCACCCCAAGCAGCCCGTCCATGTCTGACCGCCATTGGACGCTCGATTCCGGCAGGGGTTGCCCGAACTTGTCCTGGCTTTCACCACGAAATGTGATCGTGTCCCTTTCCACGAAAGAAGCATCCGGGAACGGTTCGATGATCTCGGCGGTGGGTTCATTGGTGAGAGTCAGAACGGTGCTCGCCGCATTGTCGTAGGAAGCCGAGAACTGTACGAGTGAAAGATCCTCGGGGACATTAAAGAGCGCAAGGCTCGCCACGCCGTCGGTCACGACGCCTCGACCGATCGGCACGAAGTCCCTGCCCGTGTTCTCGACGGCGGTGATAACCGCGCCGTCTACCGGATAGTGAAGCCTGAGGTCATCGTATTCTGGAATCAAGAAGACGTCACCCGGCAGATTGACGGGGCTGGCGGTCCAGACGGACAAGGTCGGATCACCGGCAAGCTGCAGCAGGCGTACATGGTTCAGCGTGTTGAGATAGTACTTGGCCTTCTGCTCATCATCCGGATCGTACGTGCCCGCCTGACTGGCCAGGTGAGCCTTGGCGTGGTTGAATATGTCGCCCAGACGATGCTTGGCGGTCGTCCCCCCGAAATCGGGCAGAACGTCCGGCCAGAGCGCATCGATGCCCCCCAGAGCCACATGTCCGAGGAGTCCCGCGTTGGCCATCCGCGTGAAGGCAACCACTCCGATCGCGCCCCCGCCGGACAAGCGCAACAGGTCTTCGGCGAAACCGTAATCGAGGTCGATCGCGCCTGAGGAGCAATTCATGCAGAAGACGACGGGCAGCGCGTCCGCGTTCACCAGGCTCGGCAGATTGTTGGGGTTGTGGTTGGTCAGTCGTGGTAGACTCCACCCTGTACTACCTCCGTGATCGAAATAAAAGAAGAGCATGCGCCCGTGATTGAAGGCATCGATCACGTCCTGCGTGTTTCCGTCCCAGGCGAATCCGCTTCCCGGACCGAGATCGTAAGGTAGCGGCTCTCCCGTTCCGAAGTATCGAGGGGTGGGGTCCCCCGCGTAGTCCGGGTGGTGCGAGGTAAAGGTGTTGTAGATGCGCTCCACCGTGTAGCCCTGGCTGGCGATTTCGGATCGCACCCGCTCGGCGTTGTAAACAAAGTGATTGTATTCCCACCCGTCATACGGGGCCTCCTCCCAGCAGCACTCGAAGGAACCCGCAATGGTGACCTCGGGGCCACGTTGGAAAACGGTCGCGCCGTCTTCCAGTTGAGGGGGCACGGATTCATACGCGATGATCTTGTCGACCACCGTCTGCGCCTGCTCGACCGTATTGACGGGAATCCTGCCCAAAGCGAGGTCGGGGAAGAAGTCCAGGTGATAGGGATCGGGACTGGTGTTGACCTGCGCGTAGGGAAGGTCGGTTGCCAGTGTCACTCCCGGATCCTTGTTGAGTCGTTGCATAATCCAGGTCGGGATGTCCTCGTGATCACCAAAAAGCAAAAGGTAGGCCGGCCGCACTCTGGCATTGTTGTAGTGGTCGTCGATGAAGGCATCGATTTCGGACTGGGTGTCCGGACCCGGCCCGTCGCCGTCATTAACCTCCACCACGCGCGTGATGATGCCCTGGTCCCGCTTCCAATCCGCCAGTTCGTCCGCCTGTTGTCGATACCTGGGATGAGTCAGAATCAGGTACTCCTCGCCCATACTCGTGGCGATCGGCGCATTGCCCGGGAGGTAGTCATCGATGACATCGTGATTCAATACGACTTGCGCTGCAGCGCTGCGGCTGTTGTCGAACGGATTCTCGCTTCGTTCGGGAAGGAAGCTCCCGCTGCCGCCTGAGAATTCGATCTTCGCGTCAATCGAAGACCAGAATGTCATCCGGTCTGTGACGGGGTTGTACTGACCACAGGCACATTCGAGAACGGCGATTTCGAGGTCGCGTGCGCTTCCAAGCTTCCTGACGCTGCACGGCTGTAAGGGGTGTGGTCTGTCTTGCTGATAGGCCTGCGGATCTTTGGTGAAGGAAGGCGAGATGTAGATATCGGGCGGTGGCAGCCGGTCCGTGTAGAGGTCGATATCTGTTGGGAACTCGCCCTCCAACGCCTGGAAAGGATAGAGATGGAGCTGCCTGTGTTCGACCGCGACCGGAGTGACAGAGGCGAGTGAGACCTCTGCGCCCTGGGGAACGGCAAACAGACGGCGACATACCGGGATGCATGGGTATCCGTCGCCTTCACCGGCGTCCTCCAGACCGGCGATTCGCAGGCGGGTCCACGTTTCGCCACCCGCCTCGACGGTTTCCATGGTCGGCAGGCCGAAGGCAAGCATCACTTCCATTCCTTTGTTGTCGGACTCGATGACACCGATCTGGGCCTCGGCGATCTCGGCACGGGGATCTTCTGCGGCGTCACCGACACAGCCTGGCGTGGCCAGCCACAGAATCGCCACCGGCAACACTCCACTCCAAACAGCAGCAACGGGGTTGGACATGACCGGTCCTCCTGCGAAAGGTCCGATTGGTCTGACTTGTGACTGCGGATTTCCGATTGGCCGAGCTTTCAGCAACGATCGTGCACCGAAGGGGTGCCGGCTGCAATCGGAAATCGCGCTCTCAACTCCTCCCGTGCAGAAAGGGATTCGCAACGCACGGAGGAGTCAGACATACATGCACAGACTCAATGCCTGCTGATCATCTGTCTGGCTGTAACTGGGGAACGCTTGATGCCCGCAACTGAGGCCGGCGACAAGCTTCGTGAATCGGTGGCAATTCTGCCTGATTGGGTAGGGCCGGAGTTGAACCGGCGACACACGGATTTTCAGTCCGTTGCTCTACCAACTGAGCTACCTACCCGAGCCCTTTATTCATAAGGACTTACGGCAATCTTGGTGTCCGGGTGTCAACCGATAGACACCTGATTTGACTCCTGACACCCGATCGGGTATACTGTCAGGTGTCAGGTGTGAGAGCTTGACGACGTGACTGTAAACCGTGTCTGATGTCAGGAGTCGAATCATGATCCAAAGTGTATCGCCAACGCCCCCGTCATGCAATAACCCCCCCGCCGAGCCCCCCAAGCCAGCCACAGACTTCCCCTTGTGGAAACACCCAAGCGGTAGATGGTGCAAAAAGGTCCGCGGGAAAGCCCACTACTTCGGATCGGTCCTCACTGATCCCGACGGCAAGGCCGCCCTGAAAAAGTGGAACCACCAGAAGCGGGACCTTTTGGCCGGCCGAGAACCGGCCGACACCGGACACCCGACACCGGACACCCGCGGACGGAGACGACACAAGAAACCACACTCGGACTTCCCGCTATTCCCACACCAGACGAACCGATGGGCGAAGAAAGTCCGCGGCAAGCTCCTCTATTTCGGCTCCGTCACGGCCGACCCCGACGGCCAGAAGGCCCTTACCCTATGGCTGGAACAGCGAGACGACCTGCTAGCCGGCCGGAAACCACGGGCCCCGGGCGAGGGACTGACCCTGAAGGACGCGGCCAATCGGTATCTGACCGCCCGGAGACACCTTGTTGACACCCACGAAATCACCTTCCGGCACTGGGACGAATCGTTCAAGTCCCTGGACCTGATGCTGGCCGAGTTCGGCAGGAATCGCCTGGTCCTGGACCTGCGCCCGGAGGATTTCACCCAGCTCCGCGGATCAATCGCCAGAGGCCGCGGGATCGACAGCATGGGCAACCACGTCCAGCGCATCCGGTCGTTCTTCAAGTGGCTGTGGGATTCAGACCTGATCGACCGCCCGGTGAAGTTCGGACAGGAGTTCAAGCGGGCGAACAAGGCAGCCTATCGCCGCGCCCGGGCGGCCAAGCCCAAGCGGATCTTCACCGCGGAGCAGATACGCAAGCTGCTGGAGATCGCGACGGAGCCCATGAGAGCGATGATCTATCTTGGCATCAACGCCGGGTTCGGCAACAGCGACTGCGCCGCCCTGCCGATCGCCACCCTGGACCTCGACAAAGGGACCGTCGACTTCCCCCGGCCGAAGACCGGGGTTGAGCGACGCGCCACACTATGGCCGGAGACAGTGGCCGCGTTGAAGGTGGTTCTGGAGAAGCGGCACACGCCGAAGGACGAACCCCACGCCGGCCTAGCATTCATCACTAAATACGGCCAGCCGTGGGTGAAGTACCGGGAGAAGGGCAACGTCAACGCCGTGTCCCTGGAGTTCAACAAGCTCTTGACCAGGCTGGCCATTAAGCAGGAGTGGGTAGGCTTCTACGGTCTGCGGCACGTTTTTGAAACCATCGCTGGCGAGAGCGGGGACCAGGCCGCGGTTGACCGGATCATGGGACACGCGGACCCGAGCATGGCCGGCATCTATCGCGAATGGCTCCGGGATGACCGCGAAGACGCCCGACTGCGGCGGGTGACGGATCACGTTCACGCCTGGCTATTCAGTGGGGAGGCCGTGGATAAGCCGACGGAACAAAGGTAAACTAAGGACGTCGGGACGGCCGACTTGCTATCGGCCAAGCGGTTCCGGGTGGGCTACTTCATCACCTGCGGTGGCTCACTTGGGACCGGCCCGCGAAAGCAGGTGACCACATGCCAAAACACTCCATAAAACCAGATCCCGTTAAGGTCGCTAGACAACTGGCCACACTGAGACGCTTTCCTTCCCTCAAGCTGAAAATCAAGAGCGATCCGCCGCCAGACCCACCAGACAGCAAGGAATGGCGCGACGGCCTCTTGTGCACGCTCGGAAAGGTCGCCCTGTTTGCCCATAGCCTTGATGAGTTAAGTGGGGACAACGCCGACGTCGTCGAGGCTGATCGGCTGGCTACTGAACTTCAATGCGCCGACATAGACCTGGACCCAGAAACCGAAGTTGAGGGTTGGTCCCGCCAGGGGGATCCCTTAACCCCACAGAAAAGGTCCCGAATCCAGGACCTCATCAGATGCCTCCGCGCTTCGCGCCGGATGGCAGTCCGAGACCCCCACGCTTATGCACACCGAATCCATGAAACCCTCCGCATGGTTGTTGAGGTCTTCAATCTGCCGGAGCCACTGAGCGCGCTTGGTTTCGCTCCGGCCGACACCGAACCAACCAGCCGAAAGGATCAACCCACCACCAGGCCAATCAAAGCGAAAGAGCCAACCAAGGAAGAGGTCGCCATATACCGCTTCTACATCATATGTGGCCAGAACCAAACTGAAACCGCCAGGTGGATGACTGAGCGGGGTGTGCACACTAGGCAATACAAGGTGTCCCGCGTCGTCCGGAAGGTCAACGCTTGGCTGAAGGCCGGCAACGTTCTCCCCCCGCTGAACGAGGAAGTATCTAGCCGGCCAGAAGTTGTGACCGTTGACCCATTGAAACTGGAGGCCGGCCCCAGGCTCCGGCCCGGCAAGCCCCAAAAACACCACTAACCCCGGTCGCTTCCGAAAAACTAAGCAGCCAAAAACCGCGAATTCATTGGCGTATGCAGGGGTATGCAGCCCCGCTTTTGCATAGCACCCACCCATACAGGTGGAGGCATGCATGAGCTTGCTGACAACCGAGGAAATGGCTGCCGAGTTACGCATCAGGCCCACAACGCTGAAAGACTGGGTGAAAAGGGAAATCGTCCCCGCCATCCGCATTACGCCGAAGGTCCTGCGGTTCGATCCCGCGGCTGTGTACACCAGCCTGGCCACCCGCCAGTCTGCAACCAACACCAACAACCGCCAGACCACCGACCAGACGGAGGTGGCCAGTGGAAAGTGAGAGCCACGTGACTGAGAGCGCCACAACACCCCCCGCCTTGGCCCGCCGCTACGGCTGCCACGTCGGGAAAATCTTGAGCTTCATCCGATCCGGAGAGCTGGCCGCGCTGAACTTGGCGATCAAGCGTACGGGCCGGCCGCGGTGGCGCATCACGCCGGAGGCGATCGCGGACTTCGAGGCCGGCCGCAAGGCAGTACCCCCGGCACCCCGCCCTCGACGCCAACGCCGGCCGAAACTCGACAGCAACGTCACGGAGTACTTCCAGTGAGCCGAGCCGCCGCCACTACGGTCCCCACGAACGGGCAGCAAATGCCCCAAGACCTGGAGGCTGAGCGGGCACTACTTGGCGCGATGGCCGTGGACCCCGAATCGCTGGCGATCGGCCTGGACCGCCTGACGGCCTCCGCCTTCATGCTGCCCGCCCATGCCATCGTTTTTCGAGTGCTGGACGAACTCCACAACGACGCGACAGAAATCGGCCTTCACACACTGAAAGACGCGTTGTCACAGAACGCGAAACTGGAGGCAATCGGAGGAGTTGAATTTCTGGTCGGGCTCGGGGAATCCGTTGTATCGCTTCCGCAGACCCGCTTCCTGTGTGACATCGTTGAGCGAAAACACCGGCAACGCCGGCTATATCTGCTGGCCCACGAACTGCAGGACAAGGCCGTCGCCGCAGACGCCGACCCAACCGAGATCATCGCCGACTTCCACGAACGCCTCGACAAGACCGGCATAAATGGCCACGCGAAAAGCGGACTGGTGTTGACCCGTTTGGCCGATGTCCGCCCGGAGCGACTAACTTGGCTCTGGCCTGACAGGATTGGCATCGGAAAGCTGACGGTCGTGAGCGGGGATCCCGGGCTAGGTAAGAGCTTCGTAACCCTGGACATCGCAGCGCGGGTATCGACTGCCACGCCATGGCCAGACCGCCGTGATGAAGAGAACCCGGCCGGCTCGGTCGTGATCCTGAGCGCCGAGGATGACATCGCCGATACCATCCGCCCGCGCCTCGACGCCGCCGGTGCGGACGTGGCCAAAGTCGTGGCCGTTCAGGCAATTGAGCGGATTGACCCCGATAGCAACGAGTCCCGCCGCTGCCCGTTCCTGTTAGGGCGAGACCTACCAGCCCTTGAGCGCGCGGTGACCGGCCTGGGTGACTGCCGGCTGGTCATCATCGACCCGATCAGCGCCTACTTGGGTGACACCGATTCGCACGTGAACGCCGCGATCCGCTCCCTTCTGGCTCCACTGGGCGAGATGGCCGCGCGCCTCAGGGTGGCCGTACTGGCCGTTCACCATCTCAACAAGGGAACCAGTGGTACAAGAGCAATCTACCGCACATCAGGCAGCCTTGCATTCGTCGCCGCCGCGCGGGCGGTTTGGGCGGTCGCCCCCGATAAGGAGGACCCAACCGGCCGCCGCCGTCTACTCCTACCCGTCAAAAACAACCTGGGGCCGGACATGGGGGGATTGGCCTATCGGATCGAAACCGACCACGAAGACCGCCCCTTGATTCAGTGGGACGCGGCCACGGTCTCGGTAACCGCCGATGAGGCCCTGACCGACGATCGGCCACGTCGCAAAGGGAGCAAAATCCCCGAGGCCGCCGCTTGGCTACGCGAGCGACTTGCACGGGGCAGTGAACGATCAGACGAGGTCCTCGCCGCCGCGCAAGAGGCCGGGTTCTCGAGGAGCACGGTCTTTCGCGCCAAAGAGGAGGCTGGTGTCGCCGCGCGCAAATCTGGGTTCAGTGGGGGATGGATCTGGCTCCTGCCTGAGACCGAGACGGGGGGTGAGGAATGACCACGCCCACCCCAACCACCCGAAGAAGGTCCCCAAGGTCCCCTATAGAGAGAGAGAGATACTCTTCGTTCTTATATGACATTCTTCAAGGGAATAGGAAGGGTGCCAAGAGTACCAAGAGTGCCACGAAATATGTATATAGGGGCGGCTGGCATTCTTGGCATTCTTCGCCCACCCCCACCCCACAAGAGACGACCACGCGTCACTCTACCGCACGCCCGCTGCCTGGGCTGGTCACCGGGGGGAGGGCCGCCCGATGATCTTCAACGCGGACAGGCTTCCGGTCTGGCGATGGGACGGCGCGAGCGAAAGCCGCTGCCCCGAATGCCGGGAGCTGCTGACCGCCAAACGCGGGGACCTGGTGGTTTGGCATTGGGCCCACCGGCCATCGGCCGCCGGCCGGTCAGCCTGCCCACACGAGGAAAGCGAATGGCACCTTCGGATGAAGGCGACGTATCTGGAATTCGCCGGCTGGGAGATCGAGGTCCCCATCCACGTCAGCGGCCGCCTGTACCGGCTGGACGCCCGGAGCAGGATTACCAGAAACATCAGGGAATTCGTCCATTCCCTATCCCCTCACTACCGCGACAAGCACTTGGATCTTAAGCGGGCCGGGCTGCCCGTCCAATGGATCTTCGACGGTAACGAATTCGCAAGCCGCCGGGCCAGACCATGCCGTGGCGGAGGAATCCGCCGGCTACTGAAGCCCCGCGCGTACGGGATTTGTCACTTCGTCAAGGGCCGGGTCCACTACAGAGGGCAACTCTGGCGTGAGTGGCACAGCAACATCTGGTTTCCCTGCACAAATGAGTCGGCCGCCGAGATCGTCCGACGGTTCGAGTTGGTTGACTTGGCACGATTACAGAAGACCCAGCCGGCCGCCGTGGCTGGCCGGCCACAGCGACACCGAACACTGGAGGTAACATGCACATCGTAGAACTGAGAGCTGAGAACGTGAAGCGGCTTCGGGCCGTCCGAATCACCCCCGAGGGCCGACTGGTCACTTTGACCGGCCGCAACGGTCAGGGAAAATCGAGCGTGCTTGATTCGATCGCCTACGCTCTGGCCGGCAAAGGGGTCCAGCCGGCCGCCCCCGTCCGCCGCGGAGAGGAACGGGCCGAAGTGGTCTTGAAACTGGACGACGGCAAGACCGTCCGCCGCACGTGGAACGCCAACGGCGGAACCGCCCTGGCTGTCGAGTCACCCGACGGCGCGCGATACCCGACCCCGCAGAAACTGCTCGACGAACTGGTTGGCACCTTGAGCTTCGACCCGCTGGCTTTCACCCGCCTGCACCCACGGGACCAGGCCGCCACGTTGAAACAACTGGCCGGCATCGACCTGACCGCGCTGGACGACAGCCGCGCCGCGAACTTCAACGAGCGGACGATCGTCAACCGCGAACTGAAAGCGGCTGAGGCCCAGTTTGCCGGTATGCCCGAGGTTGAGGCCCCAGACAACGAGATGGACATCACCACCATCATCGGCCGCCAGACCGAGGCCGCCGGCATCCTCAAAGCCAACCAGGAGGCCCGCGGCCACGTGGAGCAGCTCCGGGGCCGGATCCGCAACGGCGAGGAGCATATCACCGGGCTCAACCAGCAACGGGCCGACCAGGCCAAGGCCGACGCTGAGGCAATCACCCGGCTTGAGCGGCAGCTTGCCGAGGCCAAGGACACCGCCGCCCGCCACGAGCAGGAACACCAGGCCGCCAAGGCAAAGGCCGAAAGCCTGCTGGCCCAGATCCGGGCCGACCTGAAGGCGGCTGAGGCCAACGCCGCCGCACTGAAAGACCCCAACCTTGAGGCCATCAATGCCGAACTCCGCCAGGCGGAGGAAACCAACCGATGCGTACGAGCCAGGAAGGACCGCCAGGCCAAGGCCGCGGCCGTCGCCGACCTTTGGGCTAAATCAGAGAGCCTGACCGCGCGACTTGAGGAGATTGACGCTGAGAAGGCCGCCACTATTACCGCCGCCAAGATGCCCGTCGCCGGCCTGGGCTTCGATGACAACGGTGTCACCCTGGCCGGTCTACCCTTTGACCAGGCGAGCCAGGCCGAACAGATCCGGGCCAGCGCCGCTATCGCCGCCGCGCTGAACCCCAAGCTCCGCGTCATGCTGATCCGAGACGGCAGCCTGTTGGACCGGGACAGCCTGGCCATTCTGGCGGAAATGGCCGAGGCCCACGACATGCAAGTCTGGCTCGAACGCGTTACCGACGGTCAGCCCGTCGGAATCGTGATCGAAGACGGCGAGATCAAGAACGACCAGGCCGGGGCGAGCGTCGCCGCCGGCACCGAGCAGGAGCACCCCGCAGAGGTCGCGTGATGGCTGTTGACCCAAACAAACCGTACCACCAATGGCGAGGCACCATCCACATACAGGTGAGCTTTGAGGTGCCCATCACCACCGAGGACGACGCGCCCGACGAAGAGAGCGCCCGCGAACTGGCCGAGGCCAAAATCAAAGACGCCCTGGGCTATGTCGTGCTTTGCAAGCACCCACTATCCCGTTCAACCCGCGACGTGCTCAACACGTATGGAGCAATTGATGTTGTAGAGGTCGAGGAAGATTAAGCGGCCAGGCCGAGAAGGAGAACCCATGACCCCTGAGGAACTGAAGACAATCGTTGACCAAGTAACCGCGGCCGTGGCCCCCAGGCCCACGCCGCCAACCCCGCCGGCGATGGCACCGATGATGCCGCTGTCCACAATGGTCATGCCGCCCGCCGGCAACATGGCCATGCCGCCGGCTGCCGCGCCGATCGGCGTCACCGTGGCTATCACCATTCCCCTGCCCGACGGGAGCGAGGCATCCGGCCAGCTGCAGCTCTCACCGGAGGCCATGCAGAACCTTCCCGGGGTTGTCGCCAGCTTGCTTCACACCGGCTGGCCGGTGCGGACCTTCCAACCACGGCAGAACATGGGCGGATGGGGTAACAACCGAGGCTACCGCGGGAGGTCCTGGCGATCATGAGCACACTGACCACACCCGCCGCGATCCCCGCGGAGATCCTGACGCCGGCACCGATGCCCACGCCGTACCGATGGCTGGCCGTTGACATCGAAACCGTAGCCGGCACGCCCACCGAGGCCGAAGAATGGATGCGGTTGAACTGGACGCCCGACGCCCGGTTGAAGCCGGAAACACTGGGCCGCCGGTTCCTGGACGGCATCGAGGCGAAGCGCCAAAAGCTGGCCCTGCTGGTTGGAGCGCCCGTCATCATCGTGTCCACCCGGAGCGACACGGGCGAGGTCCGCTGTCTGCACACGCTCTGCCAGCACGAACCACGCCAGGCATACGGGGCCTTGGTGGAGGCCTTCCCCGACCAGGCCGGCCTGCTGGTCGCACTTCGGGGACTGCTGGAGAACCTTTGCACACCTGAAACGCTGATCGTTGGCCACAACGTGCGAGACTTCGATTTACCGAAGCTGCGCAACGCGTACATACGGGAAAACGTGAGGATTCCCGCCCCGCTGGCCAGCCAGGAGCAACCCGTTTTTGACACCATGCGGACCTACAACCGCTTTACCACCACCAAAGACCCATTCATCGGGCTGCACGATCTACTGACCGCCTTCGGCCTCGACAGCCACAAGACCAAGATCAATGGGGCCATGGTCGGCGAGCTGCACGCCGCCGGCCGCTTCGATGAATTGATCGAGTACGCCATCAAGGACGTGAACGCCGAGGCCGCGGTCTTCGAGCTGATGACCGGCCAGGCCGCCGGAACGCGTTGACAAAACAACCACGCGGCGGAAGCCGCAGAAAGAGAGTAGCCATGAACCCGAAGATCAAGATCAACCTGGACGACCCGCGCACCGCCGCGGAATTCACCAACCTGCTGGGCTTTGTCCTCGGCGTCACTGACAAAGCCCCCAGGCTTTCGAGCCTCGACATCGACCCGACCCGAGCGGCCGGCTTTGTCCGTCGATACCTGGCCGGCCGTGGCCTGACTGTCGCCCGCTGCCACGAACCCGCCACGAAGGAATTTAACCAGGTGCCGTCGGCCGTTTCAGCCGAGCGGGCCCGGGCCTTGGGAATTATTGCCATATGCAACGACGGAGGACGCCCCGACCTGGCCGCTGGCATAATTGCAGAGGGAACGACCCCCCCCGACGCGCCAGCCATGCTACGCGCCGCGAAGTACGACCACGCCGCCAGGCGGTCGCAAGAAAAAACATGGGCGGCCACCAGAAACCCCGTCACCATTACCAAGCTGCTGCAAAACTTGTCGGTCGAACCCGAGGCCACCCAGAAGGCTGCCTGGGACCGATCACCCGAACTGCAAGCGGAATTCCGCAACCGCCAGGCTGACTACTTGGCGTATTTGAAATCACCAAGCCATGACCTAGCCGCCCGATACGCCGTCGGCAGAACAGGAGAGTATTATGAAGACCCATTTTGAACCCGCGTCAACGGACGATCTTGAAAGGCAACTTGCTAAACTCGCCCACCAGAACGAACCCCTCTGGAGAGCAACATGGAGCCAATCCCCAATGCTCCGTGACCACTTCGGCGGGAACGAACAGCGCTTCTTAGCCTACATGAGGGCCGAGCCCGAGAGGGCCGCCTTACGAAACCGACAAACAAGGCCGGCCAAAACATGAATTGACCGGGCAGGGCGTTCCTGCCCGACACACACATAAAGGAAGGTGTTACCGATGGATTTACTTAACCAGATCAAAGACAAGCTCCGGGTAAAGAAGCTGACCGCCGCAGACCGGTATATCGAGATTCTGCATCGGATCGACTGCCCCAAAGATCAGGACGCAGAGGAACTGATGAAGGTCATGGCCGAGCTGGGCCGCCACCCAGAAGACATCGAGAACGACGCCAAATTGCTGGCGGACGCCGAGCGATGCCGGGCGATCGTCGTGCAAATGCCCGAAGGGGCGGCCGCCAACGCCCACGACACATGGAGACGGCGAGTCGCTAACCATCAACTCACAGAAGCCGTCGCCGCGGCCCAACAAGCACACGAGGAAGAACTCGCAAGGATTAAGGCCGATTTTGCGGCGGGCGTCAACTTGTTTCATCAGGCCCAAAACGCCGAAGTTGAACTGGGCCGCCTGATGCCGGAGCTCCAGAAGATTCTCGGTCACGAGGGCGCAGACACCGCTTTCTGCCATCTTTATGACCCACAAGCCGTCAACGGGCTACACAGCGAACTGCGAAAGGAGTACGCTGACCAGCTTAAGTAAGGAGCCGCGGTAGTCAATATGCTGAACGTACTCCTGTCACGCATCAGTGGATTCTGGCGACGCATGGGCAAGAAAACGGCCCATCATCCCGGGCGGGGTTTCGCTACCTTTGACCGCCCGGGCGCGTCGCCCCTCCCTGGCTGGATGCGCCCGAAAGGCATCCGGCCGGGGGGGTTTATTGTCGCGACGGCTGGCGTGTAGCCAGCCAGCAGCCCGCCGGGCTCGCCGCGGGTCCTTCCAGAGGGGGTACGGAGTGCGGGTCAGAACACGCCGCGCAATCGGGTTTTTTTGGTCCCCGCCGGCAGGGGGGGCGGTCGGGACAAATAGAGAAACGGCCACATGCAGCCAAAAGAGGCAAAACGAGGTCAAATTAGTATGTTTGACCTTCTCAGCTTAACAGTGGGGGCCAACCCTAATGCCAGCCAAGCCCCCCCGCCCCTACTGGGGCCGGCGGAGCTGGCCCGCCGCCTCAGGCTGAGCCCCCGGACCATCCGCCGATGGCGGGCCCTCAACAAGTTACCGCCGCCAAGTCTGGCCATCGGCCGGGTTCTGCGGTGGACTGAATTGACATTCGCCGCCTGGCTTGAAGGCCAGGGCACGCGCCGCCGCAGAAAGCCGGGTCGGGGCGGCCACAAACGCAAGACCCGGACCTATTCAAGGAGTCTTAAACATGGCAACAAGAGCACTTGACATCGTGGTACGCGGGAAGGACCGGGCCAGCGGGGTCTTCAGTCGGATCGGCGGGGCCGCTCGCGGTATGGGGCGGGCCCTGTTCAGTGTAAAAGGGCTGATGCTATCCGCCTTGGGCGGTTACGGCCTCAAGGCAGCGGTCAGTCATGCCACGGAATTATGGGAGGAGCAAGCCAAAGCGGAAGGCAAGCTGGCCGGTGTGCTCAAGGCAACCGGTGGAGCTGCCGGCT
This sequence comes from Phycisphaerae bacterium, assembly GCA_030372985.1. Lineage (GTDB taxonomy): Bacteria > Planctomycetota > Phycisphaerae > UBA1845 > PWPN01 > JAUCQB01. The sequence goes on from JAUCQB010000092.1 coordinate 97,581, forward strand.
TCACCGCCGGCCAACTCAAACAGATGGCCAGCAACCTGCAGGAGGTCACCACCTACGGGGACGAGGCCATCCTCAACGCCCAAGCGATCCTGGCTACCTTCACCCAGATCAAGGGGGACACATTCAAACAGGCAACCGAGGCCATCCTGGATATGTCCGCCGTACTCGATCAGGACCTCAAGGGTTCGGCCATCCAACTCGGCAAGGCCTTGAATGATCCAATCAAAGGCGTCACAGCCCTACGCAAGGTCGGCGTGAGTTTCACCACCCAACAGATGGAGACCATCAAAGCCCTGACACAATCGGGCCAACTCGAGCAGGCCCAAGCGGTTATCCTCACCGAGCTGCAACATGAATTCGGTGGTGTGGCCAAGGGCATGGCCGCGACCTCCGGGGCCGGAGCGCAACTTAAAAACGCCATCGGCGACGTCTGGGAAGCCTTCGGGAAGAGCCTTTCGCCGGCCATCAGAGAGTTCCGCGGGCTGATCAAGTCGCTGCTGCCCAACCTGACCAATCTGGCCGGAGGCTTGGGCGAAAATGTTCTAACAGCCGTCCAACTCGCGCGCTTTGCCTTTGGAAACTGGGAGAAAATTGTCAACTTCACCGTAGACTCCGCTCGCCTTAAATTCATGAGCCTCTGGGAGGACTTCAAATACGCCTTCACCACCACACTCCCAACCTACATCGGCTGGTTCGCCCGCAACTGGAAGGAGCTGCTGATCGACGCCGCCAACGCCATCAGTTACGGCATTGAGAACATGGCCGCGAATATCTGCATGGTCATGAAAGAGGTCTGGACGTACATTAGCTCCTGGGGGCAAGAGGGCTTCGCGGAGGGCTGGTCGAACAACCTTCGGGGGATCATGGATGGATTCAAGTCGGTGGTCACCGAGGAATTCCCCGAAGTCGCGGACCGGGCCTCCACAGCCCTGGAAATGGCCCTGGCCTCCAGCATCGACGCTCAAAAAGGTCGGCTCACCGAACTGATGGTCAAGAGCCTCTCAACAGCCACACCGACCAACCGGCTCGAGATCCCGGTCAAAGTCAGCCAGGACGCCGCCACCCAGGATTTTGTAAAGGCTGTGAAGTCACAGAACCAAGCCTACGTCAGCCGCTTCATGCGCTATGCGCCTGGGCAGATCCTGGAGCGCGGGTATAGCGTGAAGGTGGCTCCGGATCCGAAGACCCGAGAAATCGCAGATGGCGTCAAACGGACGAACGTCCTCCTGTCCCGCCTGATCACCGCCACCGAGGCCCCGACCGAGATCGACATGGAGGTCTATGAGCCATGAATTGGCCGCCGAAACCCCGGGGGTTGACAGCCCCCCGGGCTGTGGTAAGGTAACGAACGTCATGAACCTGGTGCTACCTTCACAGAATTCCCGTATCGCGGGCAATTCAGCTCGCACACGTACCCCACCGGAGCCGAGGATACCCGCAAGGGCCCTGCCGCCTCATCAGGGCGGATGACCGGACTTCGGTGGGCTGCGCGCCAAGGGAGGTATGAAACCATGCTGACGAAGAACCAGGCCAAACGGACGCCGGCCGCCAGGCGACCGACAAGCCAGGCAGCGCCAAAAGGCCCCCAAAAATCGAAAGATGATAATTTCCTGCTACAATACGCCGTCAACGACCTGAACAGCGCCTGGAAACTCCTGAAGGCGGCCTACACGATTCTTACCCTTGCTCGTAACTCCGCAAAAGACCAAATCATCGAACATAAAGTTGCTCATGCGATGGTCGGTGTCCACGACGCCATACGCTTACTCAGGTCCGAAATTGGTGATAGGGTGACACCGCGGAAGACAGCCGGAAAGGCGACACGCTAATGAAAGGCACCGAGAATAAACTGAAGCTGGTGTTCAGCCGCCGTTTTACACCGGGGCTTAGGATCGAAGTGGGCTGCGCGCTCATGGGAGGTCTGAATCATGACAGAAAAAAAGCGAGAGGAAGCCAAGAATGAGGGCATCGGCCGGGTGGTCGGGCTGCTCGCCTGGCAGCCGGCCGAATACGTGATTGAGTTCGCCGATGAGCTGGAAAGACGCTTGTCGCCTCAGCTCGAGAGTCCCCGGTTGCGAGTGATTCAGGAACACGTCCCGACGGCCGGGAGGGCCGGGCACGGACCGGGTCAGATGACAGAAGGCACACGTTGAGAGGAGGTAGAACAGTGGGACATTTGGTTTCCATCGTAAAGGTCGGCCAGGCGGTCACCCTGGCGGAGCTGCCGACGATGACGTTTCACAACGCCCCGCGAGCGCCGGTCACACTGGCGATCGGCGGCCGAGTGATCACCGCCCGCGGCCACGGCAAGCGCCGGGTCCGCCTCGACATCCACCCCGCCGGCGAACAGAAGGGCCAGGACGGGGCATGAAAAACGAGCAGGACAGCGCAAGCATCGAGCCACTACTGGCCAGCACCGCCGATACGTGCAAGATTCTCGGCATTCCGCGACGTTCCTTCGAAAGACATAGGTCAACGGGACGCATCGGGCCCACACCGATCCGCCTCGGCGGCCGGAAGCTCTACCGGGTCGCTGAGCTGAAGGAATGGGTTGCGGCCGGCTGTCCACCGCGCGAGGTGTGGGCAGACCGGACGCGCCGGCAAGCACCGAGCGAATAGCTGACGGGTGAAGATCACCCCGTGCACCATGTGGCCACCGACCCAGCGCCACCAAGGCGGGCTAAAGGTCAGCCCGCCTTTTCTATTCCAGCCAGGCCCATGTATTGCCCCGCCAGACTCGCAGAGAGCCCCGCTGTTGCGATTGCCGCCACCCAGGAGCCCCGATCCCCGGCCCAATTCAACCACGGGCACGCCAGGCCCATTCTGGCCACCTCCCCGGACCCACACAGACAACCAGTGAGGGTGTCTTACGCGGGTGTCTCTGACACCTGAAACCTATTGTTTTTCAGAGTAAACGAGCATTTTGGCAAAGCCAGCCAGGACGATGGAAACCATTGAAAACATTGGCTTTTTAGGAGTTTTCAGGGGTGTTTGTTAGAGGTGAAGTCTTCCTTTTCAGTCCGTTGCTCTACCAACTGAGCTACCTACCCGGCGAGCCGTGCCCGGGCGGGCAACAGGCCGTGCTTTGTCGTCTGCGAACCCACAAAGCCCGCTCTGCCCCTATCGAGCGGCATAGTAACGTGCGATCGCGAGATGGTCAACAGGGCTGACCCGGCTATCCCTCAGATCGGGGAGGGTGAGCCGGGTCACGCCACTGTTGATTCGCGAAGCAGGTTACCAGCCTTGGCGGCTGGAGAAGTTGCTCTCGGGGTTCGACAAGCCTGCTGCAAGTCCAGAACAACCGGCACAAGCGCGCTGCAGACAACTCAAGGAATCAACACGGAATCGGTTTGCACGCCTGGCGTCGACATGGCAAACGGATACTGTGCCTGGAACGGCGAGCCTGCCGTGGCGGCGTTGTCAAACTGCACGTGCATCGTTGCCGCATTCGGGCTCGTGGGCGTCCAGATGAGGTCCTCGTCCGCTCCGCAGAGCGCATTCGAATACCACTTGGCATGGCCATCCACGTAGGACACGTTCTGGCCGTCGCGGTTGTGGTTACGCGAATTGAGTGACTTGTGTTTCCTGAGCAGCGCCTGGACCCATTCGGTCGCATCGGCCGTGCCGTTTCCGTCGATGTCCCCAGGCGGCGGAAAGCCGGTCTTCGCGGCGGTCTTGTCATACGTATAGCGGCCCCATCCCGGTGCGGTGGGTGTAACACGCTGAGACACGATCAGGTTCGAGAACGGATTGCGATCCGCAGCCAACGCTCTGCGCGGATCTTGCGAATTGGTCATCGCCACGCCGTATTGCAGGCCGGCCTGGTCCGTGGCCTGGGCGGTCAACTGGAAGGAGTAGCTGAAGTCGGAGCACTCGGCGCCGTCGTTTGACGTCGCGGCACCGTCAAAGTCGAACCACCTGTTTTCCGTTCCAGCAATCGGCTGCGGATTGGTCCCTCTCCAGAAATACCCTGGGTTGGCGTTCGGATCGCCGACGATCGGATAGGGGTTGGGACCTGACGACTTGTGGCCCAGGCTGCGCGGGCTCGGGCAAATCACCTGCTTCGGTTGCAGATAAGCCTTCTTGCCCCCCATCAGAAGCTTAAAATATGAACGGCTGCTGCTGCCGTTGTCGACCGGGTTGTTGGGCAGCACTGGGTCCGTGGGCGACCTGAAGCCGTCCGGCAAGCCTCGGTATGAGCCAATATTGCTGTTGTAGGCTGATCCGGCCTGAAGATTGTTGGGCCGCCAGGCCGTCGGGAACCGATGTTGATTCGACTCGCTGTAGATCACGCAGGCCTGGGCAACGGCCTTCAGGTTCGCGGCGCAGTTGGTCCGCTTGGCCATTTCGCGAGCCCGCGACAGCGAGGGCAGCAGAATGGCGATCAGCAGCGCGATAATGGCTATCACGACCAGCAACTCAATCAGGGTGAAGGCCCCTCTCTTACGGGGTGACGTCAGTTCGTTCAACATGCGATGCCTCCTTGGTTAGAAATAGCCCATGACGAATCCATGACCATAACCGGCCGCCGGCCAACTGCCAAGCCGCCTGCTGCCACACTCCCCCACCAGGCTCGTCCGACACGACCTGCCTCCCCCATCGGTCCGCATTGTCTACGCCGGAGAGTCAGACTCACGACAGGACACCTAGCATTTCCCGTACCAAAGCCGGGAACGCCGCCGCCAGCCTGCCACAAGGCATTCCGGCTCCTGAGCACAGGAATGATTGGTTCATTTCAACCAGACGGTGGTTCAAATCAACCATTCGGGCGTCGCTCCGGCGAACCGCATGAGGCTGGAAACGCGCCTATTCACCGCCCTCCGGCAACAATCCGAACTTGGCCATTCGATATCTCATCGCCTCTCGGCCGATCGAAAGCAATCGGGCCGCGGCCGATGCGTTCCCGCCGGTCTGCTTCAGCGCCCGGTCGATGAGCGACCTCTCGACCTGCTCGAGGTCGATTGGCGTGCCTTCATCGAGGCTGCGCTCCGCCCGCCTCACCGGGTCCGCTCTCCTGGGCACCGGCAGGTCTGCGGCATCGATGGAGGAGCCCAGGATACTCAGCGCCGCCCCCTCCAACGCATGCTGCAGTTCGCGGACATTGCCGGGCCACTCGTGTTGCCGCAGCACCTCCTTGGCCGCCGGAGTCAGATCCAGACCCGGGATTCCGTATTTGGCCGCAAGTCGGCCGCAAAACAGCTCCGCGAGCAGCAGGATGTCCTCGCCTCGCTCGCGAAGCGGTGGCAAGTCAAAGGATATGACCTTCAGCCGGTAATACAGATCCTCCCGGAACTTGCCTTCGCTGACCAGCGACTCAATGCCGCGGTTGGTGGCGGCGATGAGACAGATATCGATGCTCCGATCGCGCGTCTCGCCGATTCGCCTGACCGTGTGGGTCTCCAGGGCGCGCAGAAGCTTGGGTTGCAGCGACGCGGGCAGATCGGCGATCTCGTCCAAAAAGAGCGTGCCCCCGTCGGCCGTCGCGAACATGCCGGGCTTGTCATTGGTCGCCCCGCTGAAGGAGCCCCGCGCGTGTCCAAACAGCTCCGATTCGAATAGCTCCGCCGGCACGGCACTGCAATTCAGCGCAACCAACGGCCCGGTGCGGTGTTTCAGGGACGCGTGTATGTTGTATGCGAGGAGGTCCTTGCCCGTGCCGGTCTCACCGGTCAGGAGAATGGCGGGCATGTCCAGGCCGGCGGAGACCGCCCGCGCGGCCAGCCGGTTCACCTGCTCGCGGATGGCGACGATGCGCGGACAGTTGCCGACCAGTTGGACCTGCCGAAGCTGCTCCGCCTGGGCGCTGCGGTATTGCTCCAGGCGTCGGCGGGCATGTGATGCCGACCAGACGCGGTCCACGGTCACGGTCAGAACATCGAGATCCACCGGCTTGATGAGAAACTCGGCGGCGCCCCGCTTCATGGCGTCCACCGCCACTTCCACGCTCCCGTAGGCAGTCACCACGATCGCCTCGACGTCGGGCAACTCGGCTTTGATTTGCGTGAGCAGGTTCAGCCCGCTTATGCCGCCAAGCCGAACATCGAGCACGAGGATATGCGGCTGGAAGTTGCGGAACTCGCCCATGACCTTCTCGCCGGCATGCACAAGGCGAACTTGATGCCCGGCATCCGTAAGGGCGTCTCCCATCGCTCGCGCCAATCCAACCTCATCCTCGACAATCAAGATCTTGGGCATAGCGAACCTGGGTTCCTTTCAAAGCCGTCCGGGCCTGATGACGGCCACCTGTATCGCTCATCGGCAGTTCGACAAACACGATCGCGCCGCCGTCCGGGTTATTCATTGCCCCGGTTGCACCCCCCTGTCGATCGACAGCCAAACGGACCAAGGGCAGTCCCAATCCCAAGCCCTGCTCCTTGGTGGAAAAGGACGAGTCGAAGATGATTTCAGGATCATCCCGCGGCAGGCCCGGGCCACCGTCCATGACCGAAATGCGACACATGCCACGCGGCGTCCGCTCGACCCTGACGGTAATCCGTCCACCAACAGGAGAGGCTTCGATGGCGTTTACGGCCATGGCGACCAGAGCATGCTCCAGCGTATCCGGATTGTGAAGGCACACAAACTCGCCCGGGGACGCTTCAAGGTGGCAAGTCAGATCCTTGGCGGAAAGCTCGACGCTCAGGGCCTCCTGAACACGGTGGATGACGGGCAGAACGTCGGCCATTTGCAGGGCGGTCGCTTCCTGGCGAACCACTTCCATCAGGCTGCCAATCCAGCGGTTGAGACGGTCGACTGAAACGATGATCTCTGCCATCCGGTCGCGTATTTGCCCGTCGCCGGCATCGTGGCGAGCGGTAACCTGAGCGACCGCGCGAATGCTGGCCAAGGGGTTGCGAAGGTTATGGGCCAACTGGGCGGCAAAGTGCCCCACCGCCGTAAGACGTTCGGACTCGACGAGGCGATTGCGCATTTCACCCAAGCTGATTCGGGCGTCATCCAGGGCTTCGGCCAGATTGGCCATCTCGGGAGGGGCTGTCAGCAACGGCTCGTCCGGCGGCGAATCCTGTGCGAGGGCCTCCACCTGTCGGTTCAGCCTCGCCATCGGCGCGAGTACCCACCGACCAAATAACCATCCGACCATGAGCACGTGCAGGGCCAGCAAGGCCAGGACAATATTGAGCATCGCCATGGTCCTGGAAGTCTGTTCGTTGGCCTCATTCATGACTTCCGTCTGCTTGCCTTCCAGAAACCAGACGGTTCGCTGGAGTGTCCTGCGGACAACGCCCGTCTGCACGCTCAACGGATCCTCCTCGGCTGGCGACGATGGAGCGGTCTGGAGCACCGCTCTGGCTGGATTCGCCGGTCGCGTAGCTGAACGGCGGGCCAGTTCCTGCCACTCGCGGTAATCCCTCGCCACGACCTGCAAGTGCCAACGGGCCAAGTCGAAGTCCAAGAGGTTCCGTGTTTCGGCGAGCAGCTTCTCAAAATCGAGGCCTTCCGGAGGCGGCACGGGCGACACCCCAAACGGAGACAGGGCCTCCCTCTCGAAAGCCGTCCGCAACCTCTCCAGCCTCAGCACCGCCTCTTGCCAGTGCTGCAGATCCGCTATGATCCTGCTCGAATGCCGCAGCTCCAGCAGGGTCACTGCCACGGTCGCCGCCGTGAGCAACACCACGATCAGATAAACCAGCAGCAAGCGATATCGAAGGCTCATGGCTCGCACCGAACCGGCGGATCGGGGCCGAGGCACTCCCCCGACAGGCCGCCACCCCAACGGTATCAGGTGCCCGTCGACGACACAACACCTTTCGTAAGGGGGGCGGGGCAGGGCCGGCAGGTCGGACCCCGCTCAACCGGCCGGCTTGCCACAGTGCAGCAAGTCCATAGACTGTCGGGAAATAGTTGCCTGCCCCGGTCTGACCGAAGGGCTTGCATCGAAGCGGGAGTGCGTCTAGACTCCTGGGCTCATTGTGGACGAAGAAGAGGTGCCTACGTTAGGCAAGCATGAAGTTCAACCTGATCGACAGAATAACGGAACTGGTTCCCGGCCAGCGAATCCAGGCGGTCAAGGCCCTCACCGCTGCCGAGGAGTACTTGGCGGATCATTTTCCCCGCTTTCCGGTCATGCCCGGTGTCTTGATGATTGAGGCGATGACCCAGGCGGCGGCCTGGCTGGTCCGCCATACCGAGGACTTTGCCCACAGCATGATCCTGCTGGCCGAGGCTCGGAACGTTACCTACAAGAGCTTTGTGGCCCCCGGGCAGACCCTCGAGTTGACTCTTGATGCCAAGGAGATCGGCCGAACGAGCAGCAAGTTTGTGGGGGTCGGGCGGCGCGGAGACACGGAGGTGGTCCGGGCGCATCTGACGCTCCGCCATTTCAACCTGGCGGACGAAGATCCGACCATGGCCGCCAGCGATCGGAAACTGATCGCCGACTTGCGGCAACAAATGGAGTTGCTGACGAGGCATTAACCTTCTGAGGCCGTCGGTAGGACATGGGTTGAGGTAAACCGGTCCCGGCGGCTTTCGAGCGAGACCTAGATGACGGAGGAACCCTACGATGGCGATGAGCCGGGACGAGATCTTCGAGAACGTCCGGAACACGCTTGTTGAAGCCCTGGCGGTTGAGCCGGATGAAGTCACCGAGGAGGCCACACTGCAAGGCGATCTCGGAGCCGAGAGCATCGACTTCCTGGACATCGTGTTCAGATTGGAAAAGGGCTTTAACATCAAGATTCCGCGCGGTGAGTTGTTTCCGGACGACCTGTTGAACAACCCCGAGTTTGTCTCGAACGGCAAGTTCACGGCGACCGGGCTGGCGAGGATCAAGGCGGCGATGCCGCATGCCGACTTCTCGGGCTTTGATTCGGACCCGGATGTCAACAAGGTCCCCGAATTGTTCACCGTCCGAACGCTGGTCAACTACATTCAAGCCAAGCTGGCCGCGTGAAGAACACGGCGTTCGCCGATGGAAGAGACCGACGGCCGGCCCGGCGCCGGCCGTTGCTATTGGAGACGCCGCGGAAGGGCGGCTGCGGAGAGGCGTGAGTTCATGCGTTGGTTCTGGATCGACAGATTTGTAGAGTTTGAATCGGGCAAGCGGGCGGTCGCGATCAAGAATCTGTCGCTGGCCGAGGAGCATCTGCACGATCATTTTCCGGGCTTTCCGGTCATGCCGGCGAGTCTGATGATCGAGGGCATGGCTCAGACGGCCGGCATCCTGGTCGGTGAAGCCCGCAACTTCTCCGAGAAGGTGATCCTTGCGAAGGTCAAGCACGCAGTCTTCAACGGTATGGCCCGCCCCGGGCAGCAGCTTCGCTACGAGGCGGTGATCGAATCCATTGCCGACGAGGCCGCCCTGACCTCGGGCACCATCTACTGCGACGGCAAGGAGTTCGGCAAGGTGGACCTGATGTTCTCGCACATCGACCAGAACATGAGCGGCCTGAACTTCCCGGAGGAGAATTTCGTATTCACGGAAGACTTCAAGAACCTGCTGAGCACGTACCAGATCGCGCGGCCGGCGGGAGCTCATTGAGGATTGCTGCATGAGTCCACGTCGCGTCGTCATCACCGGGATCGGGCTGGCCACGCCGGTCGGAATCGGGGCGGAACACGTCTGGAACGCCCTGTTGGAGAGCAAGTGCGGCGTCCGCCGACTGACGGCTTTCGATCCATCGGGCTTCGAATCACAGGTCGGCGGCGAAATCGACGCGCTGGTCATGAAGAACTACGTACCGCGCAGCTACCTCAAAAGCACCAAGGTGATGGCCCGCGATATCGAGATCGCTGTCGCCGCGGCGTACGAGGCGGCGAAGGACGCCGGTCTGCGAACCAAGTGCATCATCGATCGCGGCGAGGCTCAGGGGCCGCCGAATTTCCATGTGACCCGCTTCGGGGCGAACATCGGCGCCGGGCTGATCTGTGCTGATCTGACCGAACTGGCCGGTGCCCTGGCAACAGCGGTCGACGAGAGCGGCCGCTTCAGCCTCCGCAAGTGGGGCAGCGAGGGCATGAACAACCTGACCCCGCTGTGGCTGCTCAAGTTCCTGCCCAACATGCTCTCCTGCCACGTGACCATCGTGCACGACGCCCAGGCCCCGTCGAATACCATCACCTGCGGCGAGGCTTCGAGCCACTTGGCGATTGGCGAAGCCTTCCGGACGATCGCTCGAGGGGCCGCGGACGTCTGCATCTGCGGCGGCGCGGAGAGCAAGGTCAACCCCATGGGCCTGATGCGGCAGCAACTCCTGAAGAGGCTGACGACGAGGTGCAACGACCGGCCGGAGCAGGCATGCCGACCGTTCGATCTCGACCGCGCCGGTACTGTCATCAGCGAAGGCGGCGGGCTGCTGATCCTGGAAGAGCTCGAACACGCGCGGCAACGAGGCGCTCGAATCTATTGCGAGGTGACCGGCTTCGGGGCCAGCAATAACACTCACAGTTGGTCGGAGCCGCATCCCGAGGGGGCCGGAATTGCCCTGGCCATCAGGAAAGCCATGGACGACGCCGGCCTCAAACCCGAAGAGGTTGACCTGGTTGTCGCCTGTGGCGTCGGGACCGTCGCCCATGACCTGTCTGAAGCTCGGGGGATCCGAGCGGCCCTTTCCACCCGTGGGTCCGCGGTGCACGTACTGGCCATCAAGGGATCTCTGGGAAACAGCGGCGCCGGCAGCGGCGCGATCGATCTCGGCATCGCCGCTCTGTGTCTCAGCAAAGGCATGGTCCCACCGGCCCGGAACGCGGATCGCATCGATCCGGAATGCGGCCTGCGTGTGGTTACGGGGCAACCGCTGAAGACGGCAATCAGGAACGTGGTGAGCACGGCTTACGCTTTGAGCGGCGGCCAAAACGCAGCCCTGGTGCTCAAGCGGATGGAGGCGTGACGTGTCGCGACGACGAGTGGTGGTAACGGGCATGGGATGGGTCACGCCGCTTGGCGACGAGATCGAGGACGTCTGGCAGCGGCTGCTGCGGGGCGAGAGCGGCATCCGGCCAACGACCCTGTTCGACGCCAGCACCTTCCCGACGACCTTTTCCGCGGAGGTCCGGGGCTTTGACCTGAGCAAGTACCTGGGCCGCGACACCGAGAAGCACCATCAAGCCAGCCGCAACAGCAGATTCGCCCTGGCGGCCGCGACGATGGCCTGGCGTGGCGCGGGCCTGGAGGTCGCCAAAACGCTCGATCACACACGGATCGGCATCTACCTGGGTGGAGGCGAAGGTCCGATTGACTTTGACCACTTTGTCGCCGCAGCGGTGGCCGGCTGGGACCGCCAGGCCAACGGCGGCCGAGGTAACCTGGACGCCCGGAGATGGGCCGAACGGGCCGTGCGGGAACTGCAGGCCGTGTCCGAGTCCGAGCAGGACCCGAACATGGCCGCCGGCCACATCGCCTGTCAGTTCAACGCCCAGGGCCCCACGTTCAACACGCTCACGGCCTGTGCCGCGAGCACCCAGGCGATGGGCGAGGCGACCAACCTCATCCGCCGAGGCGACGCGGATATCATCATCTCCGGCGGGACACACAGCATGTTGCACCCCTTTGGCATGACCGGCTTCAATCGCCTGACAGCCCTCTCGACAAGAAACGATGACTGCCAAACGGCCAGTCGGCCGTTCGACCAGACCCGCGACGGATTTGTGCTTGGCGAGGGATCGGGCATCCTCATCTTGGAGGAATACGAACACGCCAGGCGCCGCGGGGCCAAGTTGTACTGCGAGATCCTCGGCTACGGATCCACCGCCGACGCGTTCCGGATCACCGACATCCATGAGACCGGCCGGGGCGGCATCGCGGCCATGCGTCTGGCCCTTGAGGACGCCGGGCTCAGGCCGGGCGACATTCACTATATCTCCGCGCACGGCACCGGCACCGAAGAAAACGACAAGATCGAGTCGCTGGCCATCGCGTCGGTCTTCGGCGGGCGCGAGACCGCCCCGCCAATCAGCTCGATCAAGAGCATGATGGGCCACCTGATCGCCGCCGCCGGGGCCGTCGAGTTGATCACCTGTATTCTGGCCATTCGCGACCAGGTGCTGCCGCCGACGATGAATTACCGCCAGCCGGACCCCAACTGCCCGCTGGACTATATTCCCAACGAAGCCCGTAAGGCGAGGGTGGTCAACACCCTGAGCAACAGCTTTGGGTTTGGCGGCCAGAACGATACGCTGATTGCCGTGGCCGTGGACGAGCAGAACGGATGAAATCGAGAACCCAGGTTCAAAGAACCTGGGCCACCCGAGCAGACGGGCTCGACGCTGTCCTGCCGCACAGCCCGGAGTCTCGATCCATTGGGAGTCTCACCTGTGCAGACTGCAACCGAGATCATTCGTGAAATCGAAACCACCGGCCTGGTGGCCATCATTCGAGCATCCGGCAGCGACGAACTGATCGACGTCGTCAATGCCCTGCGAGCCGGCGGCGTGACCTGCATCGAAGTCACCATGACCACACCCAACGCGTTGGAGGTGATCCGCGCCGCCCGCAAGGCCGTGGGCAACTCGGCGGCCATCGGCGTCGGAACGGTGCTGGACTCGGAAACGGCGCGAGCCGCGATTCTGGCCGGTGCTCAGTTCGTGGTCGCACCGATCACCGATCTGCCGACGATCGAGATCTGCAAGCGATACAGCGTGCCTGTGATCCCGGGCGCGTTCACGCCGACGGAAATCGTCCGCGCCTGGCAGGCCGGCGCGGATTTCGTGAAGGTCTTCCCGACCAGCGCGGTCGGCGCAGGCTACATAAATGATCTTCGCGGTCCCCTGCCGCATATCAAGTTCGTGCCCACCGGCGGGGTAAATCTCGATACGGTGGCGGACTTCATCAAGGCGGGAGCCGCCGCTCTGGGCGTGGGGTCTTCGCTCGTGACGAAGGAAGCGGTCAAAAACCGCGATTTCGCAGGTCTGACCAGAACAGCGGCCGCGTTCCTGGAGCGGGTCAAGCAGGCTCGTGGTCGCTAGGCAAGTGGAGCCATGGCCAACGCGGGCGATCCATCGCCGAGTCGTCTTCACGCAGCCGTGCTGGCAGCCGGTTTCCTGTTCCCGGCGGATCATCACCTCTCGCGACCAGACGATCCCACCTGGCGCGCAGTGGCCCGCTGGCTCGCACCCTGGGGATTGCTGATCGGCCTGGCCTACCTTTTCATCTTCCGCGTCACGTGGAAATGGTTCGGGGAGTATCAAGGGATTCGCTGGCTTCCGGCGGTGGCGGTGCTGGCAGTCGATCTGGGTTTCTGCGGCCACAAGCTGCTGGGCGGCATGACGCGGCTGCGCCGCCGGGCGCAATCAGCGGCAGCGTCTGAGCCGCCCGGCATCACACTGGGAGTCCTCCTGGCGGTGCTCCTGGTCCTGGTCGCCAAGTGTGCGATGCTTCTATCCTTGCCGGTCGGGAACGTGGTTAAGGCTTCGCCGAGCATCAACTGGTATCTGCCAAGTCAGGTCCGCTGGTTCTGTCCCGACATGGTCATCTATCGCCCGCTCTTGCTGATGCCCATCTGGGGGCGCTGGGCAATCGGCCTGGCCTTGCTCATCGGCCGCATGTCTTCCTCCGAGCCCCCCTGGCTGGGCCGGATGGCAGCCGGGCTGTCACTTCCGATCATTTTCGCCCAGTGGTTCATCATAACGGTGGTAACGACGGCCTACTGCGCCCTGGTCATATCCGGCAACAGCGTGTTCATACCCTCCGGCCGAACCCTGGCTTACGGCCTGGTCATCTCGATTGTCGTGATGGTCATCGCCTATCTGGCGAGCTTCCTGATGGCTCGTCGAGGCGATGGCCAGACCGAATCCAGCGTCCTGGCCACGGGGCTAACCGCCGAGTTGGCCTTCATGGCCCTTTACCTGCACCTGGCCAACCTTATCTACTGGTTTTAAAGGCACTTACGGCAGCGGAGAAATCGTCACGTTGTCCCTGTGCGGCTTGAGTGATCGGGCCTTATGTTCCGATAAACCTTACAGTGACCCCGACGCGGAGCGTTCGGTTGTTGTCGCCGCTCGTGGCGAACAGAGGCGAGCAGGATGCCAGTTAGCAGTCTGCGCGGAGCGCAACGCCATTGTAACCGGCTGACACGTTGTCTCAACACATCGCTCTTGGCCGGGGTCATGATTTGCGCCGCAGCTTCACAGACGCGGGGCGAACAGTCGCTTGTTCAGACCGTCCGAGCCCGCCAAGTGGAGTTGGAGTACCGCCTGACGGACGCCAGCCCGGACGCCGAGGTCGAACTCTGGTACACCCGCGACCGTGGAGCCGGGTGGCAGCGATGGGGCGTGCAAAAGGACCACGATCGCCCGATTGTCTTCGAGGCCTCCGCGGAGGGGTTGTATGGCTTTACCCTGATCGTCAACGACAAAGGTGTGCCTTCGTCCCCCCCACCCACTGCTCAAACGGAACCGCAGCGCCGCGTGTTCATTGATTTCACTCCGCCGCTGGTCCAATGGGACAGTGTCGAGCCGGTCGAGGCCTTCGCGTCGCGACGTATCGTTCAGCTCCGATGGACGGCTCACGACGCCAATCTGTCCAGTCGACCGGTGTCCCTGTGGTACCTCTGTTCGATCGACCAATCATGGCGACCCATCGAGGAAGAGCTGCCGAACTCGGGCCAGTATGACTGGACGCTGCCCGCACAAGTGGCCGGGCAGATCACGCTGAAGCTCGCGGTCCGTGACCTTGGTGGCCACGTCGTCGAACGTCTTTACGGACCGGTTCCGATCGATCGGTGGATGGCCAAGGGTATTCCGTTACCCGAGACATCCACGCGTCCCGCCGGACCGGCAGGCAGCTCCGCGACGACACGTCCAGCCCAGGCGACGACCAGACCGGCCGATCTGAAGTTTCTGACCAAGGAGAACCGGCAAAGAGTCGAGCAGTTGTGGTCGAGAGGCAATTGGCACGCCGGCCGGAACGAATATGCCGTCGCGGCCGAGCGATTCCAGGAGGCCCTGGAGATCGATCCGACACATGTTCCGTCGCTCTATGACCTGGGGGTCATTCACTACTACCAGAAGGAGTACCCCCGGGCGATTGAGAAATTCCGGGCCGTGCTCGACCAGGACGCCCGGCACCCATTGGCATTACGCGGGATCCACGAATCGTATATCGCTCAACGACAATACGCCAAGTCATACGAAGTGCTTCAACAATTGGTCAAATACAACGAGAAAGACGCCAGGGCGTGGCTGGACCTTGGCGACGTTCTGTTTAAGATGGAGCGCCCCGGTGATGCCCGTGAGATGTGGAGCAAGGCCTTGCAGGCGGATCCGGCCGCCGCAGGGATCATCGACGGCGCCAAGTGGCGCCTGTCGCGGTACGGTGCCGGTGCGAGCGGACAAGCCAAGAGCGATCGCTCGCCACGCTGATGTGGTCACAGGACTCCTTTGACCGAGCAAGGCTGCCGGAGAGGCGCGAGACGAACCAATATGCCAGCCGCCAAGGAGAAGTCATCGTCGGCCGGGCCGGTCATCTACGTCGTGTCCGGTCCCGAGGTTTTTCTCAAGCAGGAAGCGATTCAAACGGTCGTTCGTCGCGTCATGGGCAATGCCGACCGGTCCTTGTCCTTGAGCGAATACGACGGAACCTTGGCAGGAGTGGCGCTGGCCGACGTGCTCGATGATGCCCGGACTTTGCCCTTCCTGGCAGAGAAACGACTGGTGATGGTCCGCGATGCGGACTCGTTTATTACGCGATATCGGGCCGAACTGGAGGAGTATCTGGACGACCCCAGCCCCTACGGCGTGCTGTTGCTTGAGTGCAAGTCGTTTTCGGCAGCCACACGGTTGCACAAACGGGCACAGGCCGTCGGGGAGATCATCAAGTGCGAGGCAATCAAGCCCCGCATGCTGCCGGCCTGGCTCGCGGATCGGGCCAGGAAAGCACACGGCGTCCAGATCGATTCGCGTGCGGCGGCGCTGCTGCAGGATCTGGTCGGCAACGACCTCGGTGGGTTGGACGGTGAGTTGGAGAAACTGGCCCTGTATGTGGGCGATCGCAAACGAATCGCCGTCGCGGATGTGGAGGCTCTCGTCGGGCAGCACCGCGAAGAGAAGGTCTGGGACATCCTGTCTGCGATTGCGGCCGGCAACCAGGCCCGGGCAATCAGCTTGTGGGAGGAAGTCTGGCAGACCGACCGGGCGGCCCCCGGCCGTGCGGTTGCCGGCGTCGCCTACACTGTTCGTCGAATGCTGGCCGCCAAGCGCGCTCAGGAATCGGGCACCTCGATCCCCGAAATCGCCCGGATGCTCATGCGATGGAACGACGAGGCCGGTGTCCGGTCGGAACTCGCGGCGTTCTCGACGCAGCAGCTCGAGCAGATGCTGTGCAGGCTGCTCAAGGCCGACGTGGACGCCAAAAGCGGCGGCCCGAGCGTGCAGTCTTCCATCGAGGCGTTCATCATCGAGGGCTGCCGCAACAGGCGTCAGAAAAGGGCAACAGGATAGATCGGCTGGTGCTGTTTTCAGCAGGGCAATCGCCGGCGAGCAAGCCGGGCCTGGCAGCCGGCGCCGGCCGAGTCATTCGGGAGTCGAGTGACATGAAACGAGCACGGATGCTCCTGTTATCAGCCTTGGTCGTAAGCCTCATCTCGACCGGCTGCAATAACAGTCAATTCGGACAACTCTGGCCATTACGAGGGCAGATTGGCAAGCAGGTCAAGGAAACCGAGATCGTTTCAGAACCGATACCTGCGACGCCACCGGCCTCGGCACCTGCCGAGGATGTGAACAGCCCCCCCCGATCTGCGGACGCCAGGATGACCGCAGTATCGCGACGGGTCGAGGAGTACCTGACTCGCCTCCAGCAAGAACTGACGACCTCCTTGCAGACCCGGCCGGCGGGTCAGTCACCACGGCCGTCGACAACCAGGCCCGCGCCCAGCAAAACGCTCGACAGGACGGTCCCAGCGCCCAAGCCGCCGGCTCTTGCCGTCACGACCCGGCCGGCCGTCCCCGCCAATGCACCGGTGGCCGTTGACCCGCAACGCCCCGGCACCGATGGGACAGGCACCACGACCGCCGTGATGGCCGCGCCCGCACGCGGCCCCCGCGTCGAGTTGGTCGATGTCCGACCGGCGATTCGCCCTGCACAGCCGGTGGCATCGGAGCGATCCCCCGCCTCGGCCAATCGTCCGACGGCGGTCGACGCCGCCGGCCCTGTCCCGACCGATACGGCCGGAATGATCACTCATCTCGAAGAGCTTGTCGCCAAACACCCGGAACAATTGGACGATCAGCTCAAACTTCGCCTGCTCTATTTGGCGACCGGACAGGACGAAAAGGCCGTCGCCCCGCTGAACATCGGCGACCCGGTCCGCGCCGAATTCCTGGTCGCCCTGCTCAAAGTGTCTCTTATACACATCTCCGAGCCCACGAGACAGCGCTGTGTGTCTCGT
>JAUCQB010000093.1 GCA_030372985.1 Phycisphaerae bacterium
GTGAAGTGCGTGATTATGCAGATCTGGCGCGACTCGGTTACGTGACGCGGGCCAGAATCACCCAGATCATGAACCTGCTCAACCTGGCTCCTGACATCCAGGAGGCGATTCTCTTCCTGCCCCGGACGGTCAATGGGCGTGACCAGATTCGGGAGAAAGAGGTCCGTCCCATTGCCGCCGTTGCTCACTGGTCACGTCAACGAAAGATATGGGCGAAGCTGACCGCCGAGCGGATGAGCTGACGCCCCCGCTCAGGGCTACCGGCCGCCACTCTATCCACCCGTCCGATCACCGATCTCTCTTCTCCTCACCCGCCAGCGATTCCTCAAACCCCCTGATTCATGTACATTTTTCTATTGACCTGACGCCTATCAGGTCGTATAATATCAGCCTGTAACGTGGCCGTAGTTTGCTCTGACCGGGCCCTGCGGCTGTTGGTGTTCGACGATAGCCATTTGGATGGTTGAGGATACACATGAGTCAAAGACCGCGAGGCAGACGCCCCGTTCAGGAAATAACAGAGCCGCAGCGCCGTACATTGAAGGAAATCCGCCTCTTCACGAACCGGCGGGGGTTCCCCCCGACCATGAAGGAACTCGCGGATATCCTCGGAATATCGCACGCCAGCGTCCACGGTCAGGTGAACCAGCTTGTCCGCAAGGGCTACCTGAAGCGCGAACCCCGGAAGGCTCGTGGAATTGCGATTATCCGCGAACCCGAAGACGACGTCCCCGATCTTGTGGCCGTCCCCATTATCGGCCGAGTGGCGGCCGGCCAACCGATCCTGGCCGAAGAAAACATCATCGGAGAGGTGCTGGTCGAAGGCGGGGTCGCCCGGGCAGGCCGGTGCTTCGCCCTGGAGGTTACAGGCGACAGCATGATGGACGCCGGAATCCGAGATCGCGACCTGGTGGTGGTGCGACAACAGCCCGTGGCGGAGAACGGTGACATCGTTGTCGCGTTGTTGGAGGACGAAGCCACGGTGAAGCGGCTTTATATCCGAGGCGAGAAAATCGAATTGAGGCCGGAAAACCGGAAGCATCGACCGATCCCCGTGGGGCCCGACGATGGGCTGCGCATCATTGGCAAGGTCGTCGCCGTCAGGCGGCCCGGCTCGAACACTCAAACGCCGGGGACGGCCTGGCAATAAGAAGCAAGGAGGAAAGAACGAATGGCGACGTACAATCTCAGGCGTTTTGCCCATGCCGATGGTCTCAAGGCCATCGCGCGTGAGCATCT
>JAUCQB010000094.1 GCA_030372985.1 Phycisphaerae bacterium
GAAGAACAGCCCGGCGAATGTGCCCAATATCGAGCCAAGCAGCGCCTTGCGACTGGCGCCGACCCGCTTCGCGCCGACCGTGGTGGCGAACAGGTCCACCGCAAGCGACAGCAGCGTCATCAGCCCCAGCACTACCAGAGTCGGCCAGTGGATGTGTTCGAAATTGTCTGTCCAGGCGGCCAGCAGCATGCCGGCGAATACCAGCGGCAGGCCGGGCAGGGCCGGCAGGATCACTCCGATCAGGCCAATCAGCACCATCGCCGCGGCCAGGAAGTACCACAGTTGTTCGGGGTTCAAGAAATATCTCCTGTTAATTCAACAAGTTATGTTACCAAAACAAGTGGGCGATGATGATTGACTTTTTCATAAACGCCGCGTTAATGTGTGATCGCTGCGCTTGTCAAGAGTCACTGGTAACTGTGGCCTGATGCAGTTGATCGACAGATCGCTACATCGTTACACGCTTCCTCCTTGCAACCAGCCGCCGTGATCCGGCGTTTCCATCGTCAGTTCAGGGAGTCAGTCAACGATGTCCGAGCGTGAAAACGGAACCGTGAAGTGGTTCAACGATGCCAAAGGCTTCGGTTTCATCAGCCGTGAAAACGGCGAAGACGTGTTCGTGCACTTCCGCGCCATCCAGACCCAGGGTTTCAAGAGTCTGAAGGAAGGCCAGAAGGTCAGCTTCACCGTGGTGCAGGGCCAGAAAGGGCTGCAGGCGGACGCCGTCCAGCCGCTCTGAGGAGGGTGTCAGGAATTTTGTGTGAGAGGCATACCATGAAGCCGCCAAGGAGCATGTATGCCACGCAAGAAGAAGACGCCGGTGGTCACGCCGGCCATCGATCTGCCACAGGAGTTTCTCGAGAAGCTGATCCCGGGTCCGATGGACGCGGCCGGGGTCGAGGCCGTGTTCCAGCAGCTCAAGAAGGCCGTGATTGAGCGGGCGTTGGGCGCCGAGCTGGGCCTTCACCTGGCCAACCCCGAGGGCGGGAGCGGCAATCACCGCAACGGCCGCAGCGGCAAGACTGTGCTGACCGACGAGGGCCCGCTGCGCATCGACGTGCCGCGCGACCGCACCGGGACGTTCGAGCCGCAGCTGATCCCCAAGCACGAGCGGCGCTTCGCCGGCTTCGACGAGCGCATCGTCTCGATGTACGCCCGTGGCATGACGGTCCGGGAGATCCAGGGCCATCTGGCCGAGATGTACAGCGTCGAGGTGTCGCCGGAGTTCATCAGCAAGGTCACCGACGAGGTCATGGCCGAGGTAACTGCGTGGCAGGCGCGACCGCTGGAAGCGATGTACCCGGTGGTGTTCTTCGATGCGCTGCGAGTGAAGATCCGCGAGGACGGGGTGGTGCGTAACAAGGCCGTCTACCTGGCGCTGGGTGTGTTGGCCGACGGCACCCGCGACATCCTTGGGCTGTGGATCGAGAACACCGAGGGTGCGAAGTTCTGGATGCGGGTATTCAACGATCTCAAGACTCGCGGCGTCGGCGATATCCTGATCGGCGTGGCCGATGGTCTGAAGGGCTTCCCCGAGGCGCTGGAGGCGGTGTTTCCGGCGACCACGCTGCAGACTTGCATCGTGCACCTGATCCGCAACAGTCTGGACTACGCGGGCTGGAAGGACCGCAAGGCGCTGGCAGCGGCAATCAAGCCGATCTACACCGCGCCGACAGCCGAAGCCGCCGAGGCCGCCCTGGACGCGTTTGAGGCCGGCGACTGGGGCCAGCGCTTCCCGACGGTGGTCGCGGCCTGGCGCCGCGCCTGGACGCGTGTGGTGCCGTTCTTTGCGTTCCCGCCGGACGTGCGTCGGGTGATCTACACGACCAACGCGATCGAGAGCGTGCATGCGCGCCTGCGCAAGATCATCAAGACCCGCGGCCACTTCCCCAGCGACGATGCGGCCACCAAGCTGATCTGGCTGGCCCTGCGCAACATCACCGCCGACTGGAGCCGCGCGAGCCGCGACTGGAAGGCGGCGATGAACCAGTTCGCGATAATCTACGAAGACCGATTCACGCTGGCCCGTTGAAGGAACTACCGAGACTAAACCGCCTCACACACAAAAAATCGGACACGCCCCGATAAAGTGGCATGGGCACCTGACCAGTGTTATCCGACGAATACGCCCCAATACCGGATAATGGCGCCGCACCCCATTATTCATGTCCACATGACTGAATCCCCCGCCATCCGCCTCGACATCTGGCTCTGGGCCGCGCGTTTCTACAAGACCCGCGCGCTGGCCAAGCAGGCGGTGGAAACCGGCAAGGTCGACGTGGGCGGGCAACGCGCCAAGCCGGCGCGGATGGTGAAGGCAGGCGATGCGCTGAAGGTCGTGCGCAGCGGTGAAACTTTCGAGGTCGAAGTGCTGGGCGTCAGCGATACGCGCGGGCCGGCCGCCGCTGCGCAAACCCTGTATCGCGAAAGCGAGGAATCGCGCGCACGGCGTGAACACGAGCGCGAGCTGCGCCGTGCGGAAGCCACCGGCTATCGTGCGCCGCTGACCAAGCCCGACAAGCGGGCGAGGCGATTGATCCAGGCGTTGGGGGATATCGACGCGACGTGATTGGCATCGCCGCGATAATGTTTCGTCACTCCCGCGAAGGCGGGAATCCAGCGACTTTCGTTCGGATCGCGGTGATCTGCCAAAACGCTAAGACACCGGATTTCCGCCTTCGCGGGAATGTCGGGCGAAAACTGGAAAGGAAACGCCGGCTTGCGCCGGCGTTCCTGTTGAAGCTTTCGACGAAGACAAACGCCTGCAAAAAGAAGCGGTCCAGGTTCATCAACTTTAACCAAGCGGCGACGAAGTACTTTACGAACTTATCCATGCCGTCGCAGCTGGCATATAACTCG
>JAUCQB010000095.1 GCA_030372985.1 Phycisphaerae bacterium
CACGGGGGGGCGGGGGGGGGGGTGGGGGGGGCGGCCCCCCCACGACGGGAGAGAGAACGGAATAGAACCACGTGGGGCGTCGCCATGCTGGGCGGCAGACCCCGCGTGAGAGCGTGTCGAACCCGCCCGCTGGGCGGGACGGAGAGTGTTTGTGCCGTTTGAAAAGTCGTGACAGTCCTGGACCGGCAACCGCGTTGACGCACGGGGCGCTTCGGGTGCTACGCCGGCTTATGCAAAGGAAGGAGTCAGGAATGAAAAAGGCCATTCTGACAACGGTCGTCGGCGCGGTGGTTCTGGCGATGTTCGCTGGTAACGCGCTGGCCTACGAGTTCATCGTTGAGAGTCGCCCGGGGGGCAAGAACTACAACCGGTATACAGATAACCTCCTGGACAGTAGTGCGAAAAGTACTGCGCCCGGTTGTACCAGCGGCATCGGTAGCCGCTACAGCGGGAGCACGGCAGCGACGGCTACGTTTTCTTTTACGGCCCCCGAGAGCGGGAACTATGAGGTCTCCGTAACTTGGGGCACCTCAGACAAAGGCGATACAAGCGTTCCCTGCCGGATCTATCACGATGGCGGCTACACCGACAAGATCCTGAATGAATCTCAGGCCGCAAATAATCAGAACAAGTGGAACTTGCAGGGTACCTTCTACATGGTCGGCGGCACAATCTACACCGTCGTGCTGACCAATCCGACGCTCGAGGGCAATGTATCACCACCACGATTGATGTCTGATGCGGTGAAGTGGTACATCGCCTGTGGTTGCGGCAACGTCCCGGCGATCAGTACCCAGGTGCCCCACATGCCGGGCGATACCATCGTCAAGGTCACGGGCATCGATGCGACCGCCTCACTGGTCACCGTGTATGTCAACGGGGTCCAGAAAGGCACCGCCAATCCGGGAGGCAACAGCAGCATCGACGTGACCCTGTCGACACCGCTGGCTGCCAATGACTTGGTCGTGGCCACGCAGACGATGCTGGCATGTGATCCCCCGGTTGCTGTCGAGGGATGCAAGGCGACGACCGGCCCGCTAGCCGGCACCTGTGGCCAAATCCCGGCGGTCACGGCATTGCCGATCCTGATCGCCGGCGACACATCGGTCGTGGTATCGGGTGTTGATGCTTCGGCCACAGCGGTCAACGTTTATGCCGGCGGTGTTGGACCGGCCATCGGTGTGCTGAACAACCCGGTGCCGGCCGCTCCCGACAACAGGGTAACCGTCTCCCTGACTCGGGCTTTGGCAAACGGAGAAGTCATTTCCGCGACCCAGACAATGCAGTCGGTGGGTGGTAGCGGTCTGACGCAGGAAGGGTGCATTCCGGGCACGGGGGTCACAGTGGGTGACTGCAACCAGGTCTCGGCGGTAAGGGCAACGGGCATGTTGGACGCCGGCCGGACCCAGATCTGGGTCACCGACGTGACTGCCGGTGCGACGGCCGTCAAGGTTTACGCCAACGACGCGCTGATCGGTACCAACAATTCTCCGACGTCGCCCATGACAGCCGTGACGCTGGATACTGCCCTTGTTGAGGGGCAGACGGTCAAGGCGACGCAAGTGGTCCGACGCGAGGGCTGCCTGCCCTCCACCGGCCACCGAGTCATGGCTGCCGGGATTATCGATGATTTCCAGGATACGATCGTTACAGCGAACACCATCCCCGTGCTCACGCCTCCGGCCGAGCGGACGTGGTATGACGCCGCCGATAACTACTATAGCGAGGCTTTGCAGCCAACCTATCCGGAGGGCGGATCCAAGTGGTTGATGTTGGGCGACCATGGCTGGGGCAACGGCATCTACGCGGTTTACGACGCGATCATTCCGCCTGATGTCGCCCCGGGTTCGAAGTACCACCTCACGATGGACATGATTCTGGATGAACGTGGAACCGTGGATACGGATTATTGGGGATACAACCAGGCACCTTTCGAGATGGGCGTGGTAGTGAACGGCGCGCATCGTGCCATCGGCACGCCCCTGCCCGCTATTTCGCCGGCGGGCAAGTATCCGGGAAAGATGACGCCCGCGCAGGATGGCTGTGATCTCGAGCCGAGTGTTGTGGGCTACAGTGTCACGCTGACCGTGAACCCCGGCGACAGTCTGCTGATTGCCTTTGCGAGTACTTGCACGACGTACTCCATCCCAAAGACTGCGACGCCCGCCTCATATCCAGGCGTGCTCATCGACAACATCAAGCTCAATGTCGGTCCAAAGCCTTGCCTGCCGCAGGATGTGCCGCCTGTTGGGGTGGCCCCTTCTTCGGACACCATTCTTCTGGAGGCGGGAGCGACGGAGGTGAAGGTGACCGGCCTCGATCCGACGGCCAGCCAGGTCACCGTTTATGAGTACACGCCCAATCCCGACACCTGGACCCCAATCGGAACGGCCACCAACCTGGGCGGCGCCACAAGCACTCTGGTGACGCTGACCCAGCCGCTGACCGCGCACAAGGTCATCGTGGCCACGCAAACCGCCACGGTCTGTGATCCGCCGGAAGTCAAGGAGTGTGAAAAGCCGACGATCGGGCCCGTGGTCGGCACCGGGAAGAACTCGCCGGTCCTGCTGTCGCTGGGTATCCGCGAAACAAGCAACCCAGAACCGTGTGCGATCGGTACTGACGGCGGTACGACCGGGACGGCCATCGAATGGATCGGGCCCACCGGCACGGTGGGTGGCGCGCCACAGGGCAAGCTCTTCGAGCCCAGTACGGAATGGCAGACGGTCACATTCGATCCGCTCAGCGATCCGATTCTGAGCTTCAACCTCGGCAACGGCGTGCTGAATGGCGCGTGCGGTGTCCTCGAACATCTGGCCGTGGCTGCCGACAGCGCGGATCCCAATACCGGGTCGTATACGATGCTCATCGATAACGTCAAGAGCGGAGAGGCGCTCGTGGAGGGCTTCGAAGGCCGCACCGCCGGGGATCTGGTGCTCTTCCAGGCACCGAGTTACTCGGGAACGACCAGCGCGAACCTCCTGACCCCGCCGAATGTTGCCCAGGTGATTGACACAGACGGCGACAGCAGCACCAAGTGTCTGCAGGTCAAGTTCCAGTTCACCGATGAGCAGTCCAAACGGTGGGTACGGCTGACCACGGCCACGGCCACCGCATCGGTTAACCTGCTGCCGAATCCGATCGTTAGCCTGACTCAGCCGATCACCATGCGGGTCAAGTTCGTGGGAATGGCCTGCAACGATCCGTTCGCCGATGTGGACGGTGACAAGGACGTCGATCAGGCGGACTTCGCGGCGTTCCAGGCGTGCTTCACGGGTACCGGCGGCATCCTGGTCGGCGGTTGCGAATGCTTCGACCGTCTCGATGACAAGGACGTCGATTCCGATGACGCAGGCTTCTTTGAGGCCTGTGCCAGCGGTGCGGGCATCGCGGCCGATCCGAACTGTGATTGACCGCGGCGTCGGTTGGAGTAGTGTGTAAACCCTTCCGGGGACCGGCTCAGTATGGGGCCGATCCCCGGTTCTTTTTGGAGCCTGTACCCCAGCGTCGCATACGGCAACGCTGGGGAATGAAGAATGGCGAATGCAGAATTGAGAATGGGGGACGGGTTCTGTCGCGAACCGCGAAATGCACTGGCGGTGGTGTTTGGGTTCCCGCTGGCCCCAGAATCCATCTCGCTGGCCCCAGAATCCCTTCTGGGGCCTTCCGTGTGGAGGATTCCCATCCTCATTCTCACCGGATGCGGAACGGATTCCGCCAGGGCGACGCGGCCCGGAAGGGATTCCGGGCCGAGCGGCGGTCTGGAAGCCCGCCCCACACTCTCTTAGGATGTACTCGTCGTTGCAGGATGCACTCACTGTCTTGGGACGCACTCTGGGCACGATGGTTGACTCGGGGTGTCGGACCTATGCGAGGAGCGACAATGATCTGCTTATCGATGTTACTGGGCGCGCTGGCCTCTGCCGGACAGACGGATGCCGGCGTGATGTCGGGGGCCGCCGACTTGTTCACCTCTGACGAGCCCGTCATGGTTCGCGTCAGGCAGTTGGTGGCCGATGGCCGTCTGGGCGAGGCCGAGGGCATCCTCCAGGCCGAGCAGAAGGCCGACGATCCGCGGCGCAGCCGGGCCGCCGCCGCCGACGGCCTGGAAGTTATTCGCCGCATTCGACGCGACTACCGCCAGGAGTTGCCGGTGCTGGTCGAGCGGCTACGCAAGTCCATCCCGGATGTGACTGCCGCGGACGTTGAGAGGTGGCGGGCGGCCGGCGAGGTTCAATACCGCGTTTTCGACGGCCGGCCGTGGTATTTCATCCGCGAACCGTCGAACATCTTCCGTTTCTGCGAAGAAGCCAAGCGGCGGCGTGACGCGCATGCCGCAACGCAGGCCGCTGCAGCACCGGACAAGCAGGCACAGGCCGAACAGCAGATGATCGAGCACATCCGTAAGGTGCTGGCTGCGGCGGATGGATCAGGCAGGAGCGAGGTGCTGCCGATCCGGCAACGCATCCGGTACAAACTCACCGTCGCGGCGAATCGCCCCGGGGCCAAGGCCGGTTCACTGGTGCGATGCTGGCTGCCGTTTCCCCAGGAGTATCGACAGCAGAAGCAGGTGCGGCTGATCCGCACCGCGCCGGCCGAGTACAAGCTTGCCCCCAACGCCGCGGGCGATCGGGTGCTGTCCGGCGCGGTCCAGCGAACGCTGTATCTGGAGCAGCAGATCACCGATCCGGCCCAGCCGGTCGTATTCGAGGAGGAGTTTGAGTACGTCTTCTATGCCTTTTGCCCGAAGCTGGACGATGCGGCGGCCCGCCCGCTGCCGGCCGACTGGGGCAAGGCTTGTCTGGAAGAACGGCCCCCGCACATCGTCTTTACTCCCGAGTTGCGCGAGGCCGTGAAACAGGCGGTCGGCAACGAGACCAACCCTCTGGCGAAAGCTCGCAAGATCTTCCATTCCATCGATGCGACGCTGCAGTATTGTTCTGAAGAGGAATACTCGACCATCCCGAGTTGCACGCGCAAGGCTCTGGCCACCCACCGTGGCGACTGCGGCATCCACGCCATGCTGTTCATCGCCATGTGCCGCGCGGCCGGCATACCTGCGCGGTGGCAATCCGGTTGGGAGACGCAGCCGCTCGAATGGAACATGCACGACTGGGCCGAGTTCTACGTGGAGCCGTGGGGCTGGCTCCCGGCCGACCCGTCCTATGGTCTCAAGAAGTCGGATGATCCCCGGATACGCGACTTC
>JAUCQB010000096.1 GCA_030372985.1 Phycisphaerae bacterium
GTCCCTTCTCGATGATCTCCCGGATGTGTTTCAGGTGCCGGTGGGGCTTGTCGGCGGCTTCGATGTGTACCTCGAACTGCGTGGCCGCGAAGCCCTGTTTTCGGATGCGTTCGGCCGACAGCGAATATCCCCCCACCCCCAGCGAGGCCAGATCGCCCCGCAGTACATCCAGGTCCAGGCCAGCGTCCAAGAGGGCGCCAAGGATCATGTCCCCGCTCGCCCCGCTGAAACAGTCGAAATACGCAATACGCATGGAACCCTGCCCCGAGCTGCCGATGGTCTCGGCATTGCCTCAACCGGCCTCTCACGGAGTCTATGCTTCCGCTGGTCCGTTTGCAACGATATCGGGCCGACCAGCCAAAACGCGAGGTATCCAGGGGGGATTCCGACTGCTAGAATCCCGTAAGTCCTGATCGCGGTCAGGCGAATGTGGAGAATCACGAATGTCAGCCAAGTTCAGAATCGGCGAGCGATTGCCGGGCCTGGTCAACCGGATGGTCGCCAGTTACAACGAGGATGAGCGAACCCGCCACCTCGACCATGTTTATCTGCCCGGCCGAGCTGAGATCATCGAGATCATTCATCTGCTGCTGGAGCTGGCCTATCCGGGCTACCACGGCCGGCAGAACCTCAACCAGCACAACGTCACCTTCCACGTGGGCGAGCTGCTTCCCAAGCTCGGCGAGAAGCTGCACGACCAGATCTTCCAGGCTATCTGCTACAAACGCCGCAAAGAATGCAATGAAGACTGCCTCGCCAACCGGTGCGAGGAAGACGCTCGCGAGATGACCATGCGGTTCATCGAGACCGTGCCGGCCATCCGGGAGTTGCTGGCAGGCGACGTCCAGGCCGCCTACGACGGCGACCCCGCGGCCGCCAGCATGGATGAGATCATCCTGGCTTACCCGGGCGTCCTGGCGATCACCGTCTATCGCTTTGCTCATGAGCTGTACCTGATGGAGGTGCCGCTCATCCCGCGGATCATGAACGAGTGGGCCCACGCCAAGACCGGGGCGGACATCCATCCCGGAGCGAGAATCGGCCGCAACTTCTTCATCGATCACGCGACCGGCGTGGTCATCGGCGAGACCACGGAAATCGGCGACAACGTCAAGCTCTACCAGGGCGTGACGCTTGGGGCCCTGTCGTTCCCGAAGGATGCACGCGGCCGTCTGATCCGCGGACACAAACGGCACCCGACGGTCAGGAACAACGTCACCATCTACGCCAACGCCACGGTCCTCGGCGGCGAAACGGTCATCGGAGAAAGAGCCGTGGTCGGCGCGTCGGTCTTCCTGACCAGCAGCATTCCGGACAACGCCACCGTGCGGATGAAGGACCCGGAGCTGACCGTCCGCAAGCGCGAACCGACCGATACCCGGGCCGAACCGTGGAAGCTGGATTTCCAGATTTGAGGGTTCCCGACTTCGCCAAGGCTACGCCGCGGCAAGCAGGGTTCCGGGGTCGGGGTTCCCTTCGGGTCTGAGCCTGAGGCTCAGCCTCAGGGTCCAAGACAAGGTTCAGGGCGGGGCACCGTCGCACTGATAGTCCAGGCAGCTCTCTCAGAACCCCAAGCGTGACGACTTTCTTCATCAAGCAGGTCAGCCTGCGAGCAGGGCCGTTCACGTTCAGCCCCGTTCGACGGGGCTTACCCGCCGAAAGCGGGCTGATAGGCCGTCCCTTGTAGGGCCGGTTTTAGGCGACCACCGGTTCTCTCTCATCTTTTCCTCGTGGCTGGCTTCAGCCAGCCCAGCAAGACGCTTGGTGCAAGAAGCTGGCAAGCGAGGGGCAGATCACAAAGCGGCCACACCACAGGGGCGCCGCTCACTCACGGTCGCGGTTCTGAAAGAGGGAAAGCCGCAGCGGCTGCCCGCCCATTCTGTCACCGACCCGCCTGGCATCCGCGCCCAAGCCTCCTTCTTGCAGCATCATCCCCTGCCCGTCTACCATGGCGGCTCGACAACCGTCCATGTACTGCGAGAGACGGATGGAACCGGACACTCAAAGCGCAGCAACCTCCCCCGCCCCACGTCGCGACGACCTGCTCGCCGACGCCCGCTGTCTCAAATGCGGTTACTCCCTCCGCGGCCTGTCAGAGAACCGCTGCCCGGAGTGCGGCACGGCGTTTGACCCGGCCACTTGTACATCAGCTTTCTTGCCGAAGTGGCCTGATCTGATGGCGTGGTATCTCGGCGGGTACGTTGCACATCTGCTGCTGCGCATCGGGGCTTGGCTCATCATCCTCCAAAGCGCCATCGCCTCCAGGCCGCCCGGTCCGCCAAGGATCATCTTCGGTCGACACAACTTTGAGCTAAGATTGGTGCTCGAGTTGCTGATTGTTCCTACCCTGGCGGCGTTGGCGATCGTTGGGCTACACCGCCGTCGCGACTGGGGAAGGAAGGCATGCATCATCCTACAGGCGCTTCGAGTGTTCACTTGGATCGCGGTCTGGGTGGTGGCGGAGGGCGGATATCCCCGAACACCGATCGCCGGCCTCTTCTGGTATGTCAAAGCGAGTGGCCCGGATCTGCTTTTCGCCGTCGTGTGCCCTGCCGTACTCATTGTGTCGCTGCTCAGCACAGGATTGAGACGTCGTTCGCTGGCGCGAACTGGCGGTCAACAGCTCACGACGCTGCCACTGGCAGACCATCGGCCCCGAAGTGATTGGCCATTGACACTGAGCGTGCTACTGATCGCCACTGCAGCGGGCCATCTCTATGTTCCTGCCGACATCTTCCATGCGGCTTTCATCATCCATGGTCTCGGCCGTTGGCCCGCATGGCTGTGTGAGCCCGCAGCGTGGGTCGACCTCAGCGGTGGCCTCGGCCTTTTCATCTGCTACATTCTTGCCGCGGTGCTCATTCTCCGCCGACCTGACTGGGCAAAGCGCAGCCTATATGTCCTGCTCGGATTGACGATAGCCGTTATGTCGTTGTTCACGGTGCTGAATATCCTTGAGGTCAGCGCCGCACCGAACGCCCGGCTCTACCGCGGCCTGGCCAAACCAACCGTCGGCTTGGTCTCGAGTGTTCTGCCGACATGTGCGATGCTGATATTCTTGCGGCGGAAAGTCGATGCGGCAGCGATTCGAATCACGACCCTCGACACCCGAGGATCACCAGGAATCGAATGATGGGCCATCCACACGAAACTTGGTCACCCCCGGAGGCCATTCAGGACCCCCTCCCCGACGCCCACTGCCCGCACTGCGGCTACTCCCTCCGCGGCCTGCCCGAGAACCGCTGCCCGGAGTGCGGGAGGGCCTTCGACGTCTGGATGATCGCCACTGCTGCCCCCGTCGACAAACTTAGGACGAAGCGCGGAACGGGGTGCAAAGGGGCACTGCATGCCCTGCCTTGACGAGCCGAGGGGCTTGTCCCCTCGGTTCTCATCGCACGCGCAGAAGACCACGGGAACAGCTTCGACAAGCTCAGCCCAAGAAGCCCCGTGGCTCGACAAGATGTCTGGCTGATCGCTGACTGCTGAACGCTGACCGCTACTCCCCCACCCCCGTCGCCACCGCTGCGGCGAAGTTCTCGGTATGCGTGATCGAGATGAGAATCTGCGTGATCCCGAGCGACTCGGCCACCTGCCTGCACTCGTCGCAGAGGGTCACATACGGCCGGCCGGCCGCGTCGTTGAGAATCTCCATGTCGCGCCAGGCGATCTTGCCCTTCCAGCCGGTACCCAGAACCTTGAGGATGGCCTCCTTGGCCGCGAACCGCCCGGCCAGGCGCGGAACCGGGTCGCGGTTGGCGCGCACGTAGTTCAGCTCCGCCGGAGTCAGCAGGCGATCGGTCAACCGGTCACCGTGACGTTGCCAGACGTCGCGGATCCGCTGACACTCGATCAGGTCGATGCCCTGGGCAATAATTCGCATGGGCAATAAGGTAACAAGGCTGGAGCACAAGTGGAAGTGTCTCCATGAGACACGCGGAGTACTCGACGCCAAGGATGAAGGATGAAGGCGGAAGGATGAATCAAGGCGAAACCAGAACGCGCGCGACCTCGCGGACAACTCGATTTTGCCCGCTACGGCTGCTATAAGACGCCGTCGAGGGATTCCATGGGTGTCGAAGAACTGCTCGAAGGCCTGACCGAACCGCAGAAGGAGGCGGTGACGCATGCGCACGGGCCGCTGCTGATCCTGGCCGGGCCGGGCAGCGGCAAGACGCGGGTCATCACCCACCGAACCGCCTACCTCGCCCGGACGGTCACCGAGGCGCGGCACATCCTGGCCCTGACATTCACGAACAAGGCGGCCAACGAAATGGCCGAGCGGATACGCCACCTGGCCGTCGAGCCGGGTGTCACCTGCTGCACGTTTCACTCGCTCTGCGCCCGGCTGCTGCGAACATACGCCGACCGGGCCGGCCTGACACCGAACTTCTCGATCTTCGACCAGGCCGACCAAACGGCGGCCATGAAACTGGCCGTCCAGCGATGCGAGTTATCAACCGACAACTATCCACCGGCCAAAATGGTCGAAGCGGTCAGCCAGGCCAAGAATGACATGGTCCTGCCCGAGGACTACGGGCAATACGCCCGCGACTGGTCGGCCCGCTCGATCATCCCGATCTACCAGGCCTACCAGAAGGTCCTGGCGGAGCAGAACGCCCTCGACTTCGATGACCTGCTGCTCAAGATGGCCTGGCTGCTGGGCGAGGATGCCGAGCTGCGCGATCAGCTTCAGGACCGCTACCGCTTCGTCCTCGTGGATGAGTACCAGGACACCAACCACGCCCAGTACCTGATCGCCCGCGGCCTGGCCCTGGACCACGAGAACCTGTGCGTGACCGGCGACCCCGACCAGTCCATCTACGGCTGGCGGGGCGCGAACATCCACAACATCCTTGAATTCGAGGAGGATTTTCCCAAGGCCAAGATCGTCCGGCTGGAGAAGAACTACCGCTCGACGCCGCAGATCCTCGCCGCCGCCGACGCGGTCATTCGCCACAACCGGAAGCGAAAGCACAAGGAACTCTGGACCGACAACGGCAGCGGCCCGCCGGTTCACGTGATCGAAGCCGACGATGCACAACAGGAAGCCGCCCTGGTTGCCGAGACCATCGCCGAGCATATCGAAGGCGGCGGCAAGTACGACGACGTGGCGGTGTTCTACCGGATCAACGCTCTGTCGCGGCTGATCGAGGAGGCCCTGCGAAAGCGCCACATTCCCTATCAGGTCGCCCGCGGAGTCTCGTTCTTCCAACGCAAGGAAGTGAAGGACACCCTCGCTTATCTGCGGCTGGCGGCCAACCCCAAGGACCGGGTCTCATTTCTGCGGATCGTCAACGTGCCGACGCGGGGAATCGGCGACACGACAGTCGAGCGGATCATCGAGAGGGCCGACGAGGCGGGGCTTTCTCCACTGGAGATTCTGACCGACCCGAGCGGGCTCAGGGTCTCCGCCCACACCGGGGAGCGCATCTCATGGTTTGTCGGGCTGATCGGCGAGATTGTCAGAATCGCGGCCGACGAGAACGTCAGTGCGGCCGTCCGGCACGCCATTCTGCACAGCGGCCTGCGGGCATCCTGGAGCCAGGCCAAAGATGACGACGCCGCCCGCAATGCCGACGAACTCATCGCCGATGCCGCGGAATACGACCGCGATCACCCCGAGGGCGGGTCTCTGGTCGACTGGCTCCAGCAGGTCAGCCTGATGAGCGAGGTCGACTCTGTCGATCCCGAGATGGGGGCCGTGACGTTGATGACCCTGCACGCGGCAAAGGGACTCGAATTCAACCGCGTGTTTATCATCGGAGTTGAAGACGGTCTGTTGCCCTACCGTCGCCAGGAAGACCGCGAGGCAGACATGGAGGAGGAGCGGCGACTCTGCTTTGTGGGCATGACGCGGGCCCGCCAGTCGCTGACCTTGACGTGCTCGCGCTTCCGGGTTGTTCGAGGCCGGGGAAGCCGAAGCTCCCGCTCCGTTTTCCTGGCCGAGTTGCCGCGGGAGCAGATCGAATGGCTGAGCCTTCCCTCCGAGCGTGTCCCCGGAGAGAATCGCGGCTATGATGAGGCGGCCGCCGAGGCCATGGCTACGAGGTACGCCGACTGGCAGTGCGGCCGGCTCGTTCGGCATGAGGACTATGGCCTCGGGAAAATCATATGGCTCCGCCCCGCCGGCAGGGGCGTGTGCGCGGGCATCCGGTTCAAGATCGACGGCAGCGAACGGACCTTCGTGCTTGAACAGGCCGCGAAGTTGCAGTTGTTGGAATACGACGATTCGGGATGGGACTCATGACAACAGAATCCACGCTGACACTGGACACGAAGCACGTGATGGACGAACGCCTCGGCGAGCACAAGCTCACCCAGGCCGATCTGCAGGCCCTAGCCCCCAAGGTGGCTGAGATTCTCAAGGAGATCGCCGGTGAGAGGGCCAAGGGTGAGCATCGCTTCCGGGAACTGCCCCACGAGCGACCGCAGGTTGACGAGATCAAAAGAATCGTCGCGGAGCGTCGGGATGCGATCGAGAACCTGATCGTACTGGGCATCGGCGGTTCGGCGCTGGGCAACATCGCTTTGCAGAGTGCCCTGAACCCGCTGACCTACAACCTGCTCTCCAAGGCCGAGCGCCGTGGCCCACGCCTGTTCGTGATGGACAACGTCGACCCGGCCTACTTCGAGGCGGTGATGCACTTCGTTGAGCAAGACGGTTGGGCCAACACGCTGGTCAACGTCATCAGCAAATCGGGCGAGACGGCCGAGACTTCGGCTCAGTTTCTCATCGTTCGCGACCGCCTGATCAAGGCCCTGGACGAGGCCAAGGGTAAAGATCACATCCTCGTGACCACCGATTTATCAAAGGGCACGATGCGCGAGATCGTGGACGCACAAGGGTATCGTTCGCTGGTCGTGCCGGATGGCGTCGGCGGGCGATTCAGCGTGCTCTCGCCGGTCGGTCTGCTGTCGGCGGCGTTCTGCGGCATCGACATCGACTCGCTGCTCGACGGGGCTGCCGCCATGGACAAGCCGGTTAGCGACCCCAACCCGATGACCAACCCGGCCGCGTTAATGGCGATGATCTACTACCTCTATGACCAGCGCGGCAAGAACATCCACGTGATGATGCCCTACAGCCAGCAGCTTCGCGACCTGGCCGACTGGTTCCGCCAGCTCTATGCCGAAAGCCTGGGGAAGATCCGCCCGAGCGACGGCAAGTGCGTCGGGCCGACCCCAGTCAAAGCCCTGGGCGTCACTGACCAGCACTCGCAGGTCCAGCTCTACCGCGAAGGCCCCAACGACAAAGTCTTCACTTTCCTGGAGGTCGAGGCCTTCGAGTGCGATTCGATCATCCCGCTGGCATTCGAGGGCGTCGAGGCGATGGAATACCTCGGCCGCAGCAAGAACGGCACGCTGGCGGGGCTGCTGGCCGCCGAAAAACGAGCTACCGAACTGGCCCTGCTGGTCAGCAAGCGGCCGTCGCTGACGGTGCGGTTCCCGGAAGTGAAGGCCCGTACCGTCGGCGAGTTCATCTATATGTATGAGGCGATGATCCCGATCATGGGTAAGCTGTATGGCATCAACCCCTACGACCAGCCCGCGGTGGAACTTGGCAAGGTGCTGACGTTCCACTTCATGGGCCGTCATGGATACGAGAAGCCGGCAATTGATCTCTGAGCGGTCAGCTATCAGCTTTCAGCTGTCTGCCAGAAACCGCAACTTGTGGCTTTCTGCTCTGGCTGATAGCTGAACGCTGACCGCTGACAGCTTCCACGGAGTTCCCATGCACCACGCAGTCATCATGGCAGGCGGGTCGGGCACTCGGCTCTGGCCGCTGAGTCGGCGCAGCCATCCCAAACAGTTGCTCCGCATCTTCGAGGGTAAGTCGTTGCTTCGCCGCTCGTTCGAACGGCTCAGGGCCCTGCTGCCCGCCGAGCAGATCTACATCATCACCGGCCGTGACTACATCGAACCGATGGCGGCCGAGTTGCCCGAACTGCCCCGCGAGAACCTGATGGGCGAGCCATGCCCGCGCGACACCGCCAATGCCGTCGGCCTGGCGGCTCATCTGCTGGCCCTCCGAGACCCTGACGGCACCATGGGCATATTCACCGCGGATCACATCATCAATCCGATCGACACCTTCGCGGCCACGGTGCAGTGCGGCTTCGAGGCGGCCGACCGGCACGCAAACGCACTCATCACGTTCGGAATCACCCCGCGCAGCCCACACACCGGCTACGGCTACGTCCATCGCGGCCCGCAGGTCAACCCGGGCGTCTACGAGGTCCTCGAATTCAAGGAGAAGCCCGATCTGGAAACCGCGAGGCGATATGTCGAATCCGGCGATTACTTCTGGAACAGCGGCATGTTTGCCTGGCGACTGGCGGCCATTATCGGTCAGATCGGCAAGCACCAGCCGCAGATCGACGCAGGCCTCCGCGAAGTCGTCGCCGGCTTCGACGATCCGACACAGGCCGACGCCATTCTGGCCCGCTTCTCCACCCTGCCGAAGATCTCCATCGACTTTGCGATCATGGAAAAGGCCGACCGCGTGCTGACCGTCGAGATGCCCTGTGAGTGGCTCGATGTCGGTTCGTGGCCCTCACTGGCCGAGGTCTTCAAGCCCGACGAGGCCGGCAACACCCGCGCCGCCCCCAACGTCATGACCCTTGACGCACGCGGCAACATTCTGGTCAGCGAATCCGACCATCTCATCGCCGTCATCGGCGTCAGCGATCTGATCGTCATCCATTCCGACGATGCCACCCTCATCTGCCGCAAGCAGGATGCGCAGCGAATCAAGGATCTGGTCCAACGGGCGAGAGAAACCACGGGCGAGCGTTTCATGTGAGCGTTCAGGGTTCAGGCCGGTGGAATCCGCGCTCGCGGACCATCTTGCTGAATGCTGATCGCTGATAGCTGACAGCTATCACCGCCCCAACTGCATATTCCCCAGCGTGATCGGGCTGTAGATGTGCGAACGGCAGGCCGTCCAGGAGGAGTACTCGCCGCGGCGGGCATCCAAGCGGGCGAAGTTCGCACCGATCACGTCGCCGCGTTTCCCAAGAGAAGCCAGCGGAATCCGGATCTCGACGGTCCAGCAGCCGGGCCGGAACTGATCGTCGACCGCGGCGGTGATTCCCGACGCCCACGGCGAGGCCGGCGCAACCCGATCGAGGCACTGAATGCCCTTTTCAGCGACGACCGCGCCGTTGGCTTTGACGATGATGTGGTACAGGTCTCCCGGCCCGACGGCCTGCCCGGTCGGGTCCAACACGATCTCCACCAGATCCTCCCCCATTGGCCACAGATCGTCGTACCGGACATAGTTGCTGCGGCTGATTTGACGGGCCGCCAAGTCGTTCTCGGCACAATTGAAGGCTACATACAGAGCGTCGTCATCGTTGCAGGCAAAGACGGTCGTGATCTGGGACGGCCGGTTCGGGCTCGGACGCCCGGTCTTGGGCACCTCGCCGGCTCCCACCAGGAGGAAATCGCTGGCCACGTTCGTTGCCAGCGGCCAGTCATCCAGCCGGCCGTCCATCACAAGAGCTTTGCCGATCCGCTGGGCCATCAGCACGCACAGACGCCCGTTAAACACCGTCGGCTCGCCCTGGGAGGGCTGCAACGCAAACTGCACCGGCACGATGCCGTCGGTGTTCGGCTGGATCACCCGGGCCTTGGCCCCGATCACCACCCTCGCCCCACGGGTCGGTTCGAGCGGCCCGATCGTTCGACCATCATCGTTGGCCGTCCAGCCCTGCGGCAGCGCCGTCCACATGAGCCTGCCCTCGAAGGGCCTCGGCGTCGCATTAAAGAACGACACCGTCGCCTCCAGATGAACCGGGCCGGCAACATCCTGCGGCTCAAACCAGGCCTTGACGCCATCAATGACCACTTGCGTCCGCCGGATCGCCGCAACCAGGCGCGACCACTCCATCTCCTCCGCTAACCGGGCCGCATCATCCTGTTGCCCGGTCTGCTGGCGATCAACTTGTTCGCCCAGGGCGACCTGCAGTTCTCGGGCCATCAGCCGCCGTGCCATGGACCATGCCGTCGTGTCGGTCACCCAGCCGGGCCCTCTGCTGTCCAGAAAATGCTCGTTGAAGCACTCCGTTCCGCCATAACGGAAGAGGTCGGTTGACAACAGCTTCGCGATCGCCGGACGCCTGTTGCGATCCAGCAGCCACAGATACTCATAATCCTGAATGCCTCGCAGGAGCCGCTTCAACCGGATCGATGGCACCGGCCCGCCCAGCCCGTATGGCTTGCCCGGCCAGATGAGCTGCCGCTCGCTACCGGCCAGACCGGGGGTATCTGCGGCCGACCAGTCGTTGACGATGGGCAGGCACGCCCCGTCATACCCGAAGCGATAGATCTGCCAAGCCAGACTTCCGGCCTCAACCGGCGAGGCGATCACTGACAACGAGCCCGTGTATGGCGGACGGCCAGGACTGAGCCAGATCTGCTTGCCATCCGCACGCTGACGCGCCAAAACCGCGCGGTCCGCCTCGGCCGAAGGCGAACACCAGATGCTTGCCAGATCTGACAGATCCGTAAACGGATCGTTGAGATAGCCGTACGGCTCCAGCGACATCGGGCTCAAGGGGCAGACAAGTCTCAGCCGAGGCTCAACCCGTCGCAATAACTTGCCCATCCGCTCGAACGCCTTGAAACGCTCAGCCCTCGTACCCTCACTCAATGGCACCCAGACGAAATGCCGATCAAGCCATCCTCGCCGCTCGAAATGGGACACGCACATGCCCACGTAGTCGGCGGCATACCGCTCATACGCCTCCGATCCGGCGCCGCCGTGCAAATCAGGCGAGGGATCGCGTTCATCGAAGGGCAACGGCCATGCCGCGGCGGCCGTTCGATCCTCGAATGCCGACCCGTCCATGATTCCGCTGACCAGTCGATCATAGTCCGACCAGTCCAGCTCAACTCCGCCGCCTGCGGCGACCCTCGGGGCCGGCCTCAGATCCCATAACACCGGGCTCAGCCTGTGCTCGTGAAGAAGCCTCATGGCCTGGTCCACCACCTCAACGGCCTTCTCATAGAACGGATCTTCGCTGGACAAACGACTGGGAGAATAGGGCCGCCCGTCGATCTCGACGTGGTTTCTGACCAGGCTGGCCGTGTCAATTCCGGCGATCACCGGGGCGTGCCGGGTCTGCGGAATGGCAAACGGCCAGACAGTCAGCGCGATGGCCATGGTTTGCGTCATGCCCGCACCGGTATCAACCTGAACCCCACCCGTGTATGCCCCGGGTTCAGTCCCTGGCGGCACGTGGACGTCGATCCACACCGCCTCCGTCCGTCCAGGCGGCAGATCGATCGGCAGTGCTCCCCGCGGGCACTCCAGCGGCACCAGAACATCAGGGTACTCGCGTCTTGCCCTCAGGTACGGGGTCAACCTGAGATACCAGACCGGATAGTCCTCGATCGGCACCCGCAATTCGCGGTAGACCCGCACGTGATTCGACCCGATCGACGCTTCGCCCTGTCGAAAATCCGTCAACCGGACATTCCAGACGCCAGCAGGCATGTTCCCCTCGGCCTTCATGCCCAACTGAAAAGAAACGATTTCGTTGATGGCCGCGCTCAGCCGAATAACCTTTTCGGTAGCACTGTAAACCTCCGGATAGCCGACAGGGGCCGAGTCGGCGAAGAGCACAGTAGAGGAAGGGGCAGGCCATATTTGAACACCGCCTGATCCAATGCTCGCCCTACCCGCACAACCGAACATGCAGCTCAAAGCTGTGCTGACGACCAATCCGCAAGCCGTGCTTGTGGCAGAGATCTCAACATGGAAAACGCGGGTCTTCACAGGTCGAACCGAAGGCAAAAAACAGCCGTAAAAGCGATGAAGTCCAGGTGTTCCAGGACACTGGCTGTCATTCTAGGTGTATCAGGAGATTTTTCCACAATGCTGTGTAATCGCGATGGGCCCCGCCGCCGAAAAAGATAGTGAAATCGGATGATCGGCGGCGGGCCAGCACGGGTTCTTGACGAGAGAATCGCGCATTGCGGCGGCCGGGCAGGATCGGGAAGCGCCGACGGCAGCACCCAACCCACGATCTGACAAGGGTTAAAGCAGGTACCAGCGGATCTCGATGAGTTCTCTCGCGCTTCCGGCATCTCAAGGGTGCCGGGAACCATGAGTGCAGCCTATAAGTAACCAACGGCGACAAAAATGGGAGTGCCAGAGAGCTTCTACTTTTCTTGGCTTTGTTAGTCGATTGAAGGAGTCGGAGGCGTTCTTATGGTTACGCAGTTGCCTGACGGTACGGTCGAGTTTCGTTTCTATCGTCCGGGGGCCCGTCATGTAACCCTCGCAGGTGAGTTCAATGGTTGGAACCGAACCAGTCTCCCGATGCACGTGCACAGCGACGGATGGTGGCGATACGTGATTCGCCTTACGCCGGGGTGCTACCAGTTCCGCTATCTGGCGGACGGTGAGTGGCACACCGATTACGCCGCATTCGGCCTTGAACACGGGCCCTTCGGCGTCAACTCGGTTGTCAAGGTTGAGCCCGTCCCGTTCTCTCAAACAGCCGCGATACGGCCTCCGGTCATTCGCTTCGTCAACAGCCGGGATTCGGACGAAGTCATGCCCGCCGCCGGCACCGACGAACAAACGGACTGGTCACTGGACGAAACCGAGGAGGAACTTGCCGAGGCGTTCGCCTGACCGTGATCCGTGCAACGCACGCGAATCAACGTGCCCCTCGGAACGACGACGCGGTCACCCGGGGGGCTTTTTGTTGCCTTGACGCTGCCGGCCGGGACCGGTAACCTATCCAACGTGCGGATCGCGGGCCCCCAACGCCCCGAATGCCGAACAAGAACCCTAGCCCGGGTGGCGGAATTGGCAGACGCGCATGGTTGAGGGCCATGTCCCAGTAATGGGGTGGAGGTTCGAGCCCTCTCCCGGGCATTCCCCTTCAGACCGCTCCGAACCCTCAGAGGTGAAATCGATTGCCGCAACGGCACCCTGACCGGCCGGGCGATCCTCACAATCGCAAGAGCCCGTGCGGCACCCACTTCCCCGCCAACCGCGGGACAGACACTGACGGCAAGGCCTCGCGGAATCGTTTATGCTGTGCTGGCCCGGCTCATCAGCGACCAGGTACGATCAGCCTGGCTATACCGAACCGAATGGAGGCCCGATGAGAACCATCTCAATCTTCGATCGTCACTGGCCCTCGGCCCGGACGGCTGCACTAGCGAGTTGGGTCCTCGTCGTCGGCTGCTCCGCGTGCTCGCCCGTTTGCGCCCAGACCGAGGTGACGACTGAAGCGTTCGCCCTGGAAGTGGAGCGCGTGCTGCCTCAGGAAGAACTCTACGCGTACCACAAGCGGCTCTCGACGTCCCCGGTGCATGTGGCGAGGCGCGATCCCGACGCCCACCCGCAGGCCGGCGAACTGGCAATTCCCGATCAGGGCTGGAGGCTGGTGTGGAACCATCGCAGTTCGCCTGTTCTTCAGCACGCGGTCCAGGATCTTCAGGATTACCTGGCCAAGTCGATGAATGTCCGGATAGAGGTGGAAGGCCGCGATTCGCTGAACAACTGGCAGGACCTGCGCGGGAGCATCATCGTGGGGACGCGCGACCAACTGCCCGGATGCGGGTCGGCGCTCAAGGGCCCCAAGGATTATGAGATCGTCGCGGCGCCGCAGCGGCTGACGGTCTGCGGCTACGACGAAAGGGGGGCGATGTACGGACTCTACAATCTGGAAGCCCGGATGAATCTCCGCGAAGGGCCTTTTCTGCCAGCGG
The DNA here is from genome assembly GCA_030372985.1 of Phycisphaerae bacterium. GTDB lineage: Bacteria > Planctomycetota > Phycisphaerae > UBA1845 > PWPN01 > JAUCQB01. The sequence continues at coordinate 13,735 of JAUCQB010000096.1, forward strand.
ATCTGAAGACTATTCGTCACAGCCTGTACGACGCCCGCATGGTGCACTCCTGGATGGGCTGGATGGAGTGGCCGGATGCCGTGCTCTCGCACCTGGCCCACGACGGTTTCGACGCCATCTTCGCCTCATGCTATGCGAATCCCAACGGCGACCGCACGACCGCCGAGACGTCGACCGATTTCTACGCCCGCCTGATGTTCCGCATACGCCGGCAGGACCCGGCCGCGGTGCGCGATCTGGTCAACCGGGCCGCGAAATTCGGCATCACGGTTTACGCCCCTATTATCCACCAGTACACAGGCACACCCGAAAACGAGGACGCGCTTAGCCGGCTGGTGCGCGATATCCTGAAGCAGTTTCCCGACATCCGCGGGTACGTCCTGCTTACTGAAGGCTTCTGGTACAAGCAGTGGGGCGGCGGCCACGGCGCCAGCCGGGAGTACATCGAGGACTGGGCCCGCAACTGGAGCCGGGCTGTCGGCATCGTGGCCGAGGAATGCCACAAGGTGAATCCGGCCATCGAGATTCTCCCCTGGGAATACAACATCGACTTTCGGCCGCAGAACGTCGAGGTGAAGAAGTACTTCATCCGGCAGCTTCCTGCCGACACGATTCCATTGCTCACCTGGGAAAACGGCAAAAGCTTCGAGATCGACGGCCTGCGCGGGTACCTGCGCGACTATTCAATCAGTCAAGTCGGACCGGCGGAGGTGACCGATGCCCAGATCCGCGAAGCCCGGCAACGGGGCATGAAGGTCTACTGCCACGCCGACAGCTTTCTGTGCGGCGCCCAGCTTCAGACCGTCCCGTATCATCCGTTCCCGTATCAGTGGCACGCGCGTTACGAGGCACTGGAGGAGCATGGTGTGAACGGCACCCTGGAGAGTTGGAGCAGCGGCTACACGCCAAGCTTCATGACCGAGCTGCGTGCCTGGTTCTGCTGGAGCGACGCGCCGCCTCTGGAGACACTGCTGGGTGCGATCGCCGACCGTCAATTCGGAAAGGACGGCCGGCCGCAGGTCCTCAAGGCGTGGGATCATTTCAGTCAGGCGGTTCGCCTGGTTCCGGACACCGGCCCGAACATGGGTACTGTCGCGGCCATCGGGAACCCGTTGTTTTTCCAGGAGCCGCCCGTGCGGACCGCCACATTCAATTATTCATGGACGGACCAGGGGATGTGGACGGGATATCTGGGCGGGGAGCTGAATCCGTACTGGCCGTTCACTGTCTCCCGCCTGGTCTTCTACCCCGATTTCACCAACCGGACGAACAGGGCGGAGATCTACGCCCGGAGTGTTTCCGGGATTGAATCGCCCGGAGACAGACGAGTGTTGCCGGTCTTCCTGAGGTATCTTCGACTGGCCTCCGACCGGCTGGAGGAGGGATTGAAGCTGTATCGGTCGGCCGCACTCGGCAGCCCGGCCTCCAGGCGAGAAACCGCGCTGCGGGAAGTGGTCGTGGTTGAACAGCTTCAACGCATGCTGCAGAGCAATCATGCCATCCTTGAGTTCGAGAGTCTCCGCCTGCAACTGGCCGCTGAACAGGACCGCTTGAAGGCCGCCGCGACACTCGATCGGATGGCCACCATCCTGCGTGAGGAGATCACCCGCACCGAGCTTTCGTTGCTTGCCGCTGCCCGCGACTCACGCCTCGGTTTCCAGTTCGAGTGCGACTACGTTTACACCCCTTACTCGCTGCGTGAGAAGCTGGAAAGCCTGCGCGACACACAAAAGCAACTGGAGCTGGACCGCAAGAAGCGAGTCATCGCCAAAGAATAGCGGCAGGCATGTTCGCTGCATCCTGTCCATGCGGCGAATCGTGTCTCTGGCCCGCCGTCACATCGCCGCCAAACCGCCGAGGACCAGGAACATGGCACGCCTGTCCTGTCTCGCGACTACACGGGAGACGGATGCACAGTTCGCAGGTGACTGCTCCACTCGAAACAGCCTCCCCTCAGGGGGGAAACAGCGGAGTAGAACTCGGGCACATCCGGCCACTCATTCTGATTCGGGAACGCCGGCCTGCGCTGCGCACGCCTGCACACGACCCTTTGCCCGTGCTGTGATCAGCCCTTCCTCCTTCCAACCGTTCGTGAGATGGGCGACCCCGCTGACAAACTCGCCATGATTGCCGGCAGTGCCAGCCAATGCGGCAATTCTGTCAGCCATGGTGCAGCCATCGGGCAGCAACGCGTTGGTGACGCCCGTATCACAGGCGTCAATCACAATAGTGGCACTCAAATCGGAATCGGCACAGATGTCCTGATCTCCACAAACGCCGTCGCCATCAGCATCGTTCAACGGGTCGAGCGGACACGCATCACAGGCATCGCCAACCCCGTCGCCGTCGGTGTCCTCCTGGTCGGCGTTTGCCGCATTCGGACAGTTGTCGCAGAGATCACCCGCGCCGTCCTGGTCGGCGTCAGCCTGACCGGGGTTGGCCACATCCGGGCAGTTGTCATTGCCGTCCGAAAGGCCATCGCCATCCGAGTCAACGGCCTGGACAACACGGAAACCGGCATTGAACAAAGCGTTCATATCCGGATCCTGATAGTAGCTCCGGTAAGCCGCTTGCATCCCTCTGTAAGGCTTGGTGGTGTACGTGAAGCCCTCACCCCGCAGGCCGCGGAAAGCAGTGCCGATGACTGCTTCATTCCACTCCAGAACGTTTCCGCCCTGGTCGAACGTGCCGTAGGGGCTGGGCGAGTTGCTGAAATAGCCGCGCGGTGTCCGATAGTACGGGGAGCCAATCGTGAAATCCGTCTCGTCGTAGAAGTTCGCGGAGTTGCCTGTGTCGCCTTCGGGGTTCCCATTGTTGGGAGTCTCGTCCGTTCCCGTCGGATAGTCCCAGTACCCTGCATTCGTGGATCCACCCTTGTAGTACGCTGCTTTGTACCATTCGTCCTCGCTGGAAATTGCCCACTTCCAGGTCCTCTTCCGCGTCACCTTCATGAGGTCCCCGTCGCTTGTCGCCCCGTTCAGGTAATAGGCACCATTCTCGGTGGTGCTCAGGTTCTGCGGTCCGATCGGCTGCCCGTTGTGCAGCCAATTGGCAAAACGTGCTGCACTGCCCCATGAAACGTAGTTTACTGGCCGGTCGGCCCAATCGGCCGCCACGCTGTACGTATATCTTCCGCTTTCGCCGCTGCGCTGGATCTTGCAGCCGTAGGTGGTTGACGACATGTACCCCACGTACACGTGATACTGGTCCCACTTGGCCACTTTGTTCAGGAACTCCGTGTACTGCCCGGCTGTCACTTCGTACTTGCCGATGCGGTATCGGTAATTCACCGCTCCGCACACGCGGTCCGGACCGTACCCGTATCCGCCCGCACCGGTTCCCGAGAGCTCTCCTGCATTGCCAGGATCACCCACCGGCACGGTCTCCATGTTCACCGCGCTGGCCGAACCCGCCGAAAGCTCGAAGCCCAAAACGATTGATATCGAAACCAGGAAAGTGTTCATGCTTTTCCACCTCGGCACGACCCCGTTGCGCCTAAAAAACAGAGCCCGTCGTTCGACGTCTCTCTCCCTGGGATCACCAGCCGTCTGATCGGGCGCGTCCCCCCTTACCAGTTTCCGCCAGTATAGCCGTTTCCCCAACCGAATTCAATGATTCTCCTGGCTGCGGGAGAAACCTGCGATCGCGCCCCCTGCTGGTCGCGTCGACAGCGCACAAAGCCTCGTGCAGGCATGGTCTTACCACAAGCATCGCGTGATCTTGGGGATTTCGATGCCGTTTTCACCTCGTTGCAGTCCTTTCCCTTGCCAGTTGTTCAGGCAGTCCTGCTCAATGCGCGCAGCTTGAATCCGCTGCGATTCCGGGGCTTCTGCATCGCACCACTGCGAGGCTGACCGTCGGGCGGCATCTTGCAGAGCAGCGTCCGTTTAGCCAGATCGCCGCCGACAAGCTGCGAAGATCAGCGCGGCGGCATCGAATACCGCGGAGCCGGCAGGTTGGAACAGAGCAAGGGGGCTGGAATAGCCTTTCTACTTGATCAGCTTCCTGCCGGCCAGTTCGATGGCTTTGTCCATGGCGTCGGCGATCTGATCGAATGTCAGCTTCGTTTCAGACGGAAGGGTGATGTTCAGTTCCTTGCGCAGCGATTCACGGACGGGGTAGTTGCGAGAATCGCTCTGGGCCAGCATGCGTTCGGTCTGCTCGGAGGTCAGGAAATCCATCAGCTTCCTTGCCGTATCCGGGTGAGGGGCATTGGCGATCATGGCGACCGAGTTGGGGATCAGCAGCGTGCCGCCGTCACCCATATCAGGGAAAACCATGTCGATCGGCTCCTGGGCATCCTGGCGAACGTAGACGTCGTCGGTATCGGTGGCACAAACGAGCAGTTCGCCCCTGCCCACCGCCCGAGCCGCGGTGGCGTTGCCATCCTGCAGCTTGTCGCCCAGCGTCTTGCTCAACTGATCGACGAACTCCACGTAGGCCGGCTCGCCCCACGCGGCCAGGAAGGCGGCGAAGTGCCCGCGGGTCGTGCCAAAACGTGGATCGGCAACGCCAAGAGCGCCGGCCCAGCGGGAATCAGCCATGTCGCGCCAGCGGGTCGGAAGCTCCTCGGGCTTGACCTTCGAGGTGTTGAATGCCAGCACGCGAGCCCGCAGGCCAAAGGCCGTCCAACGGCCGGACGGGTCCTTATAGCGATCGGGAATCCCCACGGCCGCCGGGCGATATTCGGCCAGCAGACCCTGCTGCCCCATCTTGATGGTGTTGAACAGCTCGCTCGACCAGAAGACATCAGCCTGCGGGCGGCTGCGCTCGGCCTCGATCCGCCGAACCAGCCCGGTTGTCTTGCCGGCCTCGCTGTCGATCTTGAGCGCCACCCGGATACCGCTCTCCTTCTCGAAGGCCGCGATCACCTCTCGCGCGAAAGGCTCATCGACGCTCGTGTAGAGCGTAACCACCGGCCGGTCGTTCGACGGGTCGCATCCGGTCAGGAATGCGCAGACTACAACGCTCAGGGCGCTCACAATCGCATGCGCCCATAGAGATGCAAGGCCATTCATCTCACTCTGCCTCCTCAGCCGGCTTTTCGCTGTTGATCTTGTTCTCGACGGCCTTCACCTGGTCGGCAGGCAGGCCCTCTCTGGCGTGGCTGAAGTATTTGCCAACGCTCTTGTGGTATTGCCGCGGGATCGCCTCGCGGTTGACGGCGTCCGAGACTTCCCGCTCCCTGGAAATCACCGCCTCCACGAAATCGTCCGTCACTTGTCCCGTGATCTGCTCACCGTGAACAAACTGCGTCGAGATAATCGCACCGGGATGCGATTCTACCTTGGCTTTCTGCGCCGTGGTCCTGGCGCCGGTCTCCGTCTCGGGGGCAATGCCGCCCTGCCCCTGGCCGAGGTTGCCCATGCCACCCTGTGACTGGGACAATTGGCCCTGATCCTCGCCGAAACCCGCGCCTTCGCCTTGTCCGGCCTGAGACAGTTCGTTCTGCATCTGTTGCAGATCGGCTGCCGCTGCCGCAAGCTGGTTCATTTCCTGCTGCATGGCCTCCATTTCGGACAACTGGTCGGACGCTTCGCTGAAACCGGCTTCCGCTGACGAACCGGATGCTTGTTCGGAACCTTGCTGGCCCTGCTGGCCCTGGGCCGCCTGTTTCAGGCTGTCCCCCAGCTTGCTGGCCATCTGGCATCCGCCCTGGCATTTCTTGAGCTGCTGGGCCAGCTTGTCGATGTCCTTCTCGGACAGCCCTTTCTTCTTGAGCTCTTCTTTCAGTGCGTTAAGGTCCTGCTTCTTCAGGTGCTCGAGCGCTCTGGCGATCTCGTCCGGCTTCATGCCCGTCTTGGCCAGTTCATTCTGGAGCTTCTTGTCGTTTTGGGCGAGTTCCTTGAGTTGGCCGGCCAGTTTGTCAATCTGGTCCCGTAGTGCCTTGGCTTTCTGCTTGTCCTCCTCCGTCTTTGGGGCCTTCATCAGGTCGAGCTTCAGCTCTTCGAGCGCCTGTTGTGCACTCTTAAAATCCCCTTGGGACATGGCCTGGGTCAGCTTGCTGACCGCGCTGTCCGACCGCTGCCGGGCTTCCAGCTTTTCAGCGATCTTGCGGAACTCGTCGATCTTGGCCAGATCGGGGTCGTTCTTCCTGTCCTCGATCTGCCTGGCGACATGGTCAACCTGCTTGATGGGCTCCTTGGCCACATCCTCGGGCCGCGTGGTCGGCGGGGCGTTCTTCAAGGCGGCCAGTTGCTGCATCTCCTGTTCGAGCTCGGGGTACTTCTGCCGAAAAGTCTCGACCTGCTTGTCAATCAGAGGCTTAACCAGAGCCGTAGTACGCTCAAGACGCTTCTGCTGGTCCTGTTCCTGTTTGAGAACCTCCTGCTTACCCGCCAAGTCAACAACCGGGAACAGCCAGAAGACCAGCAGGGCCACCAGCAGGCTCGGCCCGGCATAACCAGCGGAACAAGGAAATCGAAGCGGCAGGTGACGGCCGACCGTCAGGCCGTGCGTCACCCGGCGGGCATCGGCCACCACAGCCTGTCCGAAGGGATCGTCCATCTTCTCGCAGTAGATCGCGCTGCTGATGCGTTCCCGCAGGCCCGCGGCGTCATCCAGCGCGGCGGCGGCCACTGGCAGCGTCTCCCGGGTCAAAAGCGCCCAGACCACGGAAGCAACCACCGAGGCCACCAGCAAGCCCAGACACACCCAACCCGCCAGCACTTCGGCATCGGGTCTGACCAGCCACAGCCGATCGACCAGGACGAAGATGACAAAGATCGCTGCGCCACCGGCCAGTGACCAGCCGAGCTGCGAGAACCAGCGATTCAGCCACAAACGCAACTGAGCTCGTCTAGCCTTTTTTCGAAGGTCCGACATGGTCTGGTCCCTCGTCAGCGCCCGCTGCCCCAGTCAGAGGCAACCCCAGTGGCGACAGCCCCGGTGGCCGCAAGACTGGCCCCTCTGGATGTATCGTCCGCCCCGTCCCGCCAATTCATGGTACCCTCTGACATACCAATAGACAACGCTGGTACAGCAAATGTTACGCAGCCCACCCCCTATTAGACGCACAAGCCGAGTAGATGTTCACGGCCCGGCTGTCACGTCGCAGATGGGGAAGATCAACAAAACAGGGCGGTAAACTCGTGCTTTAAGGACGTAATTACGGCAAGCTCCGCTCCGGCTCACCACCGGCATGCGCGCAAAAACGGGAACAGCCGCGCCGCTCCATCGGGCACACCCTTCGCGTGAAAGCTCTCGCGTGCGTGGGGCACGCCCATCCGGTTAGGCTGGTGAGCGAGCCGATTCCTGTCTTCGCGGCCGGCCGATTGTGTCACGGCCCCTGTGCTGATCCCTGAGCCTTGGGCAGGCTGCTGAGCTTTCCGATGTGGTATAATGAACCGGTCGAGGTGGCTTATGCCCTTGGTGATTACTGATGAGCAGCTAGAGGCGATGAGGATGGGTGAGCGGGACGCTCTCATTGAGATCGCGTGCCGGCTCTTTGACGGCGAGCGTCTCAGTCTTCCGGCGGCAGCCAGGTTTGCCGGGATCAGTCGCGCAGCGATGGAAGGGGAACTGCGGCGACGCCACATGGCAATCTATCGCCCGACCGTTGAGGACCTCCATCAGGATTTGGATACGCTTCGCAATCTACCGGGAGCGGGATCTTGAGTGTTGTCGTCAGCGACACTTCCCCTGTCCGCGCACTGGATCATCTGAAGCTCACCTCTTTGTTGGAGCGGTTTTATGGCGAGGTGCTGATTCCGCCCAGCGTAGCGGCGGAGCTTCGGGACCCTGATTCGGCACTGCCAATGCTCGACTGGGCAAGCATCCCTGGCCTGCGCATGCAGGCCCCGAGTGATCTCGCGGAGGTTGAAGCATTGCTGCAGGTTCTGGATCGCGGTGAGTCGGAGGCCATTGCCATGGCGATGGAGGTGGATGCTGCAGCGGCGCTTGTCGATGAGCGAGAGGCCCGCTCCGTGGCCATCTCGCTGGGGCTCAGGCCGGTCGGCGTTTTGTCCATGCTCGTGCGTGCCAAGGAAGAAGGACACCTCACGGCCGTCAAGCCGCTGATGGACCAACTCAGAACGGGCATCGGCTTCCACATCTCGCCGGCCCTGTTCGCCGAAGTACTGCGACTGGCGGGTGAATGATCCCCAGCGTTGCATACCGCATCGCCGGGGCATGCTCTATTGAGAATGTGGAATAGAGAATGGGTCATGTTCTGCCGTCGCCCATGGACCTCACCAACGGTGAACTCCGGAGACAGCGGTGATCTGGCGCAGAACGCCCAATCCACAAGGGGTTTCCCGCACACCTGCGGTGATTCATATGCAACTTGGGGAGGTGATCTGCGCTTTGCACGGTCAGACATCGACCCAGAACAGGAAGGACTACGGCTGCGGCAGATCCACAACTTCTCCTGCTTGACGTTCAATCGTCTTGCCATTGACGATCACGCGGGTAATCCCAGGCAAGGGCGGCAGGTGAAGATGCACTTGGCGCGGAGAGTGATGGAACTTGTCCTGGTATTCCACGGCCAGGGTGCTGCCGCCGTCCTGGAGGTCGAATCGAACCGTCACCGGCCCGAATACCGTCGGGACATTTTCGAACTTCGTTTGCCGGTCCGACTTGAGCCACGCCTTGGGCGCCAGCCGCAGCAAGTGCAAAGCATCCGGTTCGACCAGGTCGTCAACCACGCACAGGCGAACGGCGTAAATGCCGATGTGCCCGGCAATTCCGGCAACGCCGCCTCGCGTCTCTGAGGCAATGTACGTCTGCTGGCTGTGGGCACCGGTCAGCATGCTGTACATGCCCTCGAAGAACCGTTGACGGTCGCCAAGCTGATGGCTGTGGAAGATATTGAAGCTCGCGGGCGGCTCGCAGCTCGACAGCTCGTGGATCAGCACCGGCGGCTGCTCGAAATGGCCGTGCGGATCAAACACCAGGTGGTTCGGACCCTCGCGAAAGAAGGCCAATGCGGACTCCATGAGGGGATCGTCAGCGGGCAACAGCCCGGCGTAAACCAGGAACAGTGGACCTGTGTCCAGGTAGAAGCCATGGAAAAGATCGCCGCCGGCCGAGAGCGACGTCGGGACCATGTGTTGCTCCCGGCCCCGCGAATCCCGCCATGTCGGTGTTTTCTCGGCCGCTTCGCGCAGGGCGCGGACGAAGACCTCGCGGTAATCGTCCGCCTCTCGCGCGAACTCGGCCGCGCGAGGATGATCGAGCCTTTCGAGGAGTCGGACCGTCGAAGCCAGACCGAGGTAGTGCCAGCCGATGTTCCACACGGCCTGTGTCGGGACGAATTGGTCCGTGGCAACGGCCGGAGCCAGTACACCACGCACGCCGTCGTGGTTGGTCAGTGAGCGCGCATGTCGGATGAACTCGCACGCTTTCACCAGCGGCTCGGTCCACTTGGCAATGAATTCGCGATCGTCAGTCACCAGCACATGATGGGCGGCCGCGTGCATGATCGCTCCGTGATCGCTCAGCCAGTCAATGGCGGCGAGAGCCTTCGGTCCGCCGAAGTATCCTGGATGCAGGTCATACGCGGGACCCGGCGGTTTGACCGTCCCCTGCGCGGCACGATAGGTCTCCAGGTAGCGGGCAACGGCCTCATGCAACCCCATCGTGTCAAGCAACATGGTGTCGAACATCGTTGTCGGCGTAGCCCACATGCGGGCGTAGACGAGCGAACCAGTCAGGTTGGTGTAGCGGCCGTCGGGCATCCGCTGGGCAATCAGTTCTCCGTATTGGGCGTTGCGGCGGAGGTACTCGTTGACATAGGGCTCCGGGGTGTCGATCCGGGCGGCTGTCGGCGGCATCTTCGACCAGTACGCATCGCACTCCGCCAGCGCGGCCTCCCGGCCCAGCTTCGTCTCCTTCAGAAGGGTCGCTGCTTCGGCGGGGAGCATGGGAACCACAAGATCAACATATGAGCCCTTCGTGGCCGGGAGCGTGATCAGCAGATTCCAGTCCTGTCCGCCATCTTTCGGCGGCCGAAGCTCCGTCGCCGTGGCATTGCCATCCAACACGGCCAGACGCACCTTGCCATCGGGCTCGATCACAAACGTCGAGACATCAGCCCCATCGCGAGCTTCGGCCGGCCCGAGCCGCAGCGAACGGGGGTAGAGGGCATCGGTCCGCCGAAGGGCACAATTCCGCTGCTGGTACATCTCGGGAAAGATGTGCGGCTTGTTGATCCGCACGAGAATCACACACGGGTCCGGCGTCATCAGCGGATTGACTTCCCGGATCGACAGGCGAACCCAGGCGTAAAGCGGCTCGATGCCCGTCTCGATCTCACGGCCGCCGGAAACGTGGGCAAAGACGTCCTGCCTCAGAATGAAGCCCACTGCCGACCGGAACGACTGCCGCCACTCGGTCCAGATCACCGGCGTCGGCCGGTCGAGCAAGCCGTGGTAGGTCCAGCGACGGCCGTTGTCGGCGGACATCTGGTAGGTACCGCCCCGCCAGCGGTCCGGGTCCTCGCCCTTTTCCGAAGGCATGATCGACAACTGAGCTCCGAGCCCCTGCCAGGGAGCAAGGGCTATGACGTCCGGCTCGGGTACAGGGTTGGCCATGATCATGCCGTTGTAGTACACGTTGAATCGGAAAAGGTGGTTCTTCCACCCGACCGGCGTATAGACGTTCTCCATCGGCGGCCACCAGGTTGAGGCGACGTCGATATTCGCTTCACCATCAGGCTCGGCTGCCCGTACAAAGGGTTGCGAGATTCCGTGAAAGACGATCGCTGCCGTCAGGAGCGACAATCCCCGCACCGACGGCCGCATACGTGAGGAAATCAACTTCCGCTCCTTTCACGCACCAACGGTTGGCCAGTTGTCTCGAATTGCCTATGCCCCACCGCGCCATGTCCTGCCAGGCGTGCGGCGAGTCAGCGGAGCATAGCCCGGAATGCGAACAGGCCACAGGAAAGCCAATGGTCCGCAAGAGGCAGCCGCGCCTGTTGCTGAACCCTGAAGCCCTTGGCTTGAGCCTGTTGAAGGCTGAACCCTGCTACGAGCCCAGGATCACCTGGTCCACCGAGCGTTTGGGGACATGGTGAACGCCGCTGTCGTCGCGGTAGTACTTGATCTCGCTCTCCGAGGTCACCGGCTCCAGCACGATCTTCTCGGCCGGCTTGCCCAGTGCAACAACGAGCAGGATCTGATAGCGTTCGGGAATGTCCAGCGCCTTTCGCAGCCCTTCGCGTTGGATCGAGCCGACGATGCAGCCGCCGAGGCCCTTCTCGACCGCCCCGAGCAGGATGGTCTGAGCGGCGATGCCGTGGTCGCAGTTGATGCTGTGACAGGCCTGCGAGTCGCCGAGAACGATAACGTAAGCTGACGGGCGTTCGCCCTGCGTCGGCCCGGGCCAGTCCTTCAGGTACCCTGCCCATGCCAGATGCCGGAAGATCTTGGCATTCTTGTCGGCATCGCACGAAAGCACGTACCGCAGCGGCTGCAGGTTGCCGGACGACGGGCACAAGGTCGCCAGTTCGGTCAGTTCCCGAAGCGTCGCCATATCGATGACATGACTCTGCTGGAAACGCCGGTAGCTTCTATTCGCAAGAACAAGATCTCGAATCATTGCACACTCCATGCCCAGAGACGCCTGACATCAGGCCCGCAGGCCTGCCAGCGACATATGACGAGATCCTAGCCCCACGGATCGGTCCGGACAAGACGCACTCAGGGCGAGACCGAAGAAAGGGGGGGCCACCGATACTTCACCGATACTTCTCGGCTGCGCGGCGTCGGACTCAGTCTTCCTCCCGGTGCAGCAGCACAATGCTGATGTCGTCGGGGTGACGGCCGTCTTTGAAGAAGCTGATCAGTTCGGTAGTGGCATCCTGAAGGGTTGTGGTCGGGGGCTGGCCGAAGCCGTCGCAGACCAGGGTGATGAAGCGGTGCTCGCCGAATCGCTGGCCCTGGCCATCGGTGCAGGTGGCGATCCCGCGGGTGTACAGAACCAGGGTCTCTTCGGGGGCAAGCTGCTCGACAAACGACTGGTACTCGAAATTGCGGACCTGCCCAATAGCCGGGGTATCAGCGGTTCCGAGCGGCCTGGGCTGACCGTCGGCCCCGACGACAAACGCCCCGATCTTTCCGGCACGCGAGTAGCGCACCCGCCCGCCCGGGTAGATCGTGAGAAACACGGCATCCACCGTCGACGGGTCGCGTTCGTCGTACATCAGCCAGTTCAGGGCCCTGGCCAGCGCATGCGGTGGGTCGTTATGCAGGAACCCGACGCGGAAAGTCGAATGCAGCCGGGCCATCGACAGGGCCAACAGGGCGCCGGTCGCGTTGACGTGCCCGAGCAGCAGCGCGGTCAGCGGCGTGTCGGGGTGCTTCATCACGTCGTACACGTCGCCTGGGTTTTCCTGGCCCGACCGGCTGTAGGCAGCCAGTTTCAGGTCCGCGAGGGGAGGCACGCCCTTCGGATCGAGATGTTCCTGGATCGCGTGCACCACGCTGATCTCGGTGGCCGAGACCTCCGCCGACCGTTGAGCATAGCCTTCGAGCAAAGCCTGAAGCTTCAACGAGAGCTGGGCGGCAAGGCCGGAGAGCATATCCAGGTCCGAACTGCGAAACCGCGAGGTCTTCACCCGTCGGTCGACGTAGATCATGCCCAGTGACCCGGTTTTGCCCATCAACGGAGCACCCATGGCCGAGCCGATATACTCGTGCTCGCGCACCTTACGGATGCAGACGTGCTGGTGCCGGTCAACGCAACGATATCGCAGAAGCTCGATGATCGGGTTCAGATCGCACGCCTGACCGTTGGCCAGCTTCCCGCCCTGGACGTCCAACTCGCCCCGGGATTGTCTTCGGAAGCCGACCCAGGCCGAGCGGGCGTCAAAGACGTCCAGAAGAAGGTTGAGCGTGCTCTCCACCCAGTCGTGCAGATCGCGAAAGCTGTCGATGGCCGCACTCGCACCGGCGAGACGGTCCAGTTGCGAACGACTCAGAGACACCGAATCGCCATGACGACGAACCAGGGAGCCGGCCGGCAGCGGGAACTCGCGGATCCGAATCAGCTCCTCGGCCGACAGCTCCGGCTCCTGAACGGTGGCGTGATTGAAACCTTCCTCGAAATAAACCTTCAGGACGTAGTCGTGAAGGGTAACCTCATCGTCGTTCTGAAGGGCTGTCCGTTGGGTCAGGGCATGGGCATTGAGCAGGACGCGGTTGCCCGGATCCACGTTCTCAACAAGCCAATGTCCCTCCTCGGTGGGCGTGATGAGAACGTTGAGGGCACTGACGCGAGCATCCGGCAGATGGATGCTGCAGTCCGGTTGCGAACCGATCGTGACCTCATCCTCTTCGGCGAAGTTCACATCTCCCAGGACCGACTCGCCTTCCTTGATCAATATCCTCATCGGCTATACCCGCACCGGCCGGAGACGACCGGCATGCTGTAGATACTCCTGAACAGAGGGCCCCGGCCCGCACTCCTCATTGATCGGCCAGCCACGGCAATCGGACCAGGATTGAGCCAGGACGAGCCACGATCGTTCACCCGCTTTGACACCCGGCACCTCAACCCATAGATTCCCCAGTAACCGCACAATGGGGAATCAGTCCCAGGGAGGCCAGCATTGGCAAGCCGTCACCGCTCGCATCAACCGCCAGTGGCGATAAACCGTCGGCTTCAAGCCTGCCGGGAAGGAATCCGCCTTAAAGGCTTGGACGCCCTCCTGGTCACCAATCGAGTCGATCAATTCTACCTCACGGAATTTGACGGGGAAGATGGGGCCGCACTTGTGCTGCCCAGCCGGGTATGTCTGCTGACAGATGGACGGTTCGCAGAGGAGGCAGGCAAGAAGACCCCGTGGGCAACAGTGGTCGTCCGGACCGGCTCGCTAAAGGACGCTCTGGCCAGTCTGACCCGCCGGTATCGAATCAGGAAGCTCGGGGTTCAGCCCGAGCACATGACGGTGGCAGACCTCGGTACTTTTCGCAAGGCCGTGGCACCCACGAAACTGAGACCGCTTCCCCGAATTGTGTCGTCCCTGCGCTTGAGGAAGGATGAAACGGAAACTGCAGCCATCCGAGAGGCCATCCGAATCGCCGAAACGGCATTTCGAACGGTCATTCGTCGAATGCGTCTGGGGATGACCGAACGCGATATCGCCGCCGAGCTGGTATTCGAGATGACCCGGTTGGGAGCCAGTGGGGCCAGTTTCCCGACCATTGTGGCCGAGGGACCGAATTCGTCTCTGCCCCACGCCAAGCCCGGTGACCGGCGGATCCGGGTGGGCAGCGCCGTCCTGATCGACTGGGGGGCGATCGCGGGCGGCTACTGCAGCGACTTGACCCGAGTTGTGTTCATCCGTAGAATCCCGCCTCGCTTCCGGCGGATGTACGAAAGCGTTCTTGCAGCCCAGTTGGAGGCCATTCGGGCCGTTGCGCCGGGTGTCCGAATGTGCGACGTGGACGCCAGGGCCCGCAGACGGTTGACCAAGGCGGGGATGGGTCGTCGTTTCACCCACGGCCTGGGTCACGGGCTCGGACTGGACATCCACGAAGCGCCGCGCCTGGCGAGGAGGGTCACCGACAGGCTGGAGCCCGGCATAGTCGTGACCGTCGAGCCCGGGGTCTATTTCCCCGGGATCGGGGGGGTCCGGATCGAGGACGACGTTTTGGTGACAGAGGCTGGGGCCACCGTTTTGACCAGCCTTCCCAAAGACCTGGATGCCATGGTCGTTCGGGCAGGCCGTTGATCTCTCGCACGGCCGTCCGGTCGTTCCGAGCCCGCCTCGCGGACCGCGGAATGGCACGAGCAGGCAGGAGTATGGCGTGATCGACGTCCAACAAATTCGTGAGCTCATCCAACTGATGGTCGAGAACGACCTCAGCGAAATCCGCGTCAGGCAAGGCGAAACGGCGATCAGTCTTCGCAAGGCGCCGGCGGGGATCCAGATTGCAGGCGGCCTTGCGCCGGCGGGAATGCCATTGGTTATGCCTGCCGCCCCGGCTCTTCAGCTTCCCCAGGCACCCGTGCCACAGACAGCCGAGAAACCCCAGGACGACGGACTCGTCCCCATCCTCTCGCCGATGGTAGGCACGTATTACGACGCGCCCGACCCGGACTCCGAGCCTTACGTGCGGGTCGGCAGCGAAATCGGGCAGGATACGCCCGTCTGCATCATCGAGGCGATGAAGGTCTTCAACGAGATCAAGGCGGAGGTGGCCGGGGTCATCGAGAGGATCCTCGTCCAGGACCAGCAGGCCGTGGAGTTTGGCCAGCCGCTGATGCTGGTGCGACCGAAGTAGTCTTCACTGCCCGGCAACGGAACCAAGCATGTTTTCACGCATCATGATAGCCAACCGGGGCGAAATCGCCCTGAGGATCATCCGGGCCTGCAAGGAGATGGGCATCCAGACCGTCTGCGTTTTTTCGGAAGAAGACAAGCACCTCTCCTACCTCAAGCTGGCGGATCGAGCCATCTGCATCGGCCCCGCGCCTGCGGCCGAGAGCTACCTGAAGATCGACCGCATCATCGCGGCCGCCGAGGTGGCCAACGTTGATGCCATCCATCCGGGTTACGGATTCCTCGCCGAAAACCCGCAGTTCGCAGATGCGTGCCGCGACTCCAAGATCGAGTTCATCGGCCCCAGTTCCGAATCCATGCGTCTGCTGGGTAACAAGATCGAGGCCAAGAAGCTGGCTAAGAAATCCAAGGTCCCCAATATTCCCTGGACGGAAGGCCCGGTGGAAAACGATGATGATGCGGCCGAGTGGGCCTCGCACGCGGGCTACCCGGTGATGATCAAGGCCGCGGCCGGCGGCGGCGGTCGGGGCATTCGGCTGGTCCACAATGAGGCGACGCTGCGGCATGCCCTTCCCGCTGCTCGCTCCGAGGCCCAGGCTTCGTTCAAGGACGCCTCCGTCTACCTCGAAAAGGCCATCGAGAACGGCCGGCACGTCGAGGTCCAGATCATCGGCGACCGCGCGGGCAACGTATTGCACTTTTACGAGCGGGATTGCACCTTGCAGCGGCGGCATCAAAAACTGGTCGAGGAATCACCCTGCCCGGCGATCAACGACCGCATCCGCGAGGAGTTGTGCAAGGCCGCGGTCCGCCTGGCGCGGGCAGCCAAGTATCACGGCGCCGGTACGGTCGAGTTCCTCGTGACGACCGACAAGAAGTTCTACCTGCTCGAGATGAACACGCGAATCCAGGTTGAACACCCGGTGACGGAGATGGTCACCGGACACGACCTGGTCCAACTCCAGATTCGCGTCGCCGCCGGCGAGACGCTTTCGCTCAAGCAGAGAGACATCACCCAAAGGGGCGTGGCCATCGAGTGCCGGATCAACGCCGAGGACCCCGCCGCCGACTTCCGCCCCTGCCCGGGAAGGATTGAAGTGTTCCGCCCTCCCGGCGGTCTCGGCGTGCGACTGGACACCCATGCCCATGCGGGCATGTCCATCAGCCCCCGTTATGATTCCATGATCGCCAAGCTGATCGTCCACAAGGCAAGCCGTGCTGAGGCCATTGCCTGCATGCGACGCTGCCTGGACGAATTCGTCATCGAACCGGTCAAGACAACCATCTCGATTCACCGCGAGATCTTCAGCCATGCTCAATTCCTGAAGGGCAGCGTGGACACTGGATTCATCGAACGCACATGGTAGAATCTCCTGCCGCTGCCGGATGAGTCTCCGGCAGATTTTTTGAACACCCGGATGAAGCAGAGGACTCAGGACAATCGCAAGCGAGGTATATCGAACATGAGTGTAGTGCGCGGCAATGCCGTCGTGGGTCAGGCCGGCGGGCCCACCGCCGTCATCAATCAGTCGTTGGTCGGCATCATCGAGGAGAGCCACAAACACTCGCATATTGACCGGCTGCTGGGTGCCCGGCACGGCGTACGCGGCATCATCAACGAACAATTCTACGACCTCGACCGCCAGCCGACGAACATGCTGGACCTGGTGGCCAGGACGCCGGCCGCCGCCCTGGGTGCGACCCGCGACAAGCCGGACGAGGCGTACTGCGAGCAGATCTTCACGGTCTTCCGCAAGCTGGACGTGCGGTACTTCTTTTACATCGGCGGAAACGATTCGGCTCAAACCGCCGCGATCGTCAACCGCATCTCTCGGGACGCCAACTACGAGTTGCGGGTCTTCCACGTACCCAAGACGATCGATAACGACCTGCTGGTCACCGACCACTGCCCGGGCTATGGCAGCGCGGCCAAATTCGTCGCCTCGGCGTTCATCGGTGATGATTTGGACAACCGGGCCCTGCAGGGCGTGAAAATCAACATCCTCATGGGTCGCAACGCCGGCTTCCTCACGGCATCCAGCATTCTCGCCCGGCGGCGTCTGGATGACGGCCCCCACCTGGTCTATCTCCCCGAGCGCCCGTTCGACATGGATCAGTTCGTCAAGGACGTCACGGCGGTCAACGAGCGGTTCGGACGCTGTGTGGTGGCGGTCTCCGAAGGCATTGTCGATGCCGAGCACAAGCTCTGGTCGCAGAAAATCCATGAGATGGTCAAGTCTGCGACCCCCAGCTACGATCCGCACGGCAACGTGGAGATCTCCGCCGGAGCCGGCATGCTGGCCGACTACCTCGCGAGCACGGTCCGCAGCCGGTGCAAGATCAAGCGCGTCCGGGCCGACACCTTCGGTTACCTGCAACGAAGTTTCCCGGGGATCTACAGCGAAGTGGACGCCTGGGAGGCTCGTCTGGTCGGGCAGATGGCGGTCAGCTATTCGCTGCAGTCCGAGGACCACGACGGCAGCGTGGCCTTGGTTCGATTGCCGGGCACGACCTATGCCGTGGGCACCAAACTGATTGGGCTGAAAGAGGTGGCCCCGGACGAACCGCCGTTCACCAAAGTCGTCCCCGACGAATACATTAACAAGGAGGGCAACAACGTACACAACAGCTTCCGCGAGTACGTGGGCCCCCTGGTCGGCGACCTCCCCAAGCCGGGTTGGCTGGAGCAGATCGGCTGAGAACCCGCTGCCGCACCAGCACGACGGCGTGACCGGATGGTGCGGATCAGGCTTGCGGCGGCTCCGGTTGCTGCCATACACTCATCCCGCCGTCGATCAGCAGCATGTGGCCATGGACGTGCTCGGCTGCATCGCTGACCAGGTAAACGGCACCGGGCCCGCAGACGCCCGCGTCAGGAATCTGACCGTCGGGTGTGTGCCGGGCGATCCACGCGGCTTTCGCCGGCTGGCTGTGGAGCCAGGCCGTCGAGGCGGATCGCACCAGCCCTGGAGCCAACCCATTGACCCGGATACCGCGAGGAGCCAGCTCGACGGCCAGCGTCCGAACCATCATCTCGATCGCCCCTTTTGAAATGTCGTAGGCCGTCGAGAGCGGCTCGGCCAACCGGCCGTTGATCGAGCCGATGAAAAGCACGCGGCCGGCTGTCTTCCGCTCGATCCACCGCTGCACAAACCGCTGCGTCAGAAAGTAGCCCGACGCCACATTGAGGCGCATCGTCCGCTCGAACCGCTCAACGTCCATGTCCAGATACGGCACGTCAAAGTATTGGCCGGCATTGTTGACCAGGATGTCGATTCCCGGATGAGCGGCCGTCGCGGTCCTGAATACCGCGTTCACCGCCGCTTCGGTGGCCCCTGAGAGATCTCCCGCGGCAAACGCGACCTGTACCCCATGCCGGCTGCACTGCTCCATCGTCTCACGGACTTCGTCGCTCATGGCCCGACCGTGAATGACCACGTCCGCGCCTGCTTCTGCCATGGCGATCGCAATCGCACGCCCCACTCCCTTGGTCGAGCCGGTCACCAGTGCCGCGCGGCCTTTCAAGGTGATCACAGTGTGTTTCCTTTCCGCCCGAACAACCATGCCTCCGGACCGGTGCTGCACATGTCCGCCCGAACACGCTCAGGCAGCATCTTGAGCACCGCGGCCTCGTCGGCATAGGAGTACAACAGACGAAGATGATCATCACACCAGCTCATGTACGGATTGTCCGAGCCCCACAGATAGTGATCGCCGAGAATGGCATGAATCGCCTCAAGCACTTGCGCAGGTCGGGCATAGTCGGCGTCCAGCCTGTCGGCCGGGGCGGCGACGATCGGCGAACCATCGCGAACCAACCGGCATTGAGCCAGTAGTGCGGCGCAGTCGACCCAGACATTGGGTATCTGCGACGCACGCCGCAGGTGGCCGGCGTGGAAGGCCAGCGAGTGAGCCAGGTCGAAGCGGATGGACGGAAACGCCTCCGCCACAGCCAGGCAATCGTCAACTTGTGCATGCGGGGCCTGCTCCCAGATGGTGGCGTGAAGAAGGACGGGCAACTGCCGATCGGCCGCAAATTCCAGAAGACCGCGGCCGGTCGTCAGCAGATTGCGCACCGGCGACTCGATGATGGTCGACTGCAGCTTGAGCCCTGAAATCGGCCCGGCCAGACGGTCCAGGTTCCGCAGTTGCTCATTCACACAGCGAGAAGGGTCAATCATCGCCAGCGGATGCAGGCGGTTGCGGACCCCGAGGGCGTCAATCTCGCGAATGAGCATGTCGTTCTCGCGGTCGAACGGCACGCGACCCGGCAGCAGCTCCACTCGCCCCTGATCCGCGAATGCAACCGCATTAAAGGCCGACGGAAAGGTGAACGGAAAGCAGACCGCCCGATCGATTCCGTGGGCGTCCATGTGCTCGACCAGGTCGCGCGCCCAGGCGGCGTAGGGCCTCCACCCCCGAAGGAAGAAACCCAGATCCAGGCCCACGTGGGTGTGAACATCGTAGACAGGCATCATGACCACTCCCGGTGGTAATGTAGAGGCTTCGGTCTCATCGTCAAGCGCCGGCATCGGGGCGGCAACGGCGGATCAATGAGCTTTTCGGGCTTCCGAGAACCGAGGCGCGCCGGCAAGCGATAACTGCGGCCAATAGAAGTAGCCCATCGACACGGCAGCCACGCCGAGCCTGTACTGGCGGTCCTGCATCAGGCAAGTGCGCCGGGTATTGGCCGGGATGGTGGTCGTGTAGATGCGCAGTTCGCCGGGCACGCTGGTGACGACCTCCTCCCGCCAATCGCCGAGGCAATCGGCGATGGCAACGGGCGAGCCTTCGACGGGCTCATAGACCTGCCCGCGGTACTGCTGGATTCTGCCGGAGAGGATCAACTCTTTTTGGGCATCGCCGTCCCACCAGATGGCTCGCGGAGAAAGGCTGTCGATCTTCTCGCTGCCGATCCGGTCACCCTTGGCGGTGTACAGGAAGTACTGGCCATGCTCTTTCTCGCCCGCGTAGCACTCCTGGCCCGGGTGTGCGGCGGTGATGTCCGCGACCATTCCAAAGCCGTGCACGTGGTAGGTGGGCCCGTCGAACCCCCATAGAATCCGTCCGGTGGCCGCATCGACCAGGCAGACGCCGTTCCTGGGCTGATCGACCTCGTAGCCGTAGAAGATTTCTAGCCCGGGTCGGTCCGGATCAATGTCGCCAACCGAGCAGACGTCGGGATGCGAGCTCCTGGGATGACTCATCGGGTTCACCCACAGGCCCCGGCCGTTGTCATCGAGGACCGACGAACCGAGGACCAGTTCATCGCGCCCGTCGCCATCGACGTCCGCAACACGGGTACCGTGTGAGCCGCTGCCGTTATATCTTGCCTTCTCGCTACGTGAGTCCCAGCGCCAGATGAGCCGCAGCTCGGAATCGTAGGCTTCAACTTTGATCACGTCGTAGGTACCGCGCTGCACAACCAGCGCCGGCTCTCTCCCGTCGAGATAAGCCACCGCCAGCATGTTGCGGCTCCAGTAATTGTAGCTGGCATATCCGCTGCGATCGGGCCAGGGCAATCTGCGTGTGACCTTGCCGGTCAGGCCGTCGATCTTGACCAGCCACTCCGGGCCGCTGGTGACCAGGCCTTTCTCGTCACGGGGATCGCCCTCCCCCGCCTTGGCGTAAACCTCCGCCCTGCCGTCACCGTCGAGGTCATAAGCGAGATAAGGAGAGTACCACACACCTTCCTCGATCGACCAGCCCATGTCGTGTCGCCACATGAACCGCCCGTCGTGGTTGTAGGCCTCGATCTTGTAGGTGTCTTCGCTCTTCTTCCAGTAACCCGGGTGCTGGTATGGATCGGTATTGAAATCGGGCTGCTTGATGATGAAGTCCAGCCGCCCGTCGCCGTCGAGGTCGGCCAAGGCGCATTTCTGGAAACCATAGTCGCCCCGCAGTTTGATGCGTACGCAGGATGCCACGCCGGACGTGTCCGTCACCGCAACCGGGGGTGAGGCCTCACCCTCGGTGCCTGCCGTGACCGATCGTATGAAGTACTTCGCATCGACCGGGGGATCGCCGTCGACATAGTTGGTGCAGTCGCCAACGGGCCTGGCGGTCAGCCTGGTCGCCGTCTGGTCGCTGCTGCTCTGGCGATAGACGTTGAAGGCAACATCCTTCGGATCGTCGGCTCGCAATCGCCAGCCGAGATAGACTTTCCCGTCGGCCGTTTTCAGGGCCACCAGGCCATGGTCGAGCCTTTCCTCTGCCGCGGCGGCGGCGCATACAGATAGAACAGCAGCTATCCCCGCGAGCCAATAACGTCGGACCATGAATGACTCCTGACGGTAGCACCCACTGACGAGCACTCTCTTCGGCGGAGTGCCGTCATGGGCAATGGAACAGACCGAGCGAGCCGGACGCGAGTCGGGCCGTCCCGGCATCACCGCTCAACCAGCCGGCGATGAGCACCGCCGGTTGCCACCGGCGCATGACTGACGGCGGCCTCATACATGATGTGCGGCGAAATCAGTCCGCACCGCGCCATCTGGCGAAGCTGACGGCGCTGGGCCCTGCTGTAGGCCAGGGCGATGTTTCCATTCGGGTCCTCGTGCAGCACGGCCGCGCGATGCTGGTTGGAAACCACGTCAATCATGCGCTGCAGACACTCCGCTCGGTATTCGCGCATCAACTGATCGGAGAGATTCCATCGGGACATATCGTACATCCGGTCCAACGCCCGCCGCCAGAGCCGCCGGCTCATGAAACGATTCAGTCGATAGAACAGCCGCCAGTTGATCGAGAACGGCAGAAAGGTATCCGTGAATCTCGAATGCAGGCTGCGCTCGTGCTCGGCGAACACCTGATGAAGTACCAGGCGCAACTGGTCCCAATGATGCGGGCCGATCGTCGAGTCGGCGCGAAGTTCCCAGTACAGATGACCGAACGCCAGGGTCGAGCGCGTCAGCGTCATCTGGCGAGGAATGAACTTGTTATGGGCAACCGTGTCCGCCGCCAGATGCGAGAGATAACCGAGCGCGAACGCCCGGCTGGCATCCGTCGAGGCATCCTCAAGGATTGCGAAGCCGGTTGCCCAATGATGGCAGAATTGCCTGACCCGGCTCAATCGCTTGGCGATGACCATGTCCGCGGCCAAGTTGCCGAAGAGATAATCGCGGCGGCACCTCGCCAGCAGAGCGGCGACGACCGCCGGAAGGACCCCGAGCTGGCCCAACAGGTCGCTGCCCAGTTTCATGTGGGTTGCCGGCCCCCAGGCCAGCGCCGGTGTGGCCCCAATCAGCAGGTACGCGAGCAAGGCCCCGACAATCATCCGCGAACGTAACACACGGTCCCCCAGCGACACGCCCCTCCGGCAACCTGCCCAAACGGTCGGGCAGGCCCGCACAAGCGTGCATCACCTATGATAGGAATTGCCGGGCCCCAGGGCCAGACTCCCCCCCCACGCGGACGGCCATGGCAACTGGCCGCCTGATGCTCCGCGGACTCAAAGGGCACCGCGCACAGGGCCGTTGCAGGCCGGAAACTCTCGAAGTTCCTGTCAATGAGGGAGATACGACACGTTGACATCTGGAGTGGAGCCGACTCTAATCCAAAGGACAACGAAGGTTGCCCGTTACTCTGGCCGATCCGGGAGCTGATGAGGATGCCCGACACCTTGGACGAACTCGATATAAACAAACAAGACGAAGTCATTCTGGTCCGGTTCCGCGACCGGAAAATCATTGACGAGCTGCAGATTCAGCGGATCGGCGGGCGGCTGCAGGAGCTGGCGCTGGCCGAGCGCCCCCCCAAAATGGTGCTGGACTTTGCGGCGGTGGAGTATCTGTCCAGCCGGGCCCTCAGCGAACTGATCAGCCTGAATCGGCAGGTGGACCAACGGAGCGGGCGGCTCGCACTGGCCGGCATTCACCCGCCAATCTTCGAGGTTTTCAAGATCACCCGACTCAACAAGGTGTTCCGGATCGAGAACAATGTGGAAGCCGCGATTAAGGTCGTGACTTGAAACGGGGCGCAACCGACATGCCGTCGCATTCCGAGGCGTTGCCTTTTCGAGTGATTATTCCCAACAACCTCACCGCCGCGCGCAAGGTCGAGGAGCGCATTATCCGGCAGGTTGAGGCCATGGGCTACGCCCCGCGCTGCGTTTTCGGCATTCGCCTGGCACTCGAGGAGGCGATGGTCAACGCCTTCAAACACGGGAATCGCGGCGACGAGAGCAAACGAATTATCGTGAGCTATGACGTCGGTCCGGAGCGTGTGATCGTGCGGGTTCGCGATGAGGGTTCGGGTTTCGATCCGGCCAGGGTCCCGGATCCGACGTCACCCGACCGCGTGTGCCTGCCGTGCGGCCGGGGTATCATGCTCATGCGAGCCTACCTCGACGAAGTCACTTACAGTCAGGAGGGGAACGAGGTTCAACTGGTCAAGGAGAAACTCTGATGTCGAGCCTTCCTGACCCGGGTGAAGCGTTCCGCATCACGGTCGAGCAACGGGGGGACTGTGCCGTCGCGAAGCTATCCGGGTCCGCCGGCATGGATCTTTCCGCCGATCTGCAGGATCAACTGTACGAGCTGGCGGACCTCCCGATCAAACGCCTGATCCTCGATCTGTCCGATCTGGAGTTCATGAGTTCCGTGGGCCTGGGGGCGATCATTGCCGCGCACCAGCGATGCCGCCTTCGCGATTGCCGGGTCCAACTGGTCGGGCTTCAGCCGAGGATTCTCGAACTGCTTGAGGTGGCCCGCATGACGCAACTCTTCGACGTCTACAAGACCCTGGATGAAGCCCTGGCCGTGTGATTTCCCGACCCCCGAGGACCGACCCGCGATTCGCGGCCCTATCCGGACCCTCGGCCACTGGTGGTCCTCCCCGGAATCTCAATCCGAGCTGGTATTACGACGATGTAGTCGCTGGTAGGCGCCGCTCTTGCAGAGAACGCCCGGTTTATCCGCAGGCAGCCTTGGCGGGCAGGACGCAGGTCGCCGGGCCGTCCCATAAGGAGTCGGCACACCGGAACGGAGAGGCAACTATGAACAACCGTTTGCAGGGTCTGTCGGTTGTCCTGCTGCTGGCCGGCCTTCACAGCCCGGCCCCGGGCGCCGTGACCATGTCCCTGGTGACTGCCGGAGGAAGCACTCCATCCGTGACCGTCGCCCCCGGCGGCACTTTTAGCGTGGACATACGCCTGGACATCCAGGACACCCTTGTTGTCGCGGCCCAGGCACAGTTTGCGGCTGGAACGGCAAACGTTCTTGATATCAGCGGCGGAACCTACAACGCCGCCGAGTGGGACGCGTCGTGGGGTTTGTCGATCGATTCGATGGGGCTTGACCCGGTCGGCCCGGCCCCGATCGGCTCGTTGCCGGTCGCTGACTATATCGGTCCTGCGACCGTGACTGTGCTGGCAACCGTTCACCTGACCGTTGATCCGGCCGCACCGGCCGGCACCTATACGCTGAACCTCATCAACGCCAGCGTAGGCGACGACACCTTCACGGATATCGATGCCATCCTTGGCCCCAATTTCATTGTGACGGTCAGCGGGAGTCCACCTCCCGATGGCGGCGGAACAACACCGCCTGACGACGGTGGAACCACTCCCCCGGACGATGGCGGCACTGACCCTCCCGATGATGGAGGAAGCGAACCTCCGGACGATAGCGGCACGACCGATCCCGGCGATGACGGAACCTCTCCCCCCGACGACAACACCACAATCCCCGTCGTCGGCCGTTGCGGAGCCGGGATGGTTGAGTCGCTGGCTCTGTCGCTGACGGCCTTGATCCTGCTTCCGAGCCGTCGTTCCCGATGAACTGATCTCCATCAAACCGGTCAACAGGAGATGCGGCTGGAAAGGCATCTGTTTCACCGGCACCACATGCTTCCATGTTGAGTGGCTCCGATTCAGCGGATACCATGCCGTTTCGGTTTCCTCCAGACCTGTGAGGATCGAATGACCTCGGTAACCGGCCCATCCGCGGCATGCCGCATCTTGCGGTTCTTTGTCCGTCTCTGCCTGACAGCGCTTGGCGTCATGGTTGTCGCGGGCGCGATCCTCCGGTGGGATCGTCTTCACTCGTTGCACGATCCCCGATGGCAAATCGCACTCACGCTGGTTGGCTTGGCCATCGGTGGCTGGCTGGCCGGCTTGCAGGCCCGCGGTGCTTCCCGCTACCCATGGATTGCGGCCATCAGTGTGGCGACCATTGTTCTGTCTCAGACGTGCTATCTTGTGTTGGTCTGGACGTCATGGAAGATGCACCCGCTGATCTGGCGGGTGTGGTGGCTGTCCATGATCGCAGCCTGCCATTCGACGCACATCATCTGGCTGCGAATGGCGGCCCCACCCGATCGCCGCGGGCTTGCGCGCGTGACCATCGCCTGCGCGCTGCTGACCTCCCTGCTGCTCGCGGTCATGGGGCTGCGCAGACACCTCCTCGCGGATGTCGCCCCCCTGCACATCTGGATGACGGCCTTGGCCGCCGGCATGGCCACCTTGGGTTCGGTTGTCCTCTGGCTGCGGGGCATCCACCTGTCGGCCGCACGCGTGCCGCCGACGGTGAAGATCGCGTGGCTGCTGGTCGGGCAGGCACTCCTGGTTCTGGCCGCATTCTATGCCGGGCGCGTCACCGCACCGTCGCCCCCGCTTTTTGAGCCGCTACCGTCTCTCCTGGCAAACCTCAGTCCGGCTGAGCTGGAATCGCAAGCACGCAGCGATCTCGATCGGCTCAGGATTGTGGTCGCAGGCCTTGACGATCTGATCACCAAAGGATCGGCACTGCAATCGCAGTTGCAGCAACAGCGTGCCGCCGACAACCGGCAGTACTTCACCCCCGATGAGGAGGATCAGTTGCGCCGCCAGTTCATGAGCTACCTGAGCTATCGGGCCGCCCTGCTCCGAATGGTGGCGACTTATGCGGGCTTTCAGTCCGTGCGTGATCCGGCCTTACGAGCCCGCTGCATGCTACTGGGCTATGCGGCAGGGACCGGCTTGTTCGACGCCGACCGTCGCTTGGTTTCCGTTTACGGCGACGATCAGCCCGCCCGCCGCAAGCTGAACGAGGCCGACCCGCCGGCCGGGATCCCGGCCGGTATGCTCGACCGCATCCGCGAGAGTGTTTTCAGCGGGCAGAATGCTCAGGCCCTGGCGGAGATGGGAGCTTACTTCGAGACTCATCGTGAAACGTGGGCGTCCGGCGACGTGTGGCCTGCGGAAGACTGGGTCTGGATCGAGAGGTTGATCGACCGCTCAGCCGGGCAGATACGTCGCAGCGCCCTGGATCGCGCCGGGGCCCGCTTCGAGCAGATTCTGGCTCGCGTTCGTCAGGACAGCTACACGCCCGCGTATGCGGCGCAGTCGGTCGTCTCGACCTGGATCGGCGACACACGCCTGGCCCAGTGGGAGCCGCTGATCGGCCGCGAACAAATACTTGCGATCCAGGAGCAACTCCGGCCGGGTGACATCCTGCTGGAACGACGCAACTGGTTCCTGTCCAACGCCTTTCTTCCCGGATTCTGGCCGCACGCCGCCCTGTACGTGGGAAGAGCCGAAGATCTCGAAGGCCTCGGATTGATCCGGCGCGAAGGGAACGCGTACACCAGCGACGATCCCATGATCCGCGAGCATCTGACGAGGTATCTGGCGATGGCCGCGGACGGCCAGCCTCACACCGTCATCGAATCCGTCAGTGAAGGAGTCATTGTCAACTCGTTGACCGAGTCCTTGCACGCCGATTATGTCGCCGTCCTGCGTCCACGGCTGGATGACTCCCAGAAAGCACAGGCGATCGCCAAAGCCTTCGCTCACGTGGGCAAGCCGTACGATTTCGAGTTCGATTTCTTCTCGGCGGACAAGCTGGTATGCACGGAACTGGTCTACCGGGCATACGAAGGGCTGATCCATTTCGAGTTGGTGAGGGTCATGGGCCGTGACACGCTTCCGGCCCTGGAAATCGCCCGCAACTTCGCCGTGCAGCGCGGAATGCCCGACCGACAGCTCGACTTCGTGCTCTTCCTCGACCGTGTGCCGGGAGAGCACCGCTCGGCTCTGAGCGACGAGACGGCCTTTTGCTCCTCGGTAAGTCGCCCACGCGAGTTCAATGAGTGAATCGCGCAAGGGTGGTTCGGCGGACGGCTCTTGCAGTGTATCATGTCTCTACCCCCCAGTTGCATGAGAACCCCCGCAGGCGTGCAGAGAAGCATGTCTGGATCGGGTGTTTTGCGCCCAATCACCGCTGTTTCCGGACTTCGTCGATGGCAAGGTTCATGAGCGACTGCAGAACACGGCCCATTCTCAATTCTGCATCCCCAATTCCGCATTCCCCGGCGTTGCCGTATGCAACGCTGGGGTTTATCCGCGTCACTCTGCGTAATCTGCGGGCACTCAAAAACTGTGGGCCGGGGACCGCCACAAAAAACGCGAGAAGTCGCAAGAACAAGGCCGAACATTCGCACGCACCTCCGCGAGCCGCTGCGTCCACTGCGGTGAAATACCACCCCTTTGACTGCTGATAGCTGATCGCTGAATGCTTGCCCCGAGCTCTGTTGAGGGGCCGACGGCTCCTAAAAAACTAGCTACGTCCCTGTTTCAACGTCCAATCTGCGTAATCTGCGGGCACTCAAAAACTGTGGGCCGGGGACCGCCACAAAAAACGCGAGAAGTCACAAGAACAAGACCGAACGCTCGCACGCACCTCCGCGAGCCGCTGCGTCCACTGCGGTGAAACACCACCCCTCTGGCTGCTGATAGCTGATCGCTGAATGCTTGCCCCGAGCTCTGTTGAGGGGCCGACGGCTCCTAAAAAACCAGCTACGTCCCTGTTTCAACGTCATGATGGCTCAACCGCGTTCTTACGCTATCCGAGAAACCGTGTTCGTCCCGCAGGTCCTGCCAGATCCGCTGGGCCGAGAGCCCATGATCCAGCTTCCCCAGAATGACCTGCCGGAAGAGTTCGCACCGGCTTCGGCTCAAAGGCTCCCCGGCAATCACTTTGGTTGGTTTTGGATCTGCCCCGCCGCCCGACCCGGTAATCACTTTGGCCGGGTTTGCCTCGGGTCCGGGTGATTCAGGAGGCGGCGCCTCCCGGGCCAGTTTCAGATACCGGGCAACGGTCTCCCGGTGGATCCCCAACTCGCGGGCAATCCGCCGATGCGACCACCCCCGCCCCCGAAGCACCAATATCGCCTGTTGTTCCGCCATCTTGAGATGATTCGCCATCACGGCCTCCCGCCCACCATGGGCGAGAAAAGCCTTTACGACGAACCACCGGCTCCTCAAGATGGCCGGTTTTCAAGTGATAATTACTGGCCGGTTTTGAGTGATCGGCGACACTCCTGTGGCAGCTAGCGATAGAATAGTCTTATGGGATACATCGATCATGACATCGTATGCAGCGCGTGCGGGTACAATTTGCGCGGGCTGTTGCCGGACGGCAAGTGCCCTGAATGCGGAACACCAATAGCGGAGTCGGTTACGCCGAGGCCGCCTGTCGTTCCACCTGCATACAGGCTTGTCCGCCTGGGAATCCTGGTTTCCTCCATAGGAGCGGGAACGCTCGGAATACTATCTTGTGTATTCAAGCCTCGCATCAGCAACATAACGCCCAGCACAGTCTTTTGGTCATACGCTGCTGAAGTAGCCGCGGCAACATGCCTCCTGACCGCGATCTTGGCTCTTTCTGCTCTGATTCTCCGACGATACGCCAGACGCGACCGAATAATCTGGTTTTGCCTGCTGCTGGATGTTGTCGCGAGCCTGCTTTTTCATGATGTGGCGGTACGCATACCATAATGGTCTCCGCATGGTGCGACGCCATCGGTCCATTCGATACCTCTTTGCCACAGTTTTGAGTACTGGCACGTGCGATCTTCAGCTGCATGCCAGTTATTCGGGACCACTATCGATCGCATGATCGCCGACAGTCACTTGCCATTGTCTTGCCATCGGTTTTGACCGAACACCGCGGCACGGATTGCCCCCTGCTTTTCCGGCAAGCGAAATCTGCGGATTAAACACCTCGTCGGTGTCCAGGCTCAGCGGGTACCGCCACGGGTACCGCCACCATTTTGGAATTCTTCCCGCCATCTCTCGCTTGGAGCTTTACCCGGCCCCTCTCTTAGGACAATTTCAGTATTAAGTCCGGTATAGGGTTGCCAGCCAGTATCGACTGGGGGACACCAATCGACTGGGGGACACCATACCTATTGTCTGCTCTGAAGTCAAGGTCTGTTCATGATGGCTCAACCGCGTTCTTACGCTACAGGCCATGCCGGAAACCAAGGTGAGCAGCGAAATAAGTATGGTGTCCCCCGATTAAGGGGTCCCGGATGGAAATCCGGGACCAGCGGAGGCAGAGCATGGCCCATTCTCCATTCCACATTCACAATTCTGCATTCCCCGGCGTTGCCGTATGCAACGCCGGGGTCTATTGAGGACTCCGTTCTCAGAAATGAGGACCTGACAGGCTACGGCTGCACAACAGCCCCGGGTAGCTTAGAATCACCAGCGACCGCGACCGATCCGGCCGGTTGCGACCTTGGCAACAACCCGGAGAGCAAGAGGGCGGATACGGATGCGAACACTCACTCAAGTGGTCATGTGCGGCGTCCTGTTAACGGGCAGCGAGACATTTGCCACGGACGCCGGTCGTCGGCCCAATGTCGTCTTCATCCTGACGGACAATCATAGTGCCTGGACATTGGGCTGTTATGGCAACAAGGACATCCGCACACCCAATATCGACCGGCTGGCGGCCGAGGGCATGCGCTTTGGCCGCTGCTTCAGCTCCAACGCCGTGTGCTCGCCGACCCGGGCCACGTATCTGACGGGTCTGATGCCCTCGCAGCACGGCGTACACTCGTACCTGGGCACCGGATCTCTGTCGGGGCCCAGTGCCCATTACATGCTGAGCGAGTTCCGCACGCTCCCCAAGATTCTCGGCGAGGCGGGCTACACGTGCGGCCTGGCCGGCAAGTGGCATCTGGGCGACTGCCTGTATCCGCAGGATGGATTCACATACTGGGTCACCAAGCCCGGAGGTCATACGTCGACGTTCTATAACGCCGACGTCATCGAGAACGGCGCCGTCCGCAAGGAGCCGACCTACCTGATGGATTTCTGGACCCGACACGCCGTCCGGTTCATCGAGCAGAACAAGGACCGGTCGTTCTTCCTCTACCTGCCGTACAATGGACCTTACGGGCTGGGCAGTTGGCTGAAAGAACCCGGCCGCAACCGTCATGTCTCCTACTATGCCGACAAAGAGTTGCCCTGTTTCCCTCGTGAGCCTGTCCATGCGTGGCTCAGGTCAAACCGCCAGTTCGTCGGTAATCTCACTGCCATGCGCCGATACAGCGCGGAGGTCAGCGGTGTTGATGACGGCGTGGGCGAGGTCATGGCGACCCTCAAACGGCTGGGCCTGGACGAGAACACGTTGGTCGTGTTTGCCGCTGACCAGGGTCTGGCCGGCGGGCACAACGGCGTGTGGGGCATGGCCGACCACGGCCGCCCCCTGCACACGTTCGATTCGGCATTGCACATCCCCCTGATCTGGCGCCAGCCGAAACGCATCCCGGCGGGCGGAACCAGCGACATCCTGGTGTCCAATTATGACTTCATGCCGACGCTGCTGAGCTACCTCGGGCTGGCCGATCGCATGGCCAAGTCTCCCGAGTCTCCCGGCCATGACTACTCCCCCGTACTTCGCGGCGACAAGGTCCCGTGGAACAACGAGGTCTTCTATGAGTACGAGAACTCCCGCATGATCCGTACGGACCGATGGAAGCTCACGCTCCGGTTTCCGAACGGGCCTGATGAACTCTACGACCTGGCAAGCGATCCCGGCGAGAAGCACAATCTGATCGACGAACCGGGCCAGGCCGGTGTGCAGCGTCAGTTGCGGCAGCGTCTGGAGGCGTTCTTCAAACGTTACGCCGATCCCAAGTACGACCTCTGGCGCGGCGGCATCTCCAAGGCCCCGCTTGTCGTCATGGGAAATCGCAGGACCAAACGGCAGAAGGCCTCGCCGCCAACATCATCCCCGGCAAGAATCAGCGGCCAGAGGTGAAATCTGAACCTCCGGATGGAGTTGATATGTGAGAGCGATGATGGTCAACTTCTGCCGGCCACTTGATGGGACGATGGTCAGGACAGCGTGATGGGCCACAAGTTTTTCTCAGGTACGGCGTTGTTCCTCTCGGCAGCCGTGGTTTCAGGCGCGGAACTGGTCGGCCCGGATAAGGTGTTCGTGCGTTTCACCAGCACGAGGCCGGATGAATCCAGGCTCGTGGTGCGTGTGAATATCGTTCCGAACGACCAGGAGCCCTTCGACTGGAAGGGCAAGACGTTTTACCTCGCCGCAGACGGCGAGCACGCACGGAGCGACATCCCGCTCGATCAATGGCTGCGTCCCGGTCAAAGCTCACCCTGGGTTGACCTGGGCCGATACATGACGCTGCGCGGAGCACGAAGCTCCATGAACTATCTATCGCCGGTTCTGTGCGGCGTGCTGACTTCGCCTCCCGCTGACGGACTCCATCTGACCGCGGAGGTGGCCCGTGGACGGAAACTCGCGGTTGTCCGCCGGATCGAGATCGACAAACCCGAGATCAAGCAGCAGGGGCCGCGAGACTATCCATGGCGGTTGGGCTTTGGCACATGGAACCTCGAACCGCCGCTCCTGCCGACGCTGGGGCTCCTGATACCGACCCGCGAGAACCAGCCGCAGCAGATATACACACTCCAGGAGGCTCTTGACTGGCAGCTCGGCGCGATCCAGGGTTTCACGCAGTTTGGACGCCTGCCCACACAGATCGTCTTCAGAACGACGGGGCGTCCGCAGATTCTCCGAGTTCTGGGCTACAACGACTATCCGCCCGGAACGATCGAAGCAAACCTCGGCGACGAGATCCAGTTGAGCATCGAGCTGCCTCAGGGAAAGCAGGATGCCCTGTTTCGCGATGATCTCAGGAAGCGAGGTTTCAATCCGCTGGACCTGATGAGCGGCGAGTCACTCGCGCGAGCCGGCGCTCTGACCCAGGACGAGCAGTGGCAACTCGTTCGCCTGCTGCCACCGCTGCATGACAACACCCGGCATTTCTACGAGTCGGCCAACTTTCGATATCGCCTCTGGCATGAGCAACTGGCCCGTCGCAGGCTTGCGATTGAGGCCCAGCATCCCGGTCAGCGTGTGCTGGCAGGAGCGAACTTCACCCCTGCCGGTTCAGGCTGGCCCGACGTGCGGCACTGGATCGACCCGTTTCGTTCCGGAGCCTTGACCATGTGCTGGACCGAGGATTGGTGGTGGTTCATCGCCGATCCGACGCCGCAAACGTACGGCTTTCTGCTCGATGCGTTGCGCCTGGCCGGTTCTTACCACCGCGCGCCGATACAGTTCTATGTCATGCCCTTCCAGGGCCAGACGCCGGACCATTTCCGCCGCATGAACACGCTGGCCCTGGCTCACGGCGTCAAGATCCTGAATCATTTCCACACCGAGGATCAGGTGTTGACCACGTGGGACTACATCGACCTGATGGACGCCCCGCCCATGTACCAGGCCATCCACGACGTGATCCGCGAGGTGGGCGCGGTTGAGCATCGCCTTCATTCGGCCATGCCGCAACCGGCGAAAGTGGCAATCATGCTTTCCCGTGCGGCCGACACGTGGGACACCGAGGATATCGGCGGTGCGGGCGACCTGACCACGGCCAGGCACAACGTCAACAACTACGAGCGCAAAGCCCTTTGGCTGGCACTGCGTCAGGCTCAGGTACCCGTCGACCTGATCACTGATGTGGACATCGCTGAAGGCATGCTTGAGCCTTATCGCGTGCTGTACATCGTCGGGGCTGAAATGCTGGCCAAGGCCGTGGAGCCGCTCAAGAAATGGGTTCACTCGGGAGGGATCCTGTATGCCACGGCCGGGTGCGGACTGCTTGACGAGTACCGCCGGCCGCTAACGACGCTGCATGAGATGTACGGCCTTAACGGGCACACGTTGACACGACGGGAGCGACAGATCGACCCGAAGGTCTGGCTCCCGAAAACGCCGGTTCTGGACCGGCTGAAAGTGAAAACCGCAGGCTCTTCATCAGAGGAACTGACCATCGAAGCCGTCTGCTATCGAGAGGTCTTCCAACCGCTGTCATCCGCTGCCGTCACAGGTCGCTACCAGAGCGACGATCAGCCGGGAGCCGTGACCAGCCGCTATGGCCAGGGCCAAACGATCTGCGTCGGGGCTTTGGCGGGTCTGGCCTTCCTCAAGCCCGCCATGGTCCTGCCGCCCCAGATCCTGCCCACGAGGTTCCCCAGCGCTCTTCGCGACTTCGTCACCGCGCCGGTTCGATGGTCCGGGGTCGTACCTACCGTTACGGCGTCCGACCCGCTTGTTGAAGCTCAATACATGACCGGTCCGGATGGTGCGATCGTGCTGCTGATCAACTGGCGTCAGCAGCCTGTGGACGAGCTTGTCCTTCAGTTTCCGGGTGCCAGGGAAGTTCGATCAGTCCGCAGCCTGCGGCAGGCAGGTGTCTTCCATGGGCGGCTGGAGGATCAGTCGTCAATTGGCTTGGGCGTCGAGATCAAAGACGGCGTTCCCCAGGCTCGACTGAGGCTCGATATCACCGACTACTTGCTTGTAGACTGATGGTGATTCCAGGATCCGCCGGGTCCCCTTTGTGGGACGCAATGATGAGGGCAGCCAACATGCGACCGTATCCCGTGCCTCTCCGGGCTGTAAGTCTGGCACTTCTTCTCGCGACGCAGATGCCGGCCTGGTCGGCCAATGGCGATGAGGCCGCGGGCGGAAAGCTCACACTCGTCAGCGAGGGGCAGCCCGCGGCAACCATCATCCTTGCCGCCTCGCCCGCCGACAACGCCCGAGTCGCTGCCGCCGAGCTGCAGAACTACATCGAGAAGATCACCGGTGCCAGACTCCCGATCAAGACTGATGATGACCGGACCGATGGGATTCTGATTCTGGTCGGGCGGAGCCGGCTGACCGACGCCATGCCCGACCTGGATATTCCCAAAGGACAAACACGCCGCTATCAGGAGGAAGGCTTCATCATCCAGACCCGTGGCAATCGGCTGATCCTGGCGGGCAACGACGCCGTGCCTTATCTGGGAACGCGATACGCGGTGATCGAGCTCCTTCACCGGCTGGGCGTCCGCTGGTTCATGCCCGGCGAAATGGGCGAGGTTGTTCCTCGAATGCCGACCATTGCCGTCGGTTCGATGGACATCCGGCAACAGCCCGACTTCGTCATGCGTAACTTCTGGGAGCACGCCCGCGGGAAGATGCGTGAGGAATGCGCCGAGTGGAAGATCCACAACAAGATGAACCCCCACATGGAGGACTGCTTCGGTATTCCCGGCGACAGCTCCATTCGCGACTTGCTTCCCGACGGGCAGTTCGATGCCCATCCGGAATGGTTTGCACTGGAGCAGGGCGGGCAGAGAAATCGCCACCACCCCTGCACAACCAGCGAGGAGATGATCCGGCACTTCGTCCGGCGGATCAAAGACCGTGCTCGCGAAGGCAAGCGAGTAACCGATTTTGCGCCCGATGACGGCAACCCGCGATGCTGGTGCGACAGGTGCGCGAAAATCGCCAACCGCTTCGACGGATACGGGGCAAATGATCGCGACCCCGTCCCTGAGGCCTCGGCGAGCAACGAGTGGTTCTACTTCATCAACCGCATTCTGACCGACGTCAACCGGGAGTTCCCCGACCACTGCATCTCCACCAACGGCTACGCCAACCGCGACATCCCCCCCGAAATGCCGCCGGGCGTCGACTTCAATCCGAACAAGAACCTGACCGTCATGTTCGCCAACATCATGGCCTGCACAATTCACGCGTATGACGACCCCGAGTGCTGGCAGATGAAACGGCAGGGGCAGATGATCCGCCGGTGGTGTGAACTCTCGGACAAGGTGTGGATCTATAACTATAACTACACGATGCTCGTCAACAAGGCCACCCTGACCCCCATGGTCCACCGGATTCGGCGGAACATCCCGCTGTTGAAGCAGTGGGGTGTTCTCGGCTTCCACGACCAGGATGAAGCGGACTGGGCCATGAGCGGGCTCACAACGAGGCTTGTCCGCGCCCGCCTGGAATGGGACGTCCGGGCCGACGTGGACGCCATCCTGGATGATTTCTTCAACAAGTGGTTCGGTGCCGCCGCCGAACCGATGAAGGCCTACTACGCAGCCCTGGAAAACGCATTCGACACCTCGCCGCTGCACGGTCACGAGGACGTGATTCTGCCGGCAATCTACACCAACGCCCTCATGGCCACCCTCGACAAGCACATCTCCGCGGCCGAATCGGCGGTGCAATCCGAAAGCGACAGGTCGCACCTTCAACTCGAACGCCTCATCTACGACAATCTTCGCGCGTACGTGGCACTGGAAAGGGCCAAGAGAGCTTGTGACTTCCCTGCAGCCGTGGCCCACGTCACCCGAATGGCCGAACTCCAGGCTCAGATGAACACCATCACACCCTTCA
Organism: Phycisphaerae bacterium; assembly: GCA_030372985.1. Classification (GTDB taxonomy): domain Bacteria; phylum Planctomycetota; class Phycisphaerae; order UBA1845; family PWPN01; genus JAUCQB01. The sequence goes on from JAUCQB010000096.1 coordinate 49,444, forward strand.
TGGGCTGGCATCAGTATCCCGTCTACGGGGTCGATTGGGAAAAGAAACGCATGGAAGACTTGGCCGCCAGGACCCAGGGGCCGGACGGCCGACTGGTCGCAATCCTGCCGGAAAAGGCCGCTTTCCGTGTCGATCCTTTCGACGACGGTCGGTTCGAGCGATGGCAGGACCTGACAACAGACCTGTCGACCTGGACAACGCTCGCGACCACCGCCGGATGGGACATGCAGGGACTACACGACAAGAACGGGCATCCCTATAAAGGCGTGGCCTGGTACAGATTGGAGGTGGACGTGCCGGAGAACGTTCGAGGCCGGCAGGTGCGCCTGCACGCACCGGCGGTTGTCAACGAGGTCTGGCTATGGGTCAACGGCCGCTACGCGGGTCACCGGCCGTACCAGATGCCCTGGTATCGGCCGCAAGCCGTTGATCTCGACGTCGGTAACCTTCTCAAGCCCGGTGCAAAGAACACGCTCGCCATCCGGGTCCTCGGCAACTTTGAAATCTGGGGGGCCAACGGCATCTACGAGCGGATGTTCCTGTACACTCCTATGTCAGATTCTCAAAGCCTGCTGCGGCAGGATGTGAAGCCGGACCATCCGGGCGCGGGGTGAGTCCGGTCATCAGTTGCTCGACTGATGGGAGGTGCCGATCCGGAGACAATGCTACGGCAATGCTCAAGGGTTGACCGGATTGTGCCGAAGCAGGGCCTGGACCCGCTCCTCCTTGCGGATGGGGTCGTTCAGGTAGATATAGGGCCGTCCTGTCCGCTCGGCCATGTCCTTGGCGTGCTGCTTGATCCGCTCGGACTGCCGATTGACAAAACCGCCGAAGTCCTTGAGCCGCGATCTCTGACGGGCCATGAAACGCTCCATGGCGTCCGCCCACCCCAGCGGCAGATGACCTTTGAAGAGAATGCGATCGAAACAGGAAATCGTCCCGGTAACCTTGGCCCGATGTTTTGTGATAAAATGGTCCACGGCGTTCTCCTTTCCACGGCTGCGTCGAGAACAACCGTGGTCAGGCCAGAACGCCACTTGTGCTATACGGACCACTCAGAAATGCTTTGGTTGCGGCAGAAGGCCGCTTCGGGATTCGTCTTTCGAGACGGCGTGGTTCCTCGGCGTTTTCTCAGAAAGGACTGTGCGGTTGTGGTCACAAACAGATGTTCCTTCGTAATTGGGGTGGGACTCTGTAGCATTTTCCTTGGGGCAGGTCTGCTGGAAGCCGGTCCGGCCGTCGGCCCGTTATCGGTTCATCCCACCAACCCGCGTTACTTCACGGATGGATCCGGCAAGGCAGTCTACCTTACCGGCTCGCACGTCTGGAACAACTTCCAGGACTGGGGCTACACGGACCCGCCCCCACAGCTCAGTTACACCGACTATTTGAATAACCTCAAACAGCACAACCACAACTTCATCCGAGGCTGGGCTTGGGAGCAGGCTAAGAATTTCCCGGGATTTGCGGACTTCTACATCACCCCCCATCCTTTCCAGCGCAGTGGTCCCGGAAATGCCCTGGACGGCAAACCCAAGTTTGATGTCTACTCGTTCAACCAGGCGTACTTCGACCGTATTCGCAGCCGCGTCATGGAGGCGGGCAGCAACGGGATCTACGTCAGCGTCATGCTGTTCGAAGGATTCAGTATCGAGTTGAAGGGAAAGACAATGGGTAGCCCGTGGATCGGGCACCCGTTTAATGTCAACAATAACATCAACGGCATCAATGGCGACACCGACGGTGACGGACAGGGCAAGGAGGTACACACCGGCAGCATTCCGGCCATCGTCAGTATTCAGCAAGCGTATATCCGTAAACTTGTCGATACGCTCAACGATCTTGATAACGTACTCTACGAAATTTCCAATGAGAGCCATGGGGATTCACAGGATTGGCAATACAGCATGATCAACTACATCAAGGGTTACGAGAGCGGCAAAGCCAAGCAGCATCCTGTGGGCATGACGGTTGAATACCCCAACCCTTCGAACAGCGACTTGTTCAACAGTCCGGCCGACTGGATCTCGCCCAGTCCCGCTGACTCCGATGGTTTTCTGTATACGACCAATCCTCGTGCAAGCAGCGGCGACAAGGTGATGATTCTCGATACGGACCATCTGGGTCTCATCGCCACCGTGACCTGGGCCTTCAAGAGTCTTACGCGCGGTCACAACACCGCCTTCATGGATCCCAAGTACGGAGTGATCACCGATAAGTACCCGGATAAGCCCGAGTATGAGGTTTTCCGAAGCGCTTTGGGTTATACCCGCAGTTATGCCGAGCGCGTGAACCTGGCAGCGATGATCCCGCAAAACGGCGGCTCGTCACCTTCTTCCACCGGATACTGTCTCTATAATTCAGGCAAAGAGTATCTCGTCTACCAGCCGGGCACTGGTGCTTTCACCCTCACCTTGCCAGCGGGAACCTACGCTTATGAGTGGTTCAACCCCGATACCGGCAGCGTAGCGTCCTCAGGGATAGACACCTGGAGCGGGGGTGATCGCACCTTCACACCGCCCTTCAGTGGTGACGCCGTCCTCTGGCTCGGTCCGTCTCCCCCGGTCGCCGTTATTGATGCCAGCCCGACGAGTGGAGTCATTCCGCTGTTGGTGAATTTCGACGGTTCCGACTCGTACGATCCCGACGGCACGGTCGTCAGCTACGCCTGGGATTTCGACAACGATGGCAGTATTGACAGCAGCGATATGATCACCAGCCACGTCTACGTGTCTAAGGGAGACTATCTGGCCTTGTTGACCGTTACCGATAATGATGGTCTTACCAACACCGCGAGTGTTGAGATCGCGGTCGCACCACAGCCCGGCGACTTCGATGACGACCTCGACGTGGACCAGGAGGACTTTGGCCACTTCCAGGCCTGCTTGACGGGGCTGGCCGTTCTGGTCTCGGATTCGAATTGCATGAATGCCAACCTCGACGGTGACAGTGATGTGGACCAGGATGACTTCCGCATCTTCCACGGCTGCATGAGCGGCGCGAACGTGCCGGCCGACCCGGCGTGCGATGATTGAGAGATTTACGCCTCGTTCCTCTGATTGCGGGAGCAGGGGCGACGGGAGCCGCGTGCGATCGTCGAATACGACCCAGCGGTGTATCTGGCTAAGGTTGTCTGGGAAGTGTCGGGTTGGGATACTACTCATGGAAACACTTAACAAAGCGCAAAAGGGCGAAGTCGTCCAGCTCTTGAAAGAATTGGTGGCCATTGACAGCTCCCAGATGCCGGGCAAGGAACGCGTAGAAGAAGAGATGGCCAGCTACGTAACCCACTACTGTAAGGCGATGGGCATGACCGTCGACAAGCAGGAGGTTGCCCCGGGTCGGCCTAACCTTATGGCTCATTGGCCTGAGCAGACTGGATCCAAGAGCCTCATGCTGGAAGCCCACATGGACACGGTGACCGTGGAGGGCATGACCGTCGATCCCTTCGCCGGCAAGATACGCGACGGCAAGATACTGGGCCGGGGGACCTGCGACACCAAGGGGACCATGGCAGCGTTTCTAACTGCCCTGAGGATCGCCGGCGAGCGCGGCCAGTTGCCGGCCGACAAGCTCTACTTCGTCGCGGTCATGGACGAGGAGACCTGCTGCGAGGGCGCCAAGGAACTGATGAAAACCGACTTCCGCACTGATGCCGCCATTGTCGGCGAGCCGACCCGCTGCGAACTGGTCACCTGCCACAAAGGACCGCTGTGGTTTGAGGTCGAAACCCGCGGCCGAGCTTGCCACCCATCTTTGCCCGAGAAGGGCCGCAACGCGATCGACGAAATGGCCCGGTTGGTTTCCTTCGTCCACGGAGCCTATACGGAGCATATTCAGCACAAGAGCCATCCCCTGCTTGGCCGATCCACCGCCCAGGTGACGGTGATTGAGGGGGGCACGCGAATCAATATCATCCCCGAACGCTGTCGGGCCAAGATCGACGGCCGCTATATTCCGGGCCAATCTCTCGATGAGATCAAGACCGAATTCGAGCGGATGGCCCGCCAGCAACTTGGCCCGGAGGCAAGCTTCCACATCGTCAGCACGAAGGGCTTCCTCCCCCTGGACAGCCCGGTCGAGTCACCACTGGTCCGCAAGCTGCAGAAGGTTATCCGGCAAGCCGGCGGCAGTGGCAAGCCCCAGGGAGTCAATTATTTCGCCGACACCGGCCCGTTTACAGCGGGGGGCATCGCCTCGGTCATCTTTGGGTCTGGCGATATCGCGCAGGCTCACACGGCCGACGAGTACCTCGAACTCGATCAGCTCTACCGGGCCACCGAGGTCATTCTCACGCTGCTTACCCAAAACGTGGGACGGTCGATCCTCGGAGAATGACCTGTGACCGATGTCAGCCGTCGAGGTCGCGGAGACCAGGCGATGACGTTGCCCACTACAGGCTGGGACAGGATGATTGGTCCTGGGCGAAATGCCGGCTCACCGCCGCCCAGGCCCTCGACCTGCGCGACGAGCCGCTGGTGGACAAGTACGTCATGTTCTATCATGGCGGACCGCGCCTCCATCGGGCCGACGGCGACTCCACCCTCGGTCTGGCCTGGAGCGATGATCTGGTTCACTGGCAATGGGGCGGGAAGGAACGCGATTTCGCAACAAGCTCCAGGCTGGAGTAATGTAGAGGTGTTCACAGTGCTATGTGGCGACCCTGACAGGTGATCCAATGATTCAACGTTCTCATGGATTTCAGTCTTGGCAGTATGTCATTGTTTGTGCGGCCACGCTGGTTGCGTCGGCAACGCCACAGCCGCAGGCGACCACCGGCCCGGCAGCAGACGCACGTCAGTCTGAATCCGCGCTCGCGCCTGTTTCCGACCGGCCGGGACTGCCGCGCGTGCTGCTTATCGGTGATTCCATTTCGGTCGGCTACACGCTGCCCGTGCGCCACGGGTTGAAGGACATCGCCAACGTTCATCGCGTCATCGAGAACTCCGGCCCGACCACCAAGGGGCTCGAACACATCGAAGAATGGCTGGGCGAGGGGCGGTGGGACGTGATACACTTCAACTTCGGACTGCATGATCTGAAGCAACTACAGCCCGGTCGCCGTCAAGTCCCGCTGGACGCGTACGAGGTTAATCTGAAGCGTCTGGTCACCCGCCTGAAGCAGACCGGCGCGACCTTGATCTGGGCTACGACCACGCCTGTCCCCGAAGGCGCGGTCCAGCGCGAGCCGGCCGACGTGCCCCGTTACAACGAAGCCGCCCTGCGGATCATGCGCGAGAACAACATTGTCGTGAATGACCTGTACGCCTTCGCCCTGCCTCGGCTTGCCGAGATTCAACTGCCCAGAAACGTGCACTACACTCCCGAGGGATACGAGAAGCTCGCCGGGCCGGTCATCGAGACGATCCGCAAAGCCCTGGACCAGCGCCGGGCGGCAGGAGTGCTGACCGCCAACTCAGGAAGTGCGGCAACCGCGCAACACGACGTATACGAAACCGAGTTCCACAGCAACCGCGAATACGCAAACCCCGCCATCGAGGTCGAGCTGACGGTGGTATTCACATCTGCGTCGGGTAAGGTGACCCGGCGCTGGGGTTTCTGGGATGGAGGCGATGTCTGGCGGGTCCGCTTCAGCCCCGACGAGATCGGGGGGTGGACCTGGGAATCACGATGTTCCGATGAGAAGAACCGGGGACTGCACGGGCGGCGCGGCTCATTCAAATGCGTTGAATACACCGGCCCAAACCCTCTCTTGGCCAGGGGCCCGCTCAAGCTCTCCACGAACCGTCGTTACCTCGTTCACTCCGACGGTACTCCTTTCTTCTGGCTTGCCGACACGGCCTGGAACGGCGTCCTCAAAGCCAAGGCCGCGCACTGGGACAAGTATCTCGCGACGCGGAGGTCGCAGGGCTTCACGGCCGTGCAGTTCGTCGCAACGCAGTGGAGATTCTACGATCGCGAACTGGCTTATACCGAAAAGGATGACATCCGCATCAATCCCGAGTTCTTCAAGCGGTTGGACGCGAAGGTCAAGGCCATCAACAATGCCGGTCTGGTGGCCTCGCCGGTCATGATGTGGGCCGTCAGCGGCAAGGACCCGGGCCACGAGCTGAGTGAACAGGATGCCATATGGCTGGGCAGGTATATGGTCGCGAGATGGGGAGCCCACAATATTCTCTGGATGCTCGCCGGGGATGGCGTCTATCTCCGAGAGCGGGCCGAGCGATGGCGCAAAATAGGAGGAGCCGTGTTCGGAGACCAGCCCACGAGGCCGGCGACCATGCACCCGCTCGGGTTTCAGTGGATTGCCGAAGAGTTCGGCAGGGAGCCGTGGTACTCGATCATTGGGTATCAAAGCGCCCATCGGGAGAAGAAAGTCGCTTGGCTTGTGCAGGGGCCGCCCGCCACGGATTGGAGGGAGCCTCCAACACTGCCAGTGATCAACCTTGAACCCAACTACGAGGCGATACTGGCCTACGACACCAACCGGCCGTTCGACGCACTCGCAGTGCGACGGGCGCTCTACCGCAGCCTGCTCGTCTCACCAACCGCCGGAGTCACCTACGGCCACCACGGGATATGGTACTGGACTGAGAAACCGGAACTTCCGCTGACACTCGAGAAGACAGGCATCGCCCTGCCGTGGGACCAGGCCATCGATTCGGAGGGTGCCCGGTCGGTCAAGCACCTTGCCAGTCTTTTCAACTCGCTGAAGTGGCAGATGCTCGTTCCAGACCCGACACTGGTAACAGACCAGCCGAGTGACGCAATGAGTTTTGTCCCGGCCGCTCGCAACGAAGACGGAAGCCTCGCTGTGATCTATCTGCCGCAGGGAGGTGTCATACAGCTTAACACCACCAACCTGAAACAGGCTTCGGACATGCGGTGGTTCAACCCGTCCACCGGCAAATACTCCCCAGCCGGCAAGGTCGCATCGGCCTCACTCAAGATGCAGTCCCCCGGCGACGACGACTGGTTGCTGGTGATCGGAGGATGAGGCTGATAGCAGGGCGAGGCCGTGCTCCTGCCGGGCGGCTCGCGAGAAGCCAATCTGTTTTACCTGAGTTCCGAATCGGGACACCCGATCAGCGGAGGAGGTGGTAGAGCTGGCTCTGCTCGGGGTCCATGGCGAGGAGTTGGCGGCGATCATCGGGGGTATTGGGCAGGCAGAATGTCAGCTCATACATCGTCTGCGTCAACTCGGCGGCACGCGCGGGGCTGATCGGCAGGCCGGCGGCAACGAGGCGACGCTCCAACTCCTTGTAGATCGTATAAGCAACGAACGCGACCAGGACGTGAGCTTCGATCCGGCGACGGCGGCGATGATACATCGGCCGAATCCGCAGATCGGTCTTGGAGATGCGGAAGGCTCACTCAGTCTCCCAAGCAGACTACACCTCAAGAACGAGCTTTTACATCTCCTTATCGTCGCCCTGTAGTAGGGGTTCCGGCGTTATTGGAACAGGCAGGTTGGTGCCGAAAGCGTCGGAAAAGCGTCTCAGGAGGACACCCATGTCCCCCGTCATGAATGGACCACTCCCCCCCCGCCCGGGCCCAGCCCGGGAGATCGCGTTCCGCTGAAGCAGTTGTGGAATGTCCTGCCCGAGACGGCTCTGCCGCTCGATGGGAGCCGCCGAGCCGGACACCCTTGCGGCCAACGGGACGGATCACGCCGTAGCGGAAGAGGTAAATGGTGGTCAAGGGGCAATCGGTGGGTCAGTTTGTTCTCCGGTTTATTCGACGCCACGCAATAGTGGAGCACAGTCGGCA
>JAUCQB010000097.1 GCA_030372985.1 Phycisphaerae bacterium
GAGTAACCCAAAGGACTCGATCTGATGAGAAAAACGCGGCTGCATCGTGTGTCCGGCCTGGCGAGATTGCTGGCCGTCTGGGTGGCCTGGTCCTCGCCGATATCATCTCCGGCCCAGGCCGCGCTCCCGCCGGCCGAGGCATCGAGCGACCGGGAGGCAGTTCTGGTGGTCCAGACCAGGCCGGCAGCGCCGGTTGAAACGGGAATCGCCGAACTGACCCGGGTGCTGCAAGGAAAAGGGCTTCGCGTAGCCCGCGCGACCGCCCTCGCAACGGATAACCGCACCCACGTCGTCATCGGCCAAGCCGGCACTTCACCTGTGCTCGACAGGCTGCTAGAGGACAATGGGGGTGCGGTCTCCAGGCTACCCGAGTCCGTTTGTATCAAGAGGCTTCCCGCGCACTCGCCGCCCGCGATCCTCATCGCGGGAAGCGATGCCCGAGGAGTGATGTACGGGTTGCTTGAGGCAGCACGTTCAGTTGAACTGGCCGGCCGGGGCGCGGATCCGTTTTCGGGAATCGCCGACGCCGCCGAATCGCCTGATCTGGCGATGCGCAGCGTGTCTCTGTCTCTGTACAACGCCGATCTCGAGCGAGAATGGTACTTCAAGGAGGAGTTCTGGCGGGCCTACCAGGCCATGCTCGCGGGCAATCGTTTCAATAACTTCACCCTGGTCTTTGCCAACCAGACGTCTTACCTGAACCCGCCATACCCGTTTCTGGTCGAGGTGCCCGAACATCCCGAAGTGAAGGCAATCGGCGTCTCGGGGCAAGAGCGTCAACGCAACCTGCACATACTGCGCACGATCTCAGGCATGGCCCGAGACCATGGTATTGATTTCACATTGGGCGTCTGGATGCATCGCCCCAAGTACGGCCCCAGCATGGTCGAAGGAATCACGCGAGGAGACGACCAGCGGAAGGATGCGCCGCTCCCGACCGATTACTGTGCCCGTGCGCTCCGGCGCGTGCTGCAGGAATGCCCCGCGATCAACGGTGTACAGTATCGCATGAACCAGGAAAGCGGCGTTCCGGAAGACCGGCAGACGGAGTTCTTCGCTGCCCAGTTCCGGGCCATCCGCGATTGCGGCCGACCCGTTCGCCTTGAGCTGCGTTACAAGGGGCTCAGGCCCAGTTCGATCCAGGCGGCGAGGGATGCCGGGCTGGACCCGACCATTTCGACCAAGTACTGGTGCGAATTCATGGGGCTGCCCTACCATCCTACGGTAGAAGACCGGCAGATGGGGCGTTCCTATCAATTGCCTCACGACCGGTATGGATATGGTGACCTGCTCCGCTACCCCCGGCCGTACCGCGTGCTCTATCAGTTGTGGACTGTCGGTTCGCAGCGGCTCCTGCTCTGGGGCGATCCGGAATATGCAGCCCGATTTGCCCGTAGCTGTCATCTTGGAGGGGGCGAAGGCTTTGAAATCTTCGCCCCGCTGAACAACAAGGGGATGGGCAACCAGCCGGGAACGTGGCGCATCTTCACCGACAGCTCCCGCGAGCACTACACCTACGAATATGAACGTTACTGGATGTTCTATCTTGCGTTCGGGCGCCTGGGCTACAACCCCGGCACCAGCCCCGAGGTCTGGCGGCGGGAGTTCGCCCATCGGTTCGGCGAAGCGGCTCAAGCCGTCGAGATGGCGTATCGCTCCGCCAGTCAGATCTCCCCCTTCTTCGTTGCCGCCCACCTCCTTTCCGCCAGCGAATTCGGCTATTGGCCCGAGATGGACACCGGCGGTCCGCTGGAGGCCTATATGTGTACCCCGCCCTCCGACACCGCTCAGTTCTATGCGATCAGGCCATTCCAGCCGGTTCCGGGAACCCGCGACAGATGGCAAACCGACATCGTTGGCTATGTTGCCGACGCCGTCAACGGCAACCTGAGGGCCAAGTGGACGCCATTCCGCATTGCCGAGCGGCTCCGCCAACTCAGCCGGCAGACTTTTGCCTCTCTTGAAGAGGCCAAAAGCAGTCTCCGTGACCCCCCAAGCCCTGAGTTCCGGTCCACGGTGCTTGACCTGAGCATCACGGCGAATCTGGCCATCTACCATGCCGAGAAGATGACCGCCGGAACACACGTGGAGTTCTTCAACGTAACCGGCGAGGCCGGGCGGCTGCCCAAGGCACTGGAGCATATCTCGCATGCCGCCGCCGCATGGGAGAAGATCGTCCGGCTGACCGACGGCGTGTATTCTGACAAGCTCATGATGACGATGAGCTCTTCTCCCCAGCATTGGAGGAACAGTTTACCCCAGGTGAACGAAGACGTGGCATACGTCAAGAGCCTGCTCCAGAAGTATGAAGATGGCGGAGGACAGTCTCGAACCTTTCCGGGAGAGAGCCGGCCGGTGAACCCTCCCAGGATCGAGCACACGCCCATCACGTCAGCTCCTGTGGGGTCTGATCTGCGAATCAGAGCGCAGGTAACCAGCCCTGACCCGCTGCGTCGCGTCATCCTGCACTACCGTCTGGTCAATCAAGGAGTGGCCTGGAAGGAGATCGACATGCGACCCGCGAACCCCGGGCGGTTTGAAGCGGTCATTCCCGGCTCGGAGATTACCGCACAGTGGGATCTGATGTACTACCTCGAAGCCCTGGTCCGAGATGGCGGAAGCCTTTGGCCGTCATGGGAGGAGGGTCCGCCGTATGTGGTGGTGACACCGAATCGAAACGAGTCGCCTCGCGTGATGGGAAGCACCCGGTCCAGCCCGCCCAGATGATTGAACCTGAGCGTGCCCATTCTTGCCCGTCGAGCGTCGCATAAGGAGTGTCCGTTGCAGGAAAGCTGAGCATCGCCGCGAACGGGTGGACCACTTCTGGTAGTGAGTGGCTTGTCACGAACATGGAGCCATGAGCAAGACAAGAGTGGGGCGAACGGAACCCCCCAAGGGTACCCAAGAAACCATCCCGGAGTTCGATCGGTATCAGTTACCAGAGATTGCCCGCTGGCACGCTCAGGATGGGCAACCGCTTCACTCGAGAGCAGTTGATCGCCCTCCTCGGTTGCCGGGCGATCGACTCTTGCTCCGAAGAAGCAGCATCTCCAACGCGTGCAAGTACCGAGACTTTCCGGATGTCCTCCACCGACTTGACGAGGACTGTCACCGAACATTGATGTTGGTCTACGGTTGTTACGGTCTTGGGACGACGAAAGTGCTTACGTTTGTGTGCAAACGCGCACGCTTGCGAAAGGGCTCGGGGCGCGCTATAAGCGTCGAATTGACAAAGACTTTCGGGCGATTCGGCCGGGGATAACAAACGCGGCTCCGGAGACACCGCCATACAACTCAGCGCACTCGTTCATTACAAAAAACCCAGTAAAAGCCACATTCCTGAAATCGCCTCCGGTCGACAAATCGCCCTAAGTTGATCCGAATCGACCCGTTAAGTTGTGCAATGAGTCCCGGTGTTGTGAGGGTCCACCTGTCTGCTCAGCTGATTGCACTGACCTTGCGTTCACCCCCGGCCACCTCGGTGTCGGGCAGTGACGGTTTCGCAGCGGCCATCCTTCCTGCAGACAGGGCGACGCTCCCGGCCAGCGGCAATCCCGCGACCCGCGAAAGGGACGATCCCAGGTGCTGAGTCCGATTCATCGGGACCTCCTGTGTTCTGCCCTGAGTCTTGACGCCGGCGGTTCACCTAGCGGTTGGCACGAGCTTGGGAAACGGTTCGCTCTCGACCTTCCCTTTGACGATGATCGTCGGTTTACTGGAAAGGCAGCATTCCGTGGGTGTCTCCCAAGGACATGAAGGTTCCGGAGATCAGTGATTCCGAGGATCACCTGTCAGATCTGGCACTGGAGGAAACGACCTGCGCAAAGGGGTTCCAGTGATAAGTGACCGCATCACCGCGCGCAGCGTGCCCGCCGAACCAAAGGTGTCCGAGACGCTGCCGTGGCTGGACCCCAGCAACAACGACGACAGGTTCCTCGCGTCGGTCATCGAGGTGATCCGCGAGAATGTCCGCTCGGTTGTGGTGATCGTGACAGGCGATATCAACCTCCAGAACAAGGCGAGGTTTGCCCGAATCCCGTTTTGTGAACCTCCGGGCGAGACATCACCTGCCTGCACATAGGAGTGTCCGATGGCGATTTATGAGATTGCGACTGAGGGTATCCGGCCTTTGCCCACGACGACAACCGTTCAGCCGGATTCCCCATTTCAATCGCGATGTGCTGGCGGCGGTACTGAAAACGCGGGGCATCAGTTATGTGCTTCTGGGCCGGGAACTCGGGGCCCGGCGGGAGGAACAGGACTGGTATGTCAACGGTCAGGCGGTCTACGAGCGGGTGGGGGTGTCCAATGACAAGTAACCCCACCCCCGTGCTCGATACCGCGAATGCTGCCACCGCAAAACGATCCCCGGAGACGGCGGCGGGGGTGGAGCTTCCACCCGGCCGGCGGCTCGTGGACGGCGTGACCGCTGCGGCCAAGGTCGGATGCTCCTATCGCCACTGGCTCCGGCTGTGCGACTCCGGGCTGTCTCCGTATGGGATCAGACTGGGGCGGATCCGTGGGCGGTGCTCAAGCCGGAACATGAGAAGTCCCGCCGCGGGGCGGAAATCCTCATCCGGGCCGATTTGGCGAAAGACCTGTCTCGACACCTCGCCGAGCGGCTTTGCGAGCAACAGCGGGCCGCTGTACGCGAGGGACGGGCATATCCCGTGGTGTTGTCGTCAGACGAACCGCTGTTCCGGCTGCCCGATGGGCTGGTCAAACGGTTCGATCGTGATTTGGTTGCCGCCGGGATCGCCCGGCCGGCGGGGAAGAAGGGGAAGTGGCGTGTGAACAGGCGGGACGCTCTGGGGCGAAGCCTGGACATTCACTGCCTTCGGACCACGTTCAACAGCCTCATGGCGGCGGCTAGCGTCCCGCTGACCACCCGCCGAATCCTGATGCGGCATGCGGCGGCGGGGATCACTGACGAACACTACACCGACCGGACCCTGATCGATCTCCGCGGCGCCCTGGACCGATTGCCCGTTCTGCCGCTGGATGGGGCAGCCGCTGAGCCGGCCACCCTTGCGGCCAACGGGACGGATCACGCCGTAGCGGAAGAGGTAAATGGTGGTCAAGGGGCAATCGGTGGGTCAGTTTGTTCTCCGGTTTATTCGACGCCACGCAATAGTGGAGCACAGTCGGCA
>JAUCQB010000098.1 GCA_030372985.1 Phycisphaerae bacterium
CCGCAGCCAGCCTCGGGCGAGCCTTCTCAGCGGCCCCCAGCGATCGAACCCGCCAAAGTCGAGCACTACCAATCGCCCGCCGGGCTTGAGGTGTTCGCAAGCCCGCTCCAGGGCTGACGCCCAGTTGGGGATCATCGACAGACTGTAAGCAAAGAGCACCGCATCGAACCGTTCGTCCAGAGCCAGCCGCTCGGCGTCGGCCTGGACCAGAGTCAGGTTCGCGTATCCGCAGGATGCAACGCGTCCCGCCGCACGCCCGAGCATGTGCTCTGAGAAATCAACACCCACGACCCGCCCCTGGGCAGAGTCGAGGCGGCTGACGATGTGCCTGAAGTTCAGTCCCGTTCCGCAGCCGATCTCAAGCACGCGGCTGTCAGGCCGAAGGTCGAGCAAGTCAACTGCCCGCTGACGACCGTACAGAAACGCCCAACGGGTCAGGTCGTAAACACCGGCCTGGTACCGATAGAAACGTTGGACGGGATGTGTGGGCACCGACGGCCTCCAAGGTCTTATCGCGCTGTCTGATCCCGTCGCAGTATACCCTCGTGGCGAAACGAACGCGCAGCAGGGCAAGGTCGGAATTGCCGAAGGCAGCGGAGACCTGCAGAGCAAGGTTGATCCAACATTCTCAGACGTGACCCGCAGGTGGTTCGGCATTTGCCGGCCCTTCAAACAGCAAATACCTTTGGGCCAGAGGCCGTCCGTGCTAGAATGGGGTCAACACGGGGTGAGCCTGATGTCTGTGAAGTCGAGTGATCGTCGGATAGCGACCCTACTGATGCTGGTGCTGTTGCCGGTGTTATCCGGTGTTGTTGGAGCCGTGGAGATAGTCATCGACAACAGTGACTCGGGTTTCACGATTCTCAGGGGAACATGGATGACCGGCACCTCGGCGACGCCCTATGGGGCTGATTACCGGTGGCGGGCCACGGTCCTGGGAACCCCGACTGGAGAGGTCGAATGGCGTCCGAGTCTCCCTGCATCGGGCACCTATGAGGTCTTTGTCTGGTACGTCGAGGGTGGCAACCGAGCGACGAACGCGCCGTTTGTTATCCACGGTGTCGGGGACCCCGTCACCGTATTTGTCAATCAGCAGACAAACGGGAGCCAATGGTTCTCGCTGGGTTCCTATCCCTTTGCGACCGGAACGGGCGGCTATGTGCGCCTCAACAACGTGGCCACCGGCGACGTCGTGATTGCCGATGCAGTCCGGTTCGTGCTGGCCGGTGACACGCCGGTCAATACTGATTTCGACGGCGATCAGGACGTCGATGGCAGCGACCTGGCGATCTTCTGGGCGTGCATCACCGGCGCGGACGCGGGGCCGGCGGCCGAAGCCTGCCTCTGGGCCGATTTCGACGGCGATCTCGATGTGGATCAAGCGGACTTCGGCGTGCTCCAGCATTGTCTGAGCGGCCCGGACGTTCCGGCCACCTCCGGATGCCTGTCCAGCCCCATCCCGCCTCGGCCTGCCGGAGCGGTTACCGGCAGCCAGTTCGTACAGCAGGTCTGGAGCATTCCGAAGGCCACGCGCGAGCAGATGATCCTGGCCGAGATGGCCGCCGGCAACATCCCTGAGTTTCTGAGGTGTTTCGTGCCGATCACCGTCACGGCGACGATCGCTTCCGTTGAGCACACGGCGACTTATTTCGTGATGCCGGATTATCTGGCGATCGGATCAGACGCAGACTTCGTCCGCTTCCCGATGGGGCCGCTGACCGCTCAATCCATTGGCGATGCCTTTCAGTGCATGATGCCGACCCGCAAGATGGTCAACGACATCTGGTCGGCCGCACCGTGCAAGCTGGCCCCGCACCCCTACAGCCCGTCTGTGTACAACATTGAATCGGTGGAGGTGTTCAACATGAGCAACACCTACATTGAAGGCCAGCGGATCGCCGCCGGGGCCTCGCTGGGCACGCTCATTGCCGGCACCAAGAAGGACGTGGTTGTCACCGCTCAACTGGCCACGCATCCCGGCAAGGTGGCCATCTACGGATGGCACCAGCTCAACGGCCAGCCCATCCAGCCTCTGTATCTGGGCCACACAATCACCTACATGGACTACAGCCACGGAATTCGGCTGGTCAAACGGGTGATGCTCGTTGACGGCCAGCCCATGCTTGTTGACGACGTGCTCAAGGACCCGGTGCTGTGTGTTCTGATCAGCGATGAAGGTGTGGTTAACGATCCACGTTACTATTGATGCGCGCTTGCGGGCGCAGGATGCACAGGTCGCCGTTGACGACTTCCGTCAGCGAGTATGCTTCGCGAACAACTCGGGCCGACGGGCCGAAGTCGCTTTCCAAGCCGGCCAGGACGGCGGCTTCGGCTGCCTTGACATCGCTGGTGCCTCGTGCGCCGTCCGGAAGACGCGCCAGCAACACCTTGGGGTGTTGTGTTCCGATGGCCTCAAACAAGGCGGGAAACATGGTGCTGTAGCAGATCTGGGTACGCAGCAGCGGACACGCCGGCGGTCGTTGAGCCAGGTAGTAAAGCCGCGGCTCATCGACCAGGCAAACGATGGGGTCGTTGGTCTGGGTCAGCTCGCGCACGCGGCCCGCCGCCGCGGAGGTTGTCTCATAGGTCGGGAAGCTGGGCTTGTTCGCGGTGACCCTGGTGTAGTGCTGTGTCAACGTTGTATCGCTCAGGACGTAGAGAGAGCGGCCGTAGAGTGTTATTGTCCATCCCCAGGTGCCGACGGCCAGGTGGATGGCCGCACCGAGGCAGACCAGAGTCCACAGCCGGCCCGCCTTCTCCAACTCCCAAAAGTGGGGGAATCGCTCCGAGAATTCAACCGCCGCGATGTACGCCGCACACGCTAACAGCGGCGGAAACTGGTAAAGGGCAAAATGCCCCTGCCACAGGATGGCTGCCAGCGAGGCCAGAGCCAGAAGCGCGGCCATTTGCCAGATCCGCGACCGCCGGCCCCAATGAGCCAGCAACATTGCCCCCGTGGCCGGCACGAGCACTCCGGCCGTCTTGAGGAGCGTCTGCTGCCACTCCGGCCATAGCTGCATGGTTAACAGCAGACCGAAGACGGCCAGGCCGCCCATGAGGGGTGCTGCAAGATGCGCGAGGCGCAGGCTTGCGCCGGCATGACTTCTGGCTCTGCGGACTTGCGTGATCAGCGTGGTGCCCGCGACACCGACCGCACCGGCCAAGAGGTAAGACATCGACTCGCGGATCAGTTGTGGCCCGCGGATGTAACCCGCCACATCCTGACGGGTCAGCGTTCGCCAAAGCCCGCTCCACCAGCCAAGGCGATGCACAAGCGCGACCGCCAGGGCTGCCGAGACGATGAATCCGAGGCTCAGCGAGAACAAGGCGCTTTTCTCGGCGGATTCTGACAAGCGTGCGATGGAGAATCGGCTCTCCCGCCTCGTTTCGCCCAAGGCTGCGCCAGGGCAGAGTTGCTGGAGTGGTGAAGCACCGTTCTGAAGGGGTGGTGCAGCCGGGCGCAGGAGCGGGGCAAGCCAGCGCACCAGAGTCATGAGCCACAGCACTCCGAAACAGAGGCCGAGCGGTGGCTTGATGGCGAATACGCAGAAGCAGAGCACGCCGGCCAGACCATGCCGGATAGCCAGTGCGCGCCTCGCATCATCAACTACCGGCAAAGGCGCCAGAGCGTGTACGGCCAGCAGCAGCGGAAGCACCGCGAAACCTTCTCGCTGGGCGGTATGCACGTAGCCCAGCCCGTAGTAGGCCAGGACGTACAGAATCGCCGCCAGCCAGCCGGCCTGCCAGCGTCGTCCGTCGCGGACGGCCAGCATCACGAGTGCCGCGATGGTCGCGGATTGCCAGACGGCATCGAAGACCCGCAGTGCGATCGGTGTTCGGCCGACGAGGACGGTCGCCAGCCAATGAATTCCGATAATGCCCGGTGTGTTCTGGTCCCAAACGTCGGTATAGAGACGCTGGCCGAGCATCACTCGATCGGTGATGTACTGGTACAGCGCCTGGTCGAATCCGATCGGGTCGAAAATGCTCCGGCTGAGGGAGATCACCCACACGATCATGAATACGGTTGCGACAGCGAACGTACCGGCTCGGATACCCACCACCGGTGGTGCCATGTCGCGGGATCGAAGATGCATGCAGCGTGTGGCCGTGCTCATATTGATGCTTTTAACTGGGTGGCGATATCCGATCGCCGTCCCATAATATCGGCTGCCTGAGGAACCAACTGTTGCTCGCGCTGTGTTCATTTCAACGTTTCTGCAACGTCTGATAACCCCTCTGCGGCGTGGATGAAGCTTAACGTAGTCCGGGAACCCGCCGATGCTTGAAAGGCGGGGTCGATCGCCCCGTCCACGAGGGTGAGTCTGCTTACGTTTTACAGGAAAGGGGGCCCCAGTGGCTCTCGAGTGCTCAATTGTCATCCCGCTGTGCAACGAGGAGCAGAGTTTACCGACGCTTCACCTGCGTCTGAGTGCGGTCATGCAGCGACTGGCGATTCCTTACGAGATCATTTACGTCGATGACGGCAGTCGCGATCGCACGGCGGAGATCATCCACGATCTTTTTTTGCAGGATCCGGCCGTCAAAGGCGTGTTCCTGTCGCGCAACTTCGGTCACCAGGCGGCGCTGTGCGCGGGCTTGGAGGCGGCGACTGGCCGATCGGTCATTACCATGGACGGCGATTTGCAGGACCCGCCGGAAGTGATCCCCGACCTGATCGACAAATGGAGAAGCGGGTACCAGGTGGTGTTTGCCCGCCGCCGCAGTCGTCGCGAAAACATCCTCAAAAAGGCCGCCTACTTCAGCTTCTACCGATTGCTGCGACAGGTGAGCGAAATCGCGATTCCGCTGGACACGGGTGACTTCGCGCTGATGGATCGCCGGGCCCTGGACGAGATGAACAACCTTCCCGAGAGAACGCGATTCCTTCGCGGATTGCGGAGCTGGGTCGGCTTCCGGCAGGCGGAGGTCGAATACGACCGCGATCCTCGGCACACCGGGCAAACCAAGTACACCTTTCGGCGGCTGCTGCGCCTGGCGATGGACGGCATTCTGTCGTTTTCCGATGCGCCGCTCAAGGCGGTGACCGTGACGGGCTGCCTGATGTGCCTGGCTGCTCTGGTGGTCCTCGCGCTCAGCGTGTCAGGGCTGTGGTCGGTGGCGGGTGCGGCCGGGATGCTTACTCTGGGGGCCGCCATGGGGCTGCTGGGTGGCATTCAGCTCATCGGATTGGGTGTGGTCGGCGAATACATGTCCCGCATCTACCGTGAAGTTCGTGGGCGGCCCATGTACGTGGCGAAAGAACGAATCGGTTTTCAGCGCATGCCCCGGCCGGTGCCGGATGTGCTTGACTTCCTGGGCACGGAGGTCAGGCAGTATCGGGATCGCATCACCGCCGCTCGCTTGTCACCTTCCACATCGATGGAGACACCCGTTCGCGATAGCAGTGCCTGATCACCCGAGGGACACAAGAAATCAACGGTGTTCCTCGACGGATATTGCCGTGAGCAGCCGAGTCGTGGGTGTTCGGGTCGCCATCAGGCCGGATGAGCGGCCGCATCGCAGTGCAGTCACGGTTTTCTCTGCTGAAGCCTGACACCTCATTGTGCTACAATGTATTGAGGGTCGTGTTGTGACGATGGCCCGCAATTGCGGCGGTTGTATCGGTAGAATGTGCGTATGAGACTCCCCGCCACACCTTCTCGGCTTATTCTGCTCTGCCTTGCAGGGATTCTGGCTCGCCATCCGGCGTCCGGGCTTCTGGCGGCCGAGAAGCTGGAAGAGCTGGCGGCCGATTCGAAGCAGGCCGTGGAAGCGGCCGTCGGACTGGCCGAGGCCCGTCGAACGGTGGGGCGGTACGCCGATGCTCTGGCCGCTTTGGACAAGGTCAACGCCGCGTCCTCCGATCGCTGGCAGTTGGCTCGCGCGGAGGTGCTCTCGGAGATCGGCCGTTACGCGGAAGCGATTGAAGCGGCCGGCAAAGCCGTCGAGATCAACAGTCGCAACACCAGCGCCCGCCGGCTGCTGGGGCAGTTGTACGAGGTCACCGGCGACAGACCCAAGGCGATTGAAACCTACGCGTGGTTTGAAGCCCTCCTGCGGAGGAGCTATCCGACGACCGCCGTTGCCCTGACCGATTCGGGCATTGCGATCTACCGTCATGCGGTTCTCACGCGCAGCCCTCAGACCACGGCCAGGACCAAGTACGTGTTGCAGGAGCTGCTGCAGCCGGCCGTGGAACGTCTGGACAAGAAGTACTGGCCGGCGCTGTTGGCCTCCGGCGAACTGCTGCTGAGCAAGTACAACCTCGAACAGGCGGGCGGCGAGTTCAAGGCCGCTCTGAAGATCAATCGCAACTTGGCGATTGCCCATGTCGGGCTGGGGACCATTGCCCTCGATCAGTGGGATTCTGAGAAAGCCGCCGAGGAAGCGGCCGCCGCCTTGAAGATCAATCCCAACAGCCCTGATGCACATTGCCTCCAGGCTCGCATTCATCTCATGGAACGCAAAGATGCCGAGTCCGTTGAGGCGGCCGGCAAGGCCCTTGAGGCGAACCCGAATCACCTTGAAGCCCTCGGTGTCCTCGCGGCCGCGCGACTTCTTCACGGCGACAAAGCGGGCATGCAGGAAATCGTGAGCCGTGCCGAAAAGGTCAATCCTCACAACGCTATCGTGCCCAACGAGATCGCCTCCTGGTTGGCCATGCGAAACCAGTTTTCTGAGGCCGAGCCGCTGTTCAAGAAAGCGGCCGAACTGGCTCCCGAATGGGCCGACCCGCTGACCGGGCTGGGCATGCTCTACATGGAAACCGGCGATGAGTCGGCCGCCCGGCGGGTGCTCGACTCATCATGGAAGCTCGACCCGTTTAACGAGAAAACCTTCCACACGCTGAATCTGCTGGACAAGCTCGAAAAGTTCGGCCACCAGGAAACCGAGCATTTCATCGTCAAGTCTGCCGACGGCCCGGAGGCGATCATCAGACCGTTGGTGGCCGACTATGCCGAGGAGATCTATGCCCGCATCTGCGATCAGTTCAACTACCACCCGCCGGGCAAGACGATCATCGAAATCTTCCCCGAGCACGGCAGTTTCGCCGTGCGAGTCACCGGCCGGCCGTTCCTGCATACGATCGGTGCCACCACCGGCCCGGTCATTGCCATGGATGCCCCGCGAAGCGGCCCGACGAGCATGACCTTCAACTGGCCCGGCGTGCTGCGGCATGAGTTCGTTCACACCGTGACCCTGGCGGCAACGGGCAATCGGATTCCCCGGTGGCTGACCGAAGGATTGGCACAGCGCGAAGAAGGCAGACACTGGTCCTGGGAATGGTGTCGGATGCTGGCGATGGCCTTGCGCAGGGGAATGCTTTACGACCTTGACTCGATCGATTGGGGTTTCGTTCGTCCCAAGCGCCGGCGAGGGCCGATGCTGGCTTATGCGCAGAGCGAGTGGATGGTCAGGTACATCCTCGAACACCATGGGCCGCAGGCCATCGGCACCATGCTGGCCGGCTTCCGTGATGGTCACCGTCAGGATGACATCGTACGGGAGGCCCTGGGCAAGTCTGCCGAGGCGTTCATGAAGGACTTCACCGCCTGGGCCGGCAAGCAGGCGGAGTCATGGGGGCTACCGCTGGATCCCATCCCTCCCGTCGAGGAGATCGACAAGAGGCTCGCCAAGGCCAAGGATGCCGAGAAGGTTGCCCTCCTGATCTCCAAGGCCGAAGCCTTGCTCGACGAACATGAACTCGACAAGGCGGCCAAGGCCGTTCGCGACGCGCGGAAGCTCAATGACCGGGACACGCGTGTGCTGGCTGTCATGGTACAGACTTTGTGGGCCCAGGCCGGCCAGAGTGACAAGAAGAAAGCGGACGCGTTGCGAAAGGAGTGTGCCGAGATCGCCGAGGAACTCGCCAAGCGGGATCCCGACAATCCCACCGCTTGCTGGGTGCTCGGCAGCCAGGCCATCAAGGACAAGGACCGCGTCAGGGCCGTCGAGATGTTCACCAAGGTTGCCAAGGCCCGCCCGGGGGATTTGTATGCGCGGTCTCGACTCGCCGAGTTGTATATCGAGCTCAAGCAACCGGAGAAGGCTCTGGCCGAGCTGGTCGAGCTGGCCCGGCTTGATTCAAACGAAGAGAGCCATTCGCTGCGAGCCGCCCGGATCCATGCCGACGCCGGCAGAGGAGCCGAGGCCGTCGAGTGGTATCGCAAGGCCCTGATGGTGGCCCCGTATGACAGGGATACGCATGAGGCCCTCGGCCAGTTGCTCATGCGCGATCAGCGTTTTGCCGAAGCCGCTGACGCCTTCCGCGTGGTGACCCAGCTCAAACCGGCCTCTGCTGAGGCCCACAGCCGACTGGCGTTCGCACTGTATCGTGCGGGCAGGACGGAGGAGTCCAAGGCTGCTGCGAAGCGTGCCGTCAGCCTCGACCCGAAATCCGACGCCCAATCGCTGCTCGAAGATTAGCCCCGTTCGTCTTCGCTGTTGGTCTGGCCGCCGACGAGGTAGATGCGGTTCTTGCCGTCGCGTTTGGCTCGGAGCATCGCCTGGTCGGCCCGTTCGATGAGCAGGGCAGATTCCTGGGCATCCCAGGGGAAGGTGGCCAGGCCGCCGCTGATGGTGATTCGGCCCTTGCTGTCCGAGCCGATGTTGGCGTACTCCTGCGACTCAAGCGTCTTCTGGAACCGCCGCAGCACCGCCAAGGCGTCGGTGGGGTGCTTGGAGCCGGCGACACGCGGTTCCTCGGCATCCCAGAAGGCGACGACGAACTCATCTCCCGCATAGCGGGCGACGATATCGTGCCGTCGGCAGTGGCGGCGGATCAGTTGGGCCAGTTCGCGGAGCACCTGGTCGCCGGCGTTGTGGCCGTAGGTGTCATTGAAGTGCTTGAACCCGTCGAGATCGAAGATGACGACCGTTACGGAGAATCGCTCGGTCGCCGCTCGGCGGATCAGTGTCTCCAGCGCCTGCTTGAAGTACCTCCGGTTGGGCAGCTGCGTCACCTCGTCGATCATGGCCAGGCGGTGCCACTGCTGTTGCTGTTCGGCGGCCTTGAGCAGATGGGCGATCAGCCGGCTATGGTGACGAAGCCTCTCGACCTCGGCGGCCGAGAACGGGGACCGATGTCGCGGGCCCACCTCGATTCTGCCGAGGACAGACCCACCCGACTCGATCGTCTCGAACAGTGCCGGCTCGGTCTTGGGATCTCCGACGTGCCTGCTGTCTTGATCGAGGGTGATTCGGACGAACGGCGTCCGCATCGTATCAGCCAGCAGGCGGCAGAGCCGTTCGAGCATCGCCGTCTGACCGTCCGCCAGTCCCGCCAGAATGTCGGTGAGCGAGTGCAGTTCGTCCCAGGTGGGGATCGGCGGTGCGGACGCCGTCAGACGAGATGGCCCTCCGGGCGTGGTCAGCGCCAGGGCGGCATCCAGGTCTCCACCATCAGGAGGGTACACCAGGTAATCATCAGCACCGGCCGCGACCACCCGGCGGGCCGCCGGCTCACCGCTGGGCATGCAGCACAGCACGATTCGTGATCCAGGCCCGGCGGCCTTGCGAAGGCCGGCAATCGCGCTGCCCAGCTTGCGGGCGGTCGGGTCCACGCCCACGAGTACCCCGCGGGGAGACTGCCTTGCCAGAGCGACCAGACCTTCCATGTAACTCGACGCGGTGGCCACCTCGAACTGCGGATATCGTCCGCGGACGAATGCCGCCAGATTGCCGGGATCGTGGACGATCAGGAGTTGCTCGCGCGTCGGGATAAGCGGGTCCGGCGTCATGATCCCTGCTCCCTCCGTCGCGGCGGCGGCGAGCCCGGCTTGCCCAGCAGGGCGGCCATCTCATCAGGTGTCAGCTCGACGCGGGGCAGAGGCTTGTCTGTCTCGATGCCGCTGTCGGCCTGGTCCGCCGGCGGCTGCGGCGCAGTCGGAGGCTTCGGCGGGGTGCGCCTCGGTCGACTGGGATGCGGAGCCCATGGCACCGACATCTCGACGTCATTGCTTTCATCAGGCTCGGCAGAGGTGACCAGCCGGATGGGAGGTTCCTCCGCCTCGGCGGTCTTGGGGGCGGGCGGCTGTTCCCGCTCGGTAGTTATCGGCGGCACATTGACGGGCTGGTGGCTGACCTGAGATGGCCGCAGCGTTCCGGCCAGCAAGCCGCCAGGGCCGCTTGCCTGGGCCTCGGCAAAGACCGCCTCGATGTCCGCCTGGGCCGATAGCGGGTCAAACAGACGGGCACCCCGCTCGCCGGCGGCAAACACACGGCCGTCGCCGGCGTTCTGGGCCGCGACGTAGATCTGCGTGCCGCGACTGAGAGCGGCGACATGGCCGAAGAAGTCCAACTCGTTCCAATCGATGGAGTCGATACCGACGATCAGCAGGATCGGGCGTGTGCCGGTTGCGAGAACGGCCAATGCGTCATAGACATCGGTGGAGTACTCGGTCCGTACGGTCGCCTGGTCCAACCAGCGGCGGACTGCTTCCGGAAGCTCTTCCTCACTCCCGGCGACGCATAGGATTCGCGCACCGTGCGGCCGAAATCGTGACATCGCCCCGTCCTCGCTTGACCCAGATTGCGAGATTGACTCTCTCCTGCTATTTGTCTAGTTTACCGTTGCAGAGTGGTGTGGTCAAACACTGGGGTATCGGCCCGCTTGGAGTCGACTTCAACACCTTCTCGAAGTCCGTGCCAAAGTCTGCGTGGGACCGGCTTCCAGCCGGTTGGGTTGCAGGGCACCAGAAATGGCCTGCGGGCGCTTGATGGAGAGATTCATGCGTTTCGGGAGCATACCTGTTCGTTGGGCGATTATCGGGCTGCTTTTTGTATGCGTTTTGGGTCGGGTTGCCTGGGCTGGCTCGTACGAGGCACTCGGCGATGAGATCAGGGCACTGGCTGCCGCCCCGAATCTGGCCAAGGTCAAGGTGGGCATTCGCGTCGTCGCGCTGGGAATCGAGCAGCCGCAACTCGTGTACGCCCAGAACGCCGACGAACTCTTCAAGCCGGCCAGCAACCAGAAGGTTCTGACCACGGCCGCCGCCCTGACCATGCTCCCGCCGGATTTTCAATACCGCACGCTGCTGGGAATGCTGGGGCGCGACCTGGTGATCATCGGGGCGGGCGACCCGTCGATCGGCGACCCCAAGTTGGCCAAGGCCCAGCGGCAGTCGGTCACCGGGGTCTTCGAACGCTGGGCTGATCGGATGAAAGCCGAAGGCATCCATGCTGTTCCGGGCGACTTGATCTTCGACGATTCGGTTTTCGACACCGAGTTCGTGCCCGCCAGTTGGCGACAGCAGCACAACCTGGAAGACTGGTTTGCCGCTCCGGTGGGGGGGCTCAACTTCAACGACAACTGCGTGGACGTGATATTGACGCCCGGCCAGAAGGGCAAGCCCGCGATTGTCGAACTGGTCCCCAATTGGGTGAAGGTGGACAACAAGTCGGTGACCGCCGGCACGGGCCAGCCGGTGATTCGCCGAGCCTCGGTTAATCCGCTCATGATCTCGGTGAGCAAGACCGTGTCCCGGCCGACGGGTGATGGCAACCCGACCTCGATTCCTGTCGGGGATCCCGGGGAGTTCTTCGCGCAGACGGTCCGCTCGGTGCTGACGGCCAAAGGCATCAGGATGGATGGCAAGGTCCGCCGGCAGCGTGTTCGCCAGGCCGATGGCTCGCTGCCGTCGGAATTCAAGATCGTAGCCGCATACGAGAGCAAACCGATTGACTTCCTCTGGCGGATGAACAAGAGCAGCCTGAACGTCTTCGCCGAGGCGATGCTCAAGAGTCTCGGAGCCTATTCGGGCGGCGCGAAGGCGACGGGGACGCGTGCCGCCGGAGCTGCGGTGATGCGAGCGTTCCTCGCGAAGTTGGACGTCAAGGCCGACGGCTTTGTGATCGACGACGGCTCAGGCCTGAGTCACAACAATCGTATTTCGCCGGCCTCGCTGTGCGAGACGCTGGTGTACATGGACCGGCAGTTGCCGATCCGCAAGCAATGGTGGGCCAGTCTCGCGACGCCCGGAGACTCCGACGGTACGCTGCGCAGCCGGATGCCGGCGCTCAAGGGAACGGTGTACGCCAAGACCGGCTACATCGCCGGGGTCAGCGCTCTGAGCGGCTACGTCGTGGCCGCCGACCGCAAACGCTACTTCGCTTTCAGCATCCTCTGCAACGATACCAACAAGAGCAAGGGCGGTTCATCCGCTGCCCGCAAGCTCGAAGAAGAAGTCTGCAAGAAGCTCGCGGCGTTCAGGTAGCTGTTCGCGTGCCCGCCACGTCGGCTCCGTGCCATGACTGGCCGCCATTTCATGTCTTGCATCATCCGACATTTCCCACTTGTCCCTGCCCGGAGACACCGCCGGGCCGTGTTCCGCCGTTGTACCAGCGCCGCCCGTTGCCCCTGATCGATGAGGGAGCAAGGGATTGGCCCTTCGCCGCATGATCGTTTATGGGTCGTTGCTCCGCGCCTCGATACATACCGCTGAGGCTCCTGCACACATCATTATATTGTACGTTACATGCACACTGGAGCCGGCCGGGGTGCCGCAACCACGCAGCTTGGTCTCAGGTGCATCAGAGCCTCGCGGCCTGGGAGCTGCGCTGTTTGCGACCATCTTTTCGGACTACAGTGCTCTTTGCCTGCGGCCCGCCAAGAGGCGATCCGCCTTGAGAGTATTCCCGGCCCCATGAGCCGTTCATCGCCACGCAGAGGGGAACAATCATGGCTCGCTGCACAACACTTGCACTCTTTGCACTCGCGATTGCGCCTTTGACGGCCGCCGGCCAGACGGTCACCATTTCCGGCCGAATAACCGCGAGCATCTCGAGCCTGCCGGGAGTGACGCTGTCCGGTCTGCCGGGCGATCCGGTGACCGATGCGACGGGTAACTACACGGCTACGGTGTCGTCCGGCTGGAGCGGGACGGTGACGCCGACCAAGGCCGGTTATGCCTTTACCCCGGCCAGCCGCACGTACAGCAACGTCACCAGCAACCAGATATCGCAGGACTACAGCGGGTCGACCCAGACGGTCACCATCTCCGGCCGAGTAACCGCCAGCATCTCGAGCCTGCCGGGAGTGACGCTGTCCGGTCTGCCGGGCGATCCGGTGACCGATGCGACCGGTAACTACACGGCCACGGTGTCGTCCGGCTGGAGCGGAACGGTGACGCCGACCAAGGCCG
>JAUCQB010000099.1 GCA_030372985.1 Phycisphaerae bacterium
GTGGAGCCTGTTCCGCAACTGCCGCAAGGCATGCGAGTGGCGCTACATCCAGGAACTGGTTCCCCTGGAACGGGACCACAACCTGGCCTTCGGCACGGTGATCCACAAGTGCCTGGAGATCTGGCACAGCGGCAGGGACCTGGGGCCCGTCCTCGATTTCATCGACCGGACCTATCCCAACCGCGCGCAGGAGGAAGAGCAGAAGAGGGACTGGCATCTGGCCGCAGCGATGATGAAGGGCTACGCGGCCTGCTATGCGAGCGAGGAGTTCGATGTCGTCTCCCTCGAAAAGACCTTCGAGGGGGGCATCGTCAACCCGGCCACCGGCGCTTCATCCAGAAGCTTCGTTCTGGCCGGAAAGGTGGACGGCGTCGTCAGGATCGGCGACGAGCATTTCCTGCTCGAGCACAAGACCGCCTCGCAGGTGGATGCGGACTATCTGGAGCGGCTCTGGACCGACTTCCAGATCGTCCTCTACTCCCGCTATGTGGAACAGACGCTCGGCATCCGCATCGCGGGCGTTCTCTACAACATTCTGGTCAAGGCCCGTCTGCAACAGGGACGCGGTGAAACCGAGGCCGAGTTCGAGGCGCGGCGGGCCGATCTGATCGCAAAGTCCAAGACCGGCAAGAGCAGCGCCAAACGCAGACTGCCGGAGAGCGACGACGAGTTCCAGGCACGGCTGGCCGCCAAGTACACCGAGCCGGGCATGTTCCACCGGGAGATGCTTTACCTCTCCCGAGACCGGTTCGAAACTCTGCAGTCCGAACTCTGGGAACTGACACAGGCCTTTCTCGACGCTCGCCGTCGCGGCGTTTTCTACCAAAACACAGCCTTCTGTTTCCACTACCGCCGGTCCTGCGCCTATTTCCCGCTTTGCCGCGCCGACGGCAGCACCAACGTCATTGAAAACTTTTACCGCAAAGTCCCCCCGCACGAAGAGCTGCGGGACGAGACCTCGTTCGAAGAGGCTTCGGCTTTTTGAGGACCCCATAGAAAAGGAGAACCGACATGTTGCCTACGAAGAAAAGTCCCCC
>JAUCQB010000100.1 GCA_030372985.1 Phycisphaerae bacterium
TACACAGCGCTGTCTCGTGGGCTCGGAGATGTGTATAAGAGACAGGAATAAACGTGAACGGTTCCGGAATGGGACTTGAGTAGCTCTCCGTGGACTCCGAGAGCTGGCACAAGGCGTCGATCAGCACTTCCGCATCCAGGCGGCGCACCGGGTAGCACGCAAACAGGGCCTCGGCCTCCGGATGATCGCCGCGTGGAATCGATGACTGCTGGTAGGTGCGGGAATTGAGGATCAGCCGGTAGATGTGCTTCAGATCGTACCGGGCTTGCACCAGCTCCTTTTCCAGACGGGCCAGCAATTCGGGATTCACTGCCGGGTTGTCCGGCCGGATGTCGCCGGGTTCGTGGATGATCCCCCGGCCCATCAGCCAGGACCAGACGCGATTGACGATGTTGCGTGTAAACCACGGGTTACCCGGCCGGATCAGCCAGTCGGCGAACGCCAGCCGCGGATCCTGGTCTTCCGGAATTCGCATCCGCGTGTCGTCTGGGAAGACCACCGCCAGGGGCCCGGCCGGCGCGGGGTTCAGGCAGACGATCTCTTCCTTCCACTCGGCCGTCTGCTTGTACGTGATGCGCGAGAAGAAGGCGGCCATGTCGGCACGGCGGGCGTCGGGCCAACTGTCCAATCGCGTCCCCATGAAAGTCAAGGCTACCGCCGCGGCGATGGCCGGGGGCTCACGACCCTGGACCGCGCGATAGAAGTTGACCGGGGGCACGCGAAAGTTGCTGCCGCTTGAGGTCAGCAACTCGCGGACGAATTGATCGTAGGGTTTGTTGTCGCGAATGGAGTCACGAATCCACCGATGATAGGCCTGCACCGCGTTGGGCCACAGGTTAATCGGGAATTCCGCCTTGACCCGAAGCAGGTCGCACCACTTCAACGACCAGTAGTCGGCGAACTCATCTCGGTTGAGCAAGGCGTCGATCAGGATCGCCCGCTTGTCCGGGCGGCGGTCCTGCAGAAACTCGTTGACCTCAACGGGGTCGGGAAGCGTCCCGATAACATCCAGGTACACCCGTCGGACAAAAACCTCGTCGGAACAGGGGTTCGCAGGTCTGATGTCTCGCTTTCTCAGGGCACGCAGGACGAGGTCATCCAGCGCGTTGGCCGATACGGCCGGTCGATCGGCCTCAAAAGGGACGATGATTCGCGGCTCCTCGCCAGACGCGAGGCCGCAAGCCATACAGACAGCAATAGCGAGCAGGGCCTTCTTCATGACGCGGCCTTCCACTTGGTTGCGAACCACATCTTACCAGGATGGGCATGGCCTTTGACGACCGTCGTCGCTCCGATAAGTATCGGCGCGCAAGTCTTTTGTCCACAACGCCTAACGCCGGAGAAACGAAAGTATTTCCGCAGAACGCCATCCGGATGTGAGACGCGCCCGGCTGGGCGCCTGGTTGGCGGGTGTGCTTCCCATAGCTATCAGCAATCAGCGTTCAGCTATCAGCCATTCATGCGCGACCAGCCAGACTGCCCAGTAAGGGCATGTCTTTGCTGACCGCGGACTGCGGATCGCTGACCGCTTCCCATGATGCCTTGACCGCCGGCCCCTCGGCTCCGTATGCTGTCCGGTTGTGGATTCCTGCCGGGGAGGACTTCGCGGGATGATTCGGAACGCATTGATATTACTGTGCTTGAGCGGGCTTATGGCGGGGTTGGGGTGTGGGCGCGATTCCGACCCGCCGCCTCGAAACATGGGCAGCGAGGGACCGGCGCTGGCTCCGGTGCCGATCCGGGGGCAGGCCCTCGACAGTTCCATCAAAGCCTCGGCCCAACCATTGCCAGACCTGGAGGGCAAGGAGGCGGCAGGGACAGAGAGTGCCCCGGGTGCCGAGGACAACAACGGGGCCAAGAAACCGGCGAACCCAGCCGCGGACTCCGCTGACAACCCTGAGCCTGCGGCAGACGAGCCCGCTTCCGAGGCGGCGGAGCCGTCCCCATAGCCCGCGGATAGCACCGCCGTTGGGCCACGGGTGCAACTTCGGGCCGTGGATGAGGTACTCGGGTTTGGGCACGTTGCGCGGCGGGTGGAGAAGTGGCCTCCCGAGCGGCTGATGGCTCGGGGTCACATGCGGTCATCAGCGCGGCCGGCCGGCTGACAAAATGGTCATCGGTACCCCCGGGAGCGGTGTGTCTTCCGGGGTTTTTGTTTCGGGTTTGAGTGATGTCTTCTGACGAAACGGTCTCCTCAGTCGCGTGCGCCCCGACCGGTGGTGGTGATCCGGCGCTGCTCGGCCGCGATTGGCGGCACGACACGGCCGTCTTGTTCAAGCTGGCCGTGCCAAACGTCGCCAGCACCGTGGCCCAGACGCTGATGAGCTTTACCGACTTCGTCATCGTCTCGCGAATGCCGGCCGCCTCTGCGGCCCAGGCGGCCATTTCTTCCGCGAGCCTGACCTTCATCACCCTGCTGGCAATGCCGATGGGAACGATGACCTGCGTCACCACGATGGTCAGCCAATCGCTCGGCGCGGGGCGTCAACGCGACTGCGCCGCCTACGCCTGGCAGGGAATCTGGATGTCGCTGCTGTACGGGATGGGCATTCTGCTGCTTTGGCCTTTTGTGCCCGGGTTCTACCAGATGTTTGGTCACGAGCCGGTCGTCATTGCCATGGAGGTGCAATACCTCCAGATTCGCCTGCTGAGTCTCGGAATCGCCGCCGCGACCATCTCCCTGGACAACTTCTTCAACGGCATCCACCGGCCGGGGGTCAATACCGTTTCCGCTTGTCTCAGCGTCTCGGTGAACATCGTTCTGACTTACGTCTGGGTTCTGGGCAAGCTGGGCTTTCCGGCCATGGGCGTCGCGGGGGCGGCCTGGGCTACGGTCGTGGCGACGGCGATCCGCGCGGTGTTCCAGTTCTCCGTCATGTACTTCGGCTCAGCGGCGTCAAGATTCGAGCCGCGAAAGGCATGGCGGTGGAACCGCGAGAAGATGCGCCGGCTATGCTGGGTGGGCTGGCCGGCCGGTGCGGCGTTTCTTACCGACATCGCGGCCTGGACAGTCTTCCAGTTGGCGATCATCGGCCGGTTCGGGACGACGGATCTCGCGGCCACGGGCGGCGTTTTTCGGTACCTGGAGGTCTCATTCATGCCGGCCGTCGGCATCGGCATGGCGGTGAGCACGGCGGTGGGCAAGGCCATCGGGCAGGGACGCCCCGCGCTGGCTCGAAGAATCACCTGGATTGGCGCAGGCTTCAATGCCGTTTACATGAGCCTGATGGCGCTGCTGTTTGTTCTGGACGGCCAATGGCTGATGCGATTCATCAGCCCTGATCCGGCCGTGATTCAGTTGGGCGCGACACTTTTCGTCTATGCGGCGGTGTTCCAGTTCTTCGATGCGATGGCTATCACGCACAATTGCGCTCTCCGCGGCGCAGGCGATACCATGTGGTCCTCCATCGTCGGCGCTGCGGAGGTGTGGATCATCCTGATCGGTGGCGGCGTGCTGGTGGCCCGGCTGCGGCCGGACCTCGGGTCGGTCGGGCCGTGGGCCTTTGCCGCTGCAGCCGTGATCTGCATCGGAATCACCTTGTTTGCAAGGTGGCGATGGGGCCCGTGGGAAAGACTCGATGTGATCGGGCGAAACGAGCCGGCGCGAGGATACCTCGCAACGGCTCCGATCGAGTCGCCCACCTTGCCAAAGTGATTGGCCAGGCAAAGATGAAGGCGGAACGATGAATTCAGAACCCCGAGGGCAAAGTTGTCGGCTTGGCGGACATGACGATAATGGGGACGGTTGACGCCCAGCGCGAGGCAGAGTGATGGTTCGTGTTTCCGTCAGCAAGGCAATTCTCGAATGGGCGCTGGATCGCTCCGGGAATCGGTCCGCGCTGGAGGCCCGGTTCCCGAAACTGCCGGATTGGCTCAACCGGGAAGAGCAGCCCACGTTGAAGCAGCTCGAGGCTTTCGCCAGGGCCGCGCGCGTAGCGATCGGTTACCTTTTCCTGTCTGAACCGCCGGATGAGAAGCTTCCGATCCCCGATCTTCGCACCATGGGCGGACGGGGCGTGCGGCGCCCAAGCCCCGATCTGCTCGACACGGTTTATCTATGCCAGCGGCGCCAGGCGTGGTACCAGGACTACGCGGAGAGCGTGCACGAAGACCGCCGCGCATTCGTCGGTTCGGCAAAGGTCTCGGATCGCCCCGAAGAGATCGCATCCAAGATTCGCCGACATGTCGCGTTTGAGATCAAGGAGCGGCTTGGCCGCCCAACCTGGACCGATGCCTTGCGATTGTTCATCCAGAGGGCTGAGGACGCCGGCGTATTGGTGATGGTCAGCGGCGTCGTCAGCAGCAACAATCAGAGGCCTCTTGATCCCGATGAGTTTCGTGGCTTCGCCTTGGCCGACCCGTTTGCACCGCTCGTATTCATCAACGGGGCTGATACCAAGGCCGCCCAGATCTTCACCCTGGCCCACGAGCTGGCTCATATCTGGTTAGGTGAATCCGCCCTGTCCAACGTAGGGCCGGCTTCTTCGCCGACACAGCGAATTGAAGCATGGTGCAACCGTGTGGCTGCCGAAGTGCTCGCTCCGCTCGATGAACTCCGCCGCGAACTGGGCCAGGACGATGCGTTGACGTCTGTGCCCACTCTGGCCCGCACGTTCAAAGTCAGTACGCTCGTCATTTTGCGTCGGCTCCTGGATGCACGCCGGATATCTCGGGATCAGTTTGAGCGCGCCTACGAAGACGAGTTGGGGCGGGTTGCACAACGGCCGCGATCCGGCGGCGGCGATTTCTACTTGACGCAGGCCGTGCGGCTGAGTAGACGATTCGCCCGCGCGATCATCGCCGACACCTTGGAAGGAAACACGCTCTTCCGCGATGCGTTTCAGTTGTTGGGGGTCAAGAAGGAGCAGACGTTCCGCGAACTCGGACGATCGCTGGAGGTATTGCAGTGATGCCATACCTCCTCGACAGCAATGTCTTCATCCAAGCCAAGCAGTTGCATTACGCGATGGACTTTTGTCCCGCGTTCTGGGATTGGCTGATCCAGCAGAATGCTCAGAAGCGCGTCTTCAGCATCGAGAAAGTGGGGGACGAACTGAAAGCGGGCACCGATGCGCTCTCGAAGTGGGCACATGATCGCGATGACAAGTTCTTCCTTCCGCCCGATGAGAAAGTGTTGAAGGCCCTGACGGCCGTAAGCACCTGGGTCAGGAACCAGAAGTACAGGGTCGCGGCCACGACCACATTCTTCCAGGATGCTGATTATTACCTGGTTGCGCACGCGCTGGCTCATGGTTACACGGTCGTCACCCACGAAATTGTTGGGGATGGCATCAAGAGAGTGAAGATCCCGGAAGTCTGCATCGGGCTGAAGGTAAAGACCGTGAGTCCTTTTCAGATGCTCCGCTCGGAACGTGCGCGGTTTGTGCTGGGGCCGGTAGGGTCAAGGGAATGAGACCGGCGAGATGCCGTCCAAGGTGACATCGGTGTACACGTTCAAGGTTGCGCTGGCCGGCCGCAAGAGCATCTGGCGCCGGATCGCGGTGCGCGGCAATCAGACGCTCGATCAACCGCTGTTCATCGAGGCCTTCTTGCTTTGGCTGGATAACCCTCGGGCAGCGAGCGGCTTGTGTCTGCCCGCCGGCCGTCGCTCCGTTGGCAGTCGGGAGCATTCTGTCTAACATACTCCCTTTCCGAATCTGTCGACCCCGGCCGGGTGCAGGTGTGGCGTTGCCAGCCTTGGCCATGGCCGCCGTGGGTGAACGACTTGGAACTGATGAAGGCATAAGCACTTATGTTCAAGGAAGTACCGACACAATTCGATTTTCCCAAGGCCGAGGCAGAGGTAACGCGGTTCTGGGCTGAGGCGGGCATCTACGAGAAATCGCTGAAGCAGCGCGAAGGTCGTCCGTCGTTCGTATTTTACGAAGGGCCGCCCACGGCCAACGGGTTGCCGCACCCGGGGCACTGCCTGACGCGGATCATCAAGGACGTTTTCCCGCGCTACAAGACGATGACCGGCCACTACTGCCACCGCAAGGCCGGCTGGGACACGCATGGTCTGCCGGTCGAGGCCGAAGTGTGCAAGGAACTCGGCATCCACACCAAGCAGGACATCGAGGCCTACGGCGTCGAGAAGTTCATCCACCTCTGTCAGCAGAGTGTTTTCCGCTACACCAAGGAGTGGGAGGATCTGACTCGGCGGTTGGGTTTCTGGATCAACCTTGAGGAGGCCTACGTCACCTACCATCAGTCCTATGTCGAGAGTGTCTGGTGGGCGCTCAAGACGCTGTTTGACAGGGGCCTGCTCTACCAGGGCCACAAGATCGTCTGGTGGTGGCCTCAGGGCGGAACAGCCTTGTCGTCGGCCGAGGTCGGCCAGGGCTACCGCGCGGTCGACGATCCTTCGATCACCGTGCGGTTCCGGGTGAAAGGTCAACCGAAGACCAGCCTGCTGGCCTGGACGACCACGCCCTGGACGCTGCCGAGCAACGTCGGGCTGGCCGTGCATCCCGAAGTGGAATACGCCCAGATTGCGGTCGAGGATGAGGAATTCATCCTCGCCAAGGCGCTCATTCCGGCAGTCTTCAAGGGCCTGCCGGTCGACATTGAGAAGGATGTGCGCACCATCAGGATCGTGAAGGGCTCCGAGTTGGTCGGCATGGAGTACGAACCGCTATTCGCCTATGCGAGGCCGGAAGGCGGCAAGGCTTACGAGGTGATCACGGCCGACTTTGTGACGCTCGATACCGGTACGGGCATCGTGCACATGGCCCCCGCGTTTGGCGAAGGCGACTACCGCATCGCTCGCGAGAAAGGCCTGGGGTTCCTGCAATTGATCACCCCAGAGGGTAAGTTCTCGCCCGAGGCAACCGATTTCGCTGGACGATTCTGCAAGGAAGCCGACGCAGATATCATCCGCTGGCTCAAGGATAAGGGGCTGCTGCTGAAGCGCGAGCAGTATCGCCACGACTACCCGTTCTGCTGGCGGGCGGAAGACGACCCGCTCATCCAATACGCCCGCAAAAGCTGGTTCATCCGCACGACCGAGTTCCGCGACGCCTTCCTGGCCAACAACCGGGAGATCAATTGGCTGCCCGAGCACATTCGCGACGGGCGGTTCGGGAACTTCCTGGAGAACAATGTCGATTGGGCGTTGTCGCGGGAACGTTTCTGGGGCACACCGCTGCCGATCTGGGAATGTGAGAAGACCGGCAAACAGGAGGCGGTCGCGTCATATGCCGAATTGACCGCCAAGACAGGCGTCAGTGGCATGGATGTCTGGGAGAAGGCCAAGGCCGCCAATCCGGCTCTGATCGACGATCTCAAGGTCCACAAGCCGTACATCGACGCGATCACCTACGAGTCGCCTTTTGCCGAGGGTGCTCGGATGAGGCGAGTGCCGGAAGTGATCGACTGCTGGTTCGACAGCGGGGCGATGCCGTTTGCCCAGTGGGGCTATCCGCACAAGCCGGGCAGCGTCGAGTTGTTCAAGCGGCGGTTCCCGGCCGACTTCATCAGCGAGGCCATCGACCAGACCCGCGGGTGGTTCTACACCCTGCTGGCAATCAGCACGATGTTGTTTGGCGAGAAATCGGACCGCACCGGTGAGATGGGTAGGGCATGGTCGGAGCCGCCAAAGGCGGCGGAGACCTGCCGCTCCCAGCCGAATAACGCGGCAGGTCTCGGTCGTCGCGGCGACCTCGACGCTGCCCTACCTCCGCAATCTCCAATCTCGCATCTGCGATTCGAGGAGCCCTATCCCCACCCCTTCCGCAACTGCATCGTGCTCGGTCTGGTGTGCGGCGAGGACGGCAAGAAGCTCTCCAAGAGCAAGCGGAACTACAAGGAGCCGACGTACATCTTCGACCGCGAAGGCGCGGACGCGATGCGCTGGTCGATGCTCAGCGGTCAGGCGCCGTGGACTGGGGCCCGCTTCAAGGAGGACTCCATCGCGACCGATCAGCGCGAGTTCCTGATCAAGCTGTACAACGTCTACAGCTTCTTTGTGATCTATGCGAACATTGACCAGTGGTCACCAGCCGGGTCCAGGCAGTCGGCCGGCGAGCTGAGTGAGCTGGATCATTGGATTCTCGCAGAGTTGAACCAGACGATCGCCGACATCCGGGCCTCGATGGACCGCTACGAGAACTACCCGGCCTGCCGGCGACTGGTGGATTTCGTCGACGGCCTGAGCAACTGGTACGTCCGCCGGTCGCGCGACCGGTTCTGGCGAAGCGGGATGGACGCCGACAAGTACGCCGCGCATCAAACCCTGTGGACGTGCCTGAGCGAACTGAGCAAGGTGATTGCCCCGTTCGTGCCCTTTTTTGCCGAGTCTCTCTATCAGAATCTCGTTCGGTCGCAGTTCGCGGATGCCCCCGAGAGCGTTCACCTGTGCGATTACCCGGCGCCCGATGAGGGGGCGATCGACAAGCCGTTGTTGGAGGAGATGGCGGTTGTGCGCGAGATCGCCTCGCTCGGCCGATCCGCGCGGATGGACGCCAAAATCAAGGTCCGCCAGCCGCTGGCCGTGGTCGAGGTGGTGCTGGCCGATGCGTCGCATCGACAGTGGCTCGAAGGTCACCTGCCGCTCATCGCCGACGAGCTGAACGTCAAGCGGATCGAGTTCGCCACGAACGCCGACCAGTATGTGACTTACGAGGTCAAGGCGAACTTCAAGTCGATCGGTCCGAAGTTCGGCAAGCTGGCCCCGCAAATCCAGAAAACGCTGGCCACGGCGGACGCGGCCGGCTTGCGGCGGACGCTCGACGAGGCAGGCAAGGTGTCGCTCGACGTTGCCGGCCAAGCGGTCGAACTGACACCGGACGATGTGCAGGTGGCCCTCAAAGCCAAGCCCGGCTGGGCGGCCGCCCAGGGACGCACAACGGTGGTGGTACTCAGCATCGAGCTGACAGAGGACCTCAAGGCCGAGGGCCTGGCCCGCGACGTGGTTCACCTGATCCAGACCGCCCGCAAAGCCGAGAACCTGGACTACCAGGCCCGCATCCGGCTGCGAATCAACGCGGGCGGCCCGCTGGCAGAGGCCATCAAGGCCAACGCGGACTACATTCGCGGCGAGACCCTGGCGACCGAGCTGAAACTGGATGCCGGCCTAGCCGATGCTCCGCACACCGGCGAAGTCGAGGGAATGACGGTCGGGTTTACGGTTGAGGTGGTGGGATGAGTGTGAGCACCCTGTCGACGGGTTCAGGCTTCTGATCTCTTGGCGAGAGAGACTCATATGGGCAGTTTCTTGCTGCGAGGTATTCCCGAATCGTTGTTTGCGAGACTGAAGGTCCGCGCCGCCCGGAACGGTCGCAGCCCGGATGAAGAGGCGATGGCAATTCTGTCCGAGGCCATACTGCTGGAACAAGCTGGAGCATCTTCTTCGATCAGAAAGCCGCATCGGGCGAGGACGAAGCGGAAGACCTGACATGGGCAATACGAATCAACAACTGAGGCTCGGCGTTCTGATCTCCGGCGGCGGGCGGACGCTGCAGAACTTCGTCGAGTTGATTAAACGCGGCGAGCTTGATGCCGAAGTGCGGGTGGTGATTTCGTCGCTGCCGGACGTCAAGGGTGTCGCGCGGGCACGGGCCGCCGGCCTGCCGGTGGTGATCGTCCGCAAGAAAGACCACCCCGACGAGGCCGAGTTCAGCCGGTTGATCACCGAGGCCCTGGAGGCCCACGACGTGCAGCTGGCCTGCCTGGCCGGCTGGACGTGCTTCTGGCAGATTCCCGACCGCTGGATCGGGCGGGTGATGAACATCCACCCGGCTCTGCTGCCCAAGTACGGCGGCCAGGGTTTCTACGGCCACCACGTCCACGAGGCTGTGCTGGCCGCCGGTGATAAGGAAAGCGGCTGCACCGTCCACTTTGCCAACAACGAATATGACGCCGGGCCGATTATCCTCCAACGCAAGATCCCAGTTCTTCCCGGCGACGATGCCGATACGCTCGCCGCCCGCGTCTTTGAGCAGGAAACGCTGGCGTATCCGGAGGCGATACGACTGTTTGCCGAAGGGCGGGTCAAGCTGCTTGGCGATCGGGTCGAGATCTGGTAAGCCGGGTTGTGCCGGATGGGTGGCCCAGGTTCTTCGTGAACCTCGGCTGGCGGTTCATTGTCGTGACGCTGTCAGAAGCTGGACAGTCGGATTGAGCCCATGACGAGACCGGAGCCCGTTTTCATTGGTTACTTTCCCAAGAGGACCACCGGGCATACTCATTGGATCAATAACCCTGTCGTTGAGGAGGTGTGTAGCGTCAGCGAGTGTCTTTCTGAGGGACCACCGAACTGGATAGACAAGTGGAAACACAACGACCGATGGGTGTACGACACCGAAGAAATGGCGTGGTCTGTCATTGATGATGACCGG
Organism: Phycisphaerae bacterium; assembly: GCA_030372985.1. Classification (GTDB taxonomy): domain Bacteria; phylum Planctomycetota; class Phycisphaerae; order UBA1845; family PWPN01; genus JAUCQB01. The sequence goes on from JAUCQB010000100.1 coordinate 10,338, forward strand.
AAGGCGTACGACATGTATGCCTACAAGATGTTCCCAATCGTGTTTGACGGGGCGAAGGAAGAACCATGGGCGATCGGGTCCACAGCCCGAGGTGATCTTTCTGGTTATCAGTTCCTCGGGTTCGACATCGTCAATCGGACCTGCGATTCGACATTCGAGTGCTCGCCGCTTTCATGCAACGGCGGATTCAATCAGTATCCTGTTAATCGCCACTGCCTGATCGATGACCTGGAGGACGCCTGGCGCATATGCCGAGAGATCGCCACCGAGGCCGAGGAACAGGGGTCCTGGGAACCCGGACCGTACTATCTGGTCGCGGTTCACCGCAAAAAGAAGAAAGCACCTGTCAGCCCAGCCGACGGGGCGTGAACAGGTCCTTCGCTCATCGCTCGCACGACCAAGAGCCCGCGTTCAAGAAAGACCTGTGCTGCCCATCCAGCGGCACCGAATGCGGAATGGATTCCGCGAAGAGTGCGACCGAGAAGGGATTCTCGGTCGAGCGGACCTCGATACTGCCCTACCTTGCGGCCCCGTCGATTCCCGCCCATCCGGCGCAGACCATCGTTTGACTCCCGAACTACCTCATCTTCGCCACTTGAACCCGTTTCCCGGTCCGCGAGGATTCGTAGGCGGCCAAGGCCACCGCCAGGGCCGAGCCGCCGGCGTCGATGCCGCTGCCGAGGTTGCTGTTTCGCCGGAAAGCCTTGACCACCTCCTGGATTTCGACCGACCAGCCGCCGCTTTTCGGGGCCTTGTCGATGATGTGGGTCCTGAGGTTGAGCCGGGCCTTGGTGTCGGGGGTGACCTTGCCCGTGGTCAGGCGCATGACGCCGGTGTAATCCTCGATGATGCAGCCCTGGTCGCCCATCACCTCGATGCCGTTGAAGCCCGACGGGCTGGTCCAGCCGACCTCGATGTAGCCGAGGGCCTTGCCGTCGGCAAATTCAAGTAGGAGGATCGCGTTGTCATCCACCTTGATCTTCTTCCGCAGCGTGGCGGTGTGGGCCTGGACGCTCCTCACCGGTCCGATGTGCCACTGAGCCTGGTCGATCGCATGAATGCCCATGTCCAGCAGGGCCCCGCCGCCGGCCTTGACCGGGCTGTAGAACCAGGGGTCCTTGGCCCAGCCGGGATATGGGCCGGAGTGGGCGAAACGAATACGGATCATGTACGGCTCGCCGATGGCACCGCTTTGGACCAGGGCGTTGAGCTTGCGGTTGCCGCGATTGAACCGCTGCGAGAAGCCCACGATCAACTGCCGGTCGCTCCTGGCCTGGGCTTTCTTGATGGCCGCGATCTCCTTCATGCTCAGGGCCGCCGGCTTCTCCAGCAGCACGTGGGCACCGTGTTCGAGGCCCGCGATGGCGTGCTCGGCATGAAACCTGTTCGGGCTGGCCACCGAGATGACGTCCAGTCGCTCGCGAGCGAGCATCTCCTTGTAGTCACGATAAACGTGCAGGTCTTTTCTGATCTGCCGTGCTTCCTTGTGTCGAGCGGGCTCCGGGTCGCACGCGGCAACCAGTTCGACGCCCGGCGTCCGCGTGTATCCGGGCAGGTGGAGATGTTGGGCGACTGATCCACAACCGATAACGCCGGCTTTCCAGGTTCTGGCCACGTTCACTCTCCTTCAGTTCATCGGACTCCTTCTCATGGCCCGTATCCTATCCGGATTTGGGTCGATCATCACGTGGTTGACGGATCATTGCCGACCGATGCCGGAGGGGCTACGATTCCCTATCGGTGATCGGGCGGATGGAGCAAGTATGAATTCGGCTTTCTTACGGGCACTCGACGAACGCATCCTGGTCCTCGACGGGGCGATGGGAACCAGCGTCCATGCGTTCGATTTGCCGCTGTCCGACTACCGGGGCCTGGAGAACTGCACCGAGATTCTGTGCCTGAGCCGGCCCGACGTCGTCGGCGAGATCCACGGGCGATTCCTGGAGGTCGGCTGCGATGCGATCGAAACCAACACCTTCGGGGCCAACAAAATCGTTCTGGCCGAGTTCGGACTGGTTGAGCAGACACGCGAGCTGAACCGCGTGGCCGCCCAGATCGGCCGAGAGGCCTGCCATCGATTCAGCACCGCCGACCATCCGCGCTTCGTCATCGGCTCGATCGGCCCGGGCACGAAACTGGCCTCTCTGCGGCAAGCCACCTTTGACACCCTTGAGAGCAGCTACACCGAGCAGACCCGCGGCCTGATGGATGGGGGCGTCGATGCGCTCCTGTTTGAAACCTGTCAGGATATCCTGCAGGCCAAGGCGGGACTGGCCGCCGCGGAGGCGGTCTTCGCGGAATGCGGCCGTCGCGTGCCGGTCATGGTCCAGGTGACGATGGAGACCACCGGCACCATGCTGGTGGGCACCGACATCGCCGCCGCCCTGACCGTGCTGGACGCCTACCCGCAGATCGAGGTCATCGGCCTCAACTGCGCCACCGGTCCCGAGCAGATGAGCGAGCACATTCGTTACCTCAGCGAGCACTGCACGCGTCGGATCAGCGTGGTGCCCAACGCCGGCCTGCCCGCGGTGGTCGACGGAAAGCCGAGATATCCGCTGTCGCCCGAGGACCTCACCCGCTGGCTGGTCGAGTTTGTTGAGAAAGACGGCGTCAATGTTGTCGGCGGCTGCTGCGGAACCACGCCCGAGCATATGGCCGAGGTGGTTAAGGCCATGAGAGGGCGAAAGCCCATGCACCGCAGCCCCGAATTCGAGCCCAGCGTTTCCAGTCTTTATCAGAGCATCAGTATCCGCCAGGACAACAGCTTCCTGATCATCGGCGAGCGGACCAACGCCAACGGCTCGAAGAAGTTCCGCGAATTGCTGGCGGCCGAGGACTTCGACGGCATGGTGCAGATGGCCAAGGATCAAGTCCGGGCGGGCAGCCACATGATCGATGTCTGCACCGCCTACGTCGGGCGCGATGAGATGTCCGACATGACCCGACTGGTCGACCGGCTGGCCACTGAAGTGCCCGTGCCGCTGATGATCGACTCGACCGAGGCACCTGTGATCGAGGTAGCCCTGAAACTGGTCGGCGGCAGGTGCATCGTCAACAGCGTCAATCTCGAGGACGGCGAGAAACGGTGCGAGGACGTGCTACCCATGTGCCGCAAACACGGAGCGGCAGTGGTCGCTCTGACCATCGACGAGGAAGGCATGGCCAAAACCGTGGACCGAAAGGTGGCCATCGCGCATCGCCTGCATGACCTGGCGACCCGCAAGTACGGCCTGCGGTCCGGCGACCTGCTGTTCGACCCGTTGACGTTCACCATATGCACCGGCAACACCGAGGACCGGCGGCTCGGCCTCGAAACGCTGGAGGCTATCCGCCGGATCAAGCAGGAATTGCCCGAGTGCCACATCGTGCTCGGCGTCAGCAACATCAGTTTCGGCATCAAGCCGGCGGCCCGGCATGTGCTGAACAGCGTCTTCCTGCACTACGCCCGCGAGGCCGGGCTCGATGCGGCCATCGTGCACGCCGGTGGCTTCCAACCGCTCTACAAGATCGACGAGAAGCTTCGCGAGATTGCACGCAAGCTGATCTTCGATGAACGCGAGGGCGGGTACGACCCGCTGGCTGATCTGCTCGCGCAATTCGCGGACGATGCGGCCGCTCGGCCTGAAGCCGTCGCACGCAAGGCGGCCCATGTCGAAGAACGGCTGAAACAGCGGATTATCGACGGCGATCGCAACGGCCTGACGGACGATCTCGATGAGGCGATGAAGACGTACAAGGCGCTGCAGATCATCAACGAGCTGCTCCTGCCGGGCATGAAGGTGGTCGGCGATCTGTTCGGCGCGGGACAGATGCAGTTGCCTTTCGTTCTCCAATCGGCCGAGACGATGAAGACCGCCGTCGCCCATCTCGAACCGTTCATGGAGCGCACTGATGCGAGTGGCAAGGGCTCGATCGTGCTGGCGACGGTCAAAGGCGACGTACACGATATCGGCAAGAACCTGGTCGACATCCTGCTGACCAACAACGGGTTCAACGTTCACAACCTGGGCATCAAGGTACCGATCAACACGATGATTGACGCCTGGCAGGAGCACAAGGCACAGGTCGTCGGGATGTCGGGCCTGTTGGTCAAAAGCACGCTGGTGATGCGCGACAACCTGCTGGTGCTCAATGAGCGAGGCCTGACGCCGACGGTGATTCTTGGCGGGGCCGCGCTGACGCGATCATACGTGGAAAAAGAGCTGCGTCCCCTTTATCGGGGATCGCTGTTCTACGCCAAGGATGCGTTCGAAGGGCTCGATTTGATGCGGCGGATCTGCGAGGAGGGACCGCAGTCGATTCCCATCCGTGCGGCGGGCAAGCCGGAACCCGGTGAGGAAGAGATTGCCGTGGCGTGCGCTCGCCCCTCGGCCCCCGTGTCAGCGGCCCCGAGGAGTGACCGTCCGCCACGCAGCAACATCGCCACCGATGTGCCCGTCCCCACGCCGCCATTCTGGGGCCCACAGGTGATCGAGCGTATCCCGCTGACTGAAGCCCTCTCCTTCATCAACGAGGTCATGCTCTTCCAGATGCAATGGCAGTTCAAGAAGCGCGGCCGTCCGCAACAGGAGTTCGATCGGTTTCTCGATGAAACCGTCCGGCCGATCTACCGCGACCTGGTGGACCGATGCGAGGCCGAGAGGATTCTGCAGCCCAGGGTGATCTACGGATACTGGCCGTGCCAGAGCGAAGGTGACTCGTTGATCATCTACGCCCCGCAGGATCCAGACCGCGCGTTGACGCGGTTTGATTTTCCTCGTCAGCAGAAGGAGCCCTGGTGGTGTTTGTCCGATTTCTGGCGGCCGAAGTCAACGGGCCAATGCGACGTGATCGGCATGTCCGTTGTCACCATGGGCCCGCACGCCAGCGAGGTTGCCCGCGAGTGGTTCGAGGCCGGGCGATACAGGGACTACCTCTACCTGCATGGGCTGAGCGTCGAAGGGGCCGAGTCGCTGGCCGAGTGGATCCACAAGAAGGTCCGCGTTGAACTGGGCATCGCCGGCAAGGACGCCTCCGACCTTCGCAAGCTGTTCCAGCAAGGCTACCAGGGCAGCCGTTTCAGCTTCGGCTACCCGGCGTGCCCGAACCTCGAAGACCAGACCAAGCTGTGGGAAATCGTCCATCCGGAACGCATCGGTGTTCACCTCAGCGAGGAGTTCCAGATGCACCCCGAGCAGTCGACCTCGGCGATCATCGCCCATCACCCCGAGGCGCGGTACTTCAAGGCGTGATTGAGGGTTCAGGGTTCAGAAAAGGATGAGGGATGAGGGATGAAACAAGCCAAGAGCCCGTCACTGAAGGTTTGTCTCCCCAATCTCATCTGTTGGCTTGCCCAGACCCACGGCCACACAAACTGGAATATGAGATGTGAGATCTCAAATCGAATTCTTCAATCTGAAATATGAAATCTGAGATTTCAAATCCGATTCCCCAATCTGTAATATGAGCTCTGAGATTTCAAATCGGCTTCTCCAATCTGCGACCCAACCAAGATGTGAGACTTGAGATTTCAGACCGGACTCGCCGATCGGCAACTCGAGATCGGCAGCTTGCCCGCGCGGCAACCCCTCGCCTTACGTGCAGGTCACCGCCCCAATCACCTTCCGGCAGCTCGCCCGCGCCGCAATCCCCCCCGACGTGTCAGTCACCGCCCCGGTCCCCTTCCGGCAACGCGCTCAAGCGGAGGGCTCTCTCTGCCCATTCACTCCGGGAACGCCATGTCGATGACTTGCAGCTTGACCGACGTGCGGCCGTTGTAGGTGTCGAGGATGGGTTCGAAGGCCACGCGGCAGCGGCGGTGGTCGAGCAGAGGCTGGAGGGCTTCTTTCTGGTTGAAGGCGATGACCTTGCGGGTGATCCGGCCATCGGTGAGAGCAAACTGAAGATGCTGGCCGTTCTTGCCCACCACACGCGGCTCGCCGGCAAGGCCCAGCACGCCCGAGGCGAACTTCGGTTTCGGGTTGCCCACGCCGAAGGGTTGCAGCTTCTGCAGCTCGTACACCAGCGCATCCGGCAGGTCATTCAGTCCGATTTCGGCATCAAGTCTCAGCGATGGCTCGAGGTCCTTGCACGTCAATGTCCGGTTGGCCAACTCGACGAAGCTCTCGGTAAACGATTCGATCTTTTCGTGCCGGATGCGCAAACCGGCGGCCATCGCGTGTCCGCCGAAAGCCTCCAGGTGATCCGAGCACTCGGCCAGCGCCTGATGCATTCTGAAGTTTCGGATGCTGCGGGCCGAGCCCTGTCCCTGACCGTTTTCCAGCGAGATCAGCACCGTCGGCCGGCAATACCGGTCCACGATCCGCGAGGCGACGATCCCGATCACGCCGGCGTGCCATTTCTCGCAGGCCAGCACAATCGCCCGACGGGCGTCGCCGGCCAGGTTGCCCGCGTCGATCATCTCGCAGGCTTCCTTGAGGATCTGCCGTTCGACGGATTGTCGGCCGCGGTTCTGGCTTTCCAGGTAAGCGGCGATTTCCCTGGCCCGCGGGGCGTCGGCCAAGGTCAACAGCTCGACGGCCAGTCGAGCGTGCCCCATGCGCCCGGCGGCATTGAGTCGCGGTGCCAGCCAGAAGCCCACGTGTTCGCTGTCGATCTTCTGGTCCGACAGTCGGGCCGATTCGATCAGGGCCCGCAGGCCAATGAGCCTGGTGTCGTTCACGCCGAGCAGACCAAAGCGGGCCAGCACGCGGTTCTCGCCGCTGAGCGGCACCACGTCGGCGATCGTCCCCAAAGCCGCAAGACTTGTCGCGTCGATCAGAAACTTGCGGAACTCGGGTTTGACTCGTTCGGAGTGGGAGAGCGTGCGGGCAACGGCCCATGCCAGTTTGAACGCCACACCCGCGCCGCAGATGTCCGGGTTCGCGTAAGCCCCGGCGACACTGGGGTGGACGATGGCGTCAGCCTCGGGCAGCGTCGGGCCGGGCGAGTGGTGGTCGGTGATGATCAGCGTCAGGCCGACCTCACGGGCAACCTTCGCTTCTTTTACTGCGGTTATGCCGCAGTCCACAGTGATGACCGTATCAGCCCCGTCCTGTCGGATCTGTCGCAGTGCCTCGGCGTTGACTCCGTATCCTTCCTCCAGTCGGTTGGGCACATAGAAGGACACCCGAGCCCCCGCCAGTGTCAGCAGGTGCCACAAAATGGCCGTCGCCGTGATGCCGTCGACGTCATAGTCGCCGTAGATGACGATGGGTTGCCGCTCGCAGACTTTATGGGCGATGATGTCAGCGGCTTCGACTGTCCCGGGAAGAGTCTCCGGCGCCAGCAAGGACTTCAATTCCGGATTCAGGAAGACCCGCGCGGAATCGGGATCGGCCACGCCGCGGTTGTGCAGTACCTGGGCCAGTAAGGGATGGATTCCCAGCCGCCTTGCAGTCGCGGCACACTCTGGCCATGCCGGGGTGATCGTCCAGTGCTTGGGCATCCGTGCCGGTTCCTCCACTCGCTGATGCGCCAGCTCAGTCAGCCGGCCAATATACGCCCCCGGCACGGTGGATACAATCGTTTTGTCGAGCCATGTGCAGCTCCTCTCAGCCTTGTTTCGACGTGGCGATGATCCGTCACAAGGGGGCACGCCCAGCCTGCGAGCAGCTTTCCACACCCGATGGATTCCTGTAAACTGATGTTCCGGGTTGCTCATCCCAGCCCACGGTAGCCGCAGCCTCAAGACCCGAGGCATGCCTTCGTTTGGAGAGCCCGGGACACCGGGTCGGGGGTGCATATCCATGGGGCAGCAAGTCTCCACGCGACCACTGAAAGTCAAAGTTGCAGCGGCCGTTCAACACGGCCAAGAGCGAATCGCCGGCCGCAGCAAGCTGATCGACCAGGCCTTGCAGCACCTCAGGCTGAGCCAGGGCAAGCACTGGGAAGGGGCGACGCCCTACGACAAGTACGCCAGCTTGGCGCTGGCGGTCCGCGATCTGGTCGTCGAACGGATGATCCAGACGCAGGCCGCATACGCTGACCAGGACGTGAAGCGCGTGTACTACCTCTCGCTCGAGTTTCTTCTCGGTCGGCTGCTGCGGAACAACCTGGTCAATTTGGGCCTTTACAGCGAGTGCTGCAGCGTCGTTTCCGCGGACAGCGATTTTGACCACATCTTCGACGTCGAGCCGGATGCCGGTCTCGGCAACGGCGGTCTCGGGCGTCTGGCCGCCTGCTACATGGATTCGGCCGCGTCACAGGGTTACCCGGTGTACGGCTACAGCATTCGCTACGAGCACGGGATGTTCCACCAGGAGATCGAGAACGGCTGGCAGCTTGAAAGGCCGGAGTACTGGTTGCGCTTCGGCACTCCGTGGGAACTCGTGCGTCCCGAGTTCGCGACCGTCGTGCGACTTCGGGGACACGTCGAGCACCGCACGGATTCGCAGGGGCGATATCGGCCGGCCTGGGTGGGCTACCACACCGTCGTCGGCGTACCGTACGACATTCCCATGGTCGGCTATGGCGGGCGGGCCGTGAACATCCTGCGGCTGTGGGCCTCAAGCGCGTCCGAAATGCTTAACCTCGAAGCCTTCAATCAAGGCGGGTATCTCGAGGCGGTTCGCGAGAAAGTCCTGAACGAAACGATCTCGAAGGTACTCTACCCGGCTGACCAGACGCAGAGAGGTCGGCACCTGCGACTGGTCCAGCAGTACTTTTTCGTGGCCTGTACTCTGGCCGACATCCTGCGGCGGTACGACCGCGATCATGACACCATTGATGACCTGCCCAACAAGGTGGCTATCCACCTGAACGACACGCACCCGTCCATCGCGGTCGCAGAGATGATGCGCATTCTGGTCGATGATCGGGGCCTCGGTTGGGACCGGGCGTGGGAGATGACCCAGGCCATCTTTGCTTACACCAACCACACGCTGTTGCCCGAGGCCCTGGAAACCTGGCCGGTGTGGATGTTTGAGCAGTGGCTGCCTCGCCACCTCCAGATCATCTACGAGATCAACAAGCGGTTCCTCGAGCAGGTCGAGTGGCGCTGGCCGGGTGATGACGGCCGCAAGCGGCGGATGTCGCTGATCCAGGAGGATGAGCCACGCTCCATCCGCATGGCCCATCTGGCGATCGTCGGCAGCCATACCATCAACGGCGTGGCCGAGCTGCACAGCCATCTGATTCGCCAGAGGCTCGTGCCGGATTTCGCCGAGCTGTGGCCTGACCGGTTCACCAATGTCACCAACGGCATCACGCCGCGCCGGTGGCTGAAGGCGGCCAATCCGGGCCTGGCAGCGGCCATCACCCGCCGTCTGGGCGAGGACTGGGTCTGCGATCTCAATCAGCTCAAGGGGCTGATACGATATGCCGACGACCCCGAATTCCAGGACGAGTTCCGCCGGATCAAACAGGCAAACAAACGCAGGCTTTGCGAGCACGTCTTGCGGACGGCGGGCGTGATCCTGCCGGCCGATTCGCTCTTCGACGTCCAGTCCAAACGACTGCACGAGTACAAGCGACAACTGCTCAACATCCTGCACGTCGTGATGCTCTATCACGAGATGCTGGCCAGGCCGCAGGAGCGGGTTCCGCGTGTTTTCATCTTCGCGGCCAAGGCCGCACCGTCTTATCACCGCGCCAAGCTGATTATCAAGCTGATCCACGACGTGGCCCGGACGGTCAACTCGGACAAGCGGCTCGACGGCCGGCTGCGCGTGGCCTTCGTGCCCGACTACTGCGTATCCGTCGCAGAAATCATGGTTCCGGCGGCCGACCTGTCGGAGCAGATCTCGACCGCAGGAATGGAAGCCTCGGGCACCGGGAACATGAAGTTCGCCCTCAACGGCGCCCTGACCATCGGCACGCTGGATGGAGCCAATATCGAAATTCGCGAGGCCGTTGGGGCCGAGAACTTCTTCCTCTTCGGGCTGACGGCCGAACAGGTGGCCGAACGTCGTTCCCGCTACAACCCGTGGGAGGTGTACCACGCCAACCCGATCGTTCGGCAAGCCCTGGACGCCATCGCCGACGGTGCGTTCAGTCCCCAGGAGCCCCATCTTTTCAAACAAGTCCGCGACTGGCTGACGTCCGAAGGCGACCGGTACATGTTGCTGGCCGACATCGAGTCTTATGCTGAGACCCAGCGGCGGGTGGATGCCCTGTGGCGCGATCCGGTGGCGTGGACCCGGACGGCCATTCTCAACGTGGCGAGGATGGGCAAGTTCTCCAGCGATCGATCGGTCAGCGAATACGCACAGCGCATCTGGAACACCAGCCCCGTTCGTATCGACCGGATTCCCATTCAGGGTGAGTCGAACAGCCTTGTTGCCGAGTCCAAGGCCTCTCGGCAGCCTCACGCGTGAATCTCGACAACGTCCCGGTCGTGTAAGGTGTAGTGACCGTGAACCTGCTGGCCGTCGTAGGTCTTCTCGCCCCAGACCCGGGCGTACTTGAGGTTGGCGGCCAAGTCCTTGTGAATGTGTTTGGCAAGCTCTTGCACGGTGCTGCCGGCCGGAAGAATGAAGGGCTTGTCGCGGTCCGCCGGTCGTCCGGGCTCCTTCGAGTAGACTCGAATCACGTCCAACAGACCGAAGAGGTTCCGCATCAGGAGGTCAAGGTTTTCCCCCGTTCGGCCTGAAACCATCATCATCTCCGGCTCGGCCGGACGGAGTTCCTTGAGCATCTGAAACGTGTCCACGGCCCCCGGCATGTCCATCTTGTTACACAGGATGATGCCGTGCGGACCGACGCGCATTTCCTCCTCGCCATCGGCCTCTGAGCGCCCGAACTCGATATTCTTGGCGGCCAGCGCGGCCAACAGGCCGTCGATATCTTCCAGAACGCTTTCGGCGGTCAGATCGACCACCGTCAGCACCGTATCAGCGTTGCGGATGGCGTTGACCAGCCCGCCCGGAAGGTGATCGGGCGTCACCGGCGGCATGTCCACCAGCTCGATGGGCACATCCTCAAAGTGGGCCATGCCGGGGACCGGTGTCGGCGTGCCATAAGGAAAGTCGGTGATCTTCACCGGTGCCTTGGTCAGGGTTCCGACAATCGAGGATTTGCCGCTGTTGGGTGGGCCGATGAGAATCGCCTGGCCGGCGCCCTGCCGCTCGATGTGGTAAGGGTCGAGCCCGGTGCTCTTCTTGGTTTTCTGTAACTCGCCCTGGCGAAGCTCGCTGATGCGCCGCTTCAGGTCGGACTGCTTCTTTTCGCTGGCCTTGTGCTTGGGGATGGTGCGGAGCATCTCCTCCAGAGCGGCCAGCTTCTCGGCCGGCGTCCGCGCCTGGCGGTACTTGCGATCTGCCTCGAAGTAGTCCGGCGTCAGGTTCAGAGCCATGGGCGGCATTATAGCACGGCCGGCCGCTGCGTTGAGCCCTGCGGGTGGGTGGCACCAACAGCCCCGGAGCCGGGCCTTGCGGAGGGGCCGGGCTGCCGACGTAGTTATGGGATTGCGGCGCATCCGTCCTGTTTGGCGGGGACTACCACCCCTTGCTGCCGTTCTGGTATAATAGGGTTGTCCCGTGGTCGGCGTGATCTCGATCGAGGTCCTGACGGGAAACAGAGAGCAACATCTGCCCGCAAGACGGATAAGTGGTACAAACACGTGATTCGATGGGCCCCGGACAGACAGCCCGGTCAGCGTACCCTGCGCGTCCCTGCAAGCCCGACTCGTGCGAAAGGAGGAAGCAATGGAATCCGTTCGACTGGAGATCAGCGTCCACTTTGTCCTGGGCATGGTGCTCATGGCTGCCGGCACTGCCTCCGGTTTCGACTACGTGATCGAAACCAGGACCGGCGGCCAGCATACGAGTCAGTATTCAGAGAACGCCATGGAATGGATGGATACGACCGCCCACAGCGACGGCTTGACCCCGGCGGGAGTCACTCCTCTGTTGCCGCCGCCGACGCCCGGTATCGGGGGCCGATTCTCCACCGACACCGCGGCGGTCGGAACCTTCACGTTCACGCCCGTCGAGAGCGGCCAGTATGAAGTGTTCGTTACGTGGGGTACCAGCCCATACGGCGACACCGACGTGACCTACACCCTGAACTATGAGGGTGGCACGCAGGTACAGACCTACAACATGGCCTCCGGCAGTGGCAACGGGACTTGGCAACCGGTCGGCCCATTGGGTTCGAAGTACCAGATGAATGCCGGAACTCCCTGCACCCTCGTCGCGACGAATCCCGTTGCCGACGGCGGTGGCCGCCTGATGTGTGATGCAGTCGTGTTTCGCGGCTTGAACTGCTGCGATGTACCCCCCGTCTTTGTCAGTGCTCCTGTCATCGTGGGCGATACGATTGTCAGGGTCCTCCCGCCCATCGACATCAACGCATCGAAGTTGTCCGTGTATGCCAACGGCGTGAAGATCGGCGAGAAGCTCCTTCCTGGTGATCCCGATGTGGTGGTACCGCCCCTTGTTCCGGGCATGCACATTAATGCAACCCAGACCGTGTGCGGCATCGAGGGATGCATTCTGCAGGATGGCCCGATTCCCAGTGATCGGAGCTACCTCCCCGGCGTGACCGTTGTGGGGACTTATCTCTCGCCCGATAACACCGTCTTTTCGCCGGTGTTGCTGACCGGTGATACCAGGATTCGCGTCAGTGGCGCGAGATCCGATGCGACGGCGGTGACCGTTTATGCGAATGGCGTCGCGATTGGAACGAACGCTGCGCCGGGTGGCGCCGTAAATGTTGACGTGGATGTCGCTTCCCTGGTGGCTGGCCACGCCGTCAGTGCGACGCAGACGCTGCCCAGCTTCAGCCAGCCCGGTGTCGGGCTTGAGAGTGCCGTCCCCACGTCAGGACCGGTCGTCGACGATCCCGGCCAGGTGCCGGTTGTCCGAGCGGTCGGTATGGTGGATGCCAGTCGGACCGTGGTTCGCGTGGCTGGTGTGAGCAGCTATGCCACGCTCGTCACTGTATACGATGAGACCGCCGGTGCTGACATCGGGACAAACAGTCCGCCGACGGCCGGCACAACCCTCGTCACGGTGCCAGGACTGGTTGAGGGCCGCATCATCAAGGCCAGGCAGACCATCCGTATCGATGGCCCTTGGAGCGCCGGCCGCCGAGTCAGAGCCGGCGGCATCATTGAGGACTTCACAGATCCCCCGGCGATCGCGGACCATCCGCCGATCACCGGCGGGGCCTATGAGACGTGGTACCAGGTCAGTAGCTCCGGGTACAGCACCATCAGCGCTTCGACCTTGTTCGGCAGCCAGTGCCTGCGGATCGAGGACAACGGCTGGACCAACGGCGCATACGCAATCTACGAACAGATTGTGCCCGAGCCGCGGCCTATGGAATCGTATCACCTGAGGATCGAGATGTTGGTGGATGAAGTGGGTTGTGGTGACCCCGACTGGATGCAGACGTATCAGGTCGGCGTGATCGTGAACGGTACCCACCGTCCGACGACAGGCACGATTATGCCGTGTACTCTGATTGGCGAGTACACCGGGCCGCTGACGCCTGGTGTCGACAGCGCCGACGCGACGCAAGCCGTGCTCGTCTACGGGGCGGCATTACCCGCCGAGCCGGGTGATGATCTGCTCATCGCGTTCTCAACCGACGTTTCGACCTATTCCCGCAGCAAGGCCAATACTCCTCCGCTCTCCGGCATGAAGATCGATAATATCAGGATGGGCGGCGGCGACTGCAACCCATGGTGGGTTCCGCCGGTTGCCGTGGATGCCGCATCGCCCGGCAGTCTGCTGGTTGTCGGTGGGACGGAGGTCATGGTGAAGGGAGTGGATGCGACCGCATCGATTGTCAAGATTTATGAATACACCCCGTCACCCGAGGCTTGGGAGCTCATCGGTTGGTACCCGGGCGGCTTGCCGATCAGGCCTTTGCGGCCTCATACAACCATCGTGGCCACGCAGACGATGATCGTGCCGGGCTGCGCCGAGCCGATCGAGGGTGAGAAGCCCCGGACCGGTCCCGTGGTCGGCACCAACAGGAATTCGCCGATCAGGATGACCTTGGGTGTGCGCGAGACAAATGCTCTCGCCCCCTGTGAGATCGGAAGCGATGGCGGCACAAGCGGCGCCATCGAGTGGATCGGCAGCACCACGGCCGGGGCCGCACCGACCGGCAAACTGGTGAACCCGAGCATGAGCTGGCAGACGATCACCTTCGACCCGACCTCCGATCCGATCCGGAATTACAGTGGCGGCGATGGCGTTCTGAACGGCGCCTGCGGTGTGTTGGAGTGTTTGGGCATCACAACGACGGGTGGCAACACCGGCAAGTACACGTTGTATATCGATAACGTCTACAGCGGAACCATGCTGGTCGAGGACTTTGAGGATCCGGCGTATGTTGCCGGCAGCACGCAGGCCCTTTTCCGTTCACCGAGCGCGGGCTGGACCGGTCGGCCAGACAACCTGTTGAGCTATCCTGACGTGTCGGTGGTTTCCCATGAGAGGTCCGACACGGGCACCCGGTCGGCCAAGATCCAGTTCCAATTCTACGACGAGTCGACGTGGCGGTGGCTGCGTCTGACCACTGCTGGCCTGACGGCCCCGGCGGTCATGCCGAAGCAGAACCCGATCGTTGACTTGACCCAACCGATCACCCTGCGGGTCCTCCTGACTGGTGCGGACTGTGGCGACCTGTTTGCCGATGCGGACGCCGATGGAGACGTCGACCAGTCTGACTTCGCCGCGCTGCAGGCATGCTTCACCGGCCCCGACGTCACAGTCTCCGAGGTTTGCGGCTGCTTCGATCGGGACGACGATCACGACGTTGATTCTGAGGACGCCGGCAGCTTTGAAGCCTGTGCCAGCGGTCCGGGTGTCGCGGCTCTCCCTGCCGTCAATCCCTATTGCGTGCCCTGATCGGTGGGACAGTCCTGTCTGCGGCCGTGATCTGACCAACTGGGTGGAACTGGCGGCTTGTCCGCCGGCAAGCCTTCCGCGTCGGCATACGCGGACCATGTCGCAGGCTCGGTCACCGATGAGGAAGTTGTCCGTTCTCACCGGTCAGTTGTCAGTCGGGGGGGGCCTTGAACTGACCACTGAAAACTGATCACTGAGAACTCCAATCGCCCTCACTCCAGCCCGTCGCAAGTCCCCGCGCCGAGCCGCGGCACAGTCTCTTCGATGCAGCGTTCGACCGTATTCATCAGGTGGTCGATGCTCTCAGGGGAGATGATCAGCGGGGGCATGATGACGATCACATCGGCCAGCGGACGGATGATGACTCCGTATTGGCGGGCGTGGGCGCAGACCTGGGCGCCGACCTGCAGACCGTAGGGATACGCCTCGCGGGTGGCCTTGTCCTTGACCAGCTCGATGCCCGCGATCATGCCGCATTGCCGCACATTGCCGACATGCGGGTTGTCGGCCAGGTGCCTGAGATGCCCCGTCAGCCGCTCGATCTTGGCGGGTAGTTGTTCCAGCGTCCGGTCGGACTCAAAGATATCGAGGTTCGCCAAGGCGGCCACACAGCCGAGCGGGTTGCCGGTAAAGGTGTGGCCGTGGTAGAAGGTCCGGCCGCTGTCGATCGGCCCCAGAAACGCCTCGTAGATTCGCTCGGTCGCCAGTGTCGCCGCCAGCGGCAGGTAACCGCCCGTAAGCCCCTTGGAAACGCACATCAGGTCGGGCACCACGTTCTCATGCTCACAAGCAAACATGCGTCCCGTCCGGCCCATGCCGGTGGCGACCTCATCGGCGATCAAGAGCACGTCATACCGATCGCACAACTCGCGGACCCGACGCAGGTGGCCCGGGGGAGCAGTGATCATCCCGGCGGCACATTGGATCAGCGGCTCGACGACCACCGCCGCAACCTGCCCGCGATGCTCGTTCAGCAGCCGACCGACCTCGTCGGCACACGCCAGGCTGCAGGTGTCACGGCACTTACCCAGCGGGCAGCGGTAACAGTAAGGCGAAGGGGCAAACTGGACCTTGAACAACAGCGGAGCATAGACGCCATGGAACAGATCGATACCGCCGAGACTGACCGCCCCGATGGTGTCACCGTGGTAGGCGTTCCGCAGGGCGACACAGCGGCTGCGCTGCGGCTGGCCGACGTGGTGCCAGTAGCCGTAGGCCATTTTCACTGCGACTTCGACGCTGGTGGAGCCGTCGTCGGAGTAGAAGACCTTGGTCAGTCCAGGCGGAGCGAGATCGACCAGACGCTTGGCCAGCCGGATGGCCGAGGGCGAGGCCAGGCCGAGCTGCGTCGAGTGGGCGATGCGATCCAATTGCTTAATGATCGCGCTGTTGATCTCCGGGCGGCGGTGCCCATGGATGTTGCACCACAGGCTGGAATGCCCGTCGATGTACCGGTTGCCGTCTGCGTCGAACAGGTACTCGCCATCACCGCCGACAATGATCAGCGGATCGACTGCGTTCCACAACGAATGCTGCGTGAACGGATGCCACACATGGCTGCGGTCCCAGTCGATCAACTGACGCTTCTGATTCGCCGGCAGGGTCTCCCGATCCGGTTGTACTGGCATACCTCAGCATCCTTGTTGTGAGTGCCGAAAAGAAATCCTCGGCACAGCGACCGAAAGCTGAGAGCTAACAGCTAAGAGCTAATAGCTAAGAGCTCCCTCTTGTTCTGTTGTCCCTCACTGGTCGGCCGATTATCTTACCAGCCATGAGCAACGCGAAAAGCATTCTAACATCGGCCCTGGCGGTTTGCCTTGCCTTGGCCTTTTCAACGGGTTGTGCGCCGCAGCGGTTCCGCAAACCCGCTCCGGCGGAAGACGGCGTTTCATTGATCGCCGAGCCGGTTCTGGGCAAGTGCGCCGGGCAGGAGGACGGAGCCAGGCAGCTTCACGTCATGGAGTGGGTCGCCAAGCGGGCATGGTACATTCTAGGCCAGCCCTATGAACGAGCGGACTTCAAGGGCCCGCCGGAGATGAAGGTCCAGGCCGGCGATGACTGCACCGTGGTCACCAACACGGTGGCCTGCGGCGGCGTTCCGCTCCGCAACCAGATCGTCACCTTCGAGATCGAGCAGCGGGACAAACCGATCATCGTCGTGCTGCGGTCCACGGACGCATTCGGCGAGGTGATGCTCGAATTGGATCTGCACAAGGGCACGGCCCGGGTCAGGTCCGTCACCGTCAGCCGTTCCATGATCGGCGGGCAGTCGCATTCATCGCCGATGCCGGAGGAATCATCCAACCGCATCATAAAGTCGGCCCGGTTCACGCCCGTGGCCGCCGGTTGGCATTCACTCAAGATCGAAGCGCGCGGCGTGGCGATGACTCTATGGGCCGATGGCGCCGAGATTCTTCGTTTCAATGATCCCGACCCGGCCGGCGGCAAATACGGCTTCGGATCGACCGGCGCCGTGGCGGTTCGCAATGTCAATCAGTGGGAGTTGATCTCCAACGCCGAGAAAGCTCGACGCGAGTCATGCCTGCGGGACATGCACAAGTTCTGCAAGGGGCTCGACGCCGAATACGAGAGCGACGTCAGCAAGGCTAACCAGGTCGAGGTGACCGCCGGCGGCGTGAAGTGGACCTGGCCGCCGACAGGGGCAACGGCCGTGGTCGCTGCCGAAAAGGGCGTGCCGCGAGGCGTGGTCAAGGCCGGGCTCTACGGCAATGACACCCTGATCGACGGCGCTCTTCCCGAGATTGCGGTCACCGCGTCGAATGGCGACGTTTTCCGCGCCGATCCTGATGGGCAAGTCGCTTTCCAAGCCGATCCGCTCGGTCTGCGCATGTCCCTGCCCCTGCTCAGCGGCAGCGGGCAGAAGGCGACCGCGCATGTGGCCGCCCAATTCACGGTGCTGACGGTCTGGTGGTGGACGGTGACGGTGGAGGGCGTCGAGCCGAAGCAGATCCGGGCATTCGTCGGTGTTGCCCCGCAGTTCGCCGAGCCAACCGATCAGAAAGCCTCATCCGAGGACGGAATGGCCGTAGCCATCGCCTCCGGGAAGAAGGGGAACACGTACTACAAGCACAACGCCAAGGCCGGTGTGCTGCTGAAGTCGCTGATGCCCGAGGTGGCGCTCGGTTCGCGATCTGGCGGCAAGGGCGAAGTGGTTCTCGTGGCCGACGGCGGCAAACTGCGATTCGCGACGCTCTGGCTTCCGGCCCAGCCGCTCAATCGCATCGGCTTCACCACCCGGATGGTTCACTACATCAAATACCCCGAAGGCCCGATCCAGCACTGGCGCCGCATGCCCAGCTTCCAGGAGTACCCCGACAACGTCGACCTGGCCCGATTCAAGGCCAACGGCACAGAGGCGATGGTCTGGCACCACACCTGGGTCAGCAACGATTACCGGGATCGCGAGGGTTTTCTGACGAATCATCGAGAGATGAAGCGGGCAATGCGAGAGACGCATCGGTTGGGTATGGCCGCGATCGGCTACATCGGCATCGTGCCGGGGCGAAGCTCGCTGCTGCGCTTCGATGATGCGCTCGATGACTATCAGAAGAACTGGGACCTGCAAGACTTCACTTTCTACGCCACGCCAGGCCGCTGGCAGGAGTTCCTGCCCTGGATGACCGACTACTGGTGCCGCGAGTACGGCCTGGACGGCTTCTACGCCGACGGCGGGCTGGGCGGGGCGACATGGGGACGGCTGAGGCCGGAAAAGGGGACAGGCCCGATTTGCCGGGACGGCCCGGAGGGTGCTTCGCACATAGCGGGCCTGTCCCCTTTTCCCCCGGAAGATGCGAACCTCTCGCTTGACGAGATCCAGCACCGTTTTTACTACCGGATCAAGAAGGTCCTGCAGCGGCACAACGCGAGATTCGGGCTCGAGCAGTGGGGCGGCAGCCACGACATGCTGATCACCGGCTTCTACGACTGCCGCATGATCGGCGAGTCGTTTCAGGAGGCCCCGCCCGAGGACTACCGCAACAGCTACAACGCCCTGCTGACCGGCACGCCCTTCAAGATGTACGGCATGCGCGAGACGTCGCAGAACCCATACAACATCGCCATGGCGGCAGTCTGCATGAGCGACATCCAAGTGTGCAGCGGCAACGGGGCGTGGGGTGACGTGGCCGACACCGCCGAGACCTGGAAACGCGTCCGGCCGTTGTGGGACCTGCTCGAATCGGTCGATTTCGACAATCTGATCGAGGCCCGGCCGTGGTACGCCCAGGAACTGGTCAGCGGCGAAGGCTTCTACGCCGGCAACTATACGATGCCCAATCGCGTGCTTGTGTTCCTGGCCAACAAATCAGAGACGCCCGGACCATTCGAGGTGCGAATCGACGTGGATCACCTGCCCGAGATCAACGGCCAATGGCACGTCCGCTATGTGCTTGGGCGCAAGGGCGAACTGGGTCCGCTCGGCGACGGCAGGATGAAGCTTACCCTACCGGGCCTGCACGGCGGGCCGATTGGCCTGGGACTGATCCCCCGGTAAGTAGGGCATCGAGCCTGCCTCGCCGCAGGTGAGGTCGCCCCGGCGACCGAGACCTGCCGCTCTGATCTGATCACACGGGTCAGAAGAGCTTCTGTTCCTCACGCAATGCCAGCGGAGGGGCGAATATCTCGCTGAAAATGAACGCCCGCTGAAGGTCTGGCGGACTCAGCCCGAGCAGGTGCGCGATGGGTCGCCTGACTTCGGCCGCGGGAGGCGACGGCGGGACATCGAGCTTGCCGGCCGCTGGAGCGGCCCCCACCTTGTCTTTCGGCGCCGCCGCGATTGGTGAAGGTTTCGAAGCAATTCGAGCGAGCTCCTTGGCTGCCGGTTCGCCGTGGTCTGGTATCGGAGC
This sequence comes from Phycisphaerae bacterium, assembly GCA_030372985.1. GTDB lineage: Bacteria > Planctomycetota > Phycisphaerae > UBA1845 > PWPN01 > JAUCQB01. The sequence goes on from JAUCQB010000100.1 coordinate 29,989, forward strand.
CGTAGTAACACGTCGATCCTGCGGCGGACGCGCGGTAGGCGCCGCCGGTCGCTGAGCAGATGGCTGCGGTCTGGCGACCGGCTGAGGACGCTCGGGCCGGCGAGGTGCCGGTGCCTCCCAGACAACAGGTGGGCGAGGCACCTGGCGCTGTGGTTGCGGTGGGCGCAGGGGAGCACGTGGCCTGGGCGGCAACCGGCGGCCGGGTTCCTCGACCTCGATCTCGCTTTGCGGGACTTCGGGGCGAACCGGCCGCCTCGGACCGGCCTTGCGCTGCTCGCCTGCGACCTGCTCCATTTTCATGCGCACATAGCCCATGACGATCAGCACGACCACCAGGACGACATAGAAGAAGCAGCTACTGCCCCCCGCCGCCATCGTCACATGCTCCCACATCGCTCAGTTCCTTCTGCTCAGGATGTTCACGGCTTCTTCTGCTCCGAGGGCTTGCCCTCCCCGCCAATGGCGCTGCGCATCGAAGTGTCCGCCTGGATGTTCTTGATGCGGTAGTAGTCCATGATGCCCAGGTTGCCATTGCGGAAGGCTTCGGCAATCGCCAATGGCACGGTCGCCTCGGCCTCGACCACCTTGGCCCTGTTTTCTTCAACGAGAGCCGTCATCTCCGCCTCGCGGGCGCGGGCCATGGCCGCCCGTTTCTCGGCCTCCGCCTGGAAACGTCGCTTGTCGGCCTCGGCCTGGTCAGCCTGGAGCTGAGCCCCGACGTTGATCCCGACGTCCACGTCGGCAATGTCGATCGAGAGGATCTCGAACGCCGTCCCGGCGTCAAGACCTTTTTCGAGCACGCGCTTGGAGATCACGTCCGGGTTTTCGAGCACCACCTTGTAGGTTTCGGCCGAGCCGATGCTGGTCACGATGCCCTCGCCGACACGGGCGATGATCGTTTCTTCCGTGGCCCCGCCAACCAGCCGCTCGATGTTCGTCCGCACCGTCACGCGAGCCTTTGCCTTGAGCTGAATACCGTCTTTGGCCACCGCCTCGATGGCATGCTTGCCGCTGGCCGGGTTCGGACAATCGATCACCTTCGGGTTGACCGAGGTGTGCACGGCTTCAAGCACATCGCGGCCGGCCAGGTCGATCGCACAAGCCGTCTTGAAAGTCATGTCGATGCGCGCACGGTCCGCGGCGATCAGCGAAGAAATGACGTTCTGAACGCGACCGCCGGCCAGGTAGTGCGTCTCCAGGTCGTTCGTCGTGATGTCCAACAAACCGGCCTTCACCGCCCGGATCTTGCTCAGCACGATCGCTCGGGCATCCACTTTGCGAAACCACATGCCGATCAGGTCGTGCATCTTCACGCCCGCCCGGCTCCAGAAAGCCTGCAGCCACAGGTTGAAAACCTTGCCGATCAGGGCGAGCAGGAGCAGGCACACAATACCGACGATGATGAGAACGATCGTCCCCACAGGAATGTTCAACTCGCCGCTTTTCGGCGCCCTTTGGGCCAGCATGTTCAAGGCAAGCATCGGATCTACCATGTGAAGCCCTTTCGTTTTGTTCGGGAACTGACACGATCAGTCACAGGGGCCCGCGTCCGAAGATCGCTGCAGGACCCCTTTGCCGGTTTATTATAGTGATGCGACGCCGGATGTCATCTGTTGCACCGTCTTAACCACGTCGTGACCGGCCAGGTCGACGTCGCATGCCTTCTGAAAGCTCATCTCGACACCGGCTCGCCGGGCGGCGATTGAGGCTGAAACCGCAGCCTCCACGTTGCCGCCGGCAAGGCAGTGCCTGACCAGATCCTCTGTTGTGATCGGAATGCCCGCGCTCACTGCACGGATCTTCTGCAGCACGATCATCCGCGCGTCGACCTTCCGGAAATACATGCCGATCAGCTCGTGCATGCTCACGTCGGCCTGACTCCAGAATGCGTGCAACCACAGGTTGAAGACCCTGCCGACTGATGCCAGCACGAGCAAGCACAAAAGTGCGATAATGACGAGAATGATCGTTCCAAAGGGGATACCGCTCCCGTCGGCTCTCGGCTCCCTCAGGGCCAGCATCCCCAACGCAAGGATCCGGTCTGTCATGAGCAGATCTCCACCGGGTGTGGCTGATGCTGCGTTTCCTCCGCCTGCCGATCAACTCGACACCGGCCGGACAACGAGCGTCCGATCGACCAACCCGATCGCCTCCACCTCCACCTCCTTTTGAATCACGCCCTGCTCGGCTTTGCACTCATATCGCCGGCCCTGGAATTCGCAGGTGCCCACCGGCCGCAGCAGCGTCACCGTTCGGCCTCGCTGCCCAATGAGGGTTCTCAGCGGCTCGACCGGCAGACGATCTTTCTCACCGAGTTCCGGGTTTGGCGGGCAGACGCGCTTGCCGATCGGCGTGCGATACCAGGTCTTAACCGCCGTCAGCACGGCCGCGGGGATCAGGACCACGAGAATGCACAGGCCGACCAGACCCCACACGCCACTGATCAGGAACGTTTCGTAAACAGCGAACCCGAGCGTGGCGATGGCGATCACGCTGAGCACACCGTGCGAAGGGATGAATACCTCCGCCACCAGAATGGCCGTGCCGACCAGGTAGAGCAGAACGATCCCGAGCCAATGGGGCATACATCAGACCCTCGGTGTAGGGGTATCGCTCATCCGACGCGCCGCACCACCACTCGATTGCCTTGCCTTTCCACGACCACGACGCGGGAACCGCTTTCGATGTACTCGCTCTGCGAGACGACGTCAACCAGCGTCTGGCCGAATCGGGCCTTGCCCGCCGGCCGCAGCAGCGTCTCAGCCGTTCCGGTGTCGCCCACCAGGGCAACCCCCTGGTAGGGATCATCGATCTGGACGGCCTCGTGATCGGGGTTTGGCGCGATCAGAGTGCCGGCCACGGGCATATTCGGCAGGTAACGGGCGATCAGGTACATGCCAACCAGCGAACCGACCAGGCCGCTCGTCAAGGCATACAACCCGTGTTTCAGGGCGTCATAGGTCATCTGGAGCGTCGGGATCGAGGGCACCCACTCCCGCTCGAAACCCGGTTCGCCTGGAGCAAACGAGAAGAGCAGCCCCACACCCAGCAGGACGATGCCCAGGATGCCAATTACCCCGAAGCCCGGGATGACGAAGAGCTCGACCAGCAGCAGGATCACTCCAAGGACAACGGCGGCGATCTCCCACTTGACCGCCACGCCGGTCAGGTAAGGCGCACCGAGGAACAAAACGAGGCACACCAGGGCGACCCCTCCCGCCAGACCCAGGCCCGGCGTGTGAAGCTCTGCGTAGGCCGCCAGCAGCATGACCAGGAACAGCACGCCCCGCACCATCGGTGAAGCCAGCCATTCGATGCACGACTCGATCCAATTGCTCTCGAGACGGGTGACCGGCCAACTCACGTTGAGAAAGTCACGGAGTTCGGCGTCGTTGCTGACCGTCGCCTGGCAGAAACCGAAGGCCTTGGCTTTGTCGGTTCGCATGGTCAACAACTGGTTCGGACCATCCACCGGCTGCGAGATCCGCCCGAGCACCGCGTCGTCTTCAATGTACTTCCACGTGAGACTCCTGGAATCGGACACGAGCCCGTCCGACTCTTTTGTGTCTTTCTCGACGTCTGAGCCCAGTATCTTGAGCAGGCCGCTGACACCGGCGGTGCTCTCTTTTCGATCCAGGTTGAACAGCCTGTCACGACCCTTGGTGTCCACCAGCCGCTTTTCGCCGGTCTGTGTGTTCTTCAGCCAGAACAAGCTGACTTGAGGATCGATAAGAGCCAGGAGCGTTTCGTATTCGTACTTGTTGCGTCTTGCCGAGTCCTCCAACTCCTCCAGCAACGGACTTGTGGCCTTGGGCTTGATGCTCTCCGGAATCGCTGAGACTCCCTCCTGGGTAATCTGGATGGGCTGGCAGTCGCCGATGGTCGCATTCCGGGCCATGACGATCTCGTCGGCCGCCAGGGCGATGATGGTGCCGCCACTGTAAGCCTCATGGTTGACCCAGGCGACAACGCGCACACCGTCATCCCGCAGGGTTTTGAGCAGGTGGCAGACGTCGATGGTTGCATGTAGCCCGCCGCCTGGCGTATCGAGTTCGATGACGAGCACCTGAGGGTTCGCGTCCTTGATCGTGCCCAGCCGTCGCTTGAGACTGTCATGAGTGACGTTGGTGATCTCGCCCCGAATCGGCAGGACATAGATCTGGCCCGACTGTTCGGACGGCGAAGACGAAGACGGTTGCGTGGAGTTGGCTTCCTGGGCCTGTGCATCTCGCAACGGCGCTGCCGCCAGCCCGGCCGCTGCCAGGAGCATCGCCAGACGAGCGCCGAACCAAAGGATTTTCAAGTCTCTCGCTGGTAATGTCGGGGACATTGTCGCACCGCCCGCAGAAGACACACCGAATCATTGCACAGGCCGCACACCGACCTGCCTCCCAGGGCATAGTCACAGGTATCATTCATATGTTACGACCGGCCGACGATAGCTGCAAGTTGAATCAAACACGATATTTATAATCGAGCGCCTGGCCAGACCGGTTTTACTCGCCCCGGTTGCAGAGCTCCCCGTAAACGGCTGCGACGCTGGCGACCATCGCACTGGCTTGGTGGTGGGCTCGAATGTAGTCCAGCGCCCCTTGGGCAAGCTGTCGGGCGGCCGCTTTGTCGGCCAGCAGAGCCGACAGCCGCTCGCTGATCTGGCGCGGTTTCTGGGGGTCGAACAGCGAAGCGGTCACGCCATCGATCAAGTAGTCGCCGATCGTGCCGGCCGGGGCGAGGATTGCCAGGCCGGTGGCCATGGCCATCAGCGTGCTGATGGTGAACCGTCGCCGCTCGCCCGGGAGAATATAGAAGTCCGCGTCGCGCATCGCTGCCTGCATGGCCGTCCAGTCGTGCAGCTCGCCCGCGAAAGTCACCCGCGAACGCAACCTGAGCTGCCGAACCACTCTCCGAAACACGTATTCGCCGGGGCCCGAGGAAAGCACGAACAGGTGCATGTCCTGCCCGGCCGCGACCACCGCCTCCATCGCCTTGAGAACCAGGTGCAGCCCGCAATCGTGGGTCAGCGGCGCCGTCACCAGGACGGCGGGCACGCGGTCCGGATGGGCGAAACAGGCAGGTTCAGGGTTCGCCGGGATCCCCAGAGGAATCACTCGGATGCGATCGGCCAGTTTCGGCCGCTTTCTCGCGAGGAATCGTTGCAGCGTCGGCGTCGAGACGATGACGATGGCCTCCGGCGGCAGCCTCAATCTGAGACATCGGCGGACGTCGGGCAGGTCGGTCAGTTGCACGACGAGCGGACTGCCCCACTCCATGACCCAATTTTGTACCAGACGGAAGAGATCCGCCGACATGCAGTGAATCACATCGGGCTTCTCATCGCCGATCAGCGCCAAAGCCTGATCCGAGCTCAACCGTTGCCAATGCCACGGCCAGCAGCGTCGGGGCATATAGAGCAACTGGGACGGGCCCACCGACTCCTCAATGTGTTGCGTCGAACGAGCGAGCACGATGACCCGCACGACCTCGTCAATCATTCCCACACAGAGTTGACGGGCCGTGCTGCCCAACCGATCGAGGACGTCGTCGTCGATGACCAGCAGGGTGTTGATCGGAGAAACGATCTGTTCTGCTTCATCTGCCATTGGGCCAACCCGGCGGGGAGGAACCCGCACATCCATCTATCGGCAATCGCGGCGTTATTCCACGATCTGCCCGGTCAAACACCGATGATACCCGTCCAGCATCTTCAGCACCTTGTCGCGAATCGCTTCGCCGGCAAGCTCATCCAGCGACACGAGGTCCAGCGGCGTCGCGAAGCAGAACCGATCCGCGCTCTCTCGATAATGCTCCACGGGCGGCTCGGGCCAGATCAGCCCGGCATTTTTGAATGCCAGCCCGATGAATTCCCGCGACGTCAAGCTCGATTCCGAGATCATGGCCTCCGCATCGCGGCTGCGCATCGGGTCGTCGGTCACCACGGCCACGCGGATCTGCGGCACCGTCGGACGAACGGCCAGTTCGAGCCACCAGCGGCGGTCGATCGGCCAGCGCGTGGACATGATCCAGTGATCGCGGCGATCGTGCCTTTCGAGCCGGGCCAGGCCGAGCCGCGTGCCCGCGAGTGTTTCAACGCCGGAGCGAAATACCTCGATGAGGTCGAGCTCGGGTTGGGTCAGCGATGAGATCATGAAACACCTGCCGCATGCGGTGCTGTCAGTCATCCATCGTGCCGATTCTGCGCCGTCGGTTGCCGCTGCGCTCCTCCGCCCGAGTGGTTCATGAATTCCGGTCCATCCTGCTTGAGCGACCTCCATCGACCGGTGAGCATTTTGAGAACCGACCTGCGCAACAGCGTCAGCGGCCGCGAGACCCGCCCATGCACCCGATGCCAGAACCCACGCCGATACGATGCCTCGATCTGACCGGGCGTCAACGTGTCAGGCCGGTGGCGTCGGCGATGCTTGAGCAGGTGGTAGTGATCGCCTTCCTGGAAACGTTTCAAGAAGTATCGGCCCAGCTCGTCGGGGATCAGACGCTTGAGTCCCCGCCGGCCACCGGCGTTGCCCGAAGGCCACCGCCAGGAGATCTGGAAATCGATCAGCGACGGACGGCCCTCGACGTCGACCAGGATGTTCTCTCGTTTTTCGAGGTCAACGTACGCGATGTCGCGGCGATGTAACTCTTCAATGAGCCGCTCCAGGCGGGGAAAGAACTCGTCGTTTACCCGTTCTTGCCTCTGGAGCGGGTGGCCTTCGACGAAGGCGTGGACCAGGCCCGTTTCACCCCATGTGCCGAAGCACCTGGGCACGCCGGGCAGGTCGCCAACGGCACGATAGACGTCCAGCTCGCGATCGCACAACAGCCGTCCGATCCACGATGCCGGTATTCCCAGCAGTCCGGCCGTCCGACCGAGCTTAAGCACCACCCGGCCCGACGGTCCCTCGTACAGGCCGGTGGCGGCGAAGAAATCGTGCTTCCAGGTGCGCAGATGGACATAATCGCCGTCGTGGAGGGTGATCCGCTCCGGCATCTCCGCCCGTCCTAACGCCCGCAGCCAGCCATGTCGCAGTCTCTTGTCCGGCATGACAAGGTCAAGATACCTGCGCGGTGAAAGAGACACAACGCGCGCCGTTATTCCCATCGATAAGCCGTTCAGATTCTCTCCTTCTGTCTCGTGAGGGTGAAGCAGGCACAAGGTCCGGTACATCCGCATGTCGAAACCCAAGGATGGTCCCTTTTCACCACGCGTCGTCCGGAAACGAGATTTGCATCTGCTGCCCGTATTTCGTACATATTATTCAAGGCAAACGAGATGCTCACGGGGCACACGCCAGCGGCCGGTATTTCGCCGGGCCGAGGTCTGATGGCGAAGTCCCCCAATACCTCTTCTTCCCATCTGTCGGCCACAGGTCACACAGCTCTCCCGATCGTGAATGCGAAGTCCGTTCAGCGATAGGAGGTTGCACATGTGGCGATATCCGACAGTCACTGCAATAGCCGTGGTGCTGTTGAGTGCCAACGCTGCCGAAGCGGTGGAGGAATGCACTCCAGACTGGCTGGCGAGCGAAAACTCGGGCGGGATCAACAATACCGTCTATGCGGTCACCGCTTTTGATCCTGACGGGGCCGGCGGCAAAGCCGCCCAGCCTGTGGCAGGTGGCGATTTTACCCAAGCTGGAGGGGTCAGCGCTAATCGCGTGGCCGCCTGGGACGGCTCACAATGGCTGGCCCTGGGCACCGGGATGAACGGCTCCGTGCGGGCCTTGGCCGTTCTGGACGGCAAGCTGTATGCCGGAGGTGCCTTCTCCAGCTCGGGCGGCGTGGCTGCAGCCCGGATCGCATGTTGGGACCCGACGACTGAAACCTGGTCGGGCCTGGGAACCGGTGTAAACGGCTCCGTCTACGCGCTGGCCGTGATGGACGGCACATTGTACGCAGGTGGGTCCTTCACGACCGCTGGCGGTGTGAGCGCCCCCCGCGTTGCCTGCTGGGACCCGGCCGCGCAAACCTGGTCGGCCCTGGACTCCGGTGTGAACGACGTGGTATCGGCACTGGCCGTTCTGAACGGGTTGCTTTACATCGGAGGCGGATTCACGACTGCCGGCCCTCTGGCCGCGGCATACATCGCATCCTGGGATCCCGTCACGCACACATGGTCGAATGTCGACTCGACGCTGAGCGCGTCGGTCCATGCCTTGGCCGTTCAGGATGGAAAACTCTACGTGGGTGGTAATTTTACCATTCCCGAGCCCGTCGCGGCCCTGCGGGTCGCCCGCTGGGACCCGGTGGCACAAGCCTGGTCAGCCCTCGGCCGGGGAATGGACTACCGCGTCAATGCCTTGGCGTTTCTGGACGGCACACTGTACGCCGGCGGCGGTTTTGCCCGCGCCGATTGGCTCGCCGCGAAGAATATCGCTTCCTATGATTCCGCCTCGAACGCATGGTCGGCCGTCGGGCCGGGAGCCAACGCGGAGGTTTTTGCGATGATGGCTCTCAAGAGCCAGTTGATCATCGGCGGCAGGTTCACCGAAGCGGGAGGACTGCCTTCGCCTTACCTGGCTCGCTGGGGCTGTGTCGACGACAACACGATTGAGCTCGCGGATGTGGACGGGGATACCGTGCCGGATGAACAGGATAACTGCCCTGAGGTGGCTAATCCGACACAGGATGATCTCGATGGCGATGGTGTCGGCGATGCCTGCGACAATTGCCCGGCCGTGCCCAACCCAGATCAGGCCGACGCCGACGGCGACGGATTGGGCGACGCCTGCAGCACCCCGCCGGATTGCAGCAACGCTCAACCGAGTATCGCTGCGATCTGGCCCCCGAATCACCGCTGGGTCAACGTCGACATCCTCAACGTGGTCGATCCGGACGGTGACCTGGTAACCATTACGATCACCGGCATCACGCAAGATGAACCGGTGGCGTCCGGCCGTAACGACAGACACGCGCCCGATGCCCAAGGTGTGGGCACATCCGTGGCCACCCTGCGGGCCGAGCGCCTGGGTAAGGGTAACGGCCGTGTGTACGTGATCAGCTTCGACGCCGCCAACGACAAAGGCGAACGGTGCCAGGGCAGCGTCTCCGTCTGTGTCCCACATGACATGCGCACGAGAGGACGCTGCGTGGACGACGGCCAGAATTACGACTCGACTGAGTCTCCGGAACACAAGCCACATCCGTGGTGGCGCGGTCGGTGATGCCCGAGAGCCGTTCGGTGCGAGACCGTGGCACGATGATGCGGAAAACGGCTTGAAAGAAATGACCCCCGAGAATCACTTCTCGGGGGTCATTGCATGGTTGTCCGAATGCCGCCCCGAACCAGACTTAAGCTCGCGAACCGTCGTTGCCCGAACTGGGCTTGCGAGCGGCCACGCCGCTGAGAGGCGAGGGTGATTCGCCGCTGGCCGCGACCAGCCGGTCCTTCATGAGACGCCCCACTTTGAACTTCACCGTGCGCTTCGACGGAACCGCCACCCGCTCGAGAGTCTTCGGATTCTGCGCCGTTCTGGCAGCACGCACCTTGCTCTCGAAAACGCCGAAGTCCCGAAATTCCAGCCGGTTACCGCGCCCCAGCTCGTCGATGATCTCGTCGAGAAAGGTCTGAATGATCCTCTTGACCACAACGCGCTTGTGGTTGCAGGTTTCAGCTATCCGGTCGATCAACTCTTTCTTCGTGATGGTCTGCATGACTGACCTCGACGCAAGTCCTTGAAATCCGTTTTGGCTTTCGTTTGCCCGGGCAACTACCCCTGGATTCCTCCGGCTCTCGCCTTCGGCAACGAGGATTACGCGACCACAGGAATGCCGCTTCCAGGTACCGGCCGGTTCGCAGATCTCCTTCCGGTCGAAGCACGCAAGTTAGTCTACAGCAACGAGTTTCGGCAATCAAGCACTTTTATATCGGCAAGTTTCACAGGCTTCCTGGCGACAAACACGGCTTTGCCTCCAAGCGCCCCAGGAACTACAACATCTTGCCAATACGTATCTTAGCGGCCAGAGGCGGCCGAGTCGACAGTCCTGAGGGTCGTCAGGTGATGTAAGTTCATTTTTAATAAAGACTTGCGGAAAAACAAACCATCGGGCCTGATTCAGCCCCCTTCGCAAGCCGGGAGCCGACGCAGGGGCATCTGAGGCCAGGTTTCGCCGCTCATGGGCTGCGCGTTGAGGTCCGCGCAAAAAAACCCAGGCAAGGGCTTCGAGACGAAACCCAAGCCTGGTAGGGAGAGAGAGATCCGTTGTCGCCCGCCCTGCGGTTTCTCGCCGGGTCAGGCACCCCTTCCGAAGGTTCCGTGGCCGGCCACGTGATCAATCCTTCGGGAGGATCGTAACCTTCTGTTGGGGTCGCCCGATTCACATCGGGGTCGTCTGCCTTTTCTTTGCCTTCTGCCTCGCTCCTGCGGAATGAGGCCGTCACTTCGTTGACCGTGAACCTGATCTGACTTCGTCAGTCTAACCGGTTCGCCGGATGCCTTCAATCACCAGGCGGGAGCAATCTGCGATAACTCCTCGCCTGGGAGAGAGAACCAAGTCCGTCTTCGACCTGCTTTTCCCACTGAGGCCTCGGACGGACGCCGCCCCAGTTGAATGAGGCGACTGACTTTTCCTCCTCCTTCTGGCAGGCCTTGCGGCCATCAGAGTTCCAACGTCGGACGGTTTCAGGGCATTTCAGCCCCGCAAGTTCTCCGTCCGCACGATCAGTGGCGACAGTATTCCCTCCACGTTCACTATCGCGAAGCGATCCGGTTGCTGACCCTGATCGCTCATGAACACCACTTCCCCGCTGACCTCAAGTTCCGGAGTCAATTGCACGAGAACTTGTCGTGGTTCAGGACACAGCACATCTGCCAGCCTGAAGCTGCACGGTCTTCGCGTTTTCGTTCCAGAACCGGTCATCATGCTTTTCCTCAGCCTCCGCTCTTATCAATGCACATGCTGTGCCAGACGCGGCGAGAAATCGACACGCATGAGCCGGCGATCTGTAACTCATTGCGGCAAATGGGCTTTGGGACGCCGTGCTTTTCGAAGCCATCCGGCGCAGTCAGACTCGATTGGGGGCGGAGTGAGCAGAGAGTTGCACACGGCGGCATTGCACCTGCCGAATCCGGAGCGGTTGCTGCCCTCTTTCATGCCCTTTGCAGGCTCGACAGCCGGGGCAGAGCCGTGTGCGCAAACAATGTCGCACATGCGCAACGAGTCGCGCAGTGGTCTCACAGATCCCGGCTGACCAGATGGGTGACGATCCCTTGAATGAGGAAATCCTGGGTCTCGTCAACCAGAAGAGGAGGAACCGCGGGATTGTCCCCTCGGAGAATCACGATTCGGCCGTTCCTTTGCTGCTCGACGGAGACTCGCTTGAGGGTTGGCGTGCCGTCGACGAGGCACGCGCAGATTCGCCCCTGGACATGCTCAGGATTAACGTCGGGCCGGTACTCCACAAGCACCAGGTCTCCGGGCTTGAGCGTCGGTTCCATCGAGTCGAAGGTCAGTCGGAGAATGTACCGGTCGCGGGTCCATAAGTGGCGCAGCACGGGGAACATCTCGGCTTGTTCCTGAGTATCGGCAGGCGGGCCTGCTGGTATGGCGCCGAAAAGAGGCAGGTCGCGGGTCTCAAGCGGCTGGGGAGTGTCATGTTCGAGGCCGTCGCCGATCAGCACCGCCGGGGCCACGTCCAGCGCCACCGCGATAGCGTGCAGCGACGAGGGCGAAGGCTTGCGCTTGCCCCGCTCGATCTCGCTGAGAAAACCCTGGTTGACGTTGGCCCGCCGGGAAAGCTGCGTCTGGTTCAGACCGAGACGCTGCCGGTAGTAGCGAATACGCTGACCGATATGGCCGCGGAAAACCGGAGATTCGGAGTACGCCCCGGACATGGCTTCACTATCCAAGCCGGCCGCGGCTGCGTCAAGAGCAAAATGAAAACGAGGTGATGCCCGTGAACCGATAAGCACCGGGGCGCGACGACCGCGGTCAGGCCGCGTTCATCGCGTCGACCCGGCTGGTAACCGAGCCGACCACGGTGACGCGGAGTCCGAAGTTTTCGCCCACCTTGACGGCCTGCCCGCGGCCGACGGGCCGATTGTTGATCATCAGGTCGAGCAGTTCGTCGGAGGGCTTGTCGAACTCGATGATGGAACCGGGGCTGAGCGTCAGTATCTTCGAAAGCGGCATCGTGCACTCCGCGAGCGTGACGATCACCGGGACTTCGAGCGGCAGGATGCGGTGGGGGTCCTCGGGCCGTTGCGGAGAAGCGTGGGCCACGGTCGGCACGCTTGAGGGCATCTGGGTTCTCTTGGGGACGCCCTCGCCATGACCCGGATGAGCCGATGTGGGCGAGACCGTTGCCGCGCCGGCCGGACTTGAACCGCCGTCGCCGACGATGTCCGCTGCCGTCTCGGCCGCCAGTTGGCTGACGTCGGCCAGGAGGGCATCGATTTCTTCTTGAGACTGGCTCATATTGACTTTCCGGCCCGCGCGATCCCGCGCACCGCGGGCGCACGATTCCCACTGGACTTATCGGATGACACAAGGGCCGACTTGACGCCCAGAGGTGGCCGGGCGAAGAGTCCTGAAAAACGCGCAACTTTCTCCCTGAGTCCCGGCAGAATCTGCCGTTGACGGCGGCGCCGGCGGAGGCTTATTCCAGTCCGGAGACGAGGATACAGGCGTTGTGGCCGCCGAAGCCGAAGGAGTTGCTCATGGCCCGGCGCACGACGGCCTGGCGGGCGACGTTGGGCACGTAATCCAGGTCGCACTGCGGATCGGGGTTGTCGAGATTGATCGTAGGGGGCAGAATGCCGAGGTGAATGGCCAGCACGGCCGCCACGAGTTCGACGCCGCCGCTGGCGCCCAGAAGATGTCCCGTCGCCGACTTGGTGCTGCTGATCGCCACCTTGCGGCTGTGGTCGCCGAGGACCGTCTTGATGGCCAGCGTTTCGGCCGTGTCGCCGAGCTGCGTGCTCGTGCCGTGTGCGTTGATGTAGTCGAGATCATCCGGGTTGACGCCCGCGTCGGTGAGGCAGTCGCGCATCGCGATCGCGGCGTAGTCGCCGTTCTCGTTCGGCTGGGTCAGGTGCGAGCCGTCAGCGCTGCACCCAAAGCCCTTCACTTCGGCGTAGATTCTTGCGCCGCGTTTCTTTGCGTGTTCATACTCCTCGAAGATAAGAATGCCGGCGCCTTCGGCCATGACGAAGCCGTCGCGATCTCTGTCAAACGGGCGGCTGGCTCGCGAGGGATCGTCGTTGCGGGTGCTGAGCGCTTTCATGGCGTTGAAGGCGCTCAGTCCCAGCGTGGTCACGGCGGCTTCGCTGCCACCGGTGAAGATCACGTCGCACACGCCGTGCTGGATCAGCCGGAGGGCGTCGCCCATCGCGTTGGTGGCCGAGGCGCAGGCCGTGGCCACCGCCGTGCTGGGGCCGCGGGTGCCGAAGCGGATGGATATGTTTCCGCTGGCGGCGTTGACCATCAGTTTCGGAATCGTGAAGGCCGATACCTTCGACGGCCCCTTATCCATCAGCCTCCGGTGCTGCTCCTCGAGTTCGTGCAGACCGCCGATGCCCGAGCCGGTGATCACGCCCACGCGATGCGGGTCGATCCTGGGAAAGTCGAGTCCGCTGTCCTGGGCCGCGTCGATCGCCGCGGCGACCGCGAATTGGGCGAACCGATCCATGCGTTTAGCGGCCTTCGGCTCGATCCACCGTTCCGGATTGAAGGAGTTGCACTCGCCCGCGAAATGGGTGTCGAATGCGCTCGCGTCGAACCGCCGAATCGGCGATATTCCGCTCCGACCTGCGAGCAGCCCGTCCCAGTACTCCTGGACCGAACAGCCGAGGGGCGTCACCACGCCCATGCCCGTAATCACAACCCGCCGCTTTGCCATGCTCACCATTCCAGGAACCGCGTGCCGGGATCAGCCCGACGTCGTCGCCAGACGCTGACCGGACAGCGGGAGATCAGAGCCGCTCCGTCCGAACTGCCGCGTGTGCCGACCCGGGGGCGCAGACCCACGTGCCCGGCCTAACCGTCTGACCAACCCAGCCGCGGGCCCGTTCCACCAACTCACTGCTGCTGTTGCTGACCCTGGTGGGCGGCGATGTAGTCAATCGCTTGGCCGACGGTCTTGATCTTCTCGGCTTCCTCGTCCGGAATCTGCGTCTCGAAGCTGTCCTCCAACTCCATGACCAGCTCGACGATGTCCAGCGAGTCGGCGTTCAGATCGTTGATGAAGGAGACCTCTCGGGTGATCTCAGCCTTATTGATCCCCATCTGCTCGCTTACGATCGATATGACTTTGTCTTCGATTTCCTGAACCGTCACTCCGGGATCCTCCGTACCTTAGCAGATCCTCTGTCGAAACAAGGGCCTTTGACAAGCCACTCCTCAACTTCACGAAGCCCCCCCTGCGGTTTTCCGCCGGGAAGGCCATTAGTAGACTACATATTCAGCCCGCCGTCCACCACCAGCACCTGTCCGGTAATGTACTTGGCCTGTGGGGACGCCAGGAAGATGACCCCGGCCGCCACGTCGGCCGGCTCGCCCATCCTCTGGCACGGGATCAACTGCTTGACCATGTCCTTCACCTTGTCCGGCAGCACCTTGGTCATCTCGGTGTCAATAAAGCCGGGGGCCACCGCGTTGGCCGTGATGTTGCGCCGGGCCAGTTCCTTGGCGACCGTCTTGGTGAAACCGATGACCCCCGCCTTGCTGGCGGCGTAGTTCGCCTGGCCGGCGTTACCCATCATCCCCGAGACGCTGGCGATATTGACGATCCGGCCGTAACGGGCCTGCATCATGTGCCGACACACCGTTCGGGTCATCAGAAACACAGATCGCAGATTGACATTGATGACCGTGTCAAACTGCTCGTCCTCCATGTTCAGCAGAAGACCGTCACGGGTGATGCCGGCGTTGTTCACCAGAATGCTGATCTTTTTGAATTCCTGGATCACTTCCTCCACGAAGGCCTCGACCGCCGTACGGTCGGTCACGTTGAGTGACTTCGGCACGATCTTGCCGGGCAATCCGTTGGCCTTGGCTTCCTCGGCGACCGCTTTGGCGCCCTCGATGTTCAGGTCGGCAGCGACAACGGTGGCTCCCTGCTGAGCCAGCCCGAGGCAGATGGCCCGCCCGATGCCTCGTGCTCCGCCGGTCACAACCGCCACTTGCTCTGTCCACGACATTCCGATGTCCTCCCCGCTGCGTTGCCCGTGGCCGCGCTCGAGCCGGACCCGGCTGCCCGCAGGCTCTCTGATCCCTTGCCGGGCCGAGGTCCGCGCTATGCGGCCTTCAGAGCCAGATCCGCCACAGTGCTGATGTTCACGATCGCGGTCTTCCTCGATATCTTCTTCATGAGGCCGGTCAGCACACGGCCCGGTCCGATCTCGATAAACCGCTCCACGCCCTCGGCCAGGAGCTTCTCCATGGATTCCTGCCATCGCACCGGCTGGGTCAACTGGTCCGTCAGCCGGTGACGAATGGTAGCGGCGTCGCCATGGGGTTGGCAATCCACGTTGGCAACGACCGGCACCCGTGGAGCCGCAAAGGGCGTCGCCGCAAGCATCGCGGCCAGCCCATCGGCAGCCGGCTTCATCAGGGGCGAGTGGAAGGCTCCCGCCACCTTGAGGGGAATCGCCCGCCCGCCCGCCTGCTCGATCAGCATGGCCGCCTTCTCGCACGCTGCCTTGGCCCCTGAGAGCACGATCTGGCCAGGCGCGTTGAAGTTCGCGGCCTGAATCACGCCCGCATCCGACGCCTGGCTGCAGATGGCCTCCACTTGGCCGGGTTCGAGACCGATCGCTGAAACCATGCCGCTGGGAACTGCCGTTGCAGCAGCCTGCATCAGCTCCCCTCGGCGTTTGACCAGCCGGAGCGCATCCTCGAACGAGACCGACCCGGCGGCGAACAGGGCGGTGTACTCGCCCAGACTCAACCCGGCCATGGCCGCGACGGGCCCGGCTAAGGCCGCCCGTTCCTGCAGTGCCTGCCAGATGGCCGCGCTGGTCGTGAAGATCGCTGGCTGCTGGAAGTCGGTTCGTTCCAGCCTCTCGGCGGGACCTTCGAAGCACAGGGTGCGAAGGTCATAGCCGACCACCTGGTTGGCTTGCTCGAAGACGGCGGCCGCAGCAGCAGATGCCTCGGCAATATCTCTGCCCATGCCCACTGATTGAGCACCCTGCCCCGTGAATAAGACGGCCGTCTTGGCCATGCTCAAGCAACCTCACAACCTGATCAACGCCGAGCCCCACGTGAGGCCCGCGCCAAACCCTGCCATCAGCACCCAGTCGCCCGCCTTGACCTTGCCGGCCCGCCATGCCTCCTCAAGCGCCATCGGGATCGAGGCGGCCGAGGTGTTGCCGTAGCGATCGATGTTCACCGCGATCTTGTCCATCGGAAGTCCCATCTTCTGTGCCGCCGACTCGATGATCCGCAGGTTCGACTGATGCGGAACCACGTAGGCGAGGTCTTCGACCCGCAGGCCTGCGCGCCGCGTTGTCTCGATCAGGATCTCCTGCATCTTGGTGACCGCGAACTTGTAGACCTCGCGGCCCCGCATCTTCATGTAGTGCTGGCGTTCCTCCACCGTCTTGGCAGTGGCGGGCTTTGCCGAGCCGCCGGCCGGCACAATGATCAGTTCCGCCCCGCTGCCGTCGGCTCCGAGCATATGCTCATACAGTCCGCTGAGCTCGTTGTCGGGCGGGCCGATGATTGCGGCGCCCGCTCCATCCGCCAGAATCACGCAGGTCGCCCGGTCCTGAAAATCGGTGACCGCCGACATCTTCTCGGACCCGACCACCAACGCGTGGCTGTACCCCCCGATGTGCGTCAGGCCCGCCCCGATCACGAACGCATACACGAAACCCGCGCAAGCCGCGGAAATATCAAACGCCGGAATGTGCCGGCAGCCCAGAGCGTGCTGCAGGAAGCACGCTGTCGCCGGCAAGGGATACGCGGGCGTCGACGTCGCGAAGACGATCAGGTCGATGTCCGCCGGCGTCAAACCGGCATCCTCGATCGCGCGTGTTGCGGCGGTCGTTGCCAGCGTCAGCGAATCCTCGTCGTCGTTGGCGAACCGGCGTTCGCGGATGCCCGTCCGCGTACGAATCCACTCGTCCGACGTGTCGAGAATCCTGGCAAAGTCGTCATTTGTCATCACGCGATCCGGCAGGGCACTGCCCATACCCCGAATCGCCAGCGGAATTCGATCACCCATCAGTACTTCACTTATCGTTGAGCCGCTGCGTGGCGGGTTCCTCGACCAGTTCAGCGGCAATGATTGAATTCAGGTCGTTTTCATAATACTCCGCCGCAACCCGGACCGCGTTTCGGATGGCGACGTGATCGCTGGAACCATGGCAGATAATGCAGGCTCCGTCAACGCCCAGCAGCGGCGCGCCGCCGTACTCGGCGTAGTCATGGTTGGCCCAGACGCGCTTGACCACGGGCTCAAAATGTCGGGCCAGATCAGGACTGGCCAGGGCGATTTCCTTGGAGATCGTCTTGAACAGGCCTTCCGCCAGCCCCTCGATGAGCTTGAGGGCGATGTTGCCCACAAACCCGTCGCAAATGACCACGTCACAGCCGCCGCGAAACAGGTCCCGTCCTTCGATGTTGCCGACGAAGCTCACTCGCGGGCACGAGTCGAGCAGCTCGTGGGCCTGCTTGACCAGAGAAGTTCCCTTGACGTCCTCCTCGCCAACCGACAGCAAGGCCACCCGCGGGCGGGCAATCTTGAGCACGTACTTGGCATAGGCCCCGGCCATAACGGCATACTGCACCAGGTGGTGCGCCTTGGGCGTCAGGTTTGACCCGGCATCGCACATCACGATGGGACCGGCAAACGAGGGCAGCACGACCGCGATGCCTGCTCGGGCGACCTTCGGCAGCAGCTTCATGCGGAGTTGGCTGGCCGCCGCAAAGGCACCGGTGTTGCCCGCGCTGATGATCGCGTCCAGCTCCCCCTTCGAGGCCATCTGGGTCATGCGACAGATCGAGGAATTGGGCTTGTGACGGACGGCCTCGACCGGCGACTCATCCATGCCGATGACCTGGGAGGTGTGCAAGACCGAAATACCGGGCCAGGAACCGCCCGCGAGCTCCAACTCCTTGCGGATGGCATTCTCGTCGCCGATGAGGACGATCTGGTGGCCGTTCAGCTTGGCGGCCGCCTCGACCGCACCTCGGACGATCTCGCGAGGCGCGTAATCCCCCCCCATGGCATCGATGCCGATCCGCATGAGGTTTAAGACTCCTCTTCCTCAACGGACAGAGCCACGTCTCCGCTCACGTAGCCGCAATTCTCACACGACACATGAGGCAGCTTGGCCACGCCACACTTCGGGCAGGCCACGAGGTTCGGTCGTCTCAGCGCGTGGTGGGCGCGCCGCTTGCGCTTGCGGGCCTTGGATACTTTTCTTGCAGGTAGCATGTCTTTTTCCGGTAAGCTCTTACAGTTCCAACGCGATCATACCGTCGCCGGCGAGGCATCATCCGCCGTCGCCGGGCCATCCGCTGATTACCAAAGAGAGGCTTGCACCCCCGGCCAACGATCTGTGCGGCCGCTGCTGCAAGCCTCTCACGCGAGCAAAGAGCAATGCAAGGTACCCGGCCCGGCGGGGGCTGTCAAGGCGGCCACCCGCCTTGGCAGAGGGCAGGGGCCGTCGTGTGTCAGCAGTGGCTGCCCCCAGACACTGCTCACGGAGCAGTGGCACACGGCCGGCCCCACACAGAGCTGTAGCACACGGATGAGACCGGTGCCCGCAGAGCAATGGCACACGGCCGGGGCCGTTCGGGAGCCTTGCGGCATCTGGGTTCCCAGACCCAATTGGTCCTATAAAAACCGTTTTGATATCTTTTCTAGGCCGATTCGCGCGCCAACTGGAAGCCGTAGTAGGCTTCGCACTTATTCGGGTCGCCGCAGCAGACGTCACGAATGAACTCGTAGTAGACATTGGCCGGCAGGCCATAATCCGGCCGGAGCGGGCACTTGAGACATATCCGGGGGCGCGACGTGCTGCCGATCTGCGACAGGATGAAGACCTTGTTGGTCCCGGCAAAGCACTTCATGGTGCTGTTGAGACGGTTCTCCAATTGGGAAAGATTCGCCCGCAATTCCTCCACCGTCAGGGGGGGCGGCCCGGCCTGGCGGGATTTGTGGAATCGAACAGCGGCGTTGATCGCGTCCTGCACCCGCTGCTGAGTGATGGGGTGCTCCACAAATGCCCGAACACCCAGCTTGAGCAGCTTGGGCTGGACCGGATCGGTCTTGGGCCCAAGAACCGCCACCACCGGCAACTGAACACCATTGTCCCGCATCCAGGTTGCCAGACGGACGGCATCCTCTCCTCTGGCCTCCTGTCCGACCACCACCAGATCGGGCCGGCTCTTAGTCAGGAGCGAGGCTCCGGCGGTCACTTCGCTGGTTTTCTTGACCTCGAAGCTCGGCCGGAACATGGATTCCAGAAGCCCCAGCGTGGCTTTATCCCGGTTTATCAAAAGAACTTTTGGCACAAACGCCTCCATGGGAGGTACTGTTTGTTCGGTCGGTCGTCCAACCTCGTGCGGCTGCTCGGACAAGCCGGGGGGCAGGAACTCCTGACGGCCCATCGCGAAGTATCTACTCGTCAGTGAATTATATCATAGCAACAAGTGTCTTGTCATTTCAATGATCGCTGATAGTAAAGTCATTCCGCGGTCTTTCACTGCGGCACGCCTCCACCAGGTTGCATGGTGACCTGGTACCCAACCGGTTGGTGGCAGGGCCAAGGCTACCCGCGTCGGCCCGGAAAACCGCGGTAGAAGCACTGAAAACGCCATTTCTACAGGCCCGCCTCGACGAGGACCCGTTCGATGAGCCGAGGAACAGCGGAGACGACTTCGGCGCTCAATATGTCGCCCGGGCTGAGGTCCTTGGGTTGAATGCCCCAGATTATTACTTCATCAGGCATTGAACCAATGATCCGGGCGGCGGCGAGTGTTTCGGTCAACGCGATTTCATGAAGCGAGACGAGTGGACGCCCGGCATCGGCAAGATCTTCAACGTGCAGTCGGAGAATCGTTCCCGGCTCCAGACCTGCATCCACTGCGTCGATGACGATGACCTTGCGCCGGTCGCTGATGATGTCCAGCAGATCCGCCCCGGCCGTGCCTCCGTCGACCAGCTCGACTCCGGGCGGCAGGTCCATCCCCCGCATGGCCTCGATCACCCGGACGCCCACCCCCTCGTCGCGCAGAAGAATGTTGCCGATGCCCAGGATCAGGATGGGGGCTTGATTCTCAAGGTTGCCCATGCGTCCAGGGTCGCGGAAACGGCCCGTCCGTCAAGTGTGAGGCGGGTCAGACATCACCAGCCCAGAGGCGGTCATGGGGCGGAGGCTGTGACCGTGACGTTGTCGTAAATGATGAAGGTATCCTCGGGGGGAACGGAGATCGACGAGAACAGGTCCATGTAGCCAAGCATCACGTTGCCGGCGGTGTAGGCCGCGCCGGTCAGGTTGACGATCGGCGTCTCGTTCAGCTTCCAGGTAACGGTGCCGGCGTTCTGAGCGATCTCGACTCGGACCCACTGCTTGCCGGGCGATCCCTGTGTCTCGAACGGCGGCGAGGGGAACAGGCTTGGATAATACGGGTCGGTGTTGTCCCGGGCGGTGCTCTGCGTACCGGCCGCGTAAGCACCCGATGACGGAGCCAGAAGCGTCGAGCCGACGTCGCAGCGATAGTCGATGGTGTCGTCGCCGTCGCCGGTCACGGCCATGAAGACGCCGTTGCCAGGGTTGCTGGGCCAGATGACCTGCGTATCAACCGCGTTGATGCCGGCGTTCATCATTTCCGTGGTGCCGACCCCGTTGCCGGTGCCGGCATAATTCATCCACATATCGAAAGCCAGCGTGTAGTTGCCGCTGAAAGTCCGGCCGGAGGGGAAGAGGCTGACGGCAGCGGTTTCCGGCGTCGAGTCGTTGTTGTTGACCGTCAGATGCAGGCCGATCGTGGTTCCGCCGGTCGAGTTGGGGGCCGACGGGATCCCACGCGTCGAGTAGTCGAAGGCAAAGTCGGCGGTGTAGTCGGCCGACGACGCAAACACGGTCCAGTTGCCGGCCGAGGTGCCGGCGTCGAAATCGTCGGCCAGCAGCGTCCACTGATCATCGCAAGCCTCATCGGCCATGATGCCCGGGCCGCTCATGCACGCCAGCATCAGCGAAAGCTCGATCTCGTCAACGTCCCAGTCGTCATCGTGATCGAAGCACCGGCAACCGACGCCGTCGAAGGTTTCCTGGGGATCGCCGTCGCCGGTCAGGCAGCGTTGAAAAGCTCCGAAATCCGCCTGGTCCACGTCGCCGTCGCTGTCGGCGTCAGCGAAGGGATCCGAGCAGGGCGGCGGTGACTGGCCGAGGGTGAAGGAGAACACCGCGTTGCCGCCGGGCACGCCGTCGCCCGAGGGGAACCCGCTGACGAGTTCGCCATCGAGGGCCTTGGCACCCGCCGATGAGGTGAGCGTGCCGGCGACCTGGACGGTCCAGACCTGATCGGCGGCCAGCGGCGCCGCCGGCGACAACGTAATCTTGTAGGAGGCGGCGTCCCAGTTGACGCTGAACGCCTGCGGTCCGCTCACGCTGCCGGTGACCGAGAAATCGCCGGCCGTGTAGCTGATCGGCTCGCTGAACCACAACTCAATGGCGGTGATCTCGGGGGCGGGGTCAAACACAGTGCCGGGCGCCGGCGACGTCGCAAGCAGCTTGGGCGGCCCTTCAATGTAGCTCACTGCGGTCCCCGCGCCCCTCAGAATCCAAGTGTCCTTGTCGAACTGGACGCTGGTGACCGCACCGCTCGCCGGCAGCAGATACCATTGGGTATCGGCCTGCTGCTCGACGACGTGCGTGACGGGAGTGCCGCCGCCGGTTACCGTGATGTCGATCGGCATTTTGAAGTTCGGATAGGAAGTCTGGTACTGCTCGACGCAAACGCGGGCCCAGTGCTGCGTGCCGATCTGCTCGGTCTCCCAGCCGAAACGGTAGTAGGGAGCGCCGTTGGCATAGACCCACTGGTTGAAAAACCAGTCGATGGGCCGGCCGCTGACGGCGGCGACCACGGCCGCAAACTCATCGGTGTCGGCCGCTCTGCCGGTATACATTTGGCGATAGCTTGCCAGGACGTTGAAGAACGTCGTGTCGCCGAGAACGTGACGCAGCATGTGCAGCACCCACGCCCCCTTGTTGTAGGAGTAGGTCGAGCTGAAGATGAGGTCGGGTGTGCTGATGTCGTACCGGTAGACGGTTCCGTACTGGCCGTTGGAGCTCGGGCGGTAATCCTGCAAGTGCTGAAGATACGCCGCGTAGCTGCCTCCCGGCCCGCGCTCGTACCACAGCGCCTCGGCGTAGCGGGCGAAGCCCTCGTTAAGCCAGATGTCGTGCCAGCTCTTGCAGGTCAAGTTGTTGCCCCACCAGGAATGGGCCAATTCGTGTACCGTGCGGCGTTCTGGAAAGGAACCCTGGCTGGTGATCGTCTGGTGCTCCATGCCGCAACACCACTCGAACTGGGCGATGCCGTACTTCTCGTTGATGAAGGGGTACTCGCCGAACGTGGCCGGTGCGCTGAGCGTCTCAATCATGGTGACGACGTCGACCAGCAGCGGCTGGACCGAGGCGAGCTCCTCCGGGTAGATGTAGAACTCGACCGGCATCGACCCGCCCGGGTGGTTGTACCATTCAGTCCACTTGGTGTAGTTGGTCATCGCCACCGACACCAGGTACACCGAGATGGGATAGCTCTCGCGCCAGCGGAATCGTTTGCGGCTGCCGGTAAGCGTGTCGGTGCCCTGGAGGGCGCCGTTGGACGCGACGATCATCCAGTTCGGGACAGTGACCCAGGTATCCATCGTAAACTTGTCGTGGATGTCCTCCTTGCAGGGCCACCAGGTGTGGGCGTACCACGGCTCGCTCAGCGAGGCGACGACGGCGGTGCCGGCGTGCGCGCCGAAATCGAACGAGCCCCAGTTCAGGTTTTCAGGTGTGCCCGAGTAGTCGATCTTCACCTGGAAGCTCTCGCCGGTGTTGTAGGACCGATCGAGAGTCATCGTCACCTGGTGGCCCGGGCGCGTGAAGCCCATCGAAGCCCCACCGATCGTCACGTTGCTGACGGTCATGTTGTCGCGAAGATCGAGTGTGATCGCGGTCAATCCATCGATTCGGCTGGCGATGCTCAACGTGTTCGACCCGGAAACGATCTTGGTGACCGGGTTAACTTCGATGTCCAGAAGGCAGTGGGTGATGTCGGTGTCGTCAGTGCTTTCGGTGGTTGCGCCGGCAGCCTCAGGCAGTTCGCCCCGTTCGCTGAAGTAGGCTTCGGCAAGCGCCGCGCGCCCGCAGAGGCCGTCTTTTCCTTCGCCGTGAAGCTCACACCAGGAATCCGAGAGATCCTGTCCGACGGCCACAGGCACGATCGCCAGCAACGACGCCGCCGCGATAACGCCGCTGAGGCCCGAGGGGCAAAGTCGATGTGTAAGCACTCTTCCGTCCTCCGCGATTCGATTGCGACATGCGAACCGGATTCAACCGGTCGAACGCGATCGACAAACCGTGCAAGCTGATATTTCCCACACCCTCTGGCCTGCCGCACCGGAGGGTCGGCCAGTGAGCCTTCATTCTACCTCATGGAGGCCCCGCACCGATAGCCATATTCT
>JAUCQB010000101.1 GCA_030372985.1 Phycisphaerae bacterium
GAATATGACACGGCTGGCCTCCTCCTAGGATAAAGTCGATCGTCGCAAAATCAATTTTACCCAAAAGAGAGGCCGGCCTCTATATCACCAAAACTTTATTAGGACAGTAGTGATTACGAATTACGAATCACGATAGAGCTTTTATCGGGTGACAAGAAAAGGCCCGGCGCGAACTCCTGCCTCCCCTTTTCACTTTTCACATTTCACTTTTCACTGAGGCTCAAAAAAAAAGGGGGGCACTTGCGTGCCCCCCCATGGGAACGAAACGATCGAGTTCCTAGATCAGTTGAACTCGATGCGGGCGCCGAGCTGGAACATGCGCGGATCGTTGATGGTCAGCATGCGCTCGAACGAGTACAGCGGGTTGCTGGAGTTGGCCCAGACCGAGGTGGCCACGCCCTGGTTGAAGACGTTGAAGCAGTCGGCGAAGGCGGCCAGGGTCACGTTCTTGATCTTGAAGGCCTTCTCCAGGCGCAGGTCGAGCCGCACGGTGTCGGGCAGGCGGCGCGACCCGCGCTCCTCGGCGTTGATGGTCGCGCCGGAACGGCTCTGGGTAACGCTCACGCCCAGGTAGCGGCTGGTGATGACGCGGTTGTAGGTGCCGCCGCTCAGGAAGCGGAAGTAGCCGCTCAGGTTGATGCCCAGCGGGCCGGCCCACATGCCCTGCACCTTGAACTGGTGGCGGGCGTCGAGGTCCAGGATGCCGTAGGCGTTGACGTGGGCGTTGGGATCGCCGAACAGGCCGGAGGTGCCCAGGGAGGCGTTGCCGCGGCCCTGCGAGATGAGGCCCTTGCCCTCGCCGTAGACGTAGGAGGTGTTCACCGCCCAGCCGTGGCTGAAGCGCTTGTTGAGGGTGACCTCCACGCCGGTGTAGTCGCGCTCGGCCCCCGGCGGGTTGACGATGTAGATCTCGCTGGCGGCGGTGTCCTTCTTGCTGTAGAAGGTGACGGTCTTGCCGTCGAAGGGATCGACCGTGGTCTTGGCGATCCAGTTCTTGCTCCAGTCGAGCTCGCCGGTGGCCATCAGCTTGTCGATGTCCAGCTGGGCGGCGTCGACCTGGTGGACGAGCCTGCGGTCCCACTTGCGGATCAAGCGGGCGCCGGCCGACCAGTCGGTGAAGAGCTCGCGCTCGATGCCGAAAGTCAGCTCGTCGGTGTAGGGGGCCTTGAGGTCATAGTTCTTGTACCCCACCTTGGTGGAGGCGGGCACGGACCAGACCGACTCGGTGCCGGGGATCTGGGTGCCGTCGGGGTTCAGGAAGACGATCCAGCCGACCCAGCCGTTGGGATGGGCGATGTTGATCCAGCCCGTCTGGTTGGCCATGGTGTAGCGCGACCAGGAGGCCTTGGCCAGCGTCTTGTTGTCGCCGGTCACGTCGTAGATGAGGCCGAAGCGCGGGGCCAGCGTGGTCCAGGAGAGCCCCTTGATCGGGTCGGTGATGGTGCGGTTGACGGTCAGGTAGCTGAGGGCGCCGGGGAGCTGGAAGGCGCCTTCGCCGCCGCCCTGCTTGGGCCAGGTCAGCGAGTTGTACTCCAGGCGCAGGCCGAGGTTCAGGGTCATGTGGCGGTTGACGCGCCAGGTGTCCTGGATGAAGCCGAAGTAGTCATCCATGTTGTCCTTGCGGTCGAAGCCGTCGCCCACCAGGACCAGGCCGAAGTAGTAGTAGCCATCTGTGCCGAGCATGGCGTTGTAGTGGCACCCCGAGACGGGGTCGGCCTTGCCGTAGACCTTCCAGCCGACGCGGGCCAGCTGCGCCTCGCCGCCGACCTTCAGCTCGTGCGTGCCCATGAAGTCGTCGATGAACGTGGTGGCGTCGACGTTGAAGTTGTAGCGGTCGCGGCCGTTGTGGTCCTGGGTGCGCCAGGAGCCGCCGTTGTCGAGGTAGTTGTAGGTGTACAGGTCGTAGTAGAAGGGGGCATCGAGGTTGGAGTCCAGGTTCATCTGGAACTGGCTGACGCCGATCTTGAAGTTGGCGTACATGTTCTCGCCGAAGTAGCGGTTCCAGTTGGCGTTGATCACGTGGGTGGGGGTGGTCTGCTTGACGGTGTTGTTCTCGGTGTGCCAACGGTCGGCGTTGCGGTTGTTGTTCAGGCGGTCGGAGTAGTTGTAGGAGAGGACGAACTTGTTCTTCTGGTTGGGCTGGAAGGTGAGCTTGATGTAGGGCAGGGGCTGGGTGACCTTGATGGTGGTCTTGGCGTCAGGCTTGTTGTAGGGGAAGCCGATGGCGTAGGTCTGGGTCTGCTTGTAGGTGCCGGAGGCGAAGAACCACAGCTTGTCCTTGACGATGGGGCCGCCGATGGAGAAGGCGGGCTCGAACTCCAGGTGGTTGCCCGAGTAGCCCTCGCTCTCCAGCACGGTGCCCTTGCGGTTGTTGCCCACCAGGCTCTCGTGGTTCAGGTAGAACGAGGCCGTGCCGGTGAAGCGGTTGCCGCCCGACTTGGTGACGACGTTGACCATGGCGCCGCGCACCGAGCCGTACTCGGCCGAGAGGCCGCCG
>JAUCQB010000102.1 GCA_030372985.1 Phycisphaerae bacterium
ATGGAGATGAGGCCTGGGTGAGGCGAACAGCGGCAAGGCTGGGCCTGGAAAGCAGCCTCCGCCCGGTCGGACGGCCGAAGAAGACACCGGAGAAGAATGAAAATGGCTTCTGACCCCTTTTCCGGCCTCTGCAATGCTTATGATCGAATCAAGGCCTCCGGCTTGCTCCCCCCTTGAGGTGTGAAAATGCAGAACCAAGCATACTTCCTACAATGCTTGACCCTTCGGAGGCACCTTGCGAAACGCTCGTTGCGTGAAGTTCTGCGATGGAGCCTTGCGGCCTACTGCGTTTGGCTTCTCGCGAGACCACGATACGTGATTGGTCTCGCGACTTGTGTCATTCTGGCCATCATTGCCCAGCTTGGCTGCATTGAGAACGGAGACCATTACGAGTCAGGAACGGCGAGTGCGATGCGGCGGTTGGCGGGCCAGTTTGAAACGCTGGTGTCGTTGGAACCGGAATTCAAGGACTTCCGGCCGCGTGACTTTGCGGAGCTCCACCGGGTCCTGGTCGATAGAGAATTTGTAACCAACTATCCGATCTTCGAGAGAGATGCGTGGGAGAACCCATACGTATTGCTTTCTGACACGGTGGACCGCGAGAAGAAGAGAGTCTATGTGATCGTGTCGAAGGGCCCGGACGGAGTACTGAACACGAAAGACGATCTTAGGTTTCCTACTCGTGTTCCGTATGAGCCTGCCACCTCTACCTCCTCTTCGTTGCCAGCCAGTTCACCGGCCGATACCGGGGTCAAGCCGATACCGGAACGCTTTGGGGTCAGAGCACCTTGATGCCAGCGAACCGGTCGAGCCGCGGTGCGGAAAACGGTGCGGAAAACGGGACACCCATTAGCCTCCCTCTCGTCAAGCGTGAAAACTCCCTTGGCGAATCTTTTTTTCAAGACGACCGCCTGAAACCGCCGATGCCGCTGGTCTTTGCTGACAGCCAAGAGCCGGCGGCGAGCAGCTCAAAACCCATTTTGACGAAACGAACCCAACGCCCCGATGGATATATCCTGATGCTACATAAGTACTTACATCAGAAAAAGCCCGAAAACAGCACCCCCGGAATGGGTCTCCTTGGGGCCTCTTTCGCGCCTCCCCCGGTTCGCCGGCTGTGTTTCAGCCTCCGGCAGGTTGGGTTGTGGGCTCGGGGGGCAGGACGGTGATGGTTTCGCGATAGATGGCCCGGCGGTCGTCGCCCAGGGTGACCCAGGCCTCGATCTGGTGCTGGCCGGGCGAGCGGAGAATCGCCCGGGCCTCCGGGGTGCTCGATGCGATCGGCTGGCCGTTCGCCAGCCAGAGAACGCTTGCTTCCAAAAGCAGCTCGGGGGGAAGATCGACTCTCATATCCACCCACATCGGAGCCGAACCGATGCCGAGTCCCCGAAGCTCGATCCGGCCGGGGATCGGCTCGTCGCCTTGTTCGGGCAAGGGGTCGGGAGTCTGCGGGTCATTTGAATACGGTTGTTGGCCCGGGCGTCGGGGCGTAGGCGGAGGCGGCGGCTGGCTGATGACCGGGCGGGCCGATCTGGTGGGCGCCTCCATCGGTGCGACCGTGGCCGGTTCCCGTTCGCGACTGTCAGACCCGGCGTCCCGAGGCCGGTCTGTGCCGGCGTTGGTGCGGCCCCCGTCCTCAGGGAACAGCGGGGCGGGCGAAAGCGAGGCCGGACGGGGCGCCCCGGCCGGTCGGGCGGGCTCACCGGTCGTCACGTCGCTCATGACCAGGCTGGCCA
This sequence comes from Phycisphaerae bacterium, assembly GCA_030372985.1. Lineage (GTDB taxonomy): Bacteria > Planctomycetota > Phycisphaerae > UBA1845 > PWPN01 > JAUCQB01. The sequence continues at coordinate 1,737 of JAUCQB010000102.1, forward strand.
GATCCGGAGGTGTCTTCGGCGAGGCACCGATGATCCGTGAGAAGAAAACGCTGGCCAGTTGCGGCCGGCGCTCGTGACCCAGGCCCGACACTTGCCGGGCATCCACATCGAATCGATAGCGCCGATACCAGCTTACCGCCCGCAGGCTCTCCTCGCGGCACAGCTTGAAGTCGTTCTCACCGAAAAAGACCGCGATCTTCGTGGAGCGATACCTGGGCAGCTGGGTGTAGTCGATCATTTCCTCGTTGAAGTTGGCACCCATGGCCGCCAGGGCCGTGAACCGTTCGGGGTGGCGGTTCATCATGTAGTGGGCCAGGTAGCCGCCCGACGAAAAGCACGTCAGCAGGACCCGCGTCGGGTCGGCATTGGTCCGTCGGCACACTTCGTCCATCACCGCCAGGATGGCCTTCTCATCGGTCTGCACGTACCACTTGGTGGGATCGCGGAGGGGAACCGGCATCACCAACTGATCGCAGGTCCGCAGTTCCGGTGCGACCACGATCAACCCATAACGGTCGGCCTCCTCCTGCCACGATCGGATCTGTGGCTTGGCGTCGTCATAGGGCCTCAGGCCGTGGAGGGTGACCACCAGGGGCCATGCCGTGTTCCCAGAACGCTGTCCGTTGTTCTTCACGTAGTCTTCCGGCAGATACAGCCAGTAGCCGGTCTTGGTCTCGGGCTCGACAAGACGGCTGCACTGTCCCATCCCGGGTCGCTGGGGGACCGGGCAGCCGCACTGTGTGACCAGAATCATTCCAAGGCCCAGCAGCAGCACCGTGCCCGTGCAGCGGCCCGCCGGTCGGGGGCTTCCCGCCGGCCAAGGCTTCCCAATGGTCCCAGTCGACTCAACCGTCATCGTTCCGTTCTCGCACCGCGCCATCGTTCGTTTCCGCGCTCCACATACCGCTATCATAGCCAGTTTATCGGCTGAAAAACCGCGCGATCGCCAGCCCTGCCCGACGGGCACCGCCGGCCCCGGTCAATGCCGATCCTGATGGCGGGAAAAACGCCGACCGTTGCCCCGTCCCCGGCCCTTCCCCGGTGCCTCTGCCCCCCGGGTCCCCCTGCGTCACAACTCGAACTCCATGTTCTCCCTGTAGGTCCTCGCGAACAGCCCGAGAATGCGCCCGATCATATAGGCGAAATAGAACCCCATGCCGATGAGTACCGACCACCCGGCGATACCTCCCAGCAGGTTCTTATAGCCGACCGCGATACCCTGCGCCGCGGCCTGTTTCATGGCCGGGCCGACCCAGCTCATGATCGCATACAGCACGCCGACATAGAAACCGAGGTAGATCAGCACGATCAGAAACATGAAGATGTAATGGCCCAGGACGCGAAGGATCGAGAGGCCGACCTTTGCCGGATTGACGCCGTCGAGCGGCTCAGTGCTTGCCAGACCTATGATGTTCATCGGGATGCTGAAGGTCATGATTGCCAGGACGGCCAGACTGAGCGGCCGCCCGAGAACCGCAAAATCATCAATGCTTGTCGGTATGCCCCCGCCGTACGCAACCGCCAGCACCAGCACGACCACAAGATAGAACCCGATCAGCGCGGCATACCCGCCCAGGGCGGCGCCCAGCTTCGTGACGTTCCAAGTGAGTCCCGGCGGGTGTTCGTTTCCACCGACCGTGCTTCGGATGGTGTCGATGAGGCAGTAGTACGCAACCGAGCCGAAGTAGGCTCCTGTGAGACTGAACATGATCGTGAGGAACATGCCTACCCACGCCAGGCTGCCTTCTTCCTGCTTGACGGCGGTGTTGAGCGCGGAGACTTGCAGTACACCCACCACGCCGAACAACGGAATCGCAATCACCGCCAGGGCGATGCCCATGGCCGTCAGAATGTAGGCGATGGCCGGAATCGGATACAGTGCCGCGCCGGTGAAACCGGCATAGAAGCTTACCGTTTTGCCCAGGCCCTCCGCGGCAACCTTGTAGCCGACGAACTCGCTGTCGTCTTTTTCCACGGCCGGAATGCCCGCCCCGCAATGGCGGCAGAGGACTTCGCTGTAAATGTCGACGACGCGAGTCTTGCGGCCACATTGGGGACAAGCTCTGATCGTGGGATCGCTGGGAACCGCTTTTGCCTTGGCGGCGGCGGCCGCGGCTGCGGCGGCAGCCTGGGCCTCTTTGAGCGTCATGGGCTTGCCGGTTCGCTCGACGACAAGAGCCTGGCCGCCCTTCTCGATCGCCCCCAATGAACCAAGATCGAAACCCGGTTCGTCATCGCTTTTTGACAGGGCCACCGGCTGCTTGCACTGCGGGCATTTGGCCTTGCGACCCGACCATTCATCCGGGGCGTGGAAAGTCTTTTGACAATTCGAGCATTTGACCTTCATGGTAGATCCATGCGTCCGTGCAGAATCATCTTATTATGCATCCTCGCGGTTCGCGGTCAAGCAGGGGCAAGGCCATGGTGCCGTCCCATTGGACGGGTCTGCCAGGACGCACGTTGTCTGAAGAAAGGGCGGCTCATCAGTTGGCAAACCCGCTGGCTCCGTTCTCCGGTACTCGTACGCGTCACAGCCTGTCGCCACATGAAGAGGGGGCAACCGGCACATCAACCGGCCGCCCCTCGTGTACGCGCTCCAGGTCCGCGGCATCCGCCGGGCGGAGGACCGTCAATAAGCCCATCGGACCGCCGGTCGGCAGAGTTCATGAATTCAGGCCTCTGCGAATTCCTCCTGTCCCTCGCCCAGAGCCTGCCGCAACTTGGCGATTGCCTTTCGCTCGATCTGGCGTACCCGTTCCTTGGTCACGCCAAACAACCCGCCGATCTGATCCAGGGTCATCGGTTCGTTATGGTCGTCAAGGCCATAGTGGCGCACGACGATGTCCCGCTCCCGGTCGGTCAGTAATTGCAGCCCCTTCTGAACCAGATGGCGTGCACCCTCGAGAAGGGTGTCCCGGCTCACGGTGTCCGGCACCGAGGCGACTGCCAAGGCCTCATCGGAGCCGGTTATCAGCTTGCTGGACTGGTACATCTGCTCGGGGACGCTCCGGGCGTAGTTCCGCATGATGGCCCAGGAGGCGTAAGTGCTGAACTTGAAGCCCCGTGAGTAGTCGAATTTCTCAACCGCCCGCATGAGGGAGAGATTGCCGTCGCTGACGACCTCGAAGAAGCAGGAGGATCGGCCAACGTGCCGGCGGGCGATACTGACGACGAGTCGCAGATTGGCCCGCAGAATCTCGTTCTTGAGACGCTCCGACTCGGCCAGAAGGGAATCGATCGCATCGAGTTCGCGATCCGTGACATCGGTCACATCGAGCTTCTTGCGGAGGCGGTCGGCCTTGAACTTGACGTAGTTGTACCGCCGGAACATGTCGCGCTCCTGCTCGGGCGTGAACAACGGCTGGCGGTAAAGATCCTGAAGATAAGGAGGGAGGTCTTTCGGCGGCTGGATCCGCCGGGGGCGAGTTACCTCCGGGCCGTGGTCCCGGCCGAGAATGGCGCGATCGGCGCCGGGGGCGTCGAATTCGGCGTTGTGTATGAAGGCTATTTCCTTGGACAGAAGCTGACGGGCACGGACTTCGCGGACGATCGAACGGACGTCGCTTTCGGAACGCCCGGATTGTTCCGCCACTTTTTCCACCGGAGTGCCGGCTGCGACCAGGTCGTAGATGGCCATGATTTCAGGGGCAACCAGCGGCTGATCGCCGTGGCCGAAGAGGGCCTCCTTCGGGTGGGCGTGGTCGTATCGCCGCAATGTGTAGCGGACGGTTTCCACGGCCCGGCCGACCTGAGCGGCGACCATCTGGGACAGCTCATGCAGACGGATGCGGCGCTGATTGAGGATGGAGCGTGCCAGATCGACGATTCGGCGCTTCTCGTCCTCGGTGAGCTGCTTGAAAGCCGCGCCTCGCAGCACCAGATCGCGATGCCGCGCGACGAAACGGACCACGCTTCGATCCAGGAATGCCATCCTGACGGTGCCGTCCGAATACCTGAGCTTGCGTCCCGGCAGGCCGCGTCGACGCCAGCGGCACACCGTCTTGGTCGAGACCTTGAGGCGAGCCGCGAGTTCCTCGGTCGTGTAGCACGGCCGGAAAACGCCGGCCGGCAAAACCGGCGCGGAACTCAGATCCTCAACCATCTGGACAAGATCTTCAATCAGCGTCTTGCCCTGCATCGTGCGCTGAAGTCCGCCGCGCGGGGTATATTCGGTAATATGGTTGCATATGAAATCGTATGGGTAACTCTTGTCGGGTTCGATGGTATCGACAAGATGCTCGATGGCGTCGAGTTGCCTGAGGCGCAATCTGACCGGCGACAGCGTGAGCTGGTGTGCCAGTTCCGCCATCGGCCCGTGGTGGTAGTTGGCCATGGTCCGTCTCCCGGAGGCAAGAGCCTCACCTCAGACGGTGCCGCCGGGTCGGCATTGGACCCGACTCAAGGTCACCAGCAGAAGCGACCATCCGAGAAGCATCAGCCAGCATAGAGCCCCTCGTCGCTCTCCGGCCGTTGCCCCCGTCGAAGAAGAACCTGCCGCTTATCGCAGATCCTCCCGGCACGCATCTCAATGTATTATCGAGCCCCGGCGTCCAAAAGTCAATGCCCACAACGGTTTATGATTGCCGCAGCACGGTCCTCGTCCAGGTCCGCATATGCAAGGGGCCGTGGATATTGGCTTTACGTGGGCCGTCGACCCAGGTGTCCGGCAGTTCCTGAAAAACACAGTATTTCTGGAGTGAACCGGGCACGCCCGGCAGGCCAACAATGCGGATGGAAGGGGGAAAACACCTGTCGTGCGCGCCTCAGGATTTGACCTCCGAAAGCGCTGCCGCGATTGGCGGGCAGATCAGAGGCCGTTAGAATGAACCTGTTGGGGGCCTTGCCGAGTTATCGGACGGGGCAAGGATTGCGCATGGACCGTCGTCAACCAACAAAAGCTTCGAGGCCGATAAGTAACTAGCTAGAATGAAGATGCGGCTGTTGAGAATGCTCTGACAAGATGCGTCTCTCTGGCGGGCAAGGCCCATGCTTCTGCCCAGGCGCTGGTCCATTGCCAACCGCGCGCCGCAGCCTTGCTTCGTCGATTTGAGGGATGGTAATGGCTTTCTTCATACCCACTGCGGCAGCCGGTAACGGGGTGACGCTCGCCACATTCGGCAAGTCCGGCGAGATCATGGGCTTCTTTTATCCGCAGATCGATTTTGCCCAGAATATCCGCGAGGCCATGCCGGCGATTCGTCTGCTCGGGCAAAACAACCGTTTCTTGTGGTGCTTCGACGAGTCCTGGCGTGTGGCCCAGTCGTTCGAGCCTTCCAGCAACGTGCTGATCACGCGACTGGCACATCGGGAGATGGATCTGTCGCTGGAGATCACCGATGTGCTGCCGCTCAACGAGCACGCCCTGTTCCGGCGCGTCGTGATGACCAAGGCTCCGAGCGTCGGGCCGGTGGAATTCGTTCACTATTTCAAGTTGGCGGTCGGCGATACGCTCGACCGTAACTGCGTCTGCTACTACCCGGATCAGAACCTGACGGTGCAGTTCCTCCGCGATATCGCGATTGCGCTTGGGGCGACGGAGTCATTCCGTTGCCGTTGCGGCTCGTACCGCGATGGCAGACATTCGGAGACGAAGGAAGCCATGGCCGCAGGGGACTACGGGGAATTTGACCTCTCGATCGGGCGGGTCGATTTTGCAGTCGGCTTTGAGCCGGTGGTGGCGGATCGCTGGCAGACCACACTGGTCCTGGCGGGGGGCTCGAGCCCTGAAACGGCCATGGCCGCCGCCGACCGCCTGACACGTTTGCGTTTCGAGGAGGTTGTCGCGGCGGCCGATCGGCGAGTCTCCGATGAACTCAGCGCGGCCGGCACCTGTCCGGTGCCTGAACTCGCGGACGCGTTCGACCGCGCGGTCATCTCGCTGCACGATCTGTACAGCCAGTCCCAGGGCACGTTCATCGCGGCCCCGGAGTTTGACCCGGGCTACGAGTTATCGGGGGGCTACGGGTACTGCTGGCCGAGGGACGCGGCCGTCTGCGCTTTGGCCGCTCACGACATCGGCCGCAGCGAAATGACCCGCCGCTTCTTCGAGTGGTGCGCCCATACCCAGATGACGAACGGCCACTGGTACCAGCGATATTGGACCAGCGGCTCGCCCGGGTCGGTCTGGTGCATCCATGAGGACAAGATTCAGCTCGACCAGACGTGCGCGATCCTGCATGCCGCCGGGCAGTTCACCCGGATGCTTGGTGGCGAAGGCGAGTCGTTCCGCGAGAGTTTCCGGCCGACGGCGGTGGCGGCGACGCGGGCCATTCTTGACCATCTCGGCGAGGACGGCCTGCATCGGGCCGCTATTGACCTGTGGGAAAACAGCGTCGGCAGTTTTGCCTACACCCAGGCGGGCGTGATCGCGGCCCTGCGGGAAGCGGACGAGGTTTTCGGCCTGGAACCTTCTCGCACCGGACCGGCCGCGAGGACGGTGCTGCGAGACACGTTGATCAAGACCTTCTGGCAGGCCGACCGGCAGCGGTGGCTTCGCCGGATCACGCCGGAAGGGCAGGCCGACGCGACACTCGACTCGTCGGCGATGGGGCTGATTTATCCATGGGCGGTACTGGATCTGACCGACGCCCATGATCGTGGACTGGCGATTGCCACGCTGAACGGGATTGCCGAGGATTTGCGGTCGGATGTCAAGGGCGGTGCCGCCATCCTGCGGTTTGCGGGCGAGTCTTACATGGGCGGGGGGCCCGGTTGCGTGAACACCATCTGGTTGGCGCTCTGCCGGCTGATGGTGGCTCGGACGGCCGGCAACATCGACGAGAAACGGCAGCAGGTCGAGCTGGCGATGGAGCATTTGCGCGTGGCACTGGCCAACAGCAGTCCCACCGGTCAGTTGCCCGAGCTGATCCCCAAGATACTTTTCGACTATTGGGCTGCCCCGCATGCCTGGGCGTGTTCGCTGTTAATCGAGGCGGTGAAGGTGCTGCGAACGCTGGTGGGCGAGCGCGTTGCCCCTTTCGACGCCGCCCGCGCTCGCGTGAGACGACGGGCGCCTTCACATTGACCGGTTCTCCGGGCTTAAGGGGGGGAGGTGGACCGCATGGTTTCTCGCCGGACTGATGCTTTCGGATATAATACGGCATGCGGAGGCGCAAGCACGCTGCAATGCGTAGGCCGCGTTGCCGATCCATAACGGAAAGCGGCACCCGGGATCGATTATGACGGAATTGAAGCGGACCCTGCTCCAGTTTGTTGTTTTGGCAGTGACCGGTCTGGCTATCGGCTTGGTCGCCAACGCCCTCAGTCCGAAGGGGCTCTCGCTCACCACGAACTACTTCGCAAAGCGGGATCTCACGAAGTTCAATGGCACCCGCCCGCACAACGGCCCTGCACCGAGCGGCACCACACAGACCGCCCCGACCTCGCGAGTGGCGGCCAGTCAACTGACATCCTCAGCCACCAACAAACGAGCGACCAATCACAACGCCGCGCAGACGGGTACAAGCCAATCGCAGCAAATGACCGAAGACGAGATGGTCCAGCGTCTGAAGGACCTGGGCTACCAGGCTCTCTACCACTGGGAGGTGGTGGACCTTTTCAACAGTCCCTACCGTACCGACGGCCTGTATGTTGTCATTGATGCCCGCATGGGGCAGCATTACCAGGACGGCCACATTCCGGGAGCATACCATCTCGATCACTACTATCTTGACCAAACCATCGATAAGGTGCTCGAGGCGTGTGGTATCGCCGAGAAGATCGTGGTCTACTGCAACGGCGGTGATTGTGAGGACAGCGAACTGGCGGTCGGTGATCTCCTGGAGAAGGGTATCCCGTTCGACAGGCTGTACGTTTATGCCGGCGGTTTTACCATGTGGACAGCCGAGGGAATGCGGTATGAGATCGGCGAACGCAACAGCGGTGAGATGGTGCAGGGCACAGCCACAAACGGCAGGCAGGAGGCCAAGGGGACTGCGCAATGAGCACTGAGCCGGGTCTGGTTCGGCGTTTCTACCGCAGCGGCGCGCCGATGGTGTTCTGTCGGCTGGTCATCGGCGGTCTGTTCATCTTTATGGGCCTCAAGAAGGCCATGGACCCGGTGACCTTTCTTAAGCTCGTCCGCGAGTACGAAATGTTCCCGGACAGCATCTGGTGGTTGCTGAACCTTACGGTTGCGACCCTGCCGTGGGTCGAGATACTCTGCGGGCTGCTGCTGATTCTGGGCGTGGCCCGCCGCGGCACGGCCCTGCTGGTCATGGCCATGCTGGTGGTCTTCACGCCGATGATCTGGCTGCGGGGGATGGGAATCCACGATGCCCAGCACATCCCGTTCTGCCAGATTGTCTTCGACTGCGGCTGTGGGGCCGGGCCGGTCAACTTCTGCTGGAAGATGGCGGAGAACATCGCCTTGTTTCTGGCCGCCTTGCTGATCCTCCTGTCGCGACTGCATCGCTTCTACCTGCGCATCGAGTTTGTCCGGTAAACCGTTTCAGGCCCGCATCACCTGCGATACTCCTGCCAGGACATCGCACGGAAACTGAGATCCTTGCGGGACCGATGCCGGCGCAGACAATGACGCCCGTCTGACACGAAGGAGGCCCCCGTGTTCAATCGATCAGTCATGTGTCTGCTGTACCTCTGCTGTGCCGGCTCGGCCGTCCCCTCAATCGCTCAGAACACCCGAGCGACACCCGCCTACCGGGAGATGAAGTCCTTCCTGGATGCCATCCCGGCCATCGACACGCATGACCACATCCGGCCGTTCGATCACCTGAGGTCGGACGCCGACCCGGGTTCGAATGATGAGGCGATGAACCTTCGTGCTCTTCTCCAGCACTGCTACTACGCGTGGTTCAATCCGCTGGCGCCGCATCCGGCCGACATGTCCTTCGACGATTGGTGGGGCAAGGCCAAGCACAATTTCGACAACGCCCGTGCGACCACGTTTTACCGCTTCCTGTTGCCGGCCCTTCAGGACCTGTACGGCGTTGATTTCGACCGGATGACCGACGACCAGGCTCGCGAACTGGACCGCAAGATCATCGAGAACTACCGCGATCCGCGATGGCTCTACGAAGTGGTTACGGAGAGAGCCAACATCGAAGTCATGGTCGTGGATCGGTATTGGGCGCCGCTGGAGATGCGGTCGGACTATTCGTTCGCGGTCCCGGTGCTCAACGTGAACAGCCTGGTTGCCGCGTCCTGTCCGTCGGAACAGGAGCAGCCGCATTCCGACCCCTATTGGTACGCGAAGGCGCATGGGTTCAAGGTCGACTCGCTCGATGACTACGTGACCCTCCTGGACCGGATGATTGCCGACGCGAAGCAGCACGGTCTGCCCTGCCTGAAGAACACGCTGGCTTATTCTCGGACGCTGGAGTTCCGCAACGTCCCCAAGGAGCGTGCGGCCAAGGCCTTTGGCAGGCCTCGGAAGGAGCTGAAACCTGACGAGATGCGCGACTTTGAGGATTTCGTGATGTGGCGGATCTGCGAATTGGCGGCCAAGCACGACCTGCCGATCCAGATCCATACGGGCCAGGCCCGCATCCAGGGCTCGAACCCGATGCTGCTGGTGGACATGATCGAGGCGAACCCCAAGACGAAGTTCGTCCTGTTTCACGGCGGCTTTCCCTGGGTCGGCGAAACCGGCGCGATCGTGATGCGCCACACGTCACACGTATGGGTCGATTCGGTCTGGCTGCCGACGCTGAGCTACACGATGGCCAAGCGGGCGTTTCACGAATGGCTTGAAGTGATGCCGTCGGACCGGATCATGTGGGGCGCGGATTGCGGCCACGCGGAGGGCATCTATGGGGCCACCGAGTTGACGCGGCGATGCATCGCCGAGGTGCTGGTCGAGAAGGTCGCGGCCGGCGACTTAACCGAGGAGCATGCCCGGCGGATCGGCCGGCAGATTCTCCGCGATAACGCCCTGGCCCTTTTCCCGGTCCTCAAGCAGCACCTTTGGAAGCACACAGGTAAGAAGATGGCACCGGAGACGGCCACGACGGGGCCGCAGGGCACCTGGCGCGGGCTTCACTCGCAACCGAAGTAACGGCGAATGACCAAGACTCGATGACCAATGACCGACAAATGACGAATGACGAAATCCGAATGATGAATGAATGACGAAGCCCGAAAGCCGAATGTCGAAGGTGCGCCCGCAACCCGTCGCCCAGACACGGCTTGCGGGTGCCGCTTCAACGTATCTTCGCGGATGCTAACCCGCTGCTGCCTGTTGGCGTTCCCTGTCTCCGCTCCGCCGGTTCACTTCTGCTTCCCTGGTTGGCCGGCCAGCGAGCGGCCGATGTTGAACGCTTCATCGAGCACGTCGGCTTTCTCGCCGACCTCGCCTCGTTCAGTGACGCCGGGGACGATGAGGCTGGCGGCCAGACGGACCTGGAGATAGTCAAAGCATTTCTCGAAGAACTCGACGACCGGCCGTGCGGTCTCGGGGTCCGTTTCCTCGTAGGGGATGGTGATGACCGCCGACTTGCCGGCGAGCCAGGTGCGATGGCCCGGACTGTTGAAGAAGACGAAACGATCGATGAACAGCTTCATCAGGCCGCTCGGGGCGTACCAGTACACCGGAGTGCCGAACACCAGCACATCGGCGGCAATGATCTGGGGATAGATCCCGGCCATGTCGTCGGCTTTGGGGCAGTGCTCGCCCTGCCAGCAGAGGTGGCAGCCGTCGCATTCGCGAATGTGGTGGTCGGCGAGAAACAGCGTGTCGACCTGGGCTCCCGCCTCGGCGGCCCCCTCGAGGATGCGGGACACAAGCATGTGTGTGTTGCCGTGGCGACGGGGGCTCCCGATGATGCCCAGGAAACGAGGCATGGTGATATTCGACCTCCATCTGGTCCAGGAACAGGGGCCTCAGTATAGCCGATTGAATGCAGGAGGGGTACCTTTCGGCATTTGGTGCCGCGACGCGGGTCGATCCGAGTGGCGAATTGGAGACTGACGAGGTGCGATGCGGAGGCTTGCGGCCGCCGGGACTGCTGCCGATAACCCTCTGATCTGAGCGGCAAGGCTGCCAGATCGCCGACCGGCGGCATGCGGCAAGCTTCTTTCGCGTCGCGTTCCATGCCGCTTGTTGCTACCCGGACGTTGAGATTCGTCCAGAAACAGCGAGACAACTTGCCAAATGCCGTTTTGAATCGCATGTTTGATCGGCGACGCCGGCTTTTCTTCAGGCGGCCATCTCCGGTTCGCGATATCAGCAGGGAAGCCCGATAACGCGTGGGGACAGACATGAAGGTTCTTCTGGCAGACAGCTCAAAAGCAAGTCGGGATCTGCTCAGGCAGCAGCTCAACGAGTTGGGCTATTCTGACGTCGTGGAAACGGCGGATGGTCAGGAGGCACTCGGCCAGATTGCGCAGCTTCAGCCGGACATGGTGCTGGTCGATCCTGATCTGCCGGGCATCGACGGCCTCACACTCATCACCCGAATCAGGCAGGCTTCTCCTCAGATCCTGATATTCATGCTGGCCGCGCCTGCGGACAGCCGCCGGATTGGCGAGGCGATCAAGGCCGGTGTTACCAACTGCGTCTTCAAGCCCGCCACCACGGAGTCCCTGGCCGAGCAGATCAGGAACGCCGTTTCCAGGCAGGGGGGCAGCGTTCCGCCGGTGACCGATGCACCAAAGGCCGCAGGTCCTGCCCGGCGGGCGGATGCTCGCGCCGAGAACCTGCTGAAGATTGCGATCTCCAACGACCGGCTTCGGGCCACGCTGGAGTTACAGGGCCCGGCCGCGAAGGCAATTACCTCAGAGGATATCAAGTCCTGCCTCGAAAAGGCATCGGTACCGGTGACAGAAGAGGTCTCCGCTCGGATCAACCAACTGATCGACATGCTGGCAGCCGGACGTTTGCCGGAAGGGAATCGGTACGTTGTTGCTGAGGGTCATCCGCCAACGCCCGGTACTCCGGCGGGCTTCGGGCCTCTGGTCGCCGAGGATGAGGCAGAAGCTGAGTACTCGGAAGGACCGGTCGACTTCCGCGAATCGCGGATCCCGACCGTCGAGGCAGGAGCACCGATCGGTACCTACGTGGCCGAAGTGCCTCCGTCTCCCGGCGTGGACGTCTTCGGAAACCCGATCCCCGCGCCCAAGAGGGGCAAGCCCCTGACGCTCGGCAAAAACGTCCGGCTGGCCGAGGACGGCAGCACGGTCATTGCCTCGGCGGCCGGCAGACTCCACATAACTCGGCAGGAGGTGTCCGTTATCGAGGTTGTCGAAATCAAGAGCGACGTGGACTACTCGACGGGAAATGTCGAATCCAAGACCGACATCCTGATCTCGGGCACCGTGCGGGAAGGCTTCACGGTCCGATCCGCAAAGAGCATCACCGTGCGAGGGGCCGTGGAAGCGGCGCAGATCGAAGCGGGGGCCCACGTGCATGTTGCCGGCGGGATTATCACCCAGCGCAAAGGTCGCGTCGTCGCCCAGGGTGAGATCAGGGCCAAATTCTGCGAAGAAGCCCGCCTTGAAGCCGGCGGCGACATCGTGATCACCCGCGCCGTCATGAACTCCATGGTTCAGACAAGCGGTCGATTGGTCGTTACCCGCGGGCAGGTGATCGGCGGCAGAGTTGTCGCGCGCCAGGGCGCTGAAATCAAACAGCTGGGCAACGTTGCCAACACGCGGACCGAGATCATCATCGGTCAGATCGAAGAAGGAAAAGGCGATCCGGAAGAAGCCGCCATTCAAGAGATGCGCGCGATGGTTGAGAAGATCCGCTCACAGCTGGAGCCGGTGATGGGCAGACTCGAAGATCTGTCCGTGGAGCAGCAGGAGCAGGTCAGACGACTCGTGAGCAAGGTCACGCGTCTCGAAGCCGCTGCAGCCGATCGCGAGAAACAGCTTGCTGAAGAGGAACAGCGAAGGGCTCCCGAAAGCGCCGCCTTGGTGGTGACGGGTCGGGTCTACCCGGGGGTCGTGATCAGGATCGGCAACAAGCTGGCGGTCATTGACAAGGAGAGAGCCGGCCCCTTGAAGATTCAACGGCGTCTGGTGGATCGCGTTCAGGAAATCGTGCTTGTCGACCAGTTGTCCGGATCGGTCTGCACGCTTGCGAGCCGACAAATCGAGAGGAAGACGAAGCCGCCCATCGCCAAGCCGGCCTGCACGTCGCAACCGGACGCTTGTCTGGCCGGCACCCAGGCCTGATGCCTGTTTTCACGGCTCATGCCTGCCGGCACCGGCCACGATGCGGAGTCGATCTTGAGACCGCGCGGGTCGGGCAGATTGACCTCACCAGAGGCCGTCAGTCCAAGTTTCGCAGGAAGCGCTGCCATCGCGGCAGATAACAGCGATCACGATCAAGCGAGAAAGCGATCCCAAACGCACGGCCCGTGATCTGATCCCGCGGGACGAATCCAAACCAGCGAGAGTCTTTGCTCAGGTCGCGATTGTCACCCAGCACCAGGTAGCTGCCTTCCGGGACAGTCACCGGGTCCATGGAGCGGCGGGCGCGGACCGATGGCGTGATCATGATCGGGTGAGTCAGTTGGCCGAGTCGCTCGGAGGCAAACCGATGGTTCGGACGCTCCTTGGGGTCGATCTGCCCGACAATCTCGGCGGATAAAGGCCCCTGAGCAGCGGGTTCACCATTGATGATGAGCTGGTTGTCCCGCATCTCGACACGATCGCCGGGCAGGCCGATGACCCGCTTGACCAGCCGTACTCCGTCTTCGGGAGAGTGACACACCACCACCTCCCCACGCGCCGGACCGCCCCATCGGATCACCTGCCAGCCGGTAAAAGGTACCTTCAGGTCGTATGCCAGTTTGTTGACCACGATTCGATCGCCCTCAATGACGGTTGGCCTCATTGAGCCTGTGGGCACGTCATACCAGTCGGCCACCGATGATTTGATCGGCGCCAGCACCAGCAGTACTGTCAGAATGGGCTTCACCCAATCCCGCCACATCCGGGCACCGAATCTCTTCCATCGCAACCGCCGGCGTCTTGCGCGCACAGATGGTCTCATGGATTCATACCTCCTGCCTGCGGTGGTACGCCGCCGAGGTCACTTCGGTTCGCCGACGATCAACCGTTTTCGAAACAAGACGGGCTGGTTGGGCGATGCTACCCCGTGCGGTCGAGCTCCTTGATCCGGATGTTCCGGAACCAGACCGGGCAGGCATGGTCTTGCAGGCCGATAACGCCGCGACGAAGCCGGCCTTTGAGCTTCGGCACCTCGTCGGCGTCGAAGTCCTGGATGACCCGCCCGTTGAGCATCACCCGCACCTTGGAGCCCCGGCACATGATTTCGGCACTGCTCCAGTCGTCGATTTTGACGTTGGGCACTTCGGAGGGTGGGAGCACGTCGTAGATGGCCCCGGTGGTGTCGTCGTCGGGCTTGTCCTTCCGCACGCCCATGATCTGCATTTCCATGCCAAACCGTGACGAGCGGGCCTCCAGCGGCGACCAGACGAAAACGCCGCTGTTGCCGTTTCTGAGGATCTTGAATTCAAAGCGAAGAATGAACGATCCGAACCGTTTGCGCGAACGAAGCCACTGGCCGTCGGCACCGGAGCACTTGATCGCTCCTTCCTCGACCGACCAGGTTGACCAGTCCGGGCAGAGCGTGGTCCATCCGTCGAGATCATAGCCGTTGAACAGCGACACAAACCCTTCGGCCTTTTCCTCCGGCGTCAGGGGTGCGGCGGGCGGATCGGTCGATACCGGCGCGAGCGGAGCCTTCACGGCCAGGCGTCTCGCTTCAACGTCGGCCAGAAACCGATCCAGGGCCTTGGGATCGGGTTTGCCCTGCAAGTGGTGAAACTGGTACGCCTGAACGCGCACGATCCCCTTCGGGAGTCTGCCGTCGGCCGGAGGAGCGGCGACGAACGCCGCCAGCGTATCAGGCGAGGCAGCTACATAGAGCAACGGTGTCTCCTGTTCGTCGGCATTGCGGTGAATCAGGCCGGCGGGAATGCCGACCAGGGCGTCCTCTTTCATACGCTTCATGTGCCGGTAGATTTCGATCACCTGTGCGGGGTCATCCAATCGACATGGAGAGTCGGCAGGCCACCGGTTGCCGCCGACCAGGTCTCCCACGACGAATACCGTCGTCTGCTTGACCGCCAGCAGACGCACGGCTTCTTGTGCCGCCTGACGGTAGGCTTCGGGTGATGCCAGGCGGCAGGATCGGTCCGAAGAGAAAAGGCTGATGACACACGCCATGGTGTGGTCGCGGACCAGGGCGGTCAACTGAGTGAACTGCCTGGCCGTTGCGGCATCGGCTGGCCGGCCGTCCGGGGCGAAGAAATTCTCCTTGCTGTCGGGGTTCTGGAGACTGATTCCGACCGTGTTGACGCCGCGATCGGCGAGTATCTGGAAGGTGTCTCGAATGGCCAGGGGATCGGCGACCAGTCGCCGCCAATCCGGCACCTGAGCGCCCCAGATTTCAAACTGGCGGTTCCGGAAACGGAGCTCACCATCGACGAAATGAACCTCGTTGGCGGCCTGGGACGTGCTTGCGAGAAAAACCAATACAAAGACCGAACAGAGCAACCGATTCATGTGGTTCTCACTTTTCCGCGACGACTCGCACCGGCCGATGAGACCGGATCACGGGTTCACAGTACCGTCGTCGCCCGCAAGGTTCAACCTCGAGCAGGTGCGCATGGGGTATTCGTCAGCGCAGCATGGATTCCAGCCGGGCCTTCGCCTCGACGATGTCCTGGAGGGGGCGGTCGCCCTCGGTTCGGCGGAGAAAGGCGGCGCTCTTGTAGCCGCTTTGTTCGAGAAAGGCCAGGTAGCCGGCCCAGTCGACTTCGCCGTGGCCGAGCGGGGTCTCGTGGCCGGGGCATCGTTCGCTGCCGCCGGCCGCATCGCGGGCGCGTGCGATGAGGATCTTCCCGGTCGTCGGCTCGACGCTTGCGATCGGGTCGTAGCCGTCGATCAGCAGGGAGGCCGGATCATAGCAGACGCCAAGCCATTCACAGTTGACCTCCTTGAGAAGGGAAGCCATTTCGGCGGGGTCTGTGCCGCCGGTCTCGAAGGCCAGAAACGTCGCGGTGCGGTCGGCCATGTCGGCCAGTTCGCGCACGACACCGGTCAGTTCGCCTCGGCGGATTGCATCAGCGTCAAAACGGCCCAGGTGGGTGGTCAGTACCGGCACACGAAGATCGGCGGCCAGCTCGATCATACGCCGCGTGCGGTCCAGGCGCTTTTCCAGCCCGCTGCGGTCGCTGAACCGGGCCCCGCCCAGATCGCCTCCCAGGGCGGACAGCTCCAGCCCCAGCCCGGCCACGTGGCGTTGCAGGTGGCGACGGCCGGTCTGTGAAAGCGCGTCAGGGCTGACTTCTCCGCTCGCGGCGGGCATCTCGATGCGGCGCAGGCCGAGTTGCGACGCCGACTGGAGGGACTCTTTCACCGGACGGCCGAAACTGTCCAATACGACGCCAATGTCGGGACCGCGCAAGGGGAGAACCTCCGATCAGGAAGGCCGCTAGTACCGTGTTTCATAAGTTTCACGACTATGCGACCTTCTCATCTGCCGCCAACGGCTTTCCGGTGTAAGTCCTGTCTCTTATACACATCTGACGCTGCCGACGAGTTCCGAA
>JAUCQB010000103.1 GCA_030372985.1 Phycisphaerae bacterium
TCTGATCCGCTGTCATGGTGAGTCTCCTGTGTCTCGTTCAGGAGAGCGCGCTCCCGATTTCAATACCAGGAAACCCATCGGCTGGACAGCCTCTGATTCTTGAGCCACAATAGCGCTGTCATATTAGCCTATTCGGAAGAAGTCGAAGACGACGACTTCAATACTGCGGCCCTTCATCGTCTTGCCTCAGCCTACCACCTGTCCTAGCAGTCTAAAAGCCGAAAAGCCCAACAGTCTAAAAAATGAAATCCGTCGACAAGAACCGCGAGTGGCGACCGATGACGATCTTCGAGACGATCTGCTCGTTGTATTCGGTGGCCTTAGCGGCGACCAGACTGCGAATGGAGAACACCCTCAGGGCGTCCGAGACGGACAGCGTTCCCTCGGCCGAGTCCTTGCGGCCGGTGAAGGGGAACTTGTCCGGCCCGCGCTGGCACTGGCTGTTGAGGTTCACGCGGCACACCTGGTTGACGGCCGAGTCGATGATTTCAC
The DNA here is from genome assembly GCA_030372985.1 of Phycisphaerae bacterium. Taxonomy (GTDB): domain Bacteria; phylum Planctomycetota; class Phycisphaerae; order UBA1845; family PWPN01; genus JAUCQB01. The sequence continues at coordinate 493 of JAUCQB010000103.1, forward strand.
TCAACTGCTGCGGGTCGGCACCGAACAGCGACACCTGCTGGCCAAAAGGTGAGTCGGCCAGCCAGTCGATGACTTCCTGCTCGTCGTCGTAGGGCACGATCGGAGTGACCGGCCCGAACTGCTCGACCTGGCAGATGCGCATGTCCGGCCTGGCGGGGTAGACGACCGCCGGGTAATACACCGTATGGTCGATCGTGCCACCGGCCGTGTTGATCACGCGGGCACCGCCCTTGATGGCTTCGCCCACCAGATCAGCCAACCACTTGGGCTTGCCCTCTTCCGGCAACGGCGTAATCGCAACCCCCTCCTCCCACGGCATCCCGACCCTCAGCTTGCCGAGTGCGTCACAGAATCTGGCGCAGAAGTCGTCGGCCAGGCTGCGGTGAAGGAAGATGATCTTGATGGCCGTGCACCGCTGGCCGTTGTACGACGTCGCCCCCAACAGGCATTCCTTGACCGCCAGATCGAGATCGGCATCGGGCAAGACGACGGCCGCGTTCTTGGCCTCCAGGCCCAGCACGCACCGCAGCCGGTTGGGCCGCGGATGCTGATGCTTGAGGATCGAGGCGACCTTGGCCGAGCCGATGAACGCCAGCACGTCGATCCGGCCGCTGGTCATCAGCGGGCCGACAACCACCGGGCCGTCGCCGTAGACCGTGTTGACCACGCCCGGCGGGAAGGACTCGGCAAACGCCTGCAGCAGCGGGGCATGCAGCAGCACCCCGTATTTGGGCGGCTTGAAGATCACCGCGTTGCCCATGATGAGAGCAGGAATCAGCGTCGTGAAGGTCTCGTTGAGCGGGTAGTTGTACGGTCCCATGCACAGGACGACGCCCAGCGGGCTGCGGCGGACCTGGGCTACAAAACCCTGTTCGAGCACAAATCGCGAACTGGTGCGATCGAGATCCTTAAGGGCAACGATGGTGTCGGCGATGTACTCCAGCGTGCGGTCGAATTCCTTGGCGGCGTCGGGCAAAGACTTGCCGATCTCCCACATGATCAGCTTGACGACCTCGTCCCGAACCGCCTGCATGCGCGGCATGAAGGCCTCGACGTGGCGAATGCGATCGGCAACGGACATGGTCGGCCAATCCCCGCAGCCTTTGCCGTAAGCCTTGCGCGCGGCCTCGATAGCCTGAAGCGATTCGGCCTCGGTCATCAGCGGGTAGTGACCCAGCTTGTATTGCGTCAGGCGGCCGGCACCCGCCACACAGATGGGCGACAACACCTCCTGACACGGCCCGGTCCAGGTCCGGACCTGCCCTTCGATCAAGTAGCGGGCTCCGGCCTCGCAGTAGTCGATCCTGACACTGCCGGGAATGTCCGCGGTCCGGGGAAAAACAGGCCCGGGCGAGTTGACGGTTGTGGCCATACGTCGACTCCATCAAACGAAGGACAATGACGTCATCTGCTGTCGGTTCACCAGTGTAACGCAGGATGGCGTCGACACAACACCGGCGGCCGACCGTATCGACCGCCTCGTTTCCCTGCCGAAAAAACAGCATCACAAAACTTTCGACAGGCTCATCACCGAGAGGATCTCGCGGAAAGGATAGCGGTTGGGATGCGAGAAGAACACCGGGACCTCGGTACCGCAGAATCGGGACTTGGTGAAAGACACACCCTTGAAGTTGTAGAAGCGATTGCCCCGCTCGAAAAGCAGATCGAGGCCGCGCGTCACCAGCCGGCTCTCCGAGCGAGGGGTGCCGTTGTCAGTCGCCAGCGGCGAGAGACCAAGGTTGAGAATCTCGGCGCCCTCCTCTTTGAATCGCTCTGCGGCGGCAAGGACCAGGCAGTAGTAGACGCCTTGCCTGAACTCCTCACTCGACCGCGTGATGTCCGGCGTATACCCGATGATTCGCCCTTCGGAGTAGATCGGGTCGAAAACGGCGAAGCCGGTCAACTGGCCGTCGCGGCGGGCGACGAACATGCGGCAATCACTGTTGGGGCGCATGTCAAACGGACGCACCAGAAAGGACATCTGCCTGCTTTTGACTCGCCTGGTGCCAAGCCATGCGTCGGAAAACCGTTCGATCTCCTCGCGAGGGGTCTGGCCGTCCTCCTCAACAGTGATGCCCCGTTCGGCGGCCTGGTTGCGGGCGGTCCTCACGACCTGCTTTCGTTTGCCGGTCAGGTTCCACCGGGCCAGCGGCAGGAGCGTCTCCACACCCATGTGCATGGGACGCAGACCGAATTCATCGCGGAGCATCATCGCGGTGTGCTCGCGAACCTGGACGAAGCAGGTCTGGCGGTGCTCGCGAAGGGCTTCTTGCGCGATCCAAGGTATGTCGGCGAACGCGCAGACCGGATCGCCGAGGACGAAACGCGTCCCGCAATACTGCCGGTAGGCAATGTAGCCCACGCCCGGCATGTCGTAGTAACGCATGCCCGGTTGCAGCGTGGAGTAAGCCATGCAGTGTGTGCCGAACTGCCGAAGATAGTCGAGTCGCTGCTGAAACGCGAAACGCTGCACGGTGTCACCGGGGCTTGGATACCAGCGTGTCCTCCACGAATCGGCGCATCAGAAAATCGAATAACTCCTCGGTCATGGCGACGCGAGGGATGTTTGAAATCGGGCGGTGATTACAGACCCAACTGGGCTCCGTGTACCGGGCGTAGGGAAAGAACGGGCGCGTGCAGCGGTAGGCGGCCCGCTCGACCTTGTTGTCCGTCAGCAGGCCGGTGGGCGGCAACGAGGCATCGTAGTAATAACCCGTCAGGCGGAGCGCTCGCTGCATCGAGTCGACGATGTACGCGATCGGCAGGTTGCGGCTGTTGACCACGTTGAACGTCTGCCCCTCGGCCAGACCGCCCGAGGCCCGAATCGCCATGCAGACCCGCACCACGTCATCGACCGTCACCATGTTCTTGGTCACCTCGCCCGCACCGTAGAGCCGGGCGTTCACGTTGGCCCGGCGGCCGGTTTCCGCCCGGTGCCAGTACCGCGGAAAATCAGTCGCCCCCCCGATCGCGTGACGGGCCGCGTGGTAAAGGGCAAGCAGATAGCCGTACATCATCCTCGCCTCACCCATCGAGTCGCCGCTCCGCGAATCGCCGATCAGGATGCTTGGCCGGATAATCGTGAACGGCAGTCCAGACGCCCGCACGATCCCCTCGGATTCCCACTTGGTCTTCTCGTAAACGTTCTTGAAACCCTGGCTGTCATCGATGTCGTCCTCGTCGATGACGTCCGTTCGCTTTCCGCACACATAGGCCGTGCTCATGTAGTAGAACCGGCACAGTTTATCGAAGTGCCTTGCCAGCGAGATGACGTTTTGCGTGCCACCCACGTTTACGCGGCGTATCTCCTCCGCCCTGTTGTCGTCAAACGTCGTCGAGGCCGCCAGATGCCAGAGTTCGTCAATCCTGCTTTTGAGTTGCGTCTGAATCTCCCGCGGGACGCCGCAGTTCGACTCGGTGATGTCGCCCCGAACGAAATGGACGCGTGAGGAGACCAGATCGCCAAGATCGTTTGTCAAAACAGTCTCTGTGTCGCCGGACCTGACAAGCAGGTGGAGCGTGTCATCGCTCTGTGAGAGGATTTCTTTGACCAGGGTGCGGCCCAAGAAGCCGCTGGCACCCGTAATGAGAAGCGTCTTAGCCATGTGATCGACCTCCCCCGTCAACATGCCCTCGGACCTCAGAAACCGCAGACCGCAGGCCGTCAACCAGTCGATTTCACGAGCATTCCGCAACAGTCCAGGGCCAAGTCCTTCGTGCCACCCTGTCTGCAAGAAGCAGCCAGGCGACGTCAGTCTTATCAGGATGCGTGTTTTTTTTCAATAGTTTTCCGGCGAATCTGCGAGAAAAATGCCTGATTTTGTCACTATGGACATGAAGGTGCTCAAAGAACCCGAGGCGCAAAAACTGCGCCTGCGTCTTGTTTGCCTCCCATCCTGATTACCCAGATTACCTCTTTTTCCGCGTCGAGCGTGTCTGCGCAGCTCCTCCTCTCATGTGCTCTTGGCTTCCAATTACAATTCTCGACCATGCAGTCCGATAAGGGCGCCACCGACGGGCCGCTCAGTCCACATCTCACAGAAAATGGTGCATGTCAATAGCAGAAAACATGAAATCCGAGCAAGGGAACGCACGGGCATGGTTACGCGCCCACACGAGGATGGCGCGTAAGCATTTATCTCAACACCTCAAGATCCCACCCTTGTGAGCATGACGGTTGATGCAACACTCTGCGACCCGCTGCAAGTCATTGTTGGCAAACCGATTGCCTCATGAGAGGACATCTCTGCCGCTCTCCTTCCCGGTGCGTCGTCTCCGGGGCGCGTCTGCCCAACCCTGCGACTCGATATCACGGGGGGACACAAGTGCAGCCTGTTTCCACGGCGGCTGACGAATAAGCGTCACCAGGAGTCTGGACACTACACGCCATGATTGAGGCGTACTGTCTGACCGGATAAACGCTCGATCCGAGGGTGGGGACACGCAGAGGGGGGTCGCGGGCCCGCCAACTTGGCTCCATTCCGGCCTACGGGGCAGGCGGGCCGAACGGTCGGGGCGAGGCCGGATTGCGGGGCATGCGGGTGCGAAACCGGGGGACCGCACGGGCGCCCTTGCAAAGCTCTTCCGATCCGCGTATAGTCTGGAGTTTGAAAACAGAAGAAAGGGTTAGGGAATTGTTTGGTTTGGCGGCCGACGGTGACCGCCGAATGGCTGGATCAGTTGGTTTGGCTCTCGGTTTATGGTAGGTGGCGATGGCGATAACGGCAGAGCGCAAAAGGCAAGTGGTAACCGAGTATCGGCAGCATGAGAAGGACTCCGGGTCGCCCGAAGTCCAGGTGGCTCTGCTTACCGAACAGATCTCGGAATTGACCGAGCATCTCAAGAACCACAAGAACGACCACTCCTCTCGACGCGGTCTCCTGAAGCTTGTCAGCCGGCGTTCGGGTCTGCTGAAGTACCTGACGAATCGAGATCGCGATCGTTATCAGAAGATCATCAGCCGCTTGGGTCTGCGCAAGTAATCACCCCGTGACCACCGGCCCGGACCGGTCTTTCTCGTGGTCAGCCCGTAACAAACCCTTCCCACCCGCCGGCGAGCGCCGTGCGATGCTGCGCAGGCGGCCGGTTCGTTTTCGCGAGTCTAACCGCGGTGCGGTTGACCTCTATGTGTGCGTGTGTTGGTGTCGTTGCAGGATCATCAGAGAACAGGTATCGGAATAATGGCAAGTGTGAAGATGGAATGTGAAGTTGGCGGAAGGAAGCTCGCTTTTGAAACGGGCAAGCTGGCCAAGCAGGCGGATGGGGCGGTTGTCGCCTCTTATGGCGAATGTGTTGTGCTGGGAACGTCGGTGGTCGGAGAGCCCCGCGACAACGGCGACTTCTTTCCCCTGACGGTGGATTACCGCGAGAAGGCCTACGCCGCGGGGAAATTCCCCGGAGGTTTTTTCAAGCGCGAGGGAAGGCCGACCGCCAAGGAAATCCTCACCATGCGGATGATCGACCGGCCTATTCGTCCGCTCTTCCCCGAGCAATTCGTTAACGAAGTACAGATTCAGACGCTTGTGCTGGCGGCGGACCCGACGCTCGATCCCGATATCACGGCGATCAACGCGGCCTCAGCCGCCATGGCCGTCGGCTCCGCCCCGTTCGAGGGGCCGGTCGGAGCGGTCCGCGTGGGTTACGTCGACGGTCAGGTCATCATCAACCCGACTTATGAGCAGGTCGAAGTCTCCGATCTCGACATGGTTCTGGCCGGCCACAAGGACGGCGTCAACATGATCGAGGTGGGTTCCCGCGAAGTCAGCGAACAAGTCATCGTTGACGCGATTGCCCAGGGTTTCGAAGCCATTAAGACGATCTGCAACACCATCGCCGAGCTTCGACGGGCGGCAGGCAAACCCTGCACCTGGCAGGCCCCCGAACCCAATCACGAGCTGTCCCGCATCGTGCGGGAAAAGGCTTACGACCAGATGTGGCAGGGCCGTCAGATCCCCGGCAAACTTGATCGGCAGAACGCCGTGAAGGAACTGTACGATCAGATCCTCAACGAGCTCTCGCCGGAGGACGTCGAGAAGCCCCCTTACGCTCGCCGCGAGGTCATGCGCTGCCTCCAGCAGATTGAGGAAGAGATTATCTGCAAACAGATCCTGGAGACAGGCCGGCGATCCGACGGGCGTTCACCCACCGACATCAGGCCGATTTCCGGCGAAGTGGCTTTTTTGCCCAGAACGCATGGTTCAGCCCTGTTCACCCGCGGCGAGACACAGGCCGTTGTCGTGACCACGCTGGGAACCGCCCGGGACGAACAGATCATTGACGGGCTTGCCGAAGAATACAGCAAGAAGTTCATGTTGCACTACAATTTTCCCCCCTTCTGCGTGGGCGAGGCCCGCCGGATCATGGGGCCGGGTCGCAGAGAGATCGGTCATGGAGCCTTGGCGGAGCGATCCCTTGAAGCGATCCTGCCGGCGGTGGACAACTTCCCGTACACCATCCGACTCAGCAGCGAGATCATGGAATCCAACGGCTCAAGCTCGATGGCTTCTGTCTGTGGCGGAACTCTGGCCCTCATGGATGCGGGCGTGCCGATCACTCAGCCGGTCGCAGGGATTTCGATCGGCAGTGTCCACGACAACAACCGCCGGGTGCTGCTGACCGATATCCTCGGCGAGGAGGACCACTTCGGTGACATGGATTTCAAGGTCGCCGGCACAGGACGCGGCATTACAGGAATACAACTGGATCTAAAGGAAAGGTTTATTTCTCAGGATACCATTGCCCAGGTGCTCGAGCGGGCCCGCGATGCACGTAAGTCCATTCTCCGTGAGATGCTAAAGGTGATCGATCGCCCGAGAGCCGACATCAGCGAATATGCTCCGCGGATTCTCACGATCATGATCAATCCTGAGAAGATCGGGGCGGTCATCGGGCCGGGCGGCAAGGGAATCCGTGGTATTGAAGCCGCAACCGGTGCTACAATAGATATTGAAGATGATGGCAAGGTCACCATCTCCTGTCTGGATATGGCCGGTGCCATTCAGGCTCGAGATACGATCGAGCAGATCAGCGAAGGCGTCAAAGTGGGGAAGGTTTACACCGGCCGCGTTACGGGCATCAAGGATTTTGGCGCCTTTATCGAGATCGCGCCAGGCCAGGATGGGCTTTGCCACATCAGCGAGTTGTCGGACGGCTATGTGAAGTCCGTGACCGACGTGTGCAAGGTCGGCGACATCCTCAAGGTGAAGGTGATCCTCGTCGACGACCAGGGCCGCGTCAAACTCAGCCGCAAGGCCGTCCTTCGCGAAGAGGCGGCTGAGGTGAAGAAGTGATCCGGACAGCGAGGCCGGATCGCGGTTTCCGAAATCGGCTTCGTGCCGAGGGGCGGGTATTCAATTCGTGTCGGCGCCTGTCCGGATACGTGCTTGTTTTGATCGTCCGCGGTGTTGCGTGAGTCCGCGGCACGTGGAATAGGGCAAGATCGGATACCCTTTTGTGGTACGTGTGTTTTCGGACGCACGCCGGCCGGGTATCCGTGTGCAGACCGCCCCGGCAAGGTCGTGTGCAGAGGTGCCCGTGTCGGCGTTGATGCACGTGGCGCGGGCGGGGATTTTCCGGGTCTGTCGGCACACTCGAATTCGCGGGCTGGCACGTCCAGAGGTGTGAAGACGTTCCGCACGGGGGGCGCGAGACGTCGCTCTTGCCGGAGGTATTGCACATGGCTACCGGCACGGTCAAGTGGTTCGACTGCAAGAAAGGGTTCGGGTTCATCCGCCGCCCCGAAGAGGACAAGGACATCTTCGTCCACTATACCAGTATCGAGGGCGACGGTTTCCGAAGCCTGAAGGACGGCGAACCGGTGGAATTTGATTTGGTCGAGTCCGAAAAAGGACTCCAGGCCCACCACGTCCGCCGGGCCAAGTTGACTGTCTGAGAGGCCGTTCCTCAACTGTTCGCTCACCCGTCGATCGTTTCAGGGCGATGGGCGGGGGATTGACCGCCAGGGGCGGATTCGTCCATCAGCAGGGCGATGCCCCCCCTGACAGGCCCTTACGCGACTTCCCCTTCTGTCTGACGCCGGCAACAAGAAGCCCTGGCGGCCTTCTCGGACGATGAATCTCTCTGCGGAAGCGGCCCCGCCGGGTGGTTCAACCGGTCGCGGATGCGCGCTATAATACGGGTTTTGACCGGCCGGCCGCTGGCGGCCATCGCCGGAGAGGTCATGCGATCGTGGCTGAGACGGCGTTTATCCTGATCGTCGAACAAGACGCCTCGCGAGCCGAGGCGATGGTCGCGGGATTGAACCAGCAGGGGCACATCTGCCTGGTGGTCCCGTCGGGCACCGAAGCCCTCGACAGCATCCGCGTCCGGCAGCCGGACGTGATCGTGGCGGAGGAATCGCTGTTGGACAACGGCAGCGAGGGCCTGTTGCGTCAGGCCCGCAGGCTGGCCCCGCAAGCGGAGATCGTCCTGATCGCCGCCGGGGACCGCAAGCCGCGGCGAGAGTCGGCCGACGACGACACCGTACGGGTCTACCAGCGCATCCCCCACCCGATGAATACGGACGATGCGCGGGCGATCATCTTCGCGGCCGCGGACCAGGCCACGCGAAATCGGCACCGTCGCGTCCTTCAGGAACAGGTCGAACGGCGGTTCGAGTTCGAAGGCATTGTCACCGGTAATGCCCAGATGGAGCGGATCATCAACATGATCCGCCGCGTCGCCGACAGCAAGCTGACCGTGCTGATCCTCGGGCCGTCCGGAAGCGGCAAGGAGCTGGCCGCCCAGGCCATTCATCGCCATTCGCCGCGCCGCAACAAGCCCTACCGGGCGATCAACTGTGCCGGCCTCAATGAGAACCTGCTGGAGAGTGAGCTTTTCGGGCATATCAAGGGAGCATTCACCGGGGCGATTTCGGACCGCAAGGGGCTCTTCGAGGTGGCCGACGGCGGCACGCTGTTTCTGGACGAGGTCGGCGACATGCCTCTGCCCATGCAGGCGAAGCTCCTGCGAGTCCTTGAAAACGGCGAGATCCTTCCCGTCGGCAGCACCGAGGTCCGCAAGGTCGACGTGCGCGTGGTGGCCGCGACTCGGCGCGACCTTCGGGCGATGATCGACACCCGCGAGTTCCGCGATGACCTTTTCTACCGGCTGCACCAGGCGACCATACGGCTCCCCGCTCTGCGCGAGCGCCGCGACGACATCCCGCTGCTCATCGACCACTTTCTCAAGGAAGCCGGGCGGCTGCACAACAAGCACGTCGATTCCATCAGCCCGGAAGCCGTTCGGCGGTTGACCAGTTACTCCTGGCCGGGCAACATCCGCGAGCTCCGCAGTGTCATTGACGTCATGGTGGTCATGGCCGACCGCCCACAGCTCGAGATCGACGACCTGCCGGAAAACATCCGCGGCAGCACGGAGATCGTGCTGGCCAGCACCGCCGGGACGGCCGGCCTGACCATGGAGCAGATGGAACGGATTCACATCGCCAACACCCTCAAGCTGACCGGCGGTAATCGCGAGAAGACCGCCAAGATTCTGGGCATCGGTGCCCGCACCCTGTACCGCAAGCTCCGCGAATATGGGCTTTGAGAACGAGATCTCCCGGTTTCGGCCGCGTCAGAGAGGTCGACCGGCACGCGTGGCTTGGCGTCGGGACTCGGGTAGGATATGGGCGGTGTTTTCACCGAACAGTCCTCTCATTCTGGAGATCTCTGCATGTTCTCTCCCGCTCAGCAAAGACGCTCAGGTCATCCGGCCGCGGTCCTGATCATCCTTGTCCTGCTTGCCGGCGGATGTGCCCGGGAATTGATGCCCACTCCCAACGTCTGCGCCGATCCGAGCCGAAACCTGTTCGAGGACGTTCCCGCCCAGTACCGGAGCAACCGCGCGCCGGTGCTGTACGCCACCGATCGCACCACCGCCCAGAACAAGAAGAAGAGCCTTGAATACGACGTGGACCGGTCCCAGTCGTTGGCTTTCGGCGTTTGCACGGTCAGGATCGGAAAAGACCTGTCCTGGGAAGACCTGGCCAAGGAGAGCCGCACGCAGCGACGCAGGCGACCTTTGCCGTTGTCGGTCGAGCAGATCGACGAGAAGGGCAGATACCCCGACGCCGTCCGGTTCCACGTCGTGGACGGGAACATCGTGACCGACGAGGCCGTCCTGCGGCGGGAGAAGGAGGCCGACGAGATGCTGCGTACCATGGTCTCCGAGCACCTTGCGTCCGCCGCCATCAAGGAAGCGTACGTGTTTGTCCACGGCGTGGGGAACACCTTCGATTATGGAGCCGGCACGATCGCAGAGCTCTGGCACTTCATGGGCAGGCCGGGCATTCCCGTCCTGTACTCGTGGCCGGCGGGCTACGATGAGGGGATCATCCAGTCGTACACCCGCGACCGCGAGTCGGGCGAGTTCACCATCTTTCATCTGAAGCAGTTCCTGCGGGCGCTGGCCTCCTGCCCGGACTTGCACAAGATCCACCTGATCGCCCACAGCCGGGGGACGGACATCCTCGCAACGGCCCTGCGCGAGTTGCATATCGAGTGTACTGCAGCAGGCAAACAGGCGAGGTCTCATCTCAAGCTCGGCAGCCTGGTGCTGGCTGCGGCAGACATGGATATCGAGGTGGTCACCCAGCGAATCGCGGCCGAAGGCGTTCAGCTTGTCGGGGAAAACGTGACCGTCTACATGTCGGAGAAGGATCTGGCAATGAAACTGGCCGATTTCCTGTTCGGCAGCCTGCGCCGCCTCGGCCAGTTGCGAGGAACGGACCTGACGCCCGATCAACAAAGGAAACTGGCGAGGACGACCCATCTTCAGTTCATCGATGCCAAGGTCAGCAGCGGTTTCGTCGGACACAGCTACTTCTATCAGAACCCGGCGGTCAGCTCCGACCTGATCCTGCTGCTGCGCGACCATCGCAAACCGGGCGCCGAGCACGGCCGGCCGATGAAGAAGCGGGCCGACGGCTTCTGGGAAATCCGGGACGGGTACCCGATCGTCAAGGATGAAACCGCGGCAAAGTAACGTCGTTGGATACAGCCGCCGCCCCACAGGCATCATGCAGCCCTGCGATATCGCCAGGCAAAGATGGAACCGCGACCCAAGGGAAGAACTGCGTCAGGCTCGCTGCACGACCTTGAAATAGTGCTCGAAGAACGCCTCGGGCTTCACGTCGACGGCCACCTGATGAGGCCTCTCGGATGCGTTGGGTCTGAAATGCGTCAGGCCCTTGAGCCTGGTCGATTCCAGCTCAACCTCCACCAGGCCGGACTGATGAGTCAGAATACCCGGCTGGAAGACGTCCACGGCGGCCAGCGGATCATGAAAGGTAACCACGGGTCGGCCCTTGAACCACTCCTCGGCCATCTCGCCGACGATCTTGCGCGGCCCCTCGCTGAATCGCTTGCGGAACTCGTCGGCCGGCATCTCACATCGCGTGGTCACCTCCAGACCGACGCACCGGACCGCAGGCGGCCGGGCGGCGAAAACGATGGCAGACGCATGCGGATCGCAAACGGCATTCCACTCCGTCAGACCACACCCTGGGGGACGAGCCACATACACGCCCGCCATCATCACATGCTGCTTGAGCAAGGCCGGGATCTCAGGATCCAGGGCAAAGAGCAGGCCGGCGTTGGTGAGCGGTCCGACCGTCAGCAGCGTGATTTCACCGGGGCGTGAACGAATCGTCTGGCGCATAAAGTCGACCGCCACGTTGGCCGGGAAGGACTCCCGGTGCGAGTAGCGGGCCAGCACGGTTCGCTGGGGAACTTCCGGTTGTCTCTGGGACACAAGCATCGGCTTGCCCGCCCCGCTGTGGATCGGCACGTCCTTGCGGCCGAAGGCCTGGCAGATGGCATCGGCGAGCTGAGCGCGAACGACCGGCTGGCCGGTGACGGTGGTAATGCCCAGCAGTTCGCACCGCGTCTGGCTCAGCAGGTACGCCAAAGCCACGGCGTCGTCAATGTCACTGCCGATATCGGTGTCAAACAGAACCGGTACTCTGTCCTCAGCCATCCTAAAACCTCAATTCTTCTTTCTCGATTCCCTGGCGGCTTTCTCCAACCCGCCGATCAGCGCCGACTGCGTCAACACCTCGTCCAGGCGGATGATATTATCGGGGTCACCCGCAGGAATGATCAAGTACAACGGCACGCCGCCGCTGCCGTAGGTTCTGAGATCCTCAGCGATTTCGCGGCTGGGCAAAGTGTAGTCCGCCTTGAATGGCAGCACGCCCAGTCGTTTCATCGCTTCGCGGACCGACTGGGTGTTGATCACGACCTTTTCGTTGGCCTTGCAGTTGACGCACCACTCGGCGGTGTAGTCGATGAACACGGTGTAGCCCGTATCGACGGCGCGGCGAGCCCGCTCGCGGGTGTACGGTATCCAGGGGATCTCATCGCCCTTCCAGACCACGGCGGCGAATTCGTCGGCCGGCCGCGAACCGACCGGGGCCGGCTGCCACGCCCCCAGGATAAGTGCCCTCTGCCGATCGATCAGTTCCGGAATACTTGACCACCGATGAAAACACAGCCACCAGCCCCCGACAACCACCACCGCGGCCAGCCCGTAGTAAGTGACCTTTCGTCGCGGGGCGGCTCCATATTCAACCTTGCCGTACAGCCAAGCGGCCAGCGATACCAGCAGCAGAAACAGAACCGCCAGCAGCAGGCCATAGCCGCCGATCTGCGCTGCCAGCGGGTTCAGCAGCCAGACCACGGTGGCAAGCAGGCAGAAGCCCATCAGATGCTCGAACGTAACCATCCACGGCCCGGCCTTGGGGATGAACCTCACCCACATCGGCTTGGCCGCCAGGATGACGTATGGCAGGCTCATGCCAAGTCCGGCGGTCACAAAGATCAGCATTCCAACGACGGCCGGCTGATGGGCGGCAATGGCCACGGCTCCGGCCAGGAACGGCGCGGTGCAGGCGGTGCCCAGAACTGTCGCGAGCAACCCCATCCCGAAGGCACTCAGATGACCCTCACCTTCCACGCGGCCAGCCAGGTCCCCGACGATCCGCGGCGGGAACAAGGCAAACACTCCGAACAGACTCAATGCGAACGCCGTCACCACCGAGGCCAGGCCAATGATCATCTGGGGATACTGGAAAAAGCCGCCCCACGTGCGTCCCAACCCGACGATCAGCAGACCGAGCACGATAAACGACAATTCGATGCCCGCGGCGAACGCGAGTCCGAGCGTCAGGACTCGCATCCGGCTTTCCTTGGCCTGCTGAACGAAGGAAAGGACCTTGATCGAGATGACCGGCAGCACGCACGGCATGAGATTCAGAATAAGGCCCCCGACCAGCGACATGATCAGGTAACCAAACAAACCCAGCATTGCCAGCGACGCCTGAACCCGCCCCAACCACGAATCGCTCGTCAGCAGCGGCGTGGCAGGAGCCGAGGTCGTTGGGGCAGCAGAAGTGGGGCCGACGCCCTCGTCGGCCCGTTGATCCGACTCGCTTCGCCCGGAATCCTTTCCGGGCGAGGTTTGCGTCTTCTGCTCCTCCGGCGGCATCTCCCGCCTGGCGGCCGCGAAAAGCTCCCGATTGGCCGCCTGCGGAGTCTCATCCGCCTTCGCCACCGGCAGCGCCAATTCCCACTCCACCGCCATCGGCGGGAAGCAGACCTTTGTCTGATCCGAGCACGCCTGGTAGGTTGCCACGCCGCGGATCCGAACCTCCTCGCCGGTCAGCCCCGGCTCGGCCTCGATCGGCAAGAGCACAACCGCCCGCCCGCGATAGACCGATACCTGCTCGCCGGGCAGGCCGCTGGGCTCAACCTTCCCGGCCGGGAAGCGAGCCCGGCCGATGTACAAGCCTTCCGTCTTCTCGTGGAACACGTCGGTGGGCACCAGGAACTCACCCAGCGGCTTGTGCGAGTTGATGTGATGGCCGTCGGCCACGTCGAATACGATTGCCACTTCGAACTTGGAGCCGGGCTTGGCCTTGTCCGTGTCGGCAACCGCCTGCAGCCGCTTGAGGTATTTTGCCTTCTCGGCCGACTCGGGCAGATAGCTGCGGGCAAGCTGAAACGCGTCCTCGTTGGCGGGCTCGGCTTTCACGTTACCGCCGGCCACTGGCAGCGTGGTGCTCAGCTTCTTGTCGCCCAGAAAGCATGCCTTGCGGCAGACCATCCAGCCGACGTCCACGCCAACGCTGACCTGAGAGCCCGGCGCGGCATCCTTCGGCGCCTCGACAGGGACCACTATGGTCGGTTCGCCCTCAAGTATGAAGGTATGCTCGCCGCCTGCATCGATATACCGTCGTGGAAAAGGGTAGGCCAGATCGCCCACGTGCCAGCCGGCGGGTAGCTCCCACTTGAACGAAGGTTCAAGTCCACCTTCGCCGGCGTTGCGCCAGTAGATGTGCCAGCCATCCTCGATCTTGAACCGAACGGCCAGGTTGACCGCTTCGCCCGGGACCCAGGCCGTCCGCTCCGCCAGGAGCTCCACCGCCACCGACGGTGCCTTCTCGGCGGCTGTGAGACCGCCGGAACCGCCTACCGGCCCCAGCAGGACAAACACCGATAACAACAGTGGTACGGCTCTCATCCGTTGCACCTCTACACCCCAAACAGCATGTGGAACGTCAACGTGCGAGATTGTAGCGGGTCGTGTCCCGCAGGCGAGAGCACCGGCCAAGACTGAACGGGGCCGGCCACGGTTGGAGCCTATCCTGAGACCTTGCGCGACGCCCCTTCAGCCCTTTCTTCGACCGGCTGTTTCTTCGTCCCAAACCTCAGTTTCGGCACGCAGAGCAGAAGCGCGGGGAGCAAATCCACGCTTTCCCCTGACGAGATTCGAACAAACTGCGAAGATGGCACCTGCGAAGGCCCGTCCCCGCCTCGCCAGCGGATGGCCTGGCTTCGGACAGCGCCCTCAGTGGTTTGGCTGGGCGTGCCTCTCGCCTCTGCCCCACAGTGCGGCCGGGGCGCAAAAATACGGAGCCGGCGAGAGCCACCGGCTCCGTAACAAGTCAAACGTTAACTATCCGAGCTGCCGTGTCTTAGCGACGACGACGCAGCATCGGGAGACCAGCCAGCAGCAACAGGGCGCTGACCGGCTCGGGGGTGACGAAGATGCTCAGCGGAGCAACCGGAGTCACTTCAATGTCCGAGTAATCCAAGTCGCCAATGACTCCTGTCACCCACATATCGAAGGTCGTGTTCGGTGCGTCGGGAGCAGTGACTCCCATCGAAAACACGATGCCGTTACCGCCGGTGTCTTTGCCCACGACAGGAACGGTAAAGATCGGGCCCACCGGGAAAGCTCCCATGTTACCTGCCACGCCACCGGCAGCGTCCCAGTCGGAGACAGCCTTGAAGCTGTAGGTTCCTGTGGGCGTGGGGCCAGCGGTCGCGTTGATGTAGATCGTCCAGGCAGTCATCGGCTCGTTGCCCTGCAGATCCATCTGGATCTCGAAGACCTGGCCTGGGTCCACCGAGGCCGGGCCGAGCAAGGTGGCCGTCGCTGTGAGTGCGCCCCAGGCTGGTCCTGTCAGCAACAGAGCCATGCTCAAACCAACCAACAAGTTCTTCATAATCTTACTCCTCCAATCCGCTAGAATGAAAACCTCTTGATTCTCCCTCCGCCGGAATCACGTTATTCCAGGCGGCTACCATTTTTCGGGAAGCCGCCGGGGACACGCTCCCCGGCGGCGGGTCTCTATCCTCATCACGGCGGGCAGGCACCCACCCCACCGGTAACAACTTTCGACTTGGCCAACGACTGTCTCTTATACACATCTCCGAGCCCACGAGACAGCG
>JAUCQB010000104.1 GCA_030372985.1 Phycisphaerae bacterium
ATCTACACCGTTCGGAACTCGTCGGCAGCGTCAGATGTGTATAAGAGACAGCCCCGGAACAGGGCGTGATCACGCACCCCATCGAGGACGTTGAGAAAATCTGGTTCCAGCGGGGCGGAGTCGGCTACGTGCTGCTCGGCCGGCCGCCTCAGCAATAGTCTTTGTCATGAGGTTCAATCCGTGAACGATCAACCCTGCCCGACAAAAGAGCAGATCCTCGATGTCCTGAAGACCGTTCAAGATCCCGAACTGAATCAGGACATCGTTTCCCTCGATTTCGTGAAGAGCGTGGCCGTTTGCGACGGTCGCGTCCGCGTCGATGTCGAGTTGACCACACCGGCGTGCCCCATGCGCGAGGTCATTCGCCGGGACATCGAGACGGCCGTACGCGACCTGGACGGCGTGATACAGGTGGACGTGGATTTCTCTGCTCGCGTTCGCAGCAGCCTGCCCGAGAAGTGTGAACTGCCCTGTGTCCGAAACATCGTGGCGGTGGGGGCGGGCAAGGGCGGAGTTGGCAAGAGCACGCTGAGCGTGTTGCTGTCGATCGGGCTGGCTCGCGCGGGCGCCCGCGTTGGGCTGCTCGATGCCGACATCTATGGCCCGTCCATTCCCAAGATGCTGGGCATCGAGAGCGCCCGGCCGGGTTTCGAGAACGACAAGGTCCTCCCGGTCGAGGTCTTCGGCATCAAGGCGATGAGCATGGGTTTGCTGATCCCCCCCGCCCAGGCCGTCATCTGGCGTGGCCCGATGATCCACAATGCGATACGGCAGTTTCTGGAACAGGTGGAATGGGGAGAGCTGGACTACCTGATCGTCGACCTCCCGCCCGGCACGGGTGACGTTCCATTGACGCTGGCTCAGTCGATTCCTCTGACCGGGGCGGCCGTGGTGTGTACTCCGCAGGCGGTGGCCCTGGCCGACGCGGTTCGCGCCGCCCGGATGTACGAGACGCTGGGCGTGCCGGTCCTGGGGATGATCGAGAACATGAGCTACTTTGTCGCCCCGGACACGGGCCGAGAGTACGACCTGTTCGGAAAAGGGGGAGCAGAGATTGCCGCCAGACAGTTGGGCGTGCCGTTCCTTGGGTCGATCCCGATTAACGTAGCGATCCGCATGGCCTGCGACGACGGAACCCCCGATTGCCTCTTCGCCGACGACCCGCAAGGCGTCGGTGACGCCGTCACGCGGGTTGTCGAGGCCTTGGCAGCCCGCATCTCTCTTCGTTCGGCCCTCAAGCTGGCCTGACCTCCTGCGGGTCGGCCGCAAGAATGCCTGTCATTGTGGTCCGTAAATTCTTTTGAATTCGCTACTTGCAGCAACGGCAGTCCCGCACGTCGAGGTCTGCCTGCTTGGCCCATTTCCGTTGTCGGCCCGTGATGATGCGTGTCAGGCCTCATCCCTTCCGGCATTCGGATTCTGGGTTTCATTGGGCATTCGGGTTTCGTCATGCGAGCTTGGTTTATGCTGGGGGGCGTCCTGATCCTGCCCCAAACGGGCTATGCAGATGTAAGCTTTTGTGGAATAATGCTTTGCAGATTGGCATGCCGGCCGGGATGCTGACTTGACAGGTCCCCTAAGTGGGTGTATATTTACGTGCTGACGCGTAGGGTGTTCGGCACGGTTTTGTCGGTACTTCTTTTGGCTCGTCCCTGCCGGTGGTGCCCTGCGGTAGTAGGTGTATGAACCACCGGACCATCGGGTGACGCAGGCTACAAGCAGGCCGGCTTTTTTTTCGCCTTTTCGTGAAATCTGGTCGGCAGCGATCGGATGGGTCGTGAGAGCGACGAAAAAAGTTAAAATCGCGGCTTGAGCAGTCCTTGACATAGTCGACGGGTCTGCTAGCATACGTGGCTCCCCATGAGCGGCCAAGAACACCGCTCACCGGGGTGAAGAGCTCTTTGACAAGTGAACAGTGTGACAAACGCCGTGAGAACGTGTGGCGGTGCCGCAGCCGGAAACGGTTGCGTCGCTGCCAACAAGACACAGTCGGTCGGAGAACCTAAGCCAGATTCTTGGGCCGGCAAGGTGTGTGAGAGGTCGGTTGCCTGCACCGCAGATGACCGGTCTCGATCGACGTTCTCGTGTACATACGAGTTCTACTCGATCAATTTCCTTCTATCGAAGCCAACCGGGCGGGGACTTCGGTTGCCGTCCGGTGCAACGATATAAAGTGAAGAGTTTGATCCTGGCTCAGAACGAACGCTGGCGGCGTGGCTAAGGCATGCAAGTCGTACGGGACCTTTGAAGTAGCAATACGACGAAGGTTTAGTGGCGAACGGGTGAGTAATACATAGGTAACGTACCCTGCACACAGGGATAGCGGCGCCCCGCAAGGGGCTTTAGCGAAAGTGCCGGTAATACCTGATGATATCCAGGATTCGCATGGTTCCTGGGTCAAACGGTGGGGACCTTCGGGCCTACTGGTGCGGGATCGGCCTATGCCCTATCAGCTAGTTGGTGAGGTAACGGCCCACCAAGGCTATGACGGGTAGCCGGCGTGAGAGCGCGACCGGCCACATCGGGACTGAGACACTGCCCGGACACCTACGGGTGGCTGCAGCAACGAATATTCCGCAATGGACGCAAGTCTGACGGAGCGACGCCGCGTGGAGGATGAAGTCCCTCGGGATGTAAACTTCAATAGTTTGTCAGGAAGCAAAAGGACCTAACACGTCCTGAGTTGACCATCAAACGAAAGGGGTGGCTAACTCCGTGCCAGCAGCCGCGGTAATACGGAGACCCCAAGCGTTGTTCGGAATCACTGGGCTTAGAGCGGGTGTAGGCGGAGCGGTAAGTACTGAGTGAAATCCCCGGTCTCAACCCGGGAACTGCTTGGTATACTGCCGTTCTTGAGGCAGGTAGGGGTCACTGGAACCTTAGGTGGAGCGGTGAAATGCGTAGATATCTAAGGGAACGCCTGTGGCGAAAGCGGGTGACTGGGCCTGTTCTGACGCTGAGACCCGAAAGCGTAGGGAGCAAACGGGATTAGATACCCCGGTAGTCTACGCCGTAAACGATGCGCACTAGGCTCGAGGGTTCTGACGACCTTCGTGCCGCAAGAAAACCGAGAAGTGCGCCGCCTGGGGAGTACGGCCGCAAGGCTAAAACTCAAAGGAATTGACGGGGGCTCACACAAGCGGTGGAGCATGTGGATCAATTCGAAGCAACGCGAAGAACCTTACCTGGGTTTGACATGCACGGATGGTCTCGGTGAAAGCTGAGTAATCTGCCTTCGGGTGAAACGTGCACAGGTGCTGCATGGCTGTCGTCAGCTCGTGCTGTGAAGTGTCGGGTTAAGTCCCTTAACGAGCGAAACCCTTGTCGCTAGTTACCAGCGGGTCATGCCGGGGACTCTAGCGAGACTGCCGGCGTTAAGCCGGAGGAAGGTGGGGACGACGTCAAGTCATCATGGCCTTTATGCCCAGGGTTTCACACGTGCTACAATGGGGTGTACAAAGCGACGCAAGACCGTGAGGTGGAGCAAATCGCACAAAACATCCCCCAGTTCAGATTGGGGTCTGCAACCCGACCCCATGAAGTTGGAATCGCTAGTAATCGCGTATCAGCCATGACGCGGTGAATATGTTCCTGAGCCTTGTACACACCGCCCGTCAAGTCATGGAAGCTGGGAGTTCCCGAAGTCGCCGCATCTCTGTGGTGCCGACGGAAAGCCTGGTGACTGGGACTAAGTCGTAACAAGGTAGCCGTAGGGGAACCTGCGGCTGGATCACCTCCTTTCTAGTGGATAACTAGACGTGGTTCGCGGCGGATCGGTCGGCTTCGGCCGCCGGTCCAACAAGCCGTGCCATGAGTCAGCACGTTCTCGGCCCGTAGTGGGTGAGCGGCGGGAGCAATCCCCCGCCCGGCGTCACACTGTTAACTTGATATACCCAACGCCCGGTGTGTGTTGCGACACGCCGGGCGTTCTTGTTTGCGCAGAGGGCCGTTCGGACGTCTTTGCCGGAGCGGGACCGCCGGCGGAGAATGTCGGGATCATCTTCCGGTGCGTGCATCCTGCCGGGGGAGGTTTCCGGGGGACGCGCCCGATCTCGCCCCCGGCGGACGCCGGCATGTTTCCAGGCGGCCGCCAGGGCGGCGCCCCGGCCTGAAGCGGGTGCCTGGTCGTGCCAACCGGGGCCCGAGCGGTTCTCGGACACGTTCTTCGTCCCGGTGAGTCCTTCTTTGCCGTTGCCTGCCGGCTTCAAGCACCTCTGTCGCCTTCGTCCAACGTCGAGGCCCGTTTCCGGGGAGCAGCTGGCGGGGGCCCTGACATCGGACAAGCATTATCCGAGCCAGACCGTGGGCAGCTTCTACCACAATATAAGGTTATCTCTTATGCGCTCGCAGTGTAGGCTTCTCCCTTTTTTTAGCTTGATTGGCTGAAACTTCTCTGATAGGCTGTCCCCCAGCCTAAGGCTGATTCAAAGGGCGCCGTGTTGCGCGTCATCCCGAGGCATCGCGAATCAGTCCGCAGGCCATTTCTCTGTCGTTGGAGAAGTGGGAGTTCTTGTCAGTTGGAAGGAGGCTTCTATGCCATCACATCGTATCGGCGGATTCATCGTAGTCGGCCTGGCGGTCTGCCTGGGTCTTGTTCTCTGGGCCAGAGCAGGAGATCTCAATCCGCCTGCCGGCCCGGTTGCCCCGACCATGAAAACGCTCGACCAGCTCTCGGCCGAGCATGCTCAATTGGCCAGCGCCGTCGCCGAAATGTCGGGCGGTGCCGGAGGGGTGAAGCAGGTTGTCCACGGTTGTATCGAATTTGACGGCGGCGTATTCGAGGCCAGTGCCACCTTCTCACCGGAGATCAACCCATCCAAGAGCGTTGTCGTTCTCGGCGAGCCGGTTTTGAAGACGTATCTCACCTCGACGGCCAATCCGCTCTCTCCCAGAAACGGAGCGTGCCTGGTCGAACTGACGTCAACGACCATTACCGTTCGGGTAGATGATGTGCCGCCTTCGACTATTCGCCAGGTGAGTTACCAGATTATCGAGTACAACTGAGCCGTGCGATCACCGGCGTCATCAAGGGAGCCGGTGACGGCAGGAGGTGAGAGATGGGTCATCGTCTTGCAGCGGCGCTACTCTGTGCGGGCACCGTCTGTGTATTGGCCGCCGGGGAGTCCAACATCGATCCAGATCATCGATTTGCCTGGGCCGAGAACATCGGCTGGCTGAACTGGGGCGACAATGCCCGCTTGCATGCCACGTTCCTGTCCGGCTTCGTCTGGGCGGAAAACGTCGGCTGGGTCAACCTGGGCGACGGTCGGCCGGCTGACGGCACGGCCTACGGCAACGCCGACGGCCAGGACTGCGGCGTCAACATTGACTCGCTCACGGGCGACCTTTCCGGTTACGCCTGGGGCGAGAACATCGGCTGGGTCAACTTTGATACCCAGGCCGCCCTCGGCCCTCACGGCCAGCAGGCCCGCTTCGAGTACACCTCGGCCGGCAACTACTGGGGCGGGCGGCTGCGCGGCTACGCATGGGGTGAGAACGTCGGGTGGATCAACCTCGACAGCCCCACCGCCTACGTGTCGGTGGCCTCGCCCGATTGCCGTGATCCCTTCGCCGACGCAGATGGCGACGGGGACGTCGACCAGGCGGATTTTGCGGTGATGCAGATCTGCGTTTCCGGCGAGCTGACCCCAGCCGCGGCGGGCTGCATCTGCTACGATCGACCGCAGGCGGGCTTCCCACATGGCGACAGCGACGTCGATCCCGACGATCTGGACGCATTCGAGGCCTGCGTCTCTGGCCCCGGCATCCCGGCCTCGCCCGGCTGCGACGGCTAAGTGGGGCCGACCCGGCGACGACACGGCCTCGGGTTCGCGGAGCATGACGGTTCGCGCTCGCCGACCGATCCGCTGGCGGACCGTGGCAAGCACATCGTGTGGGCGTGGCGCGCGCCCTCGTCGGCCACTCGATGGGGCGTGGGGCGAGGGCATCTCGCCGTCTGCATTGTTGAAGGGTGCCGGCTACTTGTCTCGGGAGGCGATCCCGGACGCTTCGGCCAGTGCAGCGGCTCTCACGAAGTCAGAGAGTCCGCGGAAACCCTTGCGCTGCGACTCCCCTTCGAGAAGCAGTTTCTCCTCGGAGGTGAGCCGGATGTTGATCTGCTCGACACGGCGGGACGCCGTGACAGGGGGGGGCTGGCCGCTCTCCAGCATGGTGGCGACGGCAGTCTCCACCGCAAACATGGTCGCTTTCAGGCAGTCCTCGGGATTCCTACCGTCGGCGAGCACCAGCGGTAATTCGAGCGTGCGGCCCACGTAGCCGAGGGTGCCCGAGGGGCGGATCACAAACTGATATCCGGAGGCAATCTGCCTTGCCTTCTCCAGCAGATTTTCATCGAAGGGCGCGTCAGGATTGACCTGGCGGCGGGTCCTCTTCGCCGCCCTCGAAGGCTTGGACGATCGCGTCGAAGTGCTCATGAGAAACCTTCCTGTTTCGCACTGGAAACCCGATGTTCGGGCTCCCTTCTCTGCCGAATACCACGAACCCAGCGTTTTCTTCATCCGGAGACTTGCGTCTCCTCAGGAGCCGGTAACCGTGTTTTTCCAGAAAACCGAGAACGAGTGAAAACGGTACGTCGCCTTGCATTGGCGGCTCCTGTTCGCTGGGCCGGGCATCGTGAAACCTCCATGTCTCGGCTCGTTCGCAAGAACGCGGCAGCCACACACGTGTCTTGGCCGTTTCCTGTTGACAACCTGCTATCTGGCATCCGTGCATGGGGCGAGAGGCTTGCGGCCCTGCTCGCCATCCAGCACTTACTAGTATATCGCGTGATATACAGCAAGTCAACCGGTCCATTCACCGAGCTATGGGGGTATCTACCCGATCGCCAGACTTATTATCAGTCAGTGATCCGGGATGGCAACGATGCGTACAGGGTCCCGAAGGGCAGGAACAGTCAGGTCAGAGCGAGTTGGGTGCCCCATCCCTTTCTCGCCAGCGGAAGGGGTGGGGGACGGAATTGCCCATGGGTGGGTGGCCTGCCCGCGCCTCGGCGTGGCCATGAGCGGCTGATCTCACATCTGCAATCTCAGATTTCAGATCGCATATCGCCGAATCGCCCTGGCGATGTTCTCGCGTGCCCGTGCCTCGAACCGCTCACAGAAGTGATCCGTCCGGAAGATCCGCGGCCGGGCAAGGAAGCCAGTCAGGATCCTCGCTCGCTCGCGCCGGAAGACATCCTCGGCCACCCAGTCATACTCTTCCTGGATCTGCCGCTCGTACTCGTCAAAACGCGCAGGCTCGGCTCCCAAGATGGCCAGGTCGATATCAACCATGATCTCCGCATCCCGCCCCTGCGGCGGCGAGCGATGGTCGGTGACCAGGATCAATGAACGGACTCTGTTGACGACGTCGGAGGAGACGCCGGCAGCCGACAGACTTTCGCGCGCCCAGTGGGCGCTTCGTTCCTCGTTGTCATCCCGCCGCACGTCGTAGATGGCGTCATGAAACCACAAGGCCACCTCGATCTCGTCGGGACGCTCGGCCAAGCCCCGCACGCTATCCAACTGCTCCAGGCACTCGTCCAGATGCTGCAGCGTGTGGTACCGGCGATGCAGCTCGCCATAACAAGCGATGAGATCCTCATACAGGTGTACCGGTGGCGCGGTCGCGCCCAGGCGAGCCCACACCTCGTACCACTGTGACATCGAGGACCTCGGCATCAATCAGACCCTTGTCTGTGCCCGTACCGACGGGAATGGACCATTTATTCTGATTTACCTCGCCGGCTGGCTCGCCTCGCTGCCACCTCCCTGGCTGCTTCCCATGCCTGCGGCGGACATCGCCACCTCTCTGGCTTGGCTGCGTTTTTGCGCCGCTGCGAAATCCGGATCTACGGGAACGTTCTCGAACCGTATCGGCTCGCCGAAGATCTCCGTGACGTCCACGGTGGCGGCGGCGAGCGCCGGGTCGGGCGTCATGATGATACTGACCTGCTGACGCTCTGGGTGCTCGTCCCAGAAATGGAAATACCACTGCTTATCGTTACCCCACTTCACATGAGTAGGGTGCTGACGCAGGTTGAGGTATCCCGGTGTCACAAGCTCATTTGCCGGTGGGGTCTCGCCATCTTCAGAGTAGAGTCTGCCGGCGTTGCGTCCAGCCCCGTCCACGACGATGCGCGAAGCGATCCCGACCGGGAGTGGGCTTCTTCCAGCGATGCTGATTTCGATGCAGGGGCCGCCTGAATCCAGGTAGCGGTGAGGCTTCCTGAAGACGCTTTCAACCGATAGCCGGGCCAGCATCTCTTGCCGGACTTGCGGATCTGCGACTGTCGTCACGAGTTGGGCTGGTGGTACGGTCACGACCTGAGATTGGGTGATGATAGTCCTGCTCTGTTCGTAGAGCGGCATGTTCGGCCCCTGTTTCTTGCGGGGGTCCGCCGCTGGGTACACAGAGTAGAGATAGCTCAATCTGAATTCGTAGAGCCCCGGTCGGAACGCTGCCACCGTCCAATGCTGCAGGTAGTCCCAAGTCAGAGTGGGGGGAGCCCATCCGACGTCCACGGTTCCTGCTATGTCTTTTATGTTTTTGCTGTTGCAGAATGGTTCAGGTAGTCTGAATTCTTCGATTAAGATCTTCCAATACTGCAAGGACTTCCTCTGGTTGAGGAGGACCACCGGCGGGCCACCATCGATGCTCATCGAGACTTGGTCCACAGAAACCTGGGCTTCCACCGCACCCAGTCCGTCTCCGTAGACGTACTCTGTGACACCCAGCTCGATCGGGATACCGATCTCCAGGCTGGCCACAGGTCGGGCTCGCCAGACGACCCAGGATCTTCGTGCGTAGACCTGCTCCTTCTGTGAGGCGCTGAGCCGGCTTCTCTCCAGAGCGTCGTCAATCCAGATGGCCGCGGCGTCTTCGATCTCGTTGCTCGGGTCAAAGGGGCTCGTCCGACGCATGAAGTGGCCAAGCATGATCTCGGCCAGCGCTTCCTGATCTTTGCCGGTCAGGTTTGCTATTTCGGCACGCCGTCCCAATTCCTGAAACGCCCGCAACGCCCGCGCTTCACTTGTGGACCTGGCATCGTGTAGCACCCACCACGTCGGCAGCTTCTGATACCAGTTCACGGATCGAGCCCACTGAGTCTGGGCGCCGATCAGGACAGCGGCCGACGGCATGAACAAGACGAGCCCGGCGACGATCAGCTTTCGGCGACGCTGGCGGCGGCCCATGACCACACCCACGTCGGCCGTGAGGCTGCCGCACTCCGGGCAGCGTTCGCTGGTCAAGCCGGTGAGGTTGTAGCGGCATTTGCGGCAGTAGGGGAAGTCATCGACCTTTCGCCCTCGCAAGCCGAATGCGAGCAGAACCGCGCCGGCGACTGAACCGGCGGCCAGAATCGTGAACGCCATGTAGCCAAGCAGTTCCATGGCTCTACCCGTTCTCTCGGAGCCCAGACCGGCGGCGGGACCCGGCTCACAGCTTCTTGGCCGGTCACTTACTCTGCCTTGCCCGATCCCTCGGATGAATGCACTGCACGATCGACAGGCAGGTGATTGCCAGCGACACCAGCCCGAGCATTCCGGCGCAGGCCGCGGCGATGCCGTATGCCTTGCTGTCGTTCGCCGTGCCCACCACCAGCAGATACACCCCGACCGCCAGCAAAACGATGGTGATCGTGCACTTGACCACCACGAACACCGGCAGTGGCAAGAGGTGTCCGCCGGCCGGGTGGAAGATGCACCTGCCGCAGCGCGGGTGGCCGTCGAGCCCGATGCTCACCTCGCCGAAATCGCCGCAGTCCCGGCAGGTGCCGACCGGCTTGCCCTGCCGGCAGGCCCGGGCCGCGTTGACCAGCATGCGGTACGCCTTTGAAACCTCGATGAACTGCAACTGGGCCTGCGGATCGCCTTTTTTCTTGTCGGGGTGAAGCTGCTGTGCCAGACGCCGGTACGCCCGCTTGATTTCCTCGACGGTTGCGCTGTCGGGCAGTTCCAGCAGTCGCATGCATTCGACAAGCGTCATCCGCGATCCGTTCGTCCGGTGCAGTCACGGAGCGATCGGCGCCCGGCCCTCGATCCGCAAACTGAGAACTGACAACTGATCACTCCCGTTCGACCTTGTGGTCGTAAAACAGCCCGGCCACCTTGTCTGCCATCGTGGTCGCCAGGAGGTGGTCGACTTCAGAACGACTCTTGCATCTGCGGGCTTCATGCGGGCTGACCGTGATGTCGATCCGCCGGCCGTCTCTTTCCGGAGGCCATAGGCGGATCTTGAGCCGATCCTCCTCCCTGGCGTTGAAGACCTTGAGCTTCACTCCGAACCTGGCCGGCGCAACCATCATCTCCAGGTCTTTCTCGACGTAAAAGTCCTCAACGTTCATCCAGATGACCGTGTCGGCGTTGGCTCGGCGGCCGACTTCACGGACCGAAAGCTCGTCGAAGTCGGGTACCGACCGGCGGATCAGGGCGATTTCCTCGTTGGTCGTCACCCGTTCTGCGACCTTGTGTTCCCGGAGTCGCGTCGCCAGTTCGTCGACCAGCGTCTCACGAGCCGAGGGGGGCGAGACCAGGTCCATCTCGTCGTCCACAAGAATGAGAACAGGGCCCGGAGGAAGCTTGAACTCGGCAGAAACCTTCTGCTCCGTCGCTCCGCCAAGATGGTACAGGAGGGCACCAAACCCGGGACCGCAGCCCGTCGTCGCCGTCAATCCGACGCAAAGCAGGGCGGCGCGAAGCCGGACGTACCCGGCTCGCCCGGTCCGGTTATTTGATGGGGCGCTCGTATTCATGGAATTTTCTGCCCACTTTGGTCGTGAATGCGAGATAGGTCTGTTGACGGACCTGGGCCGCGGTGACACCGGTCAGCCCCACGGGCCCTTCCTCGGGGACCGCCACCTCCACCTCACCCAGCGGGATTCGCTCCGGCAGTTCGTTGGGTCGCGTCAGATCGTAGGCCACGACCGAAGCCGCCATCCGTCCGCGATAGAAGTGGGCCATGCCCGGATCCCGGACGCTGAGCTTGTGTATGGACACCTCGATGACCATCTCGGCGTTGAAATGCTTGCCAACGCCCACCGGATCGTTCTCGCTGTCCGGCGTCTTCTCCATGTAGCTGCCGACTCGGACCACGTCCACGATGGTCACGCCCTTGACATGCTGTTGCAGGTGGTTTGCCAGACAAGCCGCCACATCCAGCGACACCTTGTCGTAAGCCCAGCGGATTTCCGGAAGAGCGTAAACGTGAATGAGCACGGTCCGGCCTGGCAGCCTGTTGAACTCCGGCGGCACCTTTTCGGTGTCCGGGAGAGTCGCGGCCAGGAAGGCTCCTGTCGGACCGCACCCGCTCAACGTCAGGAGACTCGCCGGGATAAGAATTCCCAAACCCAGGCTCAGCGCTGCCCGATGCCGGTTAATCCGCATGTCGTTCCTCCAGACTGTGATCAGTGCAGGCTACCGGGCGGGAAGACTGCCGTCCAGCAACCCGAGGGCAATCTTGACTCCCCACGCGGCCACCAGCCCAACGGCCGCATACCACACGAAACTCGTCGGGTTGACCCGATACCAGTTGATCGCCGGGTACCGCCCGACGGTCAGGGCACTGGCAGCGCAGCCGCCGATCATGATCGTCGCCAGGGCAAGCACGAAGCCCGCCGGCTGCGACCTGATCGAGTCGAAGACCTGCCCGCGGACGGCATGGGCAAACGCCGTCGTCATGCCGCAGGTTGGGCAGGGGTATCCGGTCATGGTGACGAAACCGCATGGCAGCAGACCCAGTTGTCGGTGGGTGCCCATATGGCCGCTGGCAGGCATCAGCCAAAGCGACATCCCGACGATGACAACCGCAGCAAGCAGAATGCCTCCCGCATAGACCCGGCCGATTCCCGGTCGCTGCACATATCGGATCTCGATGATCGGTCCCAACGGGTTCACGGCGCGCCGGGCGCACGGGATCTCGCTCCGCACGTCCGCCGACGAGACCATCAGGTCTTCCGCCGTCTGCGAATCGTCAAAATCGGTTGCCATGTCGCCGGTTCCCGTCGGGCTGGCAGGGTCGCCAGGTGACTTCACGGAAGGCAGTCTCGGTTGGCCGTCAACTCCTGCGCCTTTCAAGAGTATCATTCCGTTGCACCGAGGTCAACGTGATGCGGCAAAGGGCTCAAGCTTCCTCTTACGCCCGAACCGATTAGTAGAAAACCGTCAATATGAGGTTGGGCTCGCTGTGTTTGCCCTCGAAAATGCCGACGGTCGTATTGGCGAACTTGACCCTGACCGCCGGATTGTCTTGGAGCCAGGTATTGACTTGTTCGTCCATGTGTCGCAGTGCAGCCTCAGACAGCTTCGCGTGAAACGTCCTTACGCGCCGCGCGCCCGGGCCCATTTCCATCGTGCTCTGCTCGGCCGCCGACTCGTCGGCCGTCATATCCGGCTGAGGAGACGCAGACGACTCAACGGCAGCGGACGACGCAGGCTCCTCAAGCGAGGCGAGGGGGATGGCATCAGGGACTTCGCCGGCCGGCTCGGCCACGGCGGACTCGCGCTTCGGCTTGAGGCAGGCCGGGCACAACATCTGGCCACCCCACATGCCTGCGAGTCCTCGATGAACGTGCTCACGGTAAATGCTGGCGCCGCAGGTGGCACACGGCATGAGGATCTCGGAATCAACGCTACTCATGGGAGCCTCCCATTCCAGAACCGTTCGACATGCCCGCTGGCCGTGAGTCCCAAAGTCCGATCGGAGAGATGGGCAACCGACCTGACTCGAGCCTCACAGGATTCCGAGCCTCATTTTACCTTGTTGTGCAGCAGCTAATCAACAGGAACGAAGGACGAAAGACGCCTGTCCGTCAATCACGCGTGGGTGGGCTCGCTGGCCGTGTGGCTGGGCCCGTGGAGACAGGGCGTTCCGTTCATCTCGGGGAGCGGCGGCTCAGAACCATTGGTTCGACCAGGCAATCAAGCGAGGCCCGAAGATCTCGTAGAGATAGCTTGAACGGATTAAGACACCATTGGACTCAGCGGCAACCAGAACTTCGATTTCCCGCTGAAGAACGCCCAGGCAGCCGCCCTGGAAGAGCCAGTAGCCCGCCGAAAGCATCACCACCCAGGAAAGGAGGTTCCATCTTCTGTTGCGTTTCATGTCGATCCCCTGTTCGAACCTGACGGCCAGAGACATGTGCGGCTTACGCGCATGCTTCTGGATCGCAGTACGCTTTGGTTGCGGCCCGCAACAGGGCGGTCCGCCTTAGGGTTTGGCGTCACAGCTGCAAACCATCTTGCCGCAACCGGGGCAGCCTTGTCCATACTTGTTATGAAGAGCCTCGCTCAGGTCGACCCCCTCGACGTTAGCCAGTGTCACCAGCCAGGCCATGACATCGGCGAACTCGGCCGCCTTGGTCTGGCGGTCTGAGCCCTCGCCGATTGCCTGTGCCAGCTCTCCGATTTCCTCCATCATCCACAAGAACGTCCCAGCGCTGCCCCGCTCACGATCCTTGTGCGAGTACATCTTGTCGATGAGTTGCTGAAAATCGCGAAGGTCCATCCGTGCCTCCCGGGCTGTTGATTGCGAGCCTTTCCCGTGGCGAACGAGGGCTACGATATCCGCTGCCCGGTCACGCGGCAATCCGCTCTTGGAGTGTATAATCACGGACATGGCTGACCCTTCCGGTCCAAGACGGCAGTGCTTCCCAAGATCCGCCCGGATCAAGTCGCAGCGCGTCTTTCAGCGGGCGTTTGCCGAGCGATGTCGTGCCATCGACCGACACATGGTTGTGTTGGCCGTCCCCAACGACGCCGGCACCGTTCGCCTCGGCATCTCCGTGGGTAAAGCTTACGGTTCCGCCGTTCAGCGAAATCGAATCAAGCGTCTGCTCAGGGAGGCCTTCCGGCAGGTCAGACACAAGCTGCCAACGGGGATCGATCTGGTGATCGTGCCGCGGAAGCAGGACTCTGAGCCGACGGTCTACGACTTGCAGAGGTCGATTTCTCGCCTTTGTTATCAGCTCCAGGAGCGATTGAAATGACTGAAGCGCGGTTTCGTCCTGAGATCGAGATCGGAGCCGACGAAAGACCGCCTGCCGAGTTCAAGGGGCGCCCCAAATAAAGAAAGCACCAGGTGCCCAATGGGCGGGCCCGGTGCTTTCCGGAGGGGAAAGAAGCCGTTGCTCATTCCTGAGCGTTTTGGATATACCCTCCGATGATTCCAGTTTCGGACAGCTCTACTACATTATAGGCCGCCCCATTACCGCTTTATCGACCAGACAAACCGATACTTTTAGCCTTTCTCCCTAAGTCTAGACAACGCATTGCGGATTCGGGGGATACAAAATGCATGGGTTATTTACCCCATATTCGCCCCGACCGGGCAAATCCCTGGTCCGGATAACCATGTCTCCGTTCCGCTGCTACTGATTATACCCCTGTTCATGGGTGGGCGCCGCAACCTGGGCCCCACGAAAAAACAGGAGGCTCGATTACCATAAAGGGCGACTGTTGTCAAACCCTTCGGCCATCGCATGACAGGCCTAACACTGCGCCCAGCCGCAAGACGGGCACTTATTGCAGCCCTCCGAGAAGAGCAACCCTTCTCCGCATTCGGGGCACTTAACCTTAAACGCCAATCGGTCGCGATCCATCCGGGATGCGCCCACGCTCCCGGCCAGCGTGGGCGACCCGAAAACCGAGGCCGCATGAGCCGTCGTAGCGTGGCGCACTTCCGAGACCAGCTCATGGCCCTTTGACTTACCGTTCCCGTTGCCGTTCGTCTTGCCGGGCAGGGCACTGGCGGGACGGTCCAACTCGGCAGGGTCATATTCCCCCAGGAGCAGACTGCGAAGGCCGAACCGCTCCTTGGCTCGCATGTACTTCTGCATCGCCCGGGCCAGGCCGTCGCCGAGGCTCATGATTTTGCCCTCGCGGGTCGGTACCTGGAGACTCGAGCCGATGTCTTTGAGCTGTCGAATGACATGCCTGAGGGAGCCGCCCGAGCGGAGCCACAGGGACGTCATCCGGCAGATGGCCTCAAGATCGCTGGTGGCAATGTCGCCGCCCTTGCCGAGTTGGGCAAAGACCTCCAGTTCGCGTTCGGTCTTGGGATCAACGGTGATCTTGACGTGCATGTTGCCGAAGGGAGTCATCTGCCGCAGGCGCAGTCCGCTGATGATCTCCGGGATTTCCCGCGGCTCGAGCTCCTTGAACTCCGCCGGCGCAGAGCGCGTGCTAGCACTCGCATTCGGGCCCGAAGGGTTTGCAGATTGCTCCTTGTCCTTGAGGGCCATCGGCTGAGCCTCGCGGCAGCCGTCGCGGTACACCGTGATGCCCTTGCATCGCAACTCGTACGCCCGCCGGTAGATGGCGTCCACCTCGTCCGTGGTGGCGTCGTGCGGGAAGTTGATCGTCTTGGAGATGGATGAGTCGCAGTGACGTTGGAAGGCCGCTTGCATGCGAACGTGCCATTCCGGCGAAATATCGTGCGCGCAGACGAAAACCTGTTTGATCTCTTCCGGGATTTCGTCAATTTCAGCGAGGGTGCCATCCCTGGCAATCCGATCCATGAGACCCTCGCTGAGAAACCCTCGCTTTCGGGCGGAGCGCTCGAAAATCGGGTTAACCTGTATCATCGGTTTGGCGCCTTGCTCCTGTCCCTTCAGGACGTTGCGGAAGAAGGCGAGGCTGAACATCGGCTCGATTCCGCCGGAGCAGTCGGCCATGATGCTGATTGTGCCGGTCGGCGCCACCGTTGTCACCGCCGCGTTGCGCATCGGCCGGTGGTGCCGGGTGTCCCAGACGCTCCCGGACCAGTTCGGGAAGCAGCCCCGTTCCATGGCCAACTGCTCGCTGTAATTGTGCGATTCGTCATTGATGAACTTCATGAACCGCTCGCCCCAGGCCACACCCTCATCGGAGTTGTATGCGACGCCCAGCTTGTAGAGCGCGTCCGCAAAGCCCATCACGCCGAGGCCGATCTTGCGGTTGCCCTTGCACATCGCCTCGATCTCGGGCAAGGGGTAATTGTTGGCGTCGATCACGTTGTCGAGGAAGCGCGTCGCGTGATGCACGGTCGATCGCAGCGCGTCCCAGTCCACCCGGCCGTGACCTTCGCTTTCGCTCACGAACTTGGCAAGATTGATGCTGCCGAGATTACAGGCCTCGTAGGGCAGTAGCGGCTGTTCGCCACAGGGGTTTGTTGCCTCGATGCGGCCAAGATGCGGTGTTGGATTGTACTCGTTGATCCGGTCGATAAACACAACGCCCGGCTCCCCGGTCCGGTGGGCGTTCTCGACGATGATCCGCCAGACGTCCCGCTTGGTGTACACCGGCTTGCTGAATGCCGAGCCGCGAGTGATGACCTCCTCGGTTTCGTCCGATCGGTTCACCACTCGCAACTCGCCGTTCGGACCGCGCCTGATGGGGATCAAAGACCGCACGTCGTACTCCCAGACCTTCAGGTCGCGCGGCATGACGAATTCCTGGCCGGTCCGGGGGTTGCGGACGATGTGCGGAGAATCCTCGTCGTCCAGAAACTCCTCCATCCATTGGTCAGTAATCTTGACCGAGATGTTGTAGTTGGTGAACTGGGTCAGGTCCTGCTTGGCATTAAGGAACTTGAGAATGTCGGGGTGATGAATGTTCATCATCCCCATGTTCGCGCCACGCCGGAACGCGCCCTGCTGGATGGCATTGGTTGCCTCGCTGAAGGCTCGCCAGAAACTGATCGGTCCCGACGTCGTTCCGCCCGAACTCTTAATGTAGTCGCCCGTCGGACGAAGCTCGTCGAAGGCGAAGCCTGTGCCGCCGCCGGCCTTCTGAATCAGGGCCGTCTGCTTGATGGCATCGAAGATCTCATTGATGCTGTCCCGGACCGGCAGCACGAAGCAAGCGCTGAGCATGCCCATCTCGCGTCCTGCGTTCATCAGCGTCGGGCTGTTGGGCAGGAACTGCCAGTCGACCATCATGTCGAAGAAGACAGTCTCCCAGATGTCGCGGTGTGAAGCGTCCGCACCGTAGCGGATCTCGACGTCCGCGATGGTCCGGGCCACGCGGCGGAACAAGTCGTTCGGAGATTCCACCACTTGGCCGGACTCGTCTTTCTTCAGATAACGAGCACGCAGGACACGAAGCGCATTATCGGGCAGACCAAGGTCGGGCTCACTCTTGGGATCTGTACCGTTTTCGCCATGTCGATCCTTGACAAAAGCGACCATTGACCAACTCCTTCAGGCCTCAGAGGCCTCCGTTTCAATGGTAAAGAAGACCGAAAACACAACCGGTGCCCCCTTCCCTCCCACGAGCGCAGACCGACTCCGTCGGAAATGCACCCTCGCCTTCCGATTCTAGTGGGCTTTAGAAACAGTCGAGTCTCTAAGTACGACCTGTTCCCCCATATGTTGGGGGCAGTATCTCTAATAACTCAATATCTGGCGAAAGTCAATGGCATAACCACCCCCGGATTCAGGAAATCTCATCGCCCACATACAAATCCCTGCCACAGGGGAAGTTAGGTGCCCGACGAATAGTTACCAACAAGCCATTTTGTCTATATGTCGGCGGTCCCGCCGACCAGACCCCAATATTTTGTGGCATAAACGCCCGTAAGTCAAGTCGGTAATCGAATAAAAATCGTCGTTTTCAGCGTGCCAGCGGGGTCGGTCCACATTTGCCTAAAACATGCCATCTGACGGCGATATGCCGTCATTTCCGAGCTGTCGGCTGGAGGCCAGGGTGGCCATTGGCAGCCTGCCTTGCATGTGGTTGCCGTGTTACATATCCTATCATCCGGATAAACAGATATGGCGACCAACGAGATGGTATTCAGAGCGATGTCCGATTCGACCCGCCAGAGGCTTCTTCGGGTGCTGTCGGACTGCGATCTGACGGTATCCGAACTGGTCGAGGTTCTGGAGATGCCCCAGTCCACCGTCAGCCGGCATCTGAGGGTGCTTCGTGACGCAGGTCTGCTGGTCGATCGCAGGGTAGGGGCAACGGTGATGTACGCCGTCCAACCGCCAAGCGATGGGCCGAGCCCAAGGGAAGTCCCGATCTCACAGAAGTCTGCCGGGCGGATGAGCAACGGCGTGACCGGCTTGCGGGATCGTTTGCTGGAGTGGGTGGGTCAGGCCGAACTTGAGGGCGACATTGCCGACCGGCTCCGGCGGGTGGTCCAACGTCGCCAGTCCGGAGGCCACGGCTTCTTTGACGCCGTCGCGGCCAGGTGGGATCGACTACGGATCGAGGCTTTCGGCGAGGTTTTTCACTTTGAGGCGCTGACCGCTGTTATGCCGACGGAGTGGGTCGTCTCGGATATTGGCAGCGGTACGGGCTATCTGCTGTCCGTGCTGTCTGGTCGGTTCCGCAAAGTGATTGCGGTGGATCCGGCCTTGCGGATGATCGAGCTGGCGCGAAGCCGGCCGGAGGTTCTCGCCGCAACGAATATCGAATTCCGCGAGGGGGCACTCGGCAGCCTGCCGTTGGCGGACGGGGAGATCGACCTGGCGATCGTTTCCCTGGTGCTGCATCATGTGGAGTCGCCGCCCGAGTCGTTGCCGGACCTGAGGCGAGCCCTGCGGCCGGGCGGCGCGGCCTTGATTATCGAGCAACAGAACCATCCGTACGGCGAGTTCTACGAGCGAATGGGAGACCGGTGGTGGGGTTTCGAGCCTGCCCAGGTGGTCGATTGGCTTGGGCAAGCGGGTTTTCGCGAGGTTCGTGCCATGCCGCTGAGCACCGCGCGACCGGTCGGCCGAGGGCGTTTGGATACGCCGGGCCTGTTTGTCGTGACCGGGCGAACTTCGGCATCCTGATGGGGCGAGTTGTAGAATATGGAACATCGGCGGAGCCGTCGGCGAGGTGCAGGACGGCTTCGGCAAGTCACCGCAAGTGAGAACGCATGCAGGTTTCTGAACAGGAGCAGGACCCATGGCAACAGCCGTTACCGATTTTGTGGTCAAGGACATGTCCCAGGCCGATTGGGGCCGCAAGGAAATCACCATTGCCGAGGGCGAAATGCCCGGGTTGATGGCGGTTCGCGAGGAGTACGCCGGCCGCAAGCCCCTGGCCGGGGCGAAGATCACCGGCTCGCTGCACATGACCATCCAGACGGCCGTGCTGATCGAGACGCTGGCCGAACTGGGTGCCGAGGTCCGCTGGGCGAGCTGCAACATCTTCTCGACGCAGGACCACGCCGCGGCAGCCATCGCCAAGCGCGGAATCCCGGTATTTGCCTTCAAGGGCGAATCGCTCGCGGAGTACTGGGACTTCACGCTGCGGGCCTTAAGCTGGCCGGATGCCGACGGCCCGACCACCATCGTGGATGACGGCGGCGACGCCACGCTGCTGATCCATCGCGGCCGGGCCCTGGAGGCCGAGTTTGCCAAGAGCGGCAGGCATCCGCCGATCTGCAAGGACAACCAGGAGATCGAGATCGTCGACCGCGTGCTGCAGCGTGTGCGCGAGAAGGATGCGCACTTCTTCCACAAGATGGCGGAGCGCATCGTCGGCGTCAGCGAGGAGACGACCACCGGCGTCCATCGCCTGTACGAAATGGAGAAGAACGGCGAACTGCTCTTTCCGGCCATCAACGTCAACGATTCGGTGACCAAGAGCAAGTTTGACAACCTCTACGGCTGCCGGGAGAGCCTGATGGACGGCATCAAGCGGGCGACCGACGTGATGGTCGCCGGCAAGAAGTGCGTGGTGTGCGGATATGGCGACGTGGGCAAGGGCTGCGCCCAGGCGTTCCGCGGCCTCGGGGCCACGGTCTACATCACCGAGATCGACCCGATCTGCGCCTTGCAGGCGGCCATGGAAGGCTACCAGGTCGTGACCATGGACGAGGCCTGCAAGTGGGGCGACATCTTCGTCACCGCCACCGGCAACGTCGACGTCATCACCCGCGAGCACATGAACCACATGAAGAACAACGCCATCGTGTGCAACATCGGGCACTTCGACAGCGAGATCCAGGTCGACGCCCTCTCCGATCTGAAGTGGGAGGAGATCAAGCCCCAGGTCGATCACGTGATCTGGCCGGACGGCAAGCGGATCATCGTGCTGGCCAAGGGCCGCCTGGTCAATCTCGGCTGCGCCACCGGCCACCCGAGCTTCGTCATGAGCAACAGCTTCACCAACCAGGTGATCGCCCAGATCGAGCTGTGGGAGAACCGCAAGACCGGCAAATACGAAAAGAAGGTCTACACGCTGCCGAAGCATCTCGACGAGCGGGTTGCCGGCCTGCACCTGAGCAAGATCGGGGCCAGGCTGACGAAGCTCACCGAAAAGCAGGCGAAGTACATCGGTGTGTCACCCGACGGCCCCTTCAAGCCGGAGCACTATCGGTACTGAAAAGGCAGCAATAAGAAGCTATTAGCTCTTAGCTGTTGGCTATTAGCCCAGGTGCGGTCATGCCGTTTGGAGTGAGCCGTGAAGCTACTCCGCGACGAGATAATCCGTAGGTTTCCTGAGATATCTCCGCGCCTTTACGGAGGCGATGATGAGGACTCGCCATACGTTCTGATGTACTTGGTCGTGAGTTGGCTGAAAGGACTCAGCCCTTGCGACCTGAGGCCCGAGGTTGTCCGGCAGGTGGTTGATTTCGGGAAGTGGTGCGAGCGTCAACCCAGGGGCGAGAGCGCAAAGGACGACATTCTCACGATATGGGTCGTCGGGTTCCTTGAAGAGCTGTTCGACTCGGATGTAACCAGACCTCTGATACCACATCTTGTACCCAAGGAGACGCTGATCACGAACGCAGAGTACTTGAAGACATGGGTAGGCCCAGACGACTACCAGTCAGCATTGGGGGAGTATTGAAGCTTGGCCCACCAACAACTGACAGCCAAGAGCGAATAGCTAATAGCTTCCTTATGCCACCGGATGCCTGAGGATGGTCTTCAGCTTCTCCGGCTTGGCTCGCCGCGGGTCGGAGAGGTAGATCTCGTGGTGGGGGCCCTTCATGGACAGGCCGTTGGCCTTGGCGAACTCCATCATCTCGTTGATGGTCCTGGGCTCGTCCGCATACGACCCGACGTGCAGCATCTGGACGCAACGGCCTTCCTTGATGGTTTCGAGTTTGGGCTCGACGGCCGGGGCCTTGCCCTTCTCCTTCATGGCGGCGACCGCCTTGTCGAGGTCCTTCTGCTTGATGAAGCCGGGCGTGCGGATCATCA
This sequence comes from Phycisphaerae bacterium, assembly GCA_030372985.1. Lineage (GTDB taxonomy): Bacteria > Planctomycetota > Phycisphaerae > UBA1845 > PWPN01 > JAUCQB01. The sequence goes on from JAUCQB010000104.1 coordinate 21,125, forward strand.
GCTTCCAGTTCCACTGGTCGCGGGGCACCTTGCATAGATCGGTGCAGCCCTCCGGTCCCCACCACTGCCCCTCGGGCACGCACACCTTGTAGTCGCGCCCGGCGAACTTGCTGGTGAACTTCATCGTGTACGCCGCCTCGAACAGGGCACCCATGCACGCCTGAAAACGCTCTCCGCCGGGCTCGCCCTGGCCGGTGACGGTCAGGTAATGGGCCGGCTTGATGGTCAGCAGCACCGGCTTTTTCGGCGCGGCGTAGTCGGTCTTCTTCAGCTCGTTGTACAGGTCGACCTTGTCGGTCTTCGTTTTCTTCGCCATCTTCAGCTCCTTTGTTTTCTTCGGGCCTCGACGGGCACGTGAACGTCAGTCAACAAGTCTTCCGCCGGCGTCATCTCGGGATTGTTGCGGTAGCCCTCAGACGCCCGTAGTCATCCAGGGTGTCAGACCGCATCGCCGCTCCTTTCGACGGGCAGTATAGCTTTCTTTCTGACCGGATGCTTGACCGTTTTTGCGGGTTTTCAGGGTGCCCCGTCCCGAGGGAGAGGGGCCGAATCGACGTCACCGGTGACTCTCTAATATGACAGCGCTATTGTGGCTCAAGAATCAGAGGCTGTCCAGCCGATGGGTTTCCTGGTATTGAAATCGGGAGCGCGCTCTCCTGAACGAGACACAGGAGACTCACCATGACAGCGGATCAGA
>JAUCQB010000105.1 GCA_030372985.1 Phycisphaerae bacterium
GTTCAAGGGCAGCCTCGCGTTGCTCCCGGCCACGGAACGTGTGCTCGTCGAGCAGACCGACTGGTCCGAGGTCAAGAACATCAACCCCTACGCCGTGTTCGAGAAACCCGATGCCTCAGTGGAGGTCACTCCGAACATCGGCAGGCGAGGCCAGACCGGGATCGCCGTGGTCGGGTCCAATTTCCAGTCCAACGCGAACAACGTGACCATCCGCTGCGACGGCCAGGTGGTGTGTTCGGGTGTCCAGGCGGTTACGGCGGGCCGCGTGACCGCGTCCTTCGTCTTCCCCGAGAACGTGCGCAACGGCAACCGAATCGTGGAAATGAACGACGGTTTGTACTCAGCCCGGGCCAGCATTCAGATCAACGACCCGATGATCATCACCCGCATCGAACGCATCATCGAGGAACGTATCATCCGCGTGCCTGTGGTGGAGGTGGTCTGGCGCACGCAGATCGTCACCGTGCGCAGCGATCCTCTGGCCCAAACGTTCAGCTTCACCCAGGACAAGGTGATCTCCAGTGTGGGGTTGTATTTCACCGTAAAAGACCCGTCCATCCCGGTCACGGTGCAGATCCGCGGCGTCACCACAGGTCTGCCCAACGGCATGATTTTCGCGGAAAAGGTCCTGGCACCAGGCGACGTGAATCTGAACGCCGAGACTAAGGTCGTCTTCGCCAACCCGTTTTACGCTCAGGCGGGAACCAGCTACGCGGTGGTGCTTCTCACCAATAGCACCAACTACCGTATGCGCGTCGCCACCCTGGGGCAACTGGGTCAAAACGGCGTGATCACCCGGCAGACCTATGTGGCCGGCGTGCTGCTGGAAAGCTCCAACGCCGAGACCTGGACGCCGCTCAACGGTTCCGATCTCACCATGAGAATCTACGGCTACGACTTCCAGTCCGCCGGCGAGGTTCGCTTCCAGCCCATCACCGGCGTGCAGTTCAGCGATCTGAACCTGGACGAGTATTCCTCCAGCCCTGAAGGCACCGGCATCGCATGGGAGTATTCGACCGACGGCGGCGTCATCTGGGACGCCATCGTGCCGGCGGAGGAGGAGCGGCTGCCCAACTTGGCGAACCAGGTGCTCGTCCGGGCCCTGTTCTCCAGCAGCGCCGTCAACAACTCGCCGGCGTTGATTTACAAGGACGTGAACCTCATCGGATATCTCAACAACACGACGGGGGCGTACCTGAACCGCGAGAACGAACTCACCCAGGGCGTTTCCTCCACCAAGCTCTATACCCAGATGAATATCCCCAGCGGGACCACCATCAACTGGTTCGCCTCCAACAACGGCGGCGCGACCTGGGAGCCCATGTCGATCCAAACGACGCGGGAGATCGATCAGGAGTGGACCGAGTACACGCTCACGAGAAACTTCACCGATCCGAACGGAAACAAGGTCCGCTACAAGGCGGAGATGACCGGCAACAACCTGGTGTACCCGAGGATTCACACCCTCGGCGCGACGCTGAGCTGATCGGAGGGATGTCATGATCGTTCG